>JANXTS010000083.1 GCA_025352265.1 Variovorax sp. | reverse complement strand
CGCTTGAGCGCGTCGACCATGATCAGCAGCTCCATCAGGTTCTCGTTGGTCGGTGCGCAGGTGGACTGCACCACGAAGACATCGCGCGCCCGGACGTTCTGATTGATCTCGACCGTGACTTCACCATCGGAAAAGCGGCCGACCCGGGCCGCGCCCAAGGTGGTGCCGAGGTGCTGCGCGATTTCCGCCGCAAGGCCAGGATTGGCGTTGCCGGTGAAAACCATGAAATCAGGATGATGAACCTGCATGAGGGTCTCGGCAGAATGCATCCGGCAATGCGAAATGGCCCGGTCGAGCCGCTAGGTCCAGGGTCTTGCAGCCCGACGGCTGCAAGTTCAAAACGTTTGGCAGGGGCGGAAGGAGTCGAACCTTCGAATGCTGGAATCAAAATCCAGTGCCTTAACCAGCTTGGCGACGCCCCTACACGGGTCGACGACCGTCTCTTTTGGAGTGGTCGCCTACCGAAAATCCTGACTAATCGACTGCCCACCGGACAAGAGGATGGACAGCCAGATTGCTGCACTTGCGAACCCGCCAGCCCTCGGGGGCATTTGCAAGCTCAAATTCGTGCGGCATTGCCGCAAAAACTGCACTACCGGAGCCGGTCATTCGACCAGCGAGTCCATGGGTTCCGAGCCAGTCGATGGCATCGCTAACCGACGGGCAAAGCCGTTGAGCAACCGGCTGCAGGTCGTTGTGGCCAAAGGCGAAACCCGATTTCGCGGAGTTTGAGCCAGAGACTGCGCTACCTGCAGCAAAGCCCGAGATTATAGCAGCCGGCGTGGCACGGTTCAGGTCCGACGCTGCAAAAATGAGTCGCGTTTCAAGTCCCTGCGCAGGCTTTGCGATGGCGAACCGAGCCGCGGGCACATTGATCGGAGTGATGCGATCACCGATTCCTTCGACCAATGCGTTGTGCCCGCGCAAAAAGAACGGCACGTCGGCGCCCAGCGCGAGTCCGATTTCTTCAAGCCGTTGCAACGGCAAATGCAGATTCCAAAGGTGGTTCAAAGCCAGCAAGCAGGTGGCGGCGTCGGAAGAACCGCCACCCATGCCCGCTTGCGCAGGAATATCTTTTGCCACGCCGATGTGTGCGCCTTGCCCTGGCGATGCAAATCGCTGCAACGCACGCGCCGCACGAAGCACAAGATCATCGGCGGGAAGCGGGATGGTCAGGTCTTCGCGACTGAGGCCACCATCGCTACGCAATTCCACATGAATCGTGTCGCACCAGTCGATCAGCATGAAGACCGATTGCAGCAGGTGGTAACCGTCCTCCCGTCGCCCCGTGATATGCAGAAACAGGTTCAGCTTGGCGGGCGCCGGGAGGTCGTATAGCGCCTTCATGCCCGTTCGAAAATGACGCGCAGATCGGCTCGCGGCAGGGGCGCTTCCCTGCGTGCCTGCAGTCGCCCTTGCGCCAGTTGCCCCAGTTCGGCTTTCCAGCCGGATACTTGTGCGTCGCGGCCGTCGAGCCAACCGAACAGCGCACCGATGGGAATGGCGGCACCGGTGGCAGCCAGGATCAACTCATCCACTGAATCGAAACGGCGGATTCGACTGCCGTCGTTCAGCGCGGCCTCGCCTGGCGCCCAATGCAACGCCGCGAGCGTGCTACCGATGGGGCTGGTCAACGTCAACTCCCCTGTCTCGGCGGTACCGCGCAGGTCGAAAAGGGCAGCGAAAGTCTGCTCTGGTTCACTTTCGATCTTGAGTGACAGACGACCGGTCCATGCTTTCGCGTCGGTTCCACTCGAAGGCTGCTTCAACGTTGCGCAACCCGAAAGCACCAGCAGCGTCGCGGCACCCAGAGTCAGCGCAAATCGGCGCGGCGGGCGGGCCGCGGCCCACCTCACAACTTGACGCGCAGGCGCTTGAGCGTTTCCTGCAAGGTTTCGTTTTCAGCATCGGCCAATGCAGCCTCTTTCCAGATCGATACTGCGCGCTCCTTTTCACCGGCATGCCACAGCACTTCGCCGTAGTGGGCGCCGATCTCCGGATCAGGGCGTTGCTTGTAGGCCGCTTCAAGAATGCGGGAAGCTTCGACCGTGTTGCCCAGCCGGAATTCAACCCAGCCAAGGCTGTCTGCGATGAATGGATCTTCGGGTGCGAGTTGCACGGCTTTCTGGATCAGCGTCCGCGCCTCGTCGAGCCGGACCCTGCGATCCGCAAACGAATATCCCAGCGCGTTGTATGCGTTCTGGTTTTCCGGCTTCAGCACGATCAGACGCCGCAGCAGCCGCTCCATATCGTCGAGGCGGTTGAGCTTTTCGGCGACCATCGCCTGATCGTAGATGAGGTCGCTGCTTTCGGGCTCGGCGGCGCTGGCCTTGGCAAGCATGTCATAGGCCGCCTGGAATTGCTTGCCATCACGTAGCAACTGCACCTCGGCCATGAATTTGTGCTGCTTGTCCTCGGCAGTGAGCTCCGGCAGCGCGCGAATGATTTCACGCGCCTGTGGCAACTTGCCTTGCCGTGCCAGGAGTCCGGCGCGGCGGCTTTGCGCTGCCACCATATCGTCTGTGCTGTCGATCTTCGTGAGCCAACGCTCGGCGCCGGTGAAGTCTTTCCGGCGTTCGGCCAACTGAGCCAGCATGAGATACGCCTGCGTTTCGCCGCGCTTGCGTTCATCGGCATCGCGCTGGCCGTTTGAGAGCTCGATATAGCGCTTCAATGAGGTCTCGGCGGCCGCGTCCTGCCGCGCTTGCGACTGAAGCGAGCCGAGCAGCAGCCAGGGGTCGGGTATGTCGGGACGTGCCGAGGTGAGGGTCGCCAATTCGGCTGTGGCCTCGTTGTAGCGGCGCCCCTCGGTAAGCACGCGTGCGTAAGCCATACGCACCTCAGGCACGGCTTTTGGAGTTGCCAGATAGCGTTTGACGATAGGCTCGGCCAGAGGCTGTGCAGGGTCGATCAACTCCAGCGCCAACACTGCGGGGCCATCAGAAGACGGATCGGCTTCCTGGCCCTTGATTGCGGCTTGGAGCGCCCCTGAACTGTCACCAGCCAACTGGCGAAGCCGGCCGACCGCGGTCCAGGCCAGCCCAGCGGTCGCGGGGTTTTTTAGGTCGCCGGCCAGCGCCTTTTCGACAACTTCGGCAGCCGCTTTTTTATCGGGGGCGCGCGCGTAGTTGCGCGCGATCATGGCCATCAAGAACGGGTGTTCTGGCAGCGGCGTCGCGGCCAGTTCCATCCGTAACGGCTCTACGGTTTCGTCGATGCGATTGAGCGCGATCAGGATTTGCAGCTCAAAACGTCGCGCTTCACGCGAAGTCGGAACCGATTGCTTCCAGGCGCGCGTTGCAGCCAACGCCGCATCGCCGGAGCGAGATTGCAGCGCGATTTCCACGGCGCGCTGAAAAAGACTGCTGTCACCGGTCTTGCGGCCTGCGTCCAACATCAGCGCATAACCATCACCGGGCTCGCCGGAGCGGGTGGTGAGTTCGCCGAGCAAGACCTCATAGAAAAGCTGTGCGGTCAGCGCGGACTGATCGGGAGAGGCATCTTCTGCGACCTTCGGCGCTGCAGTTGTCGCAGGCGGTCTGGCAGGTTCGACGATCGGTGCCGGACTGGTTGGCGCCGCTGCGGGGGCCGTCGCGGGCTGGGCGTAGGCTGCTACGGCAAGAAACACGGGAAGCGCTGCCGCCGCAAGGCGGAGTCGGCGGGGCGGTAAGGTCATCGCACGATAATAATCCAAGGCTTTTGCGACACGTTGAGCGAGGTCTTAGGAGACTGCCCTATTTCGTGTCGGTGTTTATCGCTTGCCTGGCTCTGCATGCCCGAATTACCCGAAGTTGAAGTCACCCGGCTCGGATTCGCCGACCGCATCGCGGGCGCCCTTGTCTTGGCCGTGCGGGTCGGCAAGCCGCTGCGCTGGGCGTTGTCGGTGGAGCCTGAGGCCCTTGTCGGGCGAACGGTTGCGGCGGTGAGGCGGCGAGGTAAATATCTTCTGGTCGATATGGACCACGGACTTTTGCTCCTGCATCTGGGCATGTCCGGCAGCCTACGGTTTACTTCGGCGCTGCCGCTCCCCGGTCCGCACGATCATTTCGATTTGCTGACGGACAAAGGCACGCTGCGCCTGAACGATCCGCGGCGTTTTGGTGCCGTCGTCTATGTGGATGACGAGGGCGCTCCGCTGGCGCTCAAGTTGCTCGGCGGACTGGGCATGGAGCCATTGAGCGACGCTTTCGATTTTGAGGCTTTCCACGTGGGTCTGCGCCGTCGCCAGGCAGCGATCAAGCAGGTGCTGTTGGCCGGTGATCTGGTTGTCGGTGTCGGAAATATCTATGCGTCCGAAGCATTGTTTATGGCGGGAATTCGGCCAACGGTGTCCGCATCACGGATCAGTCGGCCGCGTGCCTTTCGCCTGCACACCGCCATTCGAGAGATCCTGGCTCGGGCTGTGCAGCGCGGCGGCAGCTCGCTGCGTGACTTTTCGAACATCGATGGACAAGCCGGCCACTTCCAGCTCGAAACGACGGTTTACGGGCGCGCAGGCGAGCCGTGTCGGGTGTGTGGAGCGCCGGTTCGGCAATTCAAGCAAGGGCAGCGCTCGACATTTTTTTGCAACAACTGTCAAAAGTACTGAAACAGTTTGGGATAGATCCCGCTGCTCCGTCGCTCGATGCTATATTTTGAAAACCCACTTACATTTTCCCATTGAGCCGCTCTTTCAACCAGCAATTCGACCAGCACGGCGCCTGGCGACGTAACTTTGCGCACCGTCTGAAATGGCTTGCGGGTTGGTTGAACGAAAACGAGTTGCTCGATCAGGCCGTGGCAGAGCGCCTGCGCGAGCTCGAATCGCAGATGCGGACCAGCAAGGTCATGGTGGCGTTCGTCGCGGAGTTCTCGCGTGGCAAGTCGGAACTTATCAACGCGATATTTTTTGCTGGCTACGGACGGCGAATCATGCCGGCCAGCGCCGGCCGCACGACGATGTGCCCGACGGAGCTTGGCTACACGGCCGGCCAGCCGCCTAGCCTGCGCCTCTTACCGATCGAAACCCGTCTTGAAGCTTATTCCCTCGCTCATTGGCGTGACGAGCCCGAGCGCTGGATGGACATCCCGATCGACGTCGACGACGCCGAGCAGCTTGGCGGCGTGATGAACAAGGTCGCGGAGGTGCGTTGGGTGCCAGTGGAAGAGGCCAAGGCACTTGGTTTTTGGAGCGACGACACGCCGGATGACAATCCAGTGCGCGACTCCGGCGGGCGCGTGGAAATCCCGCGCTGGCGCCATGCGTTACTGAACATGCCGCATCCCCTGCTCGAGCAGGGCCTGGTCATTCTCGATACCCCGGGTTTGAACGCCATCGGCGCCGAGCCCGAACTCACCGTCAGTTTGATTCCGCAAGCGCACGCGGTCGTGTTCATTCTTGGTGCGGACACCGGTGTAACGCGTTCCGATCTGGCGATTTGGCGCGAGCACCTCATCACCGAAGGCGACGCCAGCGAAACGCGCATCGTCGTGTTGAACAAAATCGACACGATGTGGGACACGCTGAGCACACCCGTACAGATCGACGCGCAAATCGAGCGCCAGCGGGTTGGCGCTGCTGAGCTTTTGGGAGTCCCGCTGGCGCGCGTGCTTCCGGTGTCGGCTCAAAAAGGCTTGCAAGCAAAAATCCGTCGTGATCCTCCACTGTTGCAGGCAAGCCGCTTGCCGGCGCTCGAATCGGTACTTGGCGAAGGCTTGCTCGGCAAGCGCGAGACCATGCTGCGACTGGCCGTCGACTCGGGCATTGCGGCGCTCCGGGCCGAAGCGGCGCGGATCTTGACCGTGCGTCAACGTGACTTTTCAGAGCAAGCGCTCGAACTGCAAGGCCTGCGCGGTAAAAACGTCTCGGTGATCCGCCATATGCGGACACGCATCGAACAGGAGCAGACTGAATTCGAGGGCAGCAACACGCGCATTCTCGCGTTGCGCTCTGTTCAAGGAAAGCTGCTGCGCGAGGTTTATGCAGTGCTGGGCAGTACCGCGCTCAAAGCCGATATGGGCAGGCTTGCTGCCGCGTTGAAACGGCCTGGCATCAAGTTCAACGTTCGGAAGATCTATGCAGAGACCTTCGACGCGCTGCGCAACAACCTGCGCGAAGTCCAGGCAACCACGGCCGAGATTCAGGCGATGCTGCATGCGACATTCCGCCAACTGAACGCTGAGCATGGCTTTACGCTGCAGGCGCCTGCCGAGCCCGACCTGGTCGGCTTCGAACGCCAGCTCACGCAGATCGAGGTCAGTCACACGCAGTACCTCGGGGTCGGCAACCTTATCAAGCTTGCGCAACCCGACTTTTGCGACAAGCTCGTACGTGCGCTGGCCAGTCGTTTGCGCGTCGTCAATGAGGCGGCGATGACCGAGGTCGAGCGCTGGAGCAAGGGGGCAGGGGCCCAACTCGATGCGCAGCTGAAAGAGCGGCGTCGCAACTTCAGCAAGCGCATCGAAGCGGTCGAACGCATTCAGCATGCCGCCGGCAGCCTGGAAGAACGGCTTACCGAGCTTGCGGTGCAAGAGAGCGGATTAGGGGAACTGCAAAAGCGTTTGCGCGAACTCACCGCCATGCTCACCAGCAACGAGGCGCCTAGCGCTTTTTCAGTCCGCAGCGAATTGAGTGCGGTCTGAACCGACTGCGTCGGCCGCCCAGCGGCTGGCGCCCACCTTCGCCGCGCGCGTGGCGGGCTGGCAAGTAACGCATGGCCGCAGCAACTTGCCCTGGCAAAACACGCGCGACCCTTATCGTGTGTGGCTGTCCGAGGTCATGCTCCAGCAAACGCAAGTCGTGACGGTGCTTGCCTACTTCACGCGCTTTCTCGACAAGTTTCCGGCCGTAGCGGCACTTGCTGCGGCGTCCGAAGACGAAGTGTTCGGCCTTTGGAGCGGCCTCGGCTATTACAGCCGCGCGCGCAACATGCACCGATGCGCGCAAGAAGTGGTCGAGCGCTTCGGCGGCGCGTTCCCACACACGGCCGCGCAGTTGCAGACCTTGCCCGGCATCGGTCGGTCGACTGCTGCAGCGATTGCGGCTTTCTGTTTTGGCGAGCGCGTGGCCATCCTCGACGGCAACGTAAAACGTGTGCTGACCCGCGTGCTGGCGTTCGACGCCGACTTGTCGGTCGCATTCAACGAACGCACGCTGTGGGCCGATGCGACGACCTTGCTGCCATCTACCGACAAGCCTGAAGCGATCACGCGCTACACCCAGGGCTTGATGGACCTGGGCGCGACGATCTGCTTACCGCGTAAGCCGACCTGTCTGCTCTGCCCGGTAAGCGACGCCTGCGCTGCCATGCAAGAAGGCGCGCCCGAGCGCTATCCAGTCAAGCTGCGCAAACTTCGACGTAGCGCGGAGTCACTGTGGATGCTTCGTGCCAGCGATTCGACGGGACGCGCGTGGCTCGAAAAAAGACCGGCGCGCGGCATCTGGGCAGGCCTGTACTCGCTGCCGGTCTTCGAAAGTCGAACGGCACTTCTTGAGGCTCTGCCGTCGTCGTGCAATGCGTTGCAAGACGAAGCGCCGTTCGTTCATGTGTTGACGCACAAAGACCTGCACCTGCATCCGGTCAAGGTCGTGTGTGAGGGCGCGCACGTCTTGTCTGACCGCGGGCGCTGGTTCGATGTGCAGGAATGGACCGAACTCGGATTGCCGGCACCGGTGCGCAAACTGCTTGTCGCTGGCGGTTGACCTGGCTCGCGCAGTTAAGGCCGCTGCAAACCCGGCTCAGGTCGCGTCGAGTTCGCGATGCCGTTTGAGCGCTGCCCACCGATCGCCGAAGCCTCGCGCCAATTGCTCCACCAGAAACACGGAGCGGTGCTGGCCGCCGGTACAACCGACCGCCACTGTGACGTAACTGCGATGGTCGTGTGCCAGCGCATCGAGCCAACGGCCGAGGAACTGTTCGATGTCGCCATACATGCGCGCGACGTCGTCGTGAGAGCGCAGCCAGTCGATCACCTGCACATCGCGTCCAGTGAGTGCGCGCAGTGCGGGTTCATAGTGCGGGTTGGGCAGCATGCGCACGTCGAACACGAAGTCCGCGTCGAGCGGCACGCCGCGCTTGAATGCAAACGACTGGAAAACCAGCGTCAATGCACTTTGCGGCGCCGCTATCAAAGCCTTTATGTAGCTCTGCAACTGCGCGGGCCGGATGATGCTGGTGTCGATGACGTCAGCGCCGTCGCGCAGATCGGCCAGTAGTTCGCGCTCCAACTCGATCGACTGGACCAGCGCTCGCTGTTGCTCGGGCAAGTCGGTCAGATGGTCTTGGCGCGACAGAGGATGACGGCGCCGCGTCTCTGAGTAGCGATGCACCAGCGCATCGGTCGTGGAATCCAAAAATAGCGATCGCAGCCCGACGCCGTTGCGCCGCAGGCTGTCGAGCTGCTGGGGCACGAGCGGCAACGAAACCCCGCTGCGTACGTCCATGGCAATTGCCACATGGCTGGCGTTTTGCTGCTCCTGCAGCGCGACGAAGGCGGTGAGCAATTCCGGTGGGAGGTTGTCGACGCAATAGTAACCAGCGTCTTCCAGTGCATGCAGCGCGACCGACTTGCCGGACCCCGACATGCCGGTGATGAGCACGATGTCGAGGCTCATTGCGAAGTCGCCGGCACCTGCTTTTCGAGCATCTCGCGCGCATGTGCAAGAGATGTTTTCGAAACGCGCTCGCCGCCGAGCATGCGGGCGACTTCTTGGGTGCGGCCTGCGGCGTCGAGCGGTGCGACAGTGCTTTCGGTGCGTGGTTCTGTACCCTTGCCGCCGCTGGTTTGCCGCTTTGCGACCAGCAGATGATGGTCGGCACACGCCGCCACTTGCGGCAGATGCGTGACCGCTAGAACCTGCCGGCTGCGGCCGAGTTGCGCCATCAAGCGTCCCACGGTCTCCGCCACCGCACCACCGACACCCGCGTCGACCTCGTCGAAAATCAGCGTCTGTGCTGTGCCGAGTTCACTCGTCGTCACAGCGATGGCGAGCGCGATGCGCGACAGCTCGCCGCCCGAGGCGACCTTGCCGATTGGCCGGGGCGTGCTACCAGCGTGACCGGCAACAAGAAAGATCACTTCTTCGAGGCCGGCACGGCCGGGTTGGTCGAGCTGCTGCAATTCGACTTCGAAGCGACCGCCCTGCATGCCCAGACCCTGCATCGCTTTGGTGACGGACTCTGAAAGACGCGGCGCCGCTTGATGGCGTGCTTTGCTAAGCACCTTGGCCTCGCGCAGGTAGCCCTGCTTGGCGGCTTGCTCGGCGCGCTCGAGTGCTTCGAGATCGCGTTGTGCATCCAGTGACTTCAGTTCGGCCTGCCAGCTCGAAAGGAGCGCGGGTAGCTCTGACGGCGGTCGCTTGTAGCGACGTGCCAGCGACATCCAGAGTCCCATGCGCGTATCGAGTTCTGCCAGGCGTTGCGGATCGGTGTCGGTGTGCCGGAGGTAGCCGTGCAGCGAATGTGCAGCGTCCGCTGCCTGCGCCACACTGGAGGCCAGCACCTCGCCCAGCGTCTTGAACTCCGGTTCCATGTGGTCGGCGTTTTGCAACAACGCGACGGCACGCGCGAGGGCAGAAAGCGCACCGGCGTCGTCGTCCTCCAGCGCCCCGATGGCGCCTTCGGCCGCTTCGATCAGCGCCTGTGCATTGGAGATGCGGCTGTGATTGGCAGACAGCTCCTGCCATTCGCCTTCCACCGGTGCAAGCTTGCTGACTTCGCCCAGCTGCCACTGAAGGCGCTCGCGCTCGCGCTGCAAAGAATCTTGTGCGGCACGCGCTACGTCGAGCGCGGCCAGCGTTTGGCGCCAACCGTGCCAGCGCGCCTCCAGCGCGCTCGTATTTACGTCGGCGTACGCGTCCAGCAGTCCACGTACTGCCTCCGGGCGCGTCAGGCTCTGCCATGCATGCTGACCGTGGATGTCGAGCAGCAGATCGCCGACGGTGCGCAGCTGTGCCGCGGTGGCCGGGGCGCCGTTAATCCAGCCACGGCTGCGTCCTTGCAGGTCGACCGTTCGGCGCAACAGTAAAGTGTCGTTGGCTTCAAAACCGCCTTCGTCCAGCCAGGACGACAACGCCGGCGCAGCGTCGAACTCCACGCTCACGTCGAGCCGCTCGGCGCCCTCTCGCACCGAGCCGGCGTCGGCCCGGCTCCCCAATGCCAGTTGAAGCGCGTCGATCAGGATTGACTTTCCAGCGCCCGTCTCACCGGTCAATACCGTGAAGCCGGTTGAAAAATCCAGTTCTAGCGCATGCACGATCACAAAATCGCGCAGCGCGATGCGTTGCAGAGCCACCTCAGGAACCTCCTTCGTTCCAGTGCAATTTCTTGCGCAGCGTGTCGAAGTAACTCCATCCCTTCGGATGCAGAAAGCGAACGCGATGATCCGACCGGCGCACAACGACCGTGTCGCCCAACATCAAAGTGGCGAGTGACTGCATGTCGAAGTTCGCGCTGGCGTCGCGACCCGATACCAGTTCGATCGATATCTCGTCGGCGTCGGGCAGCAGGATCGGCCGGTTCGACAATGTGTGCGGCGCGATCGGGACCATGACCCAGCCTGGAATGGCCGGGTGCATCAAGGGGCCGCCGGCCGACAAGGCATAGGCGGTCGAGCCGGTCGGCGAGGCAATGATCAATCCGTCCGCGCGCTGCACGGCGACGATGTGCCGACCGACCGTCACACGCAGTTCGACCATGCCGGATGTCGCGCCGCGGTTGACCACCACATCGTTCATTGCGAGTGCATCGAACACCACATTGCCCTCGCGCAGCACAAGCGCATGCATCAGGCTGCGATGGTCCTCTTCATAGTCGCCGGACAGCATCGGCACCAGCGTCGCCTTGTAGTCTTCCAGCCTAATGTCGGTGATGAATCCGAGTCGTCCCCGGTTGATGCCCACGAGCGGCACGCCGTAGCAAGCGAGTTGCCGGCCGATGCCCAGCATCGTTCCGTCACCCCCCACCACCAAGCAGAGATCACACGTTCGGCCGATTTCTTCGACGCTCAAGGCCGCATAACGGCTGATCTCCGGATGCTCATCGGTCGACTGTTCGACAACTACCTCGCAGCCGTGCGATTCAAGGAAAGCGCCGATGTCTTCCATCACGCCGTCTTGCGCCCCAGCCTGCGCGCGTGCGCCGGAGGCTTGGTACTTACCAATCAGCGCGACGCGTCGAAAGCGGGAGGTCATTCACAAATTACAACACTAAAATTCATCGATGCTGGACGATCGCGCCAAGTTGCTGCTCAAGACTCTTGTTGAGCGTTACATCGCTGATGGACAGCCGGTGGGATCACGCACGCTGTCCCACGTTTCGGGGCTTGAACTGTCTGCGGCGACGATCCGCAACGTGATGTCCGACCTGGAAAATCTCGGGCTGATCGCGAGTCCGCACACCTCTGCCGGACGCATCCCGACCGCGCGCGGCTATCGCCTTTTCGTCGACACCATGCTGACCGCGCAACGCGATCAGTTCAGCGCGGCAACGCTGGCGCCGGACCAGCCGCAGAAGGTGATCGCAAATGCGGCCAATCTGTTGTCGAACCTGTCGCAGTTCGTCGGCGTCGTCATGGCGCCGCGGCGTGCTTCGGTGTTCAAGCAGATCGAGTTCCTGCGACTGTCGGACCGTCGGCTGCTGGTCATCATCGTGTCACCCGATGGCGATGTGCAGAACCGGGTGATCTTTCCAGAAGCGGATTACACGCAGTCGCAGCTGGTGGAAGCGGCGAACTACATCAATGCCAACTACGCCGGGTTGTCGATCGAGCAGGTGCGCGATCGACTGCAATCCGAAGTCGAGAAACTCCGTGGCGAAATTGTTCAGCTGATGCAGGCGGCCGTACAGGCAAGTTCCGAAGTGATGACAGAAGCGCAAGACGAAGTCGTCATCTCGGGCGAGCGCAATCTGCTCGCGGTCTCGGATTTTTCAAGCGATATGGGTCAGCTGCGCCGGGCCTTCGAGTTGTTCGAGCAAAAGGCGCAATTGATGCGTTTGCTGGACGTGTCGAGCAAGGCCGACGGCGTTCGGATCTTCATCGGTGGTGAAAGCCAGGTCGTGCCGTTCGACGATTTGTCGATCGTCAGTGCGAACTACGAAGTCGATGGCAAGGTTGTCGGCACCCTGGGTGTCATCGGCCCCACTCGCATGCCCTACGAGCGAATGATCCAGATCGTCGAGATCACTTCGAGGCTGGTCACCAATGCGCTGAGCCATCGGAAGTAAGTAAGCGCCCCACTAGAATCGAGTCCGCGTGGGCCGTTAGCTCAGTTGGTTAGAGCAGCGGACTCATAATCCGTTGGTCGATGGTTCAAGCCCATCACGGCCTACCACGCTGCATTCGAGAAATTTTCGACCAAAGAGATCGGCACTTTTGCCGGTGCTATAATCGGAAGCTGTGCGGCTGTAGCTCAGTTGGATAGAGTACTTGGCTACGAACCAAGGGGTCGTGGGTTCAATTCCTGCCAGCCGCACCACATCTCTGTAAGCCCCGGATTTTGTTGAAGAATCCGGGGCTTTTCTGTTCGTGCACACCACCCTCATACATAGGGTGTTTCCATGCAGAACCTCATGCGTCGACCAAGCGGCATCTACGTTGTCCGCCTGGTCGTGCCAATGCGTCTAAGAGCGCGCGTAGG
>JANXTS010000079.1 GCA_025352265.1 Variovorax sp. | reverse complement strand
CAGCAGGCGCTGGCGCACATCGTCGGCGAAGGTCTTGAGCTCGGACTGGCTGAAGCCTTCGCTTTCTAGCGCGTAGATCACGCCGAACACGTCGCCGAATTCGTCGTTGAAAAACGGGCCCTGAATGCCGCCGGGCAAGTTACCGCGCATGTCGGCGATCTTCTTGCGCACCGTGTACCAGACGTTAGGTACCTCACTGGCCTTGGACGAATCCTTGATTTCGAAAACGATCTGAGACTCGCCCGGCTTCGAGTAGCTGCGAATCTTGTCGGCGTACGGTACCTCTTGCAGCGTCCGCTCGATCTTGTCGGTGACCTGCTCGGCGACCTGCTGTGCCGTAGCCCCGGGCCAAAAAGTCTGCACCACCATCACCCGAAAGGTGAACGGTGGGTCTTCGTCCTGGCCCAGCTGAAAGTACGAGGCGAACCCCAGCACCATGAGCACCAGCATTAGGTAACGCGTGAGAGCGCCGTGGTCGAGCGCCCATTTGGACAGATTGAAGCCGGCGGGCTTGGCGTCGACCGGCGACGTCATTGCTTGGCACCCGCTGCGGTGGGCACGATAGCCGCGTTCTTGTCGTGGTAGATCGACACCTTTTGCCCCGGCTGCAGCACATGCACGCCGGCCACCACGACCATCATCCCGGGCGTGACGCCACCGGAGATGACCGCCGCGTTGCCGTCGGCCGTCGCGACCTGCACGGCTTGCAAACGCACCGTCATGGTGTCCTTGTCGAGCACCCAGACAGCGCTGCCCTGGCCCTCCTGACGCAGCGCACTGGTCGGCAGCTTGATCACCGCGGTGCCGCTGCGCGACAGGCTCTGCGGGCGGGCATAGACGGTGGCACCGAGGGCAGGCGCGGTCGCCGCATCGATGGCGACCTTGACGGTGTAGGTGCGCGTCACCGCATCCGCACTCGCCGCGACTTCGCGGACCTTGCCTTCGAGTTCGGCGCCGCCCGCCCAGCCGCGTACGGTCACCGGTGCGCCCGGCTTGATGAGCGCGGCACGGTCTTCCGGCACCGCGAACACGACGTCGCGTGCGCCGTCCTGCGCGATACGAACCACCGGTGTTCCAGAGGTGACCACCTGACCCGGCTCCGCCTCGATGGCGGTCACGATGCCCGGCACGTCGGCCAACAGCGTGGTGTAGTTGGCTTGGTTGCCCTGCGACGAGAACTGCGCCTGTGCCTGCTCGAATTGGGCCTGCGCCGATTTGTAAGTGGTCTCGCGGCGCTCGAGATCGGCGCCGCTGATGAAGTTCTGGTCACGCAACCCCTGGTAGCGCTTGAGGTCGCTCGCAGCGATATCGCGATTGGTCGTCGCTGCGGCCACCTGGGCACGCGCGGCATCGGCGGCGAGCTTGAAATCTTGTGGATCGAGTTGCGCGAGCACCTGACCGGCGTTCACATGCTGGCCCATGTCGACCTGGCGCTTGGTGATCTTGCCGCCGACCCTAAAGCCGATGCGCGATTCGACGCGAGCCCGCACCTCGGCGGAAAACTCCGGCTCAGTGTCGAAAGTCGAAACGCCGACAGTCGTGATCTTGACCGCGCGCAGCGGCACTTCTGGCGGAGCGGGATGCGTGCAGCCGGCGATGGCTAAGGCGGCGAATGTTGCCGTGACTGCGGAAATGACCAGGGAGCCGCGGCGGGCGAAAACGGCGCGAATGGGGGACAACGCGGGCATGGGACCTACCTTGAGAAAACGAAACGGCAGTCATTAATGACCGGGCGGTTAGTAATTTAGGGTAAACGCGAAAGCGTGTCAATTGGCCGGTCAGGTCCGTTGCCCCAGTTCCACCAGTCGGTTGCCCGGCAGCTGAAAGTAGTCCGAAGCGCGCCCCGCATTTCGCTGCAGCCAACCGAACAGAGCCACCCGAAGCGGGTTCATGCCCGGCAGATTGGCCGAGATCGACGCCCTCGAGGTGAAGTACGAGGTCGTCATCGAGTCGCAGCCGATACCCTCCTGAGACGCAAAGATACGGATGAATTCCGGCACGTCCGGGCGCTCCATGAAGCCGTGTCGCGCCGTCACGGTCCAGACGCCGTGGCCCAGCGATTCGGATTCGATGCGCTGGGCCGCATCCACACGCGGCGTGTCGCAGGGCCGGACCAGCAGCACGATGACTTGGTCGTGTAGCACCTGGTTGTGCTTAAGGTTGTGCAGCAGCGCATACGGCACCGAGTCGACATCGACACTGGGAAACACAGCCGTACCACGCACCCGGTGCGGCAGGTTGATGGCCAGCGATTCGACGAACGGCTTGAGCGGAAGGCGCTCGGCGGCAGCCACTTCGAGCCCGATGCGCCGCCCCTTGGCCCAGGTGGTGAATATGACCATCACTACGGCAGCGACGGCGAGCGTGAGCCAACCGCCTTGCGCCACCTTCAGGCTATTGGCGAAGACGAAGGTGAGGTCGACGATGGCGAAGAGCACAACGCCGACGACGACAGCGACGCGGTTCCAGCGCCAGAGTCCGTACGCCACTACGCCAGCCAGCAACGTCGTCGTGACCATGGTGATCGACACCGCGATGCCGTAGGCGGCCGACAGCGCGCTCGAACTGCGAAAGCCCAGCACCAGCAACAGCACGCCGACCATCAACATCCAGTTGATAGCCGGCACATAGATTTGCCCGATGGCGTCTCGCGAGGTTTGCACCACACGCATGCGCGGCAGGTAGCCCATGCGCATTGCCTGCGCCGTCAGGGAGAAGGCCCCTGAGATCACCGCTTGCGAAGCGATAACCGTGGCCATGGCCGCGAGCACCACCATCGGCAATACGCTCCAGGCCGGGAAGAGCCGGAAAAACGGGTTGTCGATGGCCGCCGGGTTGCCAAGCACCAACGCGCCTTGGCCGAAGTAATTGAGGACCAGCCCGGGCAGCGCGACGAAGGCCCACGCCAGCCGAATCGGCCGCGCGCCGAAATGCCCCATATCTGCATACAGCGCCTCGCCGCCGGTAAAGGCCAGAAACACAGCGCCGAGTACCGGCAGCGCTTGCGCCCTATGCGTGAACAAAAAGCTGAAGGCATGGCGCGGATCGAGCGCTGCGAGCACCTGAGGCTGCTGCCAGATCTGCCATGCCCCGCCTATCGCCAGCAAGACGAACCAAAGCAGCATGACCGGCCCGAAGACCTTACCCACCACAGCCGTGCCCTTGCGCTGAACCATGAACAGCCCGATCAGGATGACGATGGTGATCGGGATCACGAAGCGCTCCAGTCCCGGCTGCAGCACCTCCAGCCCCTCGACGGCGGACAGCACCGATATCGCCGGGGTGATGAGGCTGTCGCCGTAGAACATCGCCGCGCCGAGCAGACCGAGCATGCCGAGCAATTGCCAGGCCCAAGTCGGCGTGCCCGGCCCTGCCAGCGCCCGGCGGGCCAGCGCCTGCAAGGCCAGGATGCCACCTTCGCCATCGTGGTCGGCGCGCAGCACGAACACCACGTACTTAAGCGTGACAACGAACATCAGACCCCAAAAGATGAGGGACAACATGCCCAGCACCGCGTCGGGCGAGAAAGGCACCCCATGTTCGGGGTTCAGCGTTTCCTTGAATGCATACAGCGGCGAGGTGCCGATGTCACCGAACACCACACCGAGCGCGGCGATCATCAGGCCTGCGCCCGGTGGCCTCTTGGCCGCGTCATGCAGCGTCCTGGGGTGAGAATTCATACGGGTTTGAGCGTGATGGAACGACGAGCATAGGGCCGGGCGACACAGACTGCGATCGACGTGTGGCGACTCGCCGACAATCGCCGGCGTGCCTGACCACTACGAAAACTTTCCGGTCGCGTCGTGGCTGTGCCCGCCGCGCCTGCGCCCACCGATCGCTGCCATCTATGGGTTCGCTCGTACCGCCGACGACATCGCCGACGAGGGCGATGCCTCGGCAGACGAGCGACTCGCCGACTTGACGGATTTCCGTGCCGACCTCGCCGCCATCGCGTCAGGGCGTGCGGCTTCTCCGCGATGGCCTGCGGTATTCGGCCCGCTTGCGCTGGCGATGTCCAAGTTCGGGCTTCCCGAAGCACTGCTGGCCGATCTGCTCTCCGCCTTCATGCAGGACATTCTCAAGACCCGCGACGGAGGCGCCTATGCCGATCGCGCCGAGCTGCTCGACTACTGCCGCCGCTCGGCCAATCCGGTTGGGCGGCTGCTGCTGCATCTCTACGGTGTTGCCGGGCCGCAGGCACTGCGCCAGTGCGATGCGATCTGCACGGCACTGCAGCTCATCAACTTCTGGCAAGACCCGAGCGTCGATCTGCCGCGCGGGCGTTTCTACCTGCCACTGGCCGACTGCACGGCGCAAGGCCTGGCGCGCGAAAGCTTCGACTCCTTCCGGCCGATGTCGTCGGTACAGCCACCACGACAAGCCATCGCGCTGATGGCACAAGAAGCCACATGGGCGCGCGAGTTGATGCAGCAAGGCGCGCCCCTCGTGCACCTCCTGCGTGGCCGCGCCGGCTGGGAACTGCGCCTCGTCGTGCAAGGCGGCCTGCGCATACTCGACAAAATCGAGGCACTCGGCTTCGACACGTTTTCCGAGCGCCCGACCATCGGCAAAGGCGATGCGCCACTGCTCGCCTGGCGAACCCTGTGGATGCGGAGACAATCGAAACCGATGAAAAAAGAAGAAGCATCCCCGCGATGACGCCAGAGCAATACGTCCAGGACAAGGCAGCTGCATCGGGCAGCAGCTTCTACTACGCCTTTCTTTTCCTGCCGAAGCCGCGCCGCGCCGCCATCACCGCGTTCTATGCCTTCTGCCGCGAGGTCGACGACGTGGTCGACGAAGTGACCGACCCCGGCGTTGCCGCAACCAAGCTCGCGTGGTGGCGTACTGAGGTCGCCCAGTCGTTTGCCGGCCAGCCGCGGCACCCGGTCATGAAGGCGCTGATGCCTTACGCCGCCGCTTATGGCATCCAGGCGCGTCAGTTGCACGAAGTCGTCGATGGTTGCCAGATGGACCTCGACCAGACCCGGTACCTCGACTTCCCTGCCCTGCGCCTTTACTGCCACCGCGTGGCCGGTGTGGTCGGCGAGGTCGCAGCACGCATCTTCGGCCAGACAAAAGACGAAACCACCCATTACGCCCACAAGCTCGGCCTGGCGCTGCAGCTCACCAACATCATTCGCGATGTCGGTGAAGACGCGCTGCGAGGTCGCATCTACCTGCCGGTGAACGAGTTGCAGCAGTTCGATGTCAAGGCGCACGAAGTGCTCAACCGCATCCACTCCGATCGCTTCATCGCGCTCATGAAGTTTCAGGCCGCGCGTGCCCACACCGCTTACGAAGAAGCACTGGCGCTGCTGCCTGCAACCGACCGCCGCACACAGAAGCCCGGCCTGATGATGGCGAGCATCTACCGCACGCTGCTGCGCGAGATCGAGCGCGACGACTTTCAGGTGCTGAATCAGAGGGTGAGCCTGACACCGGTACGGAAGCTGTGGCTCGCGTGGCGCGTGCAGGCTTTGGGTCGCGTATGACGCCAAGACTCCGCATTTCCTGCTATCTCCGCATCGCTCTTTCTTTATGCGGGAGACGGCCGGGGTGAGGGCAGCGGAGGCAGCAAGCACCACAAGCGTCGCCATCATCGGCGCAGGATGGTCCGGCCTCGCTGCCGCGGTTGCCGCCACCGATGCGGGTCACAAGGTAACGGTCTACGAAGCAGCTCGCACCCTGGGCGGTCGCGCCCGCACCGTACAAGCTACTTTGAGCGACGGCAACAACATCGCCTTTGACAACGGCCAGCACATCCTCATCGGTGCCTACACCCAGACCTTGCGCCTGATGCGCAAGGTCGGGGCCGATGTCGACGCCGCCTTGCTGCGCATGCCGCTGACGATGGTCTTCCCCGATGGCATGGGGTTGCGCTTTCCGAAGCTACCCGCACCGCTCGATGCGCTGATCGGCATCGGCACCGCGCGCGGCTGGTCATGGCGCGACAAGCTCTCTTTGCTGCGCGTGGCCGCAGGATGGCAGCGCGCGAAGTTCGAGTGCGAGGCCACGCGCACAGTGTCCGACCTCTGCGCCGAACTCACGCCGCGTATACGAGCCGAAATGATCGATCCGCTGTGTGTCTCGGCGTTGAACACCGCTGCCGACGCCGCCAGCGGCCAGGTGTTCCTGCGCGTGCTGCGCGATGCGATGTTCGGTGTGAGTGGCGGATCAAATCTTTTGATTCCGCGCGTCGATCTGTGTGCGCTCTTTCCGGATGCGGCCGCGCGCTGGGTCGCGGCGCGTAACGGACGCATCGCGCTCGGCAGCCGCGTGCAAGCGATTCTGCCGACAGCGAAGGGCTGGCGCATCGTCGGTGATGGTGGTGCCGATGGCGATGGCGATGGCGATGGCGATGGCGATGGCAAGTTCGATCATGTCGTGCTCGCATGCCCGCCCGGCGAAGCGGCCCGACTCGTCGAATCGAGCGGCGTTGCGCAAGCCGCAGGCTGGGCCAAACAGGCACGCGCACTGCGCTTCGAAGCCATCGCCACGATCTATCTTGAAGGCGGCCATCGCCTGCGCGAGCCTCTGCTGGCGTTGCGCTCCACGGCCGACGCGCCCGCCCAGTTCGTTTTCGACCGCGCGCAAACCGGCGGCCCGGACGGTTTGTGGGCCATGGTCGTGAGCGCGAGCACAACCGAGCGCGCAGTGCTCGAAGCGCAGGTCGTTGCCCAAGCCCGTGAGCAACTGGGGTGCGCCGATCCACGTGTCGTCCTGAGTGTGGTTGAAAAGCGCGCTACCTTCGCTTGCACTCCCGGCCTTGCGCGCCCATCGATGTCGATCGCACCCGGCCTCGACGCTTGCGGCGACTACATCGAAGGCCCCTATCCGGCCACGCTCGAAGGCGCGGTGATGAGCGGGCTCGTCGCAGCGGCAAAAATGCCATCGCCATGACACTGCAATACCTTGTCTTCGACTTCACGGAAGACACGGGAGGCAACGGCACTTTCGAAGCGATGGCGTCGACTGCACCGACCGACGCCGCTCTGGTCGAGGCTGAAATCGCGCAGGTACTCGCATGGGCTGAAGCCGCATTCCCCACTGGCCGCGGCGAGTTGAGCGATGGCGCCGACTGGGACTTCGATCTGCAGGAACCCGCCGAAGGCGCAACTCGGCGCACATTCGTCGTTTCGGTCAGCGGTACAGCGAGCTTTTGCGAAGCGCTACGCGAACAGTTCGAACTCGACTGAAGCTGGCCGTCCGGTCTGCGTCGTTACCCGGCTTCCAGTGCCACGCACAGCGCGTGCAGATTTGGCACGATCAGCTGCGGCCGCGCATCGTGCTCCCACGGTCGCTCGTCGCGCACCAGCCAGGCGGCCTGCATGCCGGCGTTGAGTGCGCCGACCACGTCCAGCGCAGCGTCGTCGCCTACATGCAGAACATCGCGCGGCAACAGGCCGACGGACGCCGCGGCCGCACGAAAGATCGGCGCATGCGGCTTGCCGCTGCCAAACGCGCGTGCACTGAAGGCAGTGCGAAACCAGCGCCCAACGCCGGTGAGGTGGATGTCGGCATTGCCGTTCGAAATCGCGACCAACGGGTAGCGTTCGCTGAGCCACTTCAGCGCCGGCAATGCATCGTCGTAGAGCTCCACACGCTGGCGTTCGGCAAAGAAGGCCTCGAAAGCCGGGTCGGCCAGGTTCGGGTCTTCGTCTGCGCGCCGTAGCGCGGTGCGAATCGACTCGCGGCGCAGCGCGCTCAGGTCATGCGCCAGGTCCGATCGCTCCTTCGCGGTGGCTTCACGCAGCTCGCGCAGGATGCCGGGCGTGACCAGCAATGCGGCTGTCTTCGGCGCCTCCTTGACCAGCCACGCATGCAGCACACGCTCGGCGCGCTCGATGGCTGGCCACACCGGCCACAAGGTGTCGTCCAGGTCGAGGGAGATCGCCGAAATGCGCTTCACGTCGAGCTGGGAAGGAGCGACCGGGGCTGCGGCTTCTAGGTTCATGCGAGAGAATATCGCATGCCTTCCAGCCCTGTGCCGAGCCCGGTCTCCCCTGCTACATCCCCTGCCAGCGAGCGCACCGCCGTGCTCTGGTGCAACCTCGGCTCGCCCGACGAGCCCACCGCGCCGGCGGTGCGCCGCTACCTTTCGCAGTTCCTGCATGACTACCGCGTGGTGGAAATTCCGCGTGCCATCTGGTGCCTCATCCTGCACGGCATCATCCTGCGCGTGCGACCCGCGAAGTCGGCCGCCAAATACGCGAGCATCTGGCTGCCAGAAGGGTCACCGCTCAAGGTGTGGACGAAAAAGCAGGCCGTCATGCTGGCCGGCTGGCTCGGTGAACGCGGCCACCGTGTCACGGTGCGCGACGCGATGCGCTACGCCAATCCGTCGATCGCCTCGCAGCTCGATGCGCTGCAGGCCGAAGGCGTGACCCGCGTGCTGGTGATGCAGGCCTACCCGCAGTATTCGGCGACGACGACCGCCAGCGTGATCGATGCGGTGCAGGCGTGGACTCTGCGGCAACGCCACATGCCCGAGTTCCGCTTCGTCAACCGCTATCACGACGACGCCGGCTACATCGATGCGCTGGCGCAAGGTGTCGAGCGCTACTGGCAGCTCAATGGCCGTGGCGAGGTGTTGCTCATGAGCTTTCACGGCATCCCGGCACGCAACGTCGCATTGGGCGATCCGTACCAGGGGCAGTGCCTCGAAACCGCGCGCCTGCTGGTGGCGCGGCTGCAACTCTCGCCGGCGCAGCACCGCGTGACTTTCCAGTCACGCTTCGGCCGCGCCAAATGGCTGGAGCCTTACACCGAGCCAACGTTGCGCTCGCTGGGCGCGGCCGGCACGAAGCGTGTCGATGTAATGTGCCCCGGCTTTCCGGCGGACTGCCTGGAAACGCTGGAGGAAATCGCAATGGAAGGCCGCGAGGCCTTCGTTCACGAAGGGGGCGGCGAGTTCCACTTCATTCCGTGCCTCAACGACAGCCCGGCGTGGATCAGCGCGCTGGCCGACATCACCGAGCGCAACCTCGCTGGCTGGTCGACCCTGCGGAGTTAGTCTCGCTGCAGCACAAAATGACACCGTGCGATCCCCTCTTCTCGAGCCGGGAGATCGATCAATGCGACCAGGCGAATAGCTATCTGCCTGTCTCTCCTTGGAAGTGAAATCAACCTTGCGGGCTTTCGGTCATGTGACCGCAGTATTGAGCGAGGTTCTCTGGCAGTTGGTCCGGACAGACGCCGCACTGCCGGTTTCCAGGCACGGCGTAATCGATGAATTTCGGATACGGCAACTTAAGCTTGGCCATGGTGTCTCTGAATTGCTCCAGGGTTTGCTGCTGGCCGAGGCGAGGGTTGCGTTTCTTTTCCTGCGCAATGTTTGAAACACGCCGATCCTGATAGTCGTGGGCCGGATAAACCAGGGTGTCATCGGGTAACGAAAACAGTTTTTCGGTGACGCTTTTGTAGAGCGCATCGGCATCACCGTGCTGGAAGTCCGTTCGGCCGCAGCCTTCGATCAGCAGCGCGTCGCCGGTCAGCAGCCTGTCGCCGAGCAGGTAAGCAAAGTGTCCGGCCGTATGGCCCGGCGTGTGCAGCGGCTGCAACTCGATGCTTCCCACCGTGAACGGCGTTCCTTCTGCAATGCCGACATCGACGCAGGCCAGCTGATCGAAAGCCGGCGCCACGATCCTGCTGCCGACCTTGTTCTTCAGTTCGAGCGCGGCCGTGATGTGGTCGGCATGGATATGCGTCTCCACGGTGAACGCCAGCGTCAGGCCAAGGCGGCCGATTTCTGCCAGATCGCGCTCCATGGTCACGACCACTGGATCGACCAAGACTGCCCTGCCTGTGTCCTGACAAGCCAACAAGTAGGTGTAGGTGCTCGATAACGGCTCGAACAGTTGGCGAAAGATCATCGAACTTCTCCTGGGTCTGGCGACATCGCAGGCCACCAGTTGAAACGGGGGTGCCTTACCGGCGAAACTACATTGCTTTATATTATATTAATTAGCATAATGAACGTAAGCTTTTGAAATCGACCCTCCCTCCATGAAATCCGCAGCCATCGCCCTCGACACAGAAACGCTGCGGTTGGCTGCCGATCAGGCCGTCGGCGCACTCAAGTTACTCGCCAACGTCGAGCGACTGTTGTTGCTGTGCCAGCTGTCGCAAGGCGAGATGTGCGTGAGTGATCTGGAAACACAACTCGGCATCCGCCAGCCGACGCTGTCGCAACAACTCGGCGTGCTGCGCAACGAAGGCGTGGTCGCCACACGCCGCGAGGGCAAGAACATCTACTTCAGCGTGGCCGATCCGAACCTTCTGCAGATCCTCGAGGTCCTCTATCGCCTGTACTGCCCGAAGGAATAATGATGACGATCGCCTGGAATGTATTCACTCCCTGGTCGGCTTTGGCGGGCGGGGGTTTGATAGGTCTCGCTGTAGCCATGCTGGTGTTGCTCAATGGCCGGATTGCAGGCATCAGCGGCGTTATCGGCGGCCTGTTCAAGCCGGTCAAGGGAGACGTCGCCTGGCGCGGCGCGTTCGTGCTGGGTCTGGTCGTTGCGCCGACAGCGTACGCCCTGGCGGCAAAGTTGCCGGTGCTGCGGATCGATGCCACCTTCGGCGCGCTGATCGCTGCCGGTCTTCTGGTCGGCGTGGGCACCCGCTACGGCGCGGGTTGCACCAGCGGGCACGGCGTGTGCGGGCTTGCACGGCTGTCGCCGCGATCCATGCTGGCCACCGTGACGTTCATGGCCGCCGGAGCTGCCACCGTGTTTGCGACACGTCACATTTTCAGTATCTGAGCAATGCCCATGACCACGATTTTTACTTCGCTGCTTGCAGGCCTCGTGTTCGGTCTGGGCCTGATCGTCTCGGGCATGGCGAATCCGGCCAAGGTGCTGGGCTTTCTGGACATCGGCGGCGCATGGGATCCCTCGTTGGCGTTCGTCATGGGCGGCGCGGTCGTCGTTGGCGCCCTCGCCTTCTCGGTTGCCAAGAAACGAAAACGATCGTTGCTCGGCGCAGACATGAAGCTGCCGACGTCGAACGTCATCGACCGCCGACTGGTCTTCGGCAGCATCCTGTTTGGCATCGGCTGGGGCATCGCCGGCTTCTGTCCAGGGCCGGGCTTGGTGGCGCTCGGTACGGGGCAGGTCAAGGCGGCGGTGTTCGTGATCGCGATGCTGGCAGGCATGGGAGTCTTCGAAGTGCTCGAACGACGCAAGATCGCAGTTCCGCCGCGGCCCGCATAAGGCCACACACAAAGGAAGTTAAGTGAAAAGACCAATCAACTTACTGTCGATCATCACGACCGCTCTGCTAACTCTGTCGTTGCAGTGCGGAGTCTCTGTTGCGTCGGCTCAAACGACAGTCCCGGCAGCCGAGAACACCAAACCGCCATTGCAGATCGCAGCGCAGACCGGACTGAAGATCGTGATCCAGATCAACTATGCCGACACTGTTCCAAATGGCGTTGCCAAACAGGTTCTCGCAGCGAAGAACTTGTTCGATCATTACGCAGCGCTCGGCATGCAGCCCGGCAAGGACTACGACATTGCAATGGTCTTCAGGGCTGACGGCGCGCAATTTTTACTCACCGACGATGCATACGACAGCAAAGTGAAAACACCGCACCCGGGTGGCAATCCGAATCGGGCCCTGCTTGACGAGATGGTCAAACAGGGCGCAAAGCTGTACGAGTGTGGCGTCGCCATGCGAATGAAAGGCTACTCGGCTCAAGACTTGTTGCCGAACGCTCGTGTGGTCGTCTCCGGGATGGGCGCCTTGGTCGATTTCGAAAAATCCGGGTATCTGCCCATCACACCGTGAAGAGTCGTTTCCTCGCCCGGACTTAGACAGTCAACCGTCGGGCATGAGTTCCAAGCTCAGCGCCGATTACACGCGACCGAGAAAGTCGCGCTTGCCGATCGGCACGCCGTTGTGACGCAGGATGTCGTATGCGGTCGTCACGTGAAAGAAAAAGTTCGGCAGCGCAAAGTGCAGCAGATACGACTGGCCGGTGAATTCAAGTTCGACCGTGCCAGCCTTCATCGTGACGACGCGCTCCTCGCTGCCCTCGAAGGCTTGGCGCGAAACTGTCTCGAGGTAGTCGCGCGTCTTGGAGATGCGTGCGCGCAGTTCGTCGAACGTCGTTTCGGTGTCGGGAAAGCTCGGCGCCGCCACACCGCTCAGGCGCACCACGGCCAGCTTGCTTGCGTCGCTCGCACTCTGAATCTGGAACGACAGCGGGCGCATGTCTTCGGCCAGCTTGGCCTGCACCAGCGTCGCCGGATCGATGCCTGTGGCCTCGGCATGCGCAGCACCCTTGTCGAGCAGATGCGACAGCTGCTTCAGGTTGTGCATGAAAACGGTAACGGATGCGTCGTACATCGTGAGGGCCATGGGATCTCCTGGAGTCGTTGTTTGCACTGAGTGCATGGTGGTGAGTCGCGACAGCTTGCTCGTGACTCGGGCCGCGATTGTGACCGCGCGCTCAGATTCCTGCTGAGCGCACGAAGTCCTCGATCGGCACCAGATGCGCATCGACATTCAACGCCGGCGCATGGCCACAACCGGGCACCTCGATCACTTGCAGGCGCCCCGCGGCACCCGGGCCACGACTGCGCATCTCGTCGATGACCTCCGGCCGCACGAGGTCGGAATCGACACCGCGCAGCAGCAGCACCGGCGCCTCGATGGCGTCCCAATGCGGCCAGATGAGGTAGTCGTTTTCATGCGCTGTGAACTGCCGCACCATCGACGGGTCGTAGTGCGGCGTCACTCGGCCGTCGGGCAAGCGGCGCGTCGAAGTCTCGGTCAGGCGCAGCCACTGCGCATCGCTGAGCCATCCATAAGGTTTGTAGACCGTGCGAAAAAATGCTTCGAGCTCGGCGACGGTGTCGAAGGCCGGCGGGTTACCGGCATAGGAACGAATACGGTCGATGGCCGACTGGGCGAGCTGCGGCGCATTGTCGTTCAGCGTCAGGCTGGCAATGCGCTGCTTCATGCGTGGCACGGTCAGGCCGGCTGCGCACACGGTGCCGATGGCACCACCCATGGACGTGCCGACCCAGTGAATTCGATCGAGCTTGAGTGCATCGCAGAACGCCTCTGCGAGTTGGGCATAAAACGACAGTTGGTACTCGTCGTCGGGCACCGGGCTCCACTGACTCAGGCCGCGACCGATGGTGTCGGGGCACACGACCCGGAACCCCTTGGCGGCGAAGTGCGTTGCAAGTTCATCCATGTCGCGGCCGGTCCGCGCCAGGCCGTGCCATGCGACAACGACCGGTCCGTCTTGTGGACCCCAATCCATCCAGTGGATTTCGCGGTCCAAAACGTTGATGTAGCAAGAAGACGGCACAGTCATCGCAAGGCCTTCGCGCGTAAGCGGCCGACGATGCCGGTCGGAAAGTAATACACCGACACGACGAACAACACGCCCAGCCATAACAGCCAGCGGTCAGGCGACAGCAGCGCGGACAACCACGGCAAGCCGCTCGCCGCATCGCTGCCGAGCTTGAGCAGATCCTGCAGATAGCTTTGCGCCACGACGAACAGCGCTGCACCGATGACCGCGCCATAAATGCTGCCCATGCCGCCGATGACGACGATCAACAGCACGTCGACCATGATCTCGAAACTGAGCGAGGTATCTGGCCCGTTGTAGCGCAGCCAGATCGCCAGCATCGCGCCCGCGAGCGTCGCGAACAGCGCCGACAGCACCGCAGCCGTAGTGCGATAGACGACCACCCGATAGCCGATGGCCTCGGCCCGGAACTCGTTCTCTCGAATCGCCTGCAGCACGCGACCGAACGGTGAATTGACGATGCGCAGCAACGCCAACACAAGCACCACGGCCACGACGAACAGCAGGTAGTAGCAGAGCAGGCGACCGTCGAGCGACACGCCCATGAAAGGCTCGTCGGCAAACTCGAAACTCGGCGAGATCAACTCCGGCAGCTTGAACGTGAGTCCGTCTTCTCCGCCGGTGAAGTCCGACAACTGCGAGGCCAGCGTCTGAAACGCCGACGCCACCGCGAGCGTGATCATCGCGAAGAAGATCGCCCGCACCCGCAGCGAGAACAAGCCGACTGCCAGTGCCAGCACCAGCGACACCGCCAGTGAAACACCTAGCCCGATTGCCACCGCCCCCCAATTCGCCCCGAGCCGCGTTGCCGCGATCGAGATGCCGTAAGCACCGATGCCGAAGAACATGGTGTGCGCAAAACTGACGATCCCCGTGTAGCCCAGCAGCAGGTCGAAGCTCGCCACCAGCACGATGAACACCAGCACCTTGGCCGCCACGCTCAGCGCCTTGACACCGGGGAAGATGAAGGGCGCGAAGGCCAGGCCGAGCAACAGCGCGACCAGCAGCACCGCCAGCAAACGGCTGCGCGGCATGTCATTGGAGAGAAGGCGTTTCAACATTGCCGGCCTCATCGATTCGCCACCGGATACACACCCTGCGGCCGCCATAACAACACGCCGACCATCAGCAGGATGTTGGAGAACAGCGCCACCTTCGGCGCCAAAAAGCCGCTGTAGTTGGCCATCAGCCCGACCATCAACGCACCGATGAGCGCACCACCGGTCGAGCCCAGCCCGCCGATGATGATCACGATGAAGATGAGCACGTTGACCTGCGCGCCGATCTGCGGCACCACGCTCTGCTGGAACATACCCCACATCACGCCGCCCAGCCCCGCGAGTGCACTGCCGACGACGAACACGCCGATGAACAGACGCCGGATGCGGTAGCCCAGCGACTCGACCATCTCGCGGTCTTGCACGCCGGCGCGAATCAGCAAGCCGATCTTGGTGCGCGAAAGCGTCCATGCCAGCGCGAGGAAAACGACCAACCCGATGGCGACTGCCAGCAACCGGTATTTCTCGATCGAGGCGCCCAGCCAGAACACCGTGCCCTGTAATGCGACCGGCGGCAGCAGGGGAATTTGCTGCGGCCCCCACACGACCTTGATCAGCTCTTCGCCGATGATCATGCCGCCCATGGTGATGAGAATCTGCTTCAAGTGCTGGCCGTACACCGGCCGCACGATAAAGCGCTCGAACACCACGCCCAGCGCACCGGCCGCCAGCATGGCGAGCAGGAGCGCCGGAAGCAATGCCACGAGATTACGACCGAGCGAGTCGACACCGGTCCAGTCCTGCATGCCGCCGAGCACCGTGGTCGCGACATAGGCACCGAGCGCGATGAACACGCCGTGACCGAAGTTGAGCACGTCCATCAGCCCGAACACCAGCGTCAGCCCCGACGCGATGATGAAGATGATCATTCCCATCGCCAGGCCAGCGATGGTGAGCGTGAGCCATATCGATGTAGTGCCGACCAGCGGCAAGGCGACGAGCGCCAGCACCGGCACGAGCAGCAACGGTTTCCAGTCGAAGTCGGGAATGAACCTTACAGTGCTGGACTTCACAGCGCCAACCCCAACAGCGACTGCTGCAACGCCGGGTCAGCGGAGAACTCGGCCATCGATCCGGCGTGCACCACGCGCCCGTCGTCCATCACCGCCACGCTGTCGCCCAAACGCTGCGCGAAGTGGATGTTTTGCTCGACCAGCAGCACCGTCACGCCGCTCGCCTTGAGTTGCGCGAACGCGTCGATCATGTTGTTGATGATGGCCGGCGCGAGCCCCTTGCTCGGTTCGTCGACGATGAGCAGCTCTCTAGGTTCGACGATGGCACGCGACACCGCGAGCATCTGCTTTTGTCCGCCCGACAGCTTGCCGGCCGGATGGTTCCAGAATTTCTCGACCGCAGGGAACAGCTTGAATATCCATTCGAGCCGCACCGTGTCGATGTCCGATGCGCGCTTTGCGCTGCGTGCCGCGAGCACCATGTTTTCTTTCACCGTCAGGTCCGAGAATATGCCCATCGTTTCAGGAACGTAGGCGATGCCGAGCTCGGCGATTTGCGGTGTCGACAGGTGCGTGACGTCGAGTGAATCTCCAAAACGCACAGTGCCCTGCGAGGCCCGCCACAGCCCCATGATGGTTCGCAGCGTCGTCGTCTTGCCCGCGCCGTTGCGACCCAGCAGCATGGTGAGCTGGCCGCGCGGCACGACCAGGTCGACGCCGTGGAGGATGTGGTACGCGCCGATGTGCGTGTGCACGCCCTTCAATTCGAGCAGGTTCGTCATGCCGGTTCTTTCACGATGGCCGAACCTGCAGCGACACCGAGGTAGGCCTCCTGCACGATAGGCGATGCGATCACCTCGGCCGGCTCGCCATCGGCCACCAGCGTGCCGTTGTGCAGCACGATGATGCGATCGGCCAGCTCGCGCACCACGTCCATCTTGTGCTCGACCAGCAGGATGGTCTTGCTCTTGTCCTGCTTCAACTTGCGGATCAAATCCAGGATGACCGGCGCCTCGGCCGCGTTCATGCCGGCGGTCGGTTCGTCGAACATAAACACCTTGGGTTCCAGCGCCATCAGCAACGCGACTTCGAGCTTGCGCTGGTCGCCGTGCGGCAGGCTCGACACCACCGCGTGCTCCTTTGCCTTGAGCGACACGTCCGCAAGTATCTGGTCGGCGCGATCGGTCAGCGCCTTGTGGTCGCTCCAGATGCTCCACAGATTGAAGCCGCGCCGATGCGCGCCCTCGCGTGCAGCCTGCACCGCCAGGCGCACGTTCTCCAGCACGCTCAGGTTGGGGAACAGATTGGTCAGCTGAAACGCCCTGCCGAGACCGGCGCGCGTGCGCTCGGAAGGCGACAGGCCGGAGAGCACTCGGCCATCGAGCGAGACCGTGCCGACACTCGCCTTGAGCTGCCCGGAGATCAGGTTGAAGTACGTCGTCTTGCCCGCACCGTTGGGGCCGACGATGGCCGTCAACGTGCCCGGCGCAAAGGCGCAAGAGACAGCGTTCACCGCCACGTGCCCGCCGAAGCGAATGGTCAGGTTTTTCGTTTCGAGCAAGTGCCGACTCAGCGCTTGTTCTTGATGGGGATGTTCATCTCTTCAGGCTTGATCTCGTGCACCAGCTCCGGCACGCCCCACGCGAACGCCGGGTCGACCTTGATCTTGAAGTGGTACATCGATTGCATCGCCTGGTGGTCTTCCTTGCGAAAGGTCATGGTGCCCTTGGGTGTATCGAAGCTCATGCCTTCCATGGCGGTGATGAGCTTGTTGGTGCCGGTGTCGCCGCTCGTTTTCTTGAGCGCGGTGACGATCGCCGTGGCCGCCGCGAAGCCGCCGGCGGTGAAGAAGTCAGGCGGTGCCTTGTACTTCTTGTAGTGGTTAGCGACCAGCCACTCGTTGGTCGCGTTCTTCGGGATGCCGAAGTAGTAGTAGATCGAGCCTTCCATGCCCGGGAACGGCTTGTAGTTGACCAGCGCCGGCAGGATGTTGCCACCGCCCGCGATCTCGATGCCGGCGCTCTTCAGGCCGAGGTCCGACACCTTGAACGGATTGGCTGCCCCGGCCCATACGACGTAGACCACCTTGCGGCCCGACACGCCCTTGAACTTTTCGAGTACGCGTTGCGCTGCCGCGGTGAAGTCGGTGGTCGCTGGCGGCAGGTATTCCTCGCCCACGATCTTGGCCTTTTTGATGGCTTCCTTGAAGGCCGTTTGGCCGTCGCGGCCAAAGGCGTTGTCTTGCGCCATCAGCACGATCGACGTGCCCTCCTTGTCTTGCGCGACCGCATTGCTGATGGCGTCTTGCGAGCTGTTGCGCGCGGTGCGGAAGATGTACTTGTTCCACTTGTCGCCGGTGATCGAATCGGCCACCGCTGGCTCGACGACGAGGATCTTTTTGTACTCCTCGGCCACCGGCAGCATGGCCAGCGCAGCGCCCGACGACGACGTGCCGACGGCGATGTCGGCATTGTCGTCGCTGTAGGCGGTGGCGAGCAGAGACTTGGCGACGTCGGGCTTGCCCTGGTCGTCTTTTTCCATCACGACCAGCTTGCGGCCGTTGACCATCATCGTGCCGCCGGTCGCGTACTCAAGGCCGAGGTTGAAGCCGATCGCGGTCTGCTTGCCATAGGCTTCGAGCGGACCGGTGTTGCTGTAGATGTGGGCAATGCGGATGTCCTTGCCGGACTGCGCGAAGGCCGGCGTATGACCCAGCATGGCGAGCGTGCCGATGGCGCCAAAGGCGACCGCGAGCGCGACGGTGTTGCGACGATTCATCTTTTGTCTCCGTGGAATGATGGCTGAATATTGCACAGTTCATGCCAGCTCGGAAACGCGTGATTACGCAGGGAAGCGACCGAAAAAACCCTGCTTCGTTCGCACATCAGGCAGCTTGTTTGCCTGAATTTTGGTCAATTGCCTGATCGGCGGTCAGGGTTTTCCTGCACCCTTGTCAGCGGCTTTCGATAACACCCGTCATGCGGTCGTACAGCGTCGCCCGCGAGATGCCGAGAAGGCGTGATGCGGCCAGCTTGTTGCCGCCGGTGCTCGACATCGCCGCAGCGATCGCGCGCTGCTCGAGTTCGGCGATCTGTTCCGACAGCGGCCGCAACAAGCGCGTGCCGTCGACATCGTCGTCTGCCTGCAATGGCACCTCGGGCGTCGCGATCTTTTCAACCCCCGTTTCGGCCAGCACGCGCTTGATCTCGGCCGCGTCGATGCGCGTCGAATCGCTGCGCATCGCGACCTGTTCCAGCACGTTGCGCAGCTCGCGGATGTTGCCGCGCCAGTGCTGTGCGGCAAGCAGCGCCAGCGCGTCGGGCAGCAACTCGGGAGGTGCCTCGCCGCTCCGTTGCGCCATGTCGTCACCCAGTGCCTCGACCAGCGCCGGGATGTCGGTACGCCGGTCGCGCAACGGCGGCACACGCAGCGGCAAGACGTTGAGCCGGTAGTACAGATCTTCGCGAAAGCGCCCATCGCGCACCAGCGCAGCCAGGTCGCGCGAGGTGGCGGCGATCACCCGCGCGTCGAACGCGATCAGCTTGTTGGAACCCAGCGGTTCGATCTCGCCTTCTTGCAGCGCACGCAACAACTTGGCCTGCAGACCGAGCGGCATGTCGCCGATCTCGTCGAGGAACAGCGTGCCACCGTCGGCCAACTTGAACTTGCCCTCGCGCCCCTTGCGGTCGGCGCCAGTGAAAGCGCCGGGCGCAAAGCCGAAGAACTCCGCTTCCAGCAGCGTGTCGGGCACGGCCGCGATGTTGAGGCTGACGAACGGGCCTTGCGCACGCGCCGACGCCGCATGGATGGCGTGCGCCAGCAGCTCCTTGCCCGTACCCGTCTCGCCGAGCAACAACACCGGACTCGACGATTGCGCCGCCCGCCGCGCATGCCGCTTGATGTCGACGGCCGCCGGACTGCTGCCGATGAAGCTGGCAAACGTGTGCTTGGCGCGACGCTGACCATCGGCACCGCCCTGCTTCCACAGCGGATGGTTGCGCTGCGTCGCCAGCTCGCGCCGCGCGTCGTCGAGGTCGCGCTGCAGCAAGGCGAACTTGCTGATGAGCGGCTGTAGCGTCGTCTCTGGCTGGTCGAACAACACGATGCCGATGGCGCCGATCACGTCGCCCAGCACATACCCCGCATCGCCCTCGCGCTCCTCATGCAGAGGAATACGGCTGACGACGAAGGTGCCCGCCTTGTTGGTCAGCAGGTCGATGAGGATCGGCTGCCCGGTTTCAAGCACCTGCCGCATCTGCGTGTTGGGGATGACGTCTTCGACCATCTGCCCGAGAAACTGGTCGACCGACGCGAAGCCGAGCGCTGGCAGAAAACGCTTGTACCCCTCGTTGACCCACACGATGCGCCCACCGCGATCGACCAGGAACATGCCCTGGCTGATGCTGGAGAACAGGTGGAACATCGACCGCGCGGCCAGGGCGAGGATGGCGTTGGCATCGATGGGGAGCGTGGGTGGCATGTCTGAAGCGGCGGTCATGGCGGGATGGTAGCGAGACAGTGGCTGCGCGACTCCTGAAGTTCATGCGGGTATCAAAAGCCGAATATCGAATGATTTGACCAAATCGAACGATTCGACTAAATTATTCTTTTCGACGTCACGCTAAGAGCGCCCCATGCAAACCTTTACCGCCAACGAAGCCAAGACTCGATTCGGGGAATTCCTCGATCGCGCGCAGCGTGCGCCTGTGGGTGTGCTCAAGCACGACCGCATGGTGGGCGTGATGGTCAGCGTGCAGGATTTCGAGGCCATGCGGGCGTTTTATGCCGACCGCCTGCTGCGCACAATGGACGGAGCCGCCGTCGCGGCGGAGCGCGCGGGGCTGACGCCAGAAACGCTGGCGAAACTGCTGGCCGACGAGAGCTAACCGGCGTGCGAACGCCGGGCATTAGCGTTGTGATCGACACCAATGCCTGGATCAGTGGCCTGATCAGTTTGGCGGGCGCCCCTGCTCAAATCACGCGCAAGGTCATCCGCCACTGTCAGCCGGTGTTTTCAGAAGCAACTTTCGACGAACTCAAAGACCGCCTGTGGCGACCGAAGTTCGATCGCTACATTTCGATGGACCAGCGCCGCGCCTTGCTGGACGATCTGGACGCGGTGGCGCAATGGGTAAAAGTCAAGCCCGAGATCGCCGCCGAGGCCATATGTCGCGATGTCGACGACGACAAGTTTCTTCACGCAGCACTGGCTGCCCAGCCTGCTTGGCTGGTGACCGGAGACAAAGACCTGCTGGTACTGGCGCAAGACATGGCACCCGCTAACGTCACCATCGTTTCTCCGACCGATGCGCTGGCATTACCGGCCTTTGCTGGCGGTTCGTGATTGCATCTCCGAAGGAGCAAAGCCGTGTCTCTGGAACCGACTACAAGCCGTTTTTCCGACACAGCCGGGGCGCCGACCACCCTTTATTGGGTCAAAGTTTCTATTCGAAAACAACATTCAGCAGCGTGCTACGGACAAGCGTGCCTTTTACACATAGATAAATCAATCGATTGATCTACATGTTAAAACCCGGCGTTCATGAGCGCCCCGACACACCAAGCCCTTTCCGCCCGCGCCCAGCGCAGTGACGGCGCCCAAGCACGCGACCGCATCCTGTACGCGGCCCTCGCACTCTTTGCCGCGAAAGGCTTCGCGAAGACTTCCACTCGGCAAATCGCGACGGCTGCCGGCGCCAACATCGCCGCCATCAGTTACTACTTCGGTGACAAGGCCGGTCTCTATGCCGCCACGTTTACCGAACCCATGGGCGGCAACGCAGGTGACTTGATCACCTTGATCGACGTGCCCGGTCTGCCGATCGAGCAGACATTGCGCATCTTCATGACAGCGTATGTCGAACCACTCAAACACGGCGAGATCGTGCGGCAGTGCATGCGCCTGCATCTGCGCGAGATGATTGAGCCGACCACGCAATGGCCAACCGAATTCGAGCGCGACATCAAGGGGCCACACGAGGCTCTGGTGCGCGCGCTGTGCCGTCATCTGAAGCTGCGGCAACCGGACGACGATGTGCATCGACTGGCGCTGGCGGTAAGCGGGCTCGCGATGCAACTCTTCGTGATGCAGGACGTCATCGACGCCCTCGCCCCTTCGCTGCTCGACACACCACAGCACATCGACACCTGGTCGGGCCGGCTGGTCACTTACGCCGTCGCCATGGTCGGCGCCGAGACGCAGCGACGTACGGATGCGCGTCGGGCCGAACCTCTTGCGCCGTCTCCTGCGCATGCACCCTCCCGTCTAAGAAAACGGGCGCCATCAAAGCGTATCGCCCTCAAACCACAGCCTGCCCGATGAGACCGAACACTCGACCCCACACACCGGCAACCGCGGTCGTACGCATTCCACTGGGTCTGCCGGGTTTGTCGCTGACTCTGCTGCTGACTCTGCTGTTGACTCTGCTGCCAACGCTCACAGGCTGCGGCCTCATGCGCCCGCCCGCGCAAGTTCCTGGAGCCACGCCAGCACAGTGGAATGCACCTCTGCCGCACGGCGGGTCGACCATCGCCCTCGCCGACTGGTGGCGCCAACTCGACGATCCGCTGCTGGTCGAGCTGATCGAAGCCGCCGAGGCCGCCAGCCCAAGCCTCGCGAGTGCGGCAGCACGCGTGGCAGAGGCGCGGTCGACGCGCATCGCAGCCGGTGCCACGCTGCTGCCGAGCCTGGACGGCAGCCTGACCGGCACGCGAAGCAACAGCGCATTCGGCAGCAGCGGTGCGGGCACGAGCGGCGTCGCTGGCAGCACGGCGACGACCGGGACGACGGGCGCGGCGACCAGCTCCGCGCCCGGCGCTTCCGGTGCGAGTCCCGCAATCACCACGCTGCAAGCGAGCCTGCAGTCGCGTTGGGAGGTCGACCTGTTCGGCCGCCTGCGTGCCGACCGTGACGCCGCGGTGCAGCGCGACGAAAGCGCGACTGCCAAGTGGCACGACGCCCGCGTATCGGTCGCAGCCGAAACCGCAAACGCCTACTTCGCCGAGCGCGCCTGTCGGCTGCAGTCGGCCGTCGCTGAAAACGACACGCGCTCGCGCAGCGAGACAGCGCGGCTCACCGACCTGTCGGCGCGCGCAGGGTTCACTGCGCCGGCCGATGCGGCGCTGGCCCGCGCCAGCGCATCCGACAGTTCCGCACGGCTCACGCAGCAGCGCGCAACGTGCACTGTGCAACGCAAGGCGCTGGTGGCGTTGAGCGGCATCGACGAGCGTGCCTTGGAGCCCCGCCTTGCCGCCGCGCGGGTTCAACGTGCACTGCCGGCGATCCAGCAGATTGCCAGCGTGCCGGGCGAGGCATTGGCACAGCGTCCCGACGTGTACGCGTCGGAGCTGGCCGTTGCAGCCGCGAGTGCCGATGTCGGTTCGGCCGAGGCGGAGCGCTACCCCAAGCTGACGTTGTCCGGCTCGATCGGCCGCGTGCGCTATGCCACCTCGGGCTTCGCTGAATCCCTGAACACCTGGACCTTCGGCCCCGTCACGCTCAGCGTGCCGCTGCTCGATGGGGGCGCGCGTGTGGCCAACGCCGACGCGGCTCGCGCACGCTATGCCGAGGCGGTTTCGCAGTACCGAGCCAACGTTCGGACCGCCGTTCGCGAGGTCGAGGAGGCGTTGGTCAATCTCGACGCGACGGGCGCGCGCACCAACGACGCCGACAGCGCGGTGCAGAACTACCAAGCATCGTTCAACGCCACGCAGGCGCGCTACGACAGCGGCCTGGCCAGCCTGTTCGAGCTCGAAGATTCGCGCCGCACCCTGTTCACCGCGCAGACCTCGCGCGTGTCGCTGCAACGCGAGCGCACCGAGGCCTGGGTGTCGCTGTACCGCTCGCTCGGCGGCGGCTGGACACGTGCCTCGACCACGATTTCAAGCGCCACATCGACTTCGACTTCATCCTCCAATGCAACGGCGGCGTCGCCATGAGAACAACAATGAAACGCTCGACCCTCATCACACTCGTCGTCGTGGCCCTCGTGATCGTCGGCGCTGCCGGCTTCATGCTGACGCGCGGCAAGGCCGGCGCGCAAGCCGGGAGCAAAACGGCTGCGCCCAAGCCGTCGCTTTCCGTGACGGTCGCACAACCCGAGTCGAGCGAACTCACGATGACGCTTGCCGCCAACGGCAGCGTCGCAGCATGGCAGGAGGCGAGTGTCGGGTCGGAGTCGAACGGGCTGCGGCTGTCCGAAGTGCGCGTGAACGTGGGCGATGTGGTCAAGAAAGGCCAGGTGCTCGCCACGTTCTCGCCGGAGACGGTCAATGCCGATGTGGCGCAGTCGCGCGCGGCTCTCGCCGAAGCCCGAGCCACCGCCGCCGACGCCGCCGGCAATGCCGCGCGCGCACGCACGCTGGAGCAGACCGGCGCACTCAGCCAGCAGCAGATCAACCAGTACCGCACCACTGCCGAGACCGCCAAGGCCAAGGTCGAAGCGGCCGAAGCAGCGCTCGCGGCACAGCAGGTTCGCAAGGGCAACACGCAGGTTCTGGCGCCCGATGACGGCGTGATCTCGGCACGCACAGCGACGGTCGGTGGTGTCGTCTCGGCGGGCGCTGAACTCTTCAAGATGATCCGCCAGGGCCGGCTCGAATGGCGGGCCGAAGTCACCTCGGCGGAGCTGGGCCGCATCGCGGTGGGCACGCCGGTCACAGTCATCAGCGCGAGCGGCGCGCAAGTACCGGGCAAGGTGCGCGCGGTGGCACCCACGGTCGACCCGCAGACCCGCAATGCGTTGGTGTACGTCGACATCCCGAATGTCTTGCAGAACACCGGCATCAAGGCGGGGATGTTCGCGCGTGGCGATTTTCTGTTGGGGCGCAGCAGCGCGACGACCGTGCAGCAAGCGTCCATCGTTCCGCGCGACGGCTTCAACTACCTGCTGCTGCTTCAGCCGGACAACCGGGTGTCGCAACTCAAGATCGAGACCGGCCGCCGCGTCGGTGATCGCGTCGAGATCACGACCAAACTGCCAGCCGATGCCAAGGTCGTCGTGCAGGGCGCGGGCTTCTTGAACGACGGCGATCTGGTGCGCGTGGTGGATGCCGTGAACCCGGGCGCGATGACCCCTGCCACACCCGCCGCGGTCAGGTGAGGAGCGACCACCATGAACGTTTCAGCCTGGTCCATACGCAACCCGATCCCCGCGGTGATGCTGTTCGTGCTGCTCACCTTTGGCGGCCTGTTGTCCTTCAACGCGATGAAGGTGCAGAACTTTCCCGACATCGATTTACCCACCGTCACAGTGTCGGCCGCATTGCCCGGCGCCGCGCCGTCGCAGCTCGAAACCGACGTCGCGCGCAAGCTTGAAAACTCGATAGCGACCATCACCGGCCTGAAGCACATCACGACGAAAGTGCAGGACGGTGCGGCCACGCTCATCGTCGAGTTCCGCCTTGAGAAACCTGTGCAGGAGGCCGTCGACGACGTGCGCTCCGCCGTGCAGCGCGTGCGTGCCGACCTACCCGCCGACGTGCGCGATCCGGTCGTCACCAAGCTCGACCTCGCCGGGCAACCGGTACTGGCTTTCACCATCGCATCGAACAAGCTCGACCCCGAGGCGTTGAGCTGGTTCGTCGACAACGACGTGACGAAGAAGCTACTGGCGTTGCCGGGCGTCGGTGCCGTCAACCGCGTAGGCGGCGTCACGCGACAGGTGAACGTCGACCTCGATCCTGCAAAGCTGCAGGCGCTCGGTGCCAGCGCAGCCGACATCTCGCGCCAGCTGCGCCAGGTGCAGACAGAAAGCGCCGGTGGCCGCACCGACTTGGGCGGCAGCGAGCAACCGGTGCGCACGCTGGCCACGGTGCAGAGCGCGGGGGAACTCGGCAACCTGCAGATCGCGCTGTCCGACGGCAGGCGCATCCGGCTCGACCAGGTTGCGCGCGTGACCGACGGCATCGCCGAACAACGCGCCGCCGCACTGCTCGACGGCAAGCCGGTGGTCGGTTTCGAGGTGGCGCGCAGCCGCGGTGCCAGTGAAGTCGAAGTCGGCGCCGCAGTTCAAAAAGCGCTGATCGAACTGCGCACGCAGCACCCCGACATCCAGCTCAACGAAGCCTTCAACTTCGTCGAGCCCGTGAAGGAAGAGTACGAGGGCTCACTGCACCTGCTGTACGAAGGTGCGATCCTCGCCGTGATCGTGGTGTGGCTCTTCTTGCGCGACTGGCGCGCCACTTTCGTGTCTGCGGTCGCGCTGCCGATGTCGGTGATCCCGGCGTTCATCGGCATGCACCTGCTGGGCTTTTCGGTCAACGTGATCTCGCTGCTGGCGCTGTCATTGGTCATCGGCATCCTGGTCGACGATGCCATCGTCGAAGTCGAGAACATCGTGCGGCATCTGCGCATGGGAAAGAGCCCGTACGACGCGGCGATGGAGGCAGCCGACGAGATCGGCCTGGCAGTGATCGCGACCACCTTCACGCTCATCGCGGTATTCCTGCCGACCGCCTTCATGAGCGGCGTGGCGGGCAAGTTCTTCAAGCAGTTCGGTTGGACCGCATCGCTCGCGGTGTTCGCATCGCTGGTCGTCGCGCGGGTGCTGACGCCGATGATGGCGGCCTACATCCTGAAGCCCATCGTCACTGCAGAGAAGGAAGCGCGCTGGCTCACGATCTACATGCACACCGCCGAGTGGTGCATGAAGAACCGCTTCAAGACGATGGCGATGGCGACGCTCTTTTTCTTCGGCTCGATCGCGATGATCCCGCTGCTCAAGACCGGCTTCATTCCACCCGACGACAACTCGCAGACACAGGTCTACATCTCGCTCGCGCCTGGCGCGACGCTGGCGACGACCAGTGCCATGGCTGAAGAGTCACGGCGTCGAGTGATGGAGATCAAGCATGTGAAGAGCGTCTACACCACGGTCGGTGGCGGCAGTGCCGGTGGCGATCCGTTCGCCAGCTTCGGCACGCCTGAAACACGCAAGGCGACGCTGACGATCAAGCTCGACGAGCGTGCCGACCGGCCACGCAAGCAGGTGATCGAGAACCAGATTCGCACCGCGCTCGAAACGTTGCCCGGTGTGCGCAGCACGGTCGGGCTCGGCGGCTCGGGGGAGAAGTACATCCTGGCGCTGAGCGGGGACGACCCGGCAGCGTTGACCACGGCAGCGCGTGCGGTAGAGCGCGACCTTCGCACCATTCCCGGCTTAGGCAACATCACCTCGACTGCGAGCTTGATACGCCCGGAGATCGCGGTCCGGCCCGACTTCGCGCGCGCCGCCGACCTGGGCGTGACCAGCGCCGCCATCGGCGAGACGCTGCGCGTTGCCACGCTGGGCGACTACGACGTGTCGCTGCCCAAGCTCAACTTGGCACAGCGCCAGGTACCAATCGTTGTCAAGCTCGAAGGCTCTGCGCGGCAAGACCTCGCTCTGCTCGAACGCCTGTCTGTGCCGAGTGCACGCGGACCGGTGATGCTCGGCCAGGTCGCCAGCCTCACGGTGGAAGGCGGCCCGGCCGTCATCGACCGCTACGACCGCTCGCGCAACGTCAACTTCGAAATCGAACTGTCGGGCGTCGGCCTGGGCGATGCGAAAGAAGCGACGATGAAGCTGCCGTCGATTCGCAATTTGCCGCCCGGCGTGCGCGTGACCGAAGTGGGCGATGCTGAAGTCATGTCGGAGTTGTTTGCCAGCTTTGGTCTGGCGATGCTGACCGGCGTGCTGTGTATCTACATCGTGCTGGTGCTGCTGTTCAAGGACTTCTTGCATCCGGTGACGATCTTGTGCGCCTTGCCTTTGGCGCTAGGTGGTGCTTTCGTCGGATTGCTCATCGGACAAAAGGCGCTGTCTATGCCGTCGTTGATCGGCTTGATCATGCTGATGGGCGTTGCGACGAAGAACTCGATCCTGCTGGTCGAGTACGCCATCGTCGCGCGGCGCGGTCATGACGGAAGCGATGGACGGCCAGCCGTCGCCGGCATGAGCCGCTGGGACGCGCTGCGCGACGCCTGCCACAAGCGCGCCCGGCCGATCATCATGACCACCATCGCGATGGGGGCCGGCATGCTGCCGATCGCGGTCGGATTCGGTGCAGCCGATTCGAGCTTTCGGTCGCCGATGGCAATCGCGGTCATTGGCGGGCTCATCACCTCGACGGTGTTGAGCCTGCTCGTGGTGCCCGCGGTATTCACCTACATCGACGACATCGAGCAGTGGCTGAAGCGGACGGCGCGCCGCGTGCGCGGACACCCGCCCGATCCAACCTAAAAGCGCGCACTTTGCCTACCCCCGAACGCAGCGCCTTCGCACTCCGCGGGCGCCGATCGTCCTGCACTGTCCAGTTCTTGAAAACTGAACGTGGGTCAATCGATGAATCGTCAGCATGTTCGCAACGGCCTGTCTGCCATCGCCACGTTGGGCGCGCTCGCTGCGTCGGGCGCCTGGGCCCAGTCGACCGACGCCGCAGCGCAAGAGCGTTACCAGCGAGCGCTGGCGATATGCAACGACGGCAGCTTGCCCGCGCCGGAGCGCAACAGCTGCGTACGCATGGCAGGCCGGCAACTGGACCGCACGAACGGCGGGCCACCCGTCGACACGCCGATGGCTACGCCAGACGGCAGGGCAACGGTGGTAGCGCCGGTGGGTTCGCAGCCACCGAGCGACGCCGACGCCACCACTTCACGTGATGGGCGCGCCACCATCGTCCCGCCATCAGACGGCACCGCCACGCCGCGCTAGTTTTCCTATTGGCTTTCAGCAACAGGACCACAACGATGCAAAAGATGTTGACGGAGCGCGAGGCCTTTACAGGCGTGCTGATCGGGATGGTGATGGAGCGCTGCCGTGAAGCTCTTTCTCCAAAGACTTCGCGCACCGGGCTGCAGTTGACGGTGCCGGTCGCCGAGCGGCCGTCGGTGCGGCGCGGACTCGATGCGCTCATCGAGCACGGAGCGCTTTCTACCCTTGGCGAAACCATCGGCCTGACGCCCGTGGGCCAATTGCTGGCACAGCGCACCGCAAACGGCAACACCGATCACATGTCGCTGGATGGCCATGAAGAGCGCGTGCTGTTGCAGCCGTTGCTCAGTGCCATTGCCAATGATGACCGGCTGCGCCCGAGCAGACCGCTCGACGAAGTGCGGACGCTTCCAGCGCGGCTTGAGAACTATCAGTCGCATCGCTCTGGTGGCGGTGTGCTGTCGAGCTGGTTGTTCTGGGTCGCGCTCGTGGCAGTCGTCGGGGCGCTGGCCTGGTACGTACGGCGTTAAGCCAGCGCCCGCGCCTTGCGTTCGCTCATACGCTTGGCCAGCCGCGGCAACACGAGCACTGCGACCACGACGACGATCAGGGCGATCGACATGGGACGCTGAAAGAACACCGCCGCACTGCCCTCACCGATCGACATCGCATTGCGCAATTGCGCTTCTGCGAGCGGGCCGAGGATCATCCCGACCACCACCGGAGCGGTCGGAAAATCGAAGCGCCGCATCACCACGCCGAGCAAACCGATGCCATAAAGCAGGAACAAGTCGAATGCGCTTTGCCGCATGCCGTAAGCGCCGACCGTCGCAAAAATCAGGATGCCGGCGTAGAGCTGTGGCTTGGGAATCTTCAGCAGCTTGACCCAAAGGCCGACCATCGGAAGGTTGAGCACCAGCAACATGACGTTGCCGATGTAGAGCGATGCAATCAGCGCCCACACCAGCGCGGCGGACGTAGTGAAGAGCTGTGGACCCGGCTGGATGCCGTAGTTTTGAAACGCGCCGAGCAGGATGGCCGTCGTGTTGCTGGTCGGGATCCCGAGCGTGAGAAGCGGGATCAATGCGGTGGTCACGGTGGCGTTGTTGGCCGCTTCGGGCCCGGCCACGCCTTCGATGGCGCCGCGGGTACCGAACTCCTTCTTGACCTCGCCCTTGGCCATCTTTTTCTCGACGGCGTAACTCAGAAAGGTCGGGATCTCTGTACCGCCAGCGGGGATGCAACCGAACGGCGCACCGATGGCGGTGCCGCGCAGCCATGCCGGGATCGACCGCTTCCAGTCGCTCTTGCTCATGTGCACGCGGCTCAATTTGTTCTGCGCCTCGACGACCTTGCCTTCGTAGAGCGCGGCATACAAAACTTCGGCCACGGCGAACAGTCCGACCGCCACCAGCACGATCTCGATGCCATCGAGCAGTTCGGGCACGCCGCCGGTGTAGCGGCCTTGGCCGGAAATCTGATCTAGCCCGACGCAGCCCGCTGCCAGGCCGATGAACAGAGCCGTCATGCCGCGCAACGTGCTCTTGCCGAGCACCGCACTCACGGTGGTGAAGGCCAACAGCATCAGCAGGAAATACTCGGGTGGACCGAGCTTGACCGCAAAGTCGGCCACGAACGGCGCGAACAGCGTGACGATCACCGTGGCAATGGTGCCAGCCACGAAAGAGCCGATGGCAGCGGTGGCAAGCGCCGCGCCCGCCCTGCCGCTTTTGGCCATCTTGTTGCCTTCCATCGCCGTCACCATGCTGGCGGTTTCGCCCGGTGTGTTCAGCAGAATGGAGGTGGTCGAGCCGCCGTACATGGCGCCGTAATAGATGCCCGAGAAAAAGATCATCGAGGCCGTGACGTCGACCTTCGACGTGATCGGCAGCAGCATCGCCACTGCGACCGCCGGGCCGATGCCGGGCAGCACGCCGACGGCGGTGCCGAGCGCACAGCCGACCAGACACCAGAGCAAATTGACAGGGGTGATCGCGAGCGCGAACCCGTGCATCAGGGCATTGAAGATTTCCATGTCAGAGCCAGCCGGTCGAAGTGAGGCCCGGCAGATTGATCGCCAGGAATTGCGTGAAGGTCCAGAACACCGGTGCAGCGATAAGCGCCCCCGTGACAACGTCGAGCGCCCAGGTGCGCGGTGAGCTCGAAGCCACTCCGCTGGCGCGCCGCAAGCCCTGTACTGCCAGCACGTAGCACAGCGTGCAGCTCACGATAAACCCCAGCGTGGTGATGAGCGCCGCGTTGAGCAGCAGCCCCGCCGACACCCATACGAAGCCCGCCCAATAGGCGCGCTCCGCGCCCGAAGGCGCATCGAGTTCCCGAAAGCCGCCGCTGCGCGCTTCCCACAAGATCCAGCCTCCGCAAATCGTCAGCACGATGGACACCAGCCAAGGCAAGAAGTTGGGCCCGACCCCGCCGTACCCTGCCTCCGAAGAAATGCTGATGGCTCCGAACCCGAGTGCCAGTCCTGTCAACAAAACGCCAATACCGACCAAAGTTTGCGGCCATACCGCGACCGGCCCACGCGGCGGCTCGGCATCAAGGGGGGGTAAAGGCCGAAGGCTCTGTTGTTGTCATATTTGTCTCGAGGTTTCAACCGCGAGCGCCACAGCGCCAAAGGCGCAAGCGCTCCCCTTCCAGATGCGAGCAAGACCTCTAGATCATTCCGGACTTGGCCATGATCG
>JANXTS010000076.1 GCA_025352265.1 Variovorax sp. | reverse complement strand
GACTTTCCGGACACGCTTTTGTTCTACCGGATGGGCGATTTTTACGAGCTCTTCTATGCGGATGCAGAGAAGGCCGTCCGCCTGCTCGACATCACGCTGACGCAGCGCGGAAACTCGGCAGGTGCGCCTGTCGTCATGGCCGGTGTGCCGTTTCACGCGGTCGATGCATATCTGGCGCGGCTCATCAAGCTGGGCGAATCGGTGGCTATCTGCGAGCAGATCGGCGAGGTCGGGGCGAGCAAGGGGCCGGTCGAGCGCAAGGTGATGCGGGTGGTCACGCCCGGCACATTGACGGATGCGGAGTTGCTCAACGACAAGAGCGAGTCGATGCTGCTCGCAGTGCACGCCGGTTCTCGCAACGTGTGCGGGTTGGCGTGGCTCAGCGTGACGGGCGCCGAGCTGCGCCTGGCAGAGTGCCCGGCCGACGCGCTCGAAACATGGATCGCGCGCATCGCGCCGAGCGAGCTGATCTACAGCGCCGAAGTCACCACGACGTTCGAGCAGCGCCTGAAGGCGGCTCGCACTGCCACGCCGTTCACGCTATCCATCCGGCCGGCGTGGCAGTTCGACGCCGGCCTCGGCGAGCGCAAACTCAGCCAGCAGATGGGCAGCAACAGTCTTGCTGCATGGAACGCCGAAGGGCTCGGCAATGCGCATTCCGCAGCGGCAGCGCTGCTCGGCTATGCGGAGCATACGCAAGGCCGCACGCTGCCGCATGTGCAACGTCTTTCGGTCGAACGCGATGGCGAATTGATCGAGCTGCCACCCACCACGCGCCGAAATCTGGAACTCGTGCAGACCTTGCGCGGTGAAGATTCGCCGACGCTTTTCTCCTTGCTCGACACTTGCATGACCGGAATGGGCAGCCGCCTGTTGAAGCGCTGGTTGCTGTCACCGCGGCGTGACCGCGATGAAGCGCAGGCGCGACTCGATGCCATCGCCGCGCTGCAGGCGAATGAACCCGGACGCACGGCCGCACCATGGCGTACGCTGCGCGAGCAGTTGAAGAACATCAGTGATGTCGAGCGCATCGCTGCCCGCATCGCGTTGCGCCAGGTGCGTCCGCGCGAGCTGGTCGCTCTTTGCACGGCACTGTCGAAGGCGCAACAACTGGCGCCATCGTTGCCGGGCGTTGCGGCTCTGCTTACCCAGATCTCGGGGCATTGCAAACCACCCGAAGGTTGTGTCGATCTGCTGACGAAAGCCATCAAGCCCGACCCGGCTGCGCTGGTGCGCGACGGTGGCATCATCGCCGCCGGCCACGATGCCGATCTCGACGAGCTTCGCGCCATCAGCGAGAACTGCGATGACTTTTTGCTGCAGCTCGAAGTGCGCGAACGAGTGCGCACCGGCATCTCCAACTTGCGCGTGCAGTTCAACCGCGTGCATGGCTTCTACATCGATGTGACGCAGAGCGCGCTCGGCAAGGTGCCCGACGACTATCGGCGCCGCCAGACGCTGAAGAACGCCGAGCGCTTCATCACGCCCGAACTCAAGGCGTTCGAAGACAAGGCGCTGTCGGCGCAAGACCGCTCGCTGGCGCGTGAGAAGTACCTCTATGAGCAGTTGCTCGATGCCCTGCAACCGTCGATCGCGCCCTTGACGCGCCTCGCCACCGCCATCGCGACGCTCGATGCGCTGTGCGCGCTGGCCGAGCGCTCGCATAGCCTGCATTGGCGTGCGCCGAGCTTCGTATCGCACCCGTGTATCGAGATCGAAAAAGGCCGGCATCCGGTGGTGGAGGCACGGCTGGCCGAGAAGTCGTCGGGCGCCTTCATCGCCAACGACACACAGTTGGGCCCGCAGCAGCGCATGCAGGTCATCACCGGGCCGAACATGGGCGGCAAGTCGACTTACATGCGCCAGGTCGCGATCATCGTGCTGCTGGCATCCATCGGCTCGCACGTGCCGGCCACGACTTGCCGGCTCGGGCCGATCGATGCGATCCACACGCGCATCGGCGCCGCCGACGACCTGGCCAACGCGCAGTCGACCTTCATGCTGGAGATGACCGAGGCTGCGCAAATCCTTCACAGCGCCAGTGCGCAATCACTGGTGCTGATGGACGAAATCGGCCGCGGCACGAGCACCTTCGACGGCCTTGCGCTCGCCGCCGGCATCGCGGCGCAATTGCACGACCGCACGCGGGCGTTCACGCTCTTTGCCACTCACTACTTCGAGCTCACCGAGTTCCCGGCGACGCACCATGCCGCGGTCAATATGCACGTGAGCGCGACCGAGAGCACGAAGAACGGGGGCCGCGACATCGTCTTTTTGCACGAGATGCAACCCGGCCCGGCCAGCAAGAGCTACGGCATTCAGGTGGCGCGGCTCGCGGGGATGCCGGCGGCGGTGGTCAACCACGCGCGTCAGGCGCTCGATGCACTGGAAGCGCAACAGACGCGAAGCCGGGCGCAAGTCGATCTGTTCGCAGCGGCGCCAGCCACCGCAGCTCCCGAGGTGAGCGCCGTAGAATCCGCGCTGGCGGCGCTCGACCCCGACGCAATGAGCCCACGCGAGGCGCTCGATGCGCTCTACACACTTCAAAAATTGAACATGCGCGAACGCGGTACGGCATGAGCTGGCCCGGTTCGTGCGGCAAGACTCCATGACTTATTGCGTAGGCATCAAACTCAACGCCGGACTGGTGTTTCTCTCCGACTCGCGCACGAATGCGGGCGTCGATCACATCAGCACCTTTCGCAAGATGATCGTCTACGAGCAGCCGGGCGATCGCGTCATGGTGCTGCTGTCGGCCGGCAACCTGAGCATTTCGCAGTCGGTCCGCGAGATCCTGCAAATCGAAGAGCTGCGCGAGATCGGTGAAAACGGCCAACCCGGCCCACCTATCACCATCTGGAACGCCAAGAGCATGTTCGATGCCGCGCGCGTGCTCGGCTCGGCGGTACGCCATGTGTACGACCGTGATGCCGAGGCCCTCAAGCACGCCGGCCTCGACTTCAACGTGTCGTTCATTTTTGGTGGCCAGGTGCGCGGTGAAGGCATGCGCCTGTTTCTTGTTTACTCTGCCGGCAATTTCATCGAAGCGACGACGGAGACGCCCTACTTCCAGGTCGGCGAATCGAAGTACGGCAAGCCCGTGCTCGACCGTGTGCTCACCCCCGAAACGCCGCTCGACGAAGCCGCAAAGTGCGCGCTGGTTTCGATGGACTCGACCATGAAGTCGAACCTGTCGGTCGGCCTGCCGCTCGACCTGGTGGTGTACGAAGCCAACAAGCTCCAAACCGACCGTGTCATCTGCATCGACGCCGAAAATCCGTACTACCGGATGATGCACAACAGCTGGGGCCAGAAGCTGCGCGAAGTATTCGACAGCATCGAAGACCCGGTGTGGGACGACGCGGCCAGCGCGCACCCGCTGAAGATGCCGGCGGCCCGGCACAGCGCGCTGCGCAAGATCTCGACGCCTGAAGAAAAACTGATTTGAACTTGACGCCAACGATGGGCTTACCCTCGGTCGTCTTCTCACACGGCAATAGCTTTCCTGCCAGCACCTATCGCGTGATGCTCAACAGTCTGCGCAACCGTGGCTTCGCGGTCGATGCCGTCGAGAAGTTCGGCCACGATCCTGCGTATCCGGTTACGGACAATTGGCCGCATCTGGTCGAGCAACTGGCCGACTTCACGCGACGGCAGGTCGACGCCTAGGGCGGCACGGTATTTTTGATAGGTCATTCGCTTGGCGGCTTTTTGAGCCTCATGTGCGCCGCCCGCCATCCTGAACTCGCCAAAGGCGTCGTGCTCCTCGACTCGCCCTTGATCGGCGGCTGGCGCGCCAATACGCTCAACCTGGTCAAGCGCACGCCGTTTCTCAAGACCATGTCCCCCGGCGTCGTGAGCCGCAAGCGCAAGAACAGCTGGCAAGATCGCGACGCCGTGTTCAAGCACTTCAAAAGCAAAAAGATGTTTGCAAAGTGGGACGAGCGGGTGCTGCACGACTACATCGATCACGGCACGCTCGAAGCCGCTACCGAGACCGACGCGTCGCGCACCTTGAGCTTCGACCGCGATATCGAAACTGCGATCTACGACACGCTGCCGCACAACCTCAGCGCGCTGCTGCGCGGCAATCCGCTCAAATGCAAGGTCGCGTTCGTCGGCGGCCGTCAATCGGTCGAGATGAGGCGCGTCGGCATGGCGATGACACAGCAAGTCACCAAGGGCCGCATCAGCATGCTCGACGGCACGCACCTCTTTCCAATGGAAAAACCACTTGCCGCGGCGGCGGCGGTCGAGGCCTCGCTGCGCAATCTGCTCCCCTGAGCTGCCTACTCCGACTTCAGATTGGCCTGGGCCTGCGCCTTGCGGAGGCGAAGTTATTCAGCCCAGACCACCATCCCGCTCCATGCAGTCGCGAGCACCACGATGCCAAAGGCGATCCGGTACCAGGCGAACGGAACGAAGTTGTGCGTGCTGATGTACTTCAGCAGCCAGCGCACACAAAGCCACGCACTGATGAACGCAAAGACGAGGCCGACCAGGAAGAGCGGGATGTCGGCCGCAGACAGCAGCGCACGCTCTTTGTAGAGGCTGTACACGCTGGCGCCGATCAGGGTCGGAATCGCCAGAAAGAACGAATAGTCGGTCGCGGCCTGCCGGCTCAGCCCGAGCAACATGCCGCCGATGATGGTCGAGCCGCTGCGGCTGGTGCCTGGGATCATCGCGAAGCATTGCACCAGCCCGACCTTGAGCGCGTCCCATGGCGTCATGTCGTCGACGTGTTCGATACGCACAGCGCCCGACGGCCGCTTCTCGGCCCACAGGATGATGAAGCCGCCGATGATGAAAGTGCTGGCAACCACGATCGGGATGAACAGGTGCGCCTTGATCGCCTTGCCGAACAAGAGGCCCAACACCACCGCCGGCAAGAAGCCGATGAGCACGTTGAGCGCCAGACGCCGCGCCTTGGGCTGCCGCGGCAACGCGACGATGGTCGACTGGATCTTCTGCCAGTACACGAGGACGACCGCAAAGATCGCGCCGGTCTGGATCGCGATGTCGAATACCTTGGCCTTGTCATCGTCGAAGCCCAGCAGCGAGCCCGCCAATATGAGGTGGCCGGTCGACGAGATTGGCAAAAATTCGGTCAGACCCTCGACGATGCCCATCACCGCGGCCTTCACCAGCAAAACGATATCCACACGCACTCCTTGAAAGTGCGTCGATTATCGCGAGCCGCGCGTTCAGGTTCTGCTCAGCCGACGCGAAGCGTCGCCCCCGGCATTCACATGTGCGAACGACAACGCGCTCGCCAAGTAGTCGATAAAGAGCTTGGTCTTGGGTGATACGAGGCGCGACGGCAGCAGCGCATACACAGGGATGCTCGCCATTTGCCAATCGGCCAGCACCCGTGCGCTGGTACGCGCAGCCTCCGAGAACGCCACCGGATACAAAGGCAGAGCCGCGATGCCATGGCCCTGACTGACCAGTTGGTGCGCCATCTGCACCTGGTTGGTAGACAGTCGCCCGGCCACCTTTACCTCGATTTTTTCATCGCCCTTGGTAAACGTCCACAGATCGCCACCGAACGGTGTATCCAGCAGGATGCAGGAATGCGCATCGAGGTCACGCGGGTGCAGTAACGGCGGCGCGCTGCCGAGGTAATTGGCGGCGGCAAAGCAGTGCTGCGGAATCGCGCCCAGCGGACGTGCAATCAGCGATTGCTCGTGCACCGGGCCGACGCGGATCGCAACATCCACCCGCATGGCCGAAGGATCGACTCCCTCAGGGCACAAGTCGAGTTCGAGTTCGATGGCCGGATGCGCGCGAATGAAGTCCCCGAGCAGCGGCGATATCCAGCTGTTACCGAAATCTGGCGGCATCGCCACGACCAACCGCCCTTGCGCACTGGCGGCGGCAGCGACGGTTTCAGAATAGGCCGAATGCACCGCAGTGATCAGCGGCTTGGCGCGTGCGAAATAGATCTGACCCTCGTCGGTGAGCTGAACCGACCTGCCGCCGCGCACGGCGAGCTTGGTGCCCGTCCAGCGCTCGAGCGCGGTGAGACGCTTCGATACCATCGCGACCGGGATGCCAAGCTGTTTCCCAGCACGCGCCAGGCTGCCCAGTTCGCCGACGGCGACGAATGCGGCGATGTCTTCGAGTTGATCGAGCGAGTCCATCAATCCACTGCGCTTCGGCGCAATCTCGATTCGAGCCATTCGACGAACACGCGGGCTTTGCCAAGCGACGACTTTTCGCTGACAACCGCGCTGAGCGTCATCGAGGGCAGCTCCCAACCGGAGAGCGCAGGTACCAGCGCACCTTTTTCCACCAGCTTGTCCGCCATGTAAACGGGCAGAGCGACGATGCCGAAGTCCTCGCTTGCCAACCGCGCCCGCAGCGACACGTTATTTGTGGCCAGTGTGCCGCTCACCCTGACGCTCGTTTGCGATCCGTCGCGTTGGAGGTGCCAAAGATTCATGTCGGGCTCTCGCCCCTCGACGATGCAGTTGTGCGCGGCGAGGTCGGCCGGCGCCAAAAGCGGTACGGCCTTCGCCAGATAACGCGCAGATGCGTACAGCCGGCGATGCACCGTGGCGACGGGCCGCACCAGCGCTCCGGTGCCCACCATGGCATCTAACGGGCCAAGACGCAATGCGACGTCGTGCCGGCTCGGCTCGTCGGTTGCATGACGTGGCGACAGATTCAATTCAAGCTCGAGTTTGGGATGGCTGCGAATGAATTCGGAAATGATGCCAGTCAAAAAACCGAGCCCGCATTCCGCCGGCGTTGCAACGATCAGGCGCCCCGAAAACTGTTGATCGATGCCCCTGAAGGCATCGTGCAGTCGCAGCGCGTCGAGAGTGAGTGCTTCGCTCCGAGCGAAATAGTCAGCGCCAGCCTCAGTCAATTCAATCCGGCGGGTCGAACGCTGCAACAGGCGAACGCCCATTGCGGTTTCGATGGCCGTAAGGCGCCGAGAAAGCGTTGACGGCGCGACGCTGAGTGTCTTTCCCGCCTCTGTGAGGCTGCGCGTACGCGCCACTTCAACGAACACAGCCATGTCCTGAATTGTTCCGAGAGTGCCCAAATCTAAGTCTCCACGCTGGATGTATGACAGCAAGCGGAAACTTTATTACACCATTGACAACTCACCAATAACAATTACGGTTTAAGTCGGTATTTAGCATCAATTTGCCAAATTATTCCGATTGAAGAATTGCATAGAATCAGATTACAAATTATTTGCAATTGATTACCTATCGATTACTAAACGATATCTTTTGCGAGTAATTAAGTTTTTAAATGCCATTCCAATCTATCAACCCGGAGCCGCTCCAGTGGCCCAGCGACGTAATGTCGAACTTGGGGCGGCTCACCCGGCGCCAGACACCCACCATGTTCATCACGCGTATGTCGTCGAAGAACACGATGGGGTCACGCCGTAGCGTGAGCGTTGCCAAGTTGGCCAGAATCCTCGACTCGGTCGTGCCGTCTTTGGGCCCATCGATAAACATGAAGTCGGCCGCTTCGAAGAGCGCGCGATAGGGCTCGATACCTCCAGGGGCCGAAACATCGGCGAGCATCTGCGTCACGCGGCCGCCTTCCGTCTTGGCGAAATCCTCGTCTTGCAACCAGGTGTGCTCGAAGTCGTTCCACGGAACAAGGTCGAAAGTGACAACTTGCCCATCAGGCCGCAAGCCCTGCAATATCGCCACCGTGCCCATGCCGGTGAAAGTGCCGATCTCTATGACTGTGGTGGCATGCAGCGTCTTCACCATCGCGGCCAACAGCCGGTAGTGCTCGCCGGGCCACGTGTCGAACCACCGTGGTTCCGCCGACATTCGCCCTTCAAAGATGGGCAGTCTCGTCTTGCACGCTTGGGGCAGGACATCGACGACGAGGTCGAGCAAACGTTGATTAGGCTTTGCCGGATCGTCATCCATGCTGGCAATCACTGAAAGCTCTTTGTGACGCGCCGGCATGTCAAAAAATTGCCGCGCTAAAAGATCTGGAACAACCATGATGATTCCTTGAGTAATGGGTGCCTGTGCGTGTAAAAATTAATCTTCGACAATTCAGGGAGACGGCATTGAATCAAGGCACTCGCGCTTACGCGTTCACGAACGATTGGTTCGATGTAGTCAAGCCCGTTTGGGAAGGCCTCATTCCTCAGATCAAGCCGCAACGCATTCTTGAAATCGGCTCTTACGAGGGCGCCAGCGCCTGCTATCTCATCGACAGGCTGACGCCCGTTCATGCGATCGAAATTCATTGCGTGGACACATGGACGGGCGGCGTCGAGCATCTGGACGGCATCACCAACATGAGTGAGGTCGAGGCAAGATTCCATGCCAACACTGCGCTCGCCATTCACAATGCGCCGAGTGCGGTGAACCTGCTGGTGCACAAGGGACTCTCCGACGTTTGTCTCGCTCAGCTCATCGCCCAGGGTCACGCCGAGACATTCGACTTCGTCTACGTCGACGGCTCGCACCAAGCCCCCGACGTGCTGGCAGACGCGGTACTGGGATTCAAGCTGCTGCGGGTCGGTGGCGTCATGATCTTCGACGACTACCTCTGGGCCGAAGAGCTTCCTCAGGGCAGAGATCCGCTGCGATGCCCAAAAATTGCAGTCGACGCGTTCGTCAATTGCTACTTCAGGAAGCTGCAAATACTGCGAGCGCCGCTGTATCAGCTGTACGTGCAAAAGACGTCCGTCTGACGCTGGCGCAGCAATGCGAGTGACCGTTGCCGTGTCGCACACTCTTTTATCCGTTCTTCTATCTGCTCTTCTCACGGCGCAAGAAACAAGTGCTGGAGACCGGGTTGATCGGCCATCCAGCGCGGTGCCTCGGCTGGGCTGACAACCTTCCAGACATAACCGGGCCTTCCGTACAAATCCAGTCCCGATGCCGTGAGAGCGCCGATGTCGACAGTCGCGAGAATATCGGGCGTGTTGTATTCCTGGTGCGCGAAAGTCGATATCTTGCGGCGCACGTCGTCGTCGCTCATTCCCATGTACGACAGATGCCAGCCCGCTTCGCCGATCAACATCGCAGGCTGCACGCCGTTGCGCACTTCCATCCGCAATCGGTCCGGCGTGGTCGTATCCAGTCGGACGCGTGTTGCAGCGACGGTCCAGATGCTCGCTACTTCGGGGCCTTCGACGTTGCGATAGTTCGCATAGAAATAGTAGAACGCCAGACTCAGGCCGAAGACATCGTGCGCAACGTCGTCGCGCATCATGCAAACCACGTCTGCGCGCGGTATTTCGTCGACATCCGAAATCATGACAAGGTCGTTGGGGTCCGCGTCGGCAATACCTCGCATCACCTGATTGCGCTGAAATTTTTCGCGAACCCAATGCCCCGTTTGCGGCTTGTCGAGAAGCCAGTCTTGCTGCGAAGACTGCACCGTGCCAGAGACCGCCGCCACTTCATCTTCCGGCATATCGTGAACCACGATGTAGCGCAGCCGCGCAGCGAACGGTGCAAAGCGCACATCGCCCGCATCGAAGGTCAAGGACTTCGACTCTCCGTTAAACGTGCAATCCGCCTCGACAATGACGAAGAAATCGACGACGTCAGACAGTTCGTTCAGACGCGCCGCAAGAATGTCGTCTTCGCCGTTGTACGTAAAGCAATCAAACACCTTTCGCGTGTGCAAAGGCAACCCACCGGGAGCGCACAGCACAGGCGAAGGTTCTGCGGCGAACTCGATGCGATAGCCATTGCGCTCGAACATCATGAGGATATCTCGCTCGCCGTACCAGTTGTCGAGTTGCGACAACGGAATGCCGCAACCGACAGTGAGCGGTGCGACGCTGGCGAGTCGACGCACTCTGGCATGGTGACCGAACAGCTGCATGGCGTCGTAACCATGATGGAGCGACGGCCCGGCGTGCTCTATGGAAAAACTGCGTGCTGTCTCTATTGATGCGAAGCGCATACCGATTTTCTCGAGAGCCGGTCGCAACACGCCACTCAACTGCACGTCTTCGAGCAATGCGTTGTTGTGCCATCGCATGCGCAGCGGATCGCCATCGACGGCATCCGGCGGCGGTATCTCAACGCGAATATGCCGGTGGTCCACCAACGCCCGCATGAAGCGCTGGCTCCGGAGGCTGAACCCCCCGTTTTGCACGGGGGTCACGCTAAGCCCAGGTTCTTTGCTCTCGTGTGTCCACTCGAAACTGTTCTTCCAGTAACTGCCATGCGGCGTAACGATATGCGCCAGATGAATCGGCGCGCCAATGTAGTCGCAGTCGAGAAAGCCATCTCGCCAGTTGGCCGCGTTCACCACCCAGCCATCCTCTTGTACGACCAGCGCGAACTCTGTATCGACCACCCGCCAGAGCGAGAACATCATGAACCAGCTGTATTCGTGATAGTTCAAGGGCGCGATGGCCACATGCCGGATGCTCGCGGGGAGCGTGTCGGGACGGTGCGGACTGCAGAGCACGGCACGCGCGCCCGGCAACTGCATCGCGCTGTGCGCAAGGGCGCGCGCGGCGCCGGAGGCATCGGGGAGTCCGTTCACCGAGACAAGCGTGATGTGTTCGAAAGACTGAGCCACGTTAATGATCTTCCGTTGAACTCAACGACGCGCTGGAGCAGCGGCCGGGTCTTTCCAGTTGAACTCGACATAGCGCCGAATCACCAGACAGCCCGGTGGCGAGTCGATCAGCGAGACCGACGACGTCGGATCCTTGCCATCGGTGTACACGGCAAAGTTGGGCAGCAGTTGCGTCTGCCGATAGCCGACCAGTTCCTGCTGTGCGACGCTCTGGCAGGTAAAGGGTGCGACCGATATGCGCTCAGCCTGCACCGAGCAGGCGCCGTCGGCCTCAGGGATAGCAGTGATCGACATGGCCGCGCCGCCGTTGGCGTACTCCATGCCGATCATTGCGAAGGTGGCACTGTCGTTGGTGCGCTTGCGGTCCCAGTCGAGCAGCACGTCGTTCGACTTTGCGCCCTGCACCGCAGCAGATGAAAGGCGTTGCAACGCAGGCAGACAACGCTTGAGGCCAACGTTGGCGGCCGCGGCGGCGAGTGAATTGACGGGCGCTGCGGCTTGCCTGGGGGGCACCAGAACCCCTTGCGCATGGGCCACCGCTGAGCAGGCGACCAGTGTGCTGCCCAGCAAGACGCGATGGAGATTCATCAACGCACGCCTCATTCATACCTCCTGGTAGAGCGCATCGATCGCCTCCGTGTATATCCGAACGTTGACCTCGCTTTCAGGGTCGAGCTTGCGCAAGAACTGTTGCGCGCGAAACCGGTGAAGCTCGATGTCCACGTCGTGCTCGGCAAATGCGCGCTGCAATGCGACTCCACCCTCCTCGCAGTCGAAGCCCTCGTAGTAGTAGCCGCAGTCATCGATCAGTTTGGAGTTGTGAATCAAGGGATAGTTGCCGTACAACGCCTCGTAATACACGTAGTTCTGACCGTTCTCCCAGTGATGACTGATCACGGCATCGACGTTCGACGCCAAGACTTGATAGATCGGAAAACGCCCCTCGAAAGTCGAGAGACCGTGTCGCACGATGTCCAGGCTGTTGGCGAAAGCGTTGAATACCGCGTGGTCCTTCATATGGAAGGTGTTGTAGCAATACACATGCTCGATCAAATTCGCATTGGCACGGTGGGCGTTCTCGCACACCAGCATCGGGATGTGACTTGTCTTCACCATGCAGACGTTGGGCTCGAACATGCCGAGGCGCCATCGCTTCTTGCCAGGCTGGTAGCCAAAGGGCGCGCTGCTGGGCGCATCGGCAAGTTGCTTCGCAATGCCACGCTCCAACACGACCGGGCTCCACAGATGCGGCAGCATGCTTACCGGCGCACGAAAGGTGCTCGCGAAATACGGCACGCAGGTCGCCTCGTACTCCGGCAACGTCCATACCGCGTGATACGGCGCACTGTTGATCAGCAGGCCGTTGGGTTTGTCGAAAACCATGCGCTCGATGTCGATCACGTAGTCGTTACCGACGCGCATCGAAGCGACCTTGCCGCCCTTCTCTCTGAAGGCGATGACCCATTCGCGAGACAGCTGCGCACTCATCTCGATCATCACGTCGAGCTCTTCAGCCGCTGTCGCCAAGTCGATGACGGGCACCGGAGAGTCGGCCAGGAACCGCGCGTCGGTCGGTGTGCCGTCGCCACCGCCTGCCACCAGGTAGGTCGCCGCTACACGCGGTGACCGCATCAGCAGCATGACGAGAAACAGGCAGTTCTGGAAGATGCCGTTCTCCCAAAGCGACTGTTCGCCCTTGCGAACAAAAATCGAGACTCCGACCTTGAGTTGACGATCGATCACGAAGGAACTCCTTGCAGCCGAAGTAACAGGTTCGCGTAGCCTTCGAGGTTGCTATGGCTGAAAGGGTCGACCGCCTCGAACGTGCGTTGTGCCCGCACGCGATAGTCGTCCAGTTGAGAGTCGTGCGTCTGTGGGGCGACGCGCAGTTGACGGCCACCTTCGGCCGCATCGAAGCCCGGGTAGTAATAGCCAGCCCCTGCAACATCGCGCAACCAGGGCGAGTTATGAATCAATGGATAGTTGTGTTGGCGCCGGCCGAAAATTGACCCAGCGGGGATGCGGATGAAATCTTGGACTACCAGGAGGTAGTTCATGTATTCATACAAAGACAGGATTAGAGCGGTCGAGCTGTACATCAAGCTCGGCAAACGCGTCAGGGCGACCATTCGCCAGCTGGGCTATCCAACCAAGAA
>JANXTS010000062.1 GCA_025352265.1 Variovorax sp. | reverse complement strand
CAAAAACCGGGGCGATTCAGACAGGGGTTGTCCCAACCCTTTGGAGCGATACGGCGCTTGATGGACCACGACAGGACGGCCCCCAAGGCAGCGCCGTAGCGGTTCAAAGTAGCCGGTGCGAGCGGCTTGCCCTTTGCCTTGTAGATCGCCTTGCCATCAGCGTCGAGACCGGCCCAGTAGCGACCGTGTTTTTCTGCAAGATCCTCTAGTGCAAAAAAGACGTCATCGTCGGTCAACTGGGTGAGAGTCATTCCGTCCAGCCGAGCCCGCCACCAAGCCAGACGCTGAGGTCGAGTTTCATCGCGGCCGATGTATTCGGCCATGTAGCGGTCGATGAGGGCTGAAACGAGAACGTCCCCGGTGCGCGCAGAGCGCGATGGGGACGGGATGCCGGTTATTGCTGCTGCGCTGGAAATCACAGACAACTCGCCACCGGCGGACGTAAACGTAGCGTTCACAAAAGACCCTTCACAAAAACATCCGCCTTTTTCACCGGCGGACTAAGTGATGAGTCTGGAAAGCCCCGTCAACATTGGGATTTTGGCTCCTCGACCTGGGCTCGAACCAGGGACCTACGGATTAACAGTCCGGCGCTCTACCAACTGAGCTATCGAGGAATACAGCCTCAGATTATAGCGTGGCTTTTTCGGGGTTCCTGGAGGGCGGTCGCGCGTCGTCGCTTTACAGCGACGCGGTGAAAGCGAGCCTCAGCGTGCGTGGCGCTTCGGGGAACAAATAGACATGGCCGAACTGGTAGGGCGACTCTTTCCAGTAGCGGCGGTCAGACAGGTTTTCTACGCCTACGGTCCAGCTCGTGTTCACGTTGTTCAGCTTGGTGTCGTAGCGCAGCGCGGCATCGAAGCGGGTCCACGACGGCAGCTGGATCGATCCGTCGGGCAGCACGTTGCGTCGGCCTTCGTGCGACATCATCAGTTGCGTGCTCAGGCCGGGCACGGCCGCGAACTGGTAACCGACTTGCGCGCGCACTACCTGGTTCGGCACGTTGGTCGGATGCTGTCCGTTGACCGCGGGGTCGAGCGTGCTGTCGCGACGCTTGGCGTCGATGAGTGTCACGCCCCCGCCAAAACGCCACGGTCCTGTTGTCCATTGCGCATTGGCTTCGAGTCCGCGGTGCACCGCGCGGCCGTCGTACTGGCCGTTGCACAGCGCGCCGCTCGCGTCGCAGCTGTCGAGGTTGGTCATCGGCCGCGAGATGTCGAAGTACGCCACTTGCCAATTGAGTGCACCGTCCGCCACGCTTGTGCCACCCTTGAGCCCGATCTCCCATTGCTTGGAGGTGAGGGCGGGCAAGGCCTCGCCGGCATTGCTGTACTGCGACACCCTGTTCGGCACGACCTCCGATTCGACGCCTTTGCCCCAGCTCACGTAGCCCAGCAACCCTGGCTGAAACGCATAGCTGGTCGCGACCCATGGCGTGGTGATGTTCTGGCTGTACTGCGTCGGGTTGGAGCCGTCGGTGCGCACGCTGCCGCGGGTGAGGTGCGTGTAACGCACGCCGAGCCATGTCGTGAACTTGTCATTCCAGCGAATGGCGTCTTGCAGTGTGTACTCGGTCGAGCGCTCATCGCGATTGGTGTTGGGGACGTCCATCGTCGGATCGGCCGGCACTACCGCGGTAGCGAAGATGTTGCCGGTGCCGACATAGTTGAAGGCCTGGTCTTCGAAGCGGTTGCGCACGCGGCTCTGCAGGGCGCCGAAGCTGAGTTCGTGCTTGACGCTGCCGGTCATCACGCTTCCCTTCAGGTTGACCTGGCCGGCGCTCTGGCGACGGCGCTCGTTCTCGCTGCGGAAATCATAAAAATCGAAGGTGCCGTCCGAGCAATAGCGGTCGTAGTTGCCTTCGGCGCTGCAACCGAAAGCGTAGGCCAGCCGGTCATCGGTCTTGAGGCGTTGCTGGCCGATCTGTGCGCTCCAGCGCCAGTCTGCATTGATGGCCTGCGTGAAGCGAAGCGAGCCTGTCAGTGCGTTGAACACTGACGGTTGCGACCACGGCTGGTTGTTGAGGTTGATGCGCGGATTGGGCACCTGCGGCAGCACACTGCCGAGCAGGCTGTAGCCGTTCTGGCTCGGCTGCGCCTTGTGGCTGTATTCGATCTCCGCCTCGAACAGCGAATCGGGCGTGACGCGCCAATCGGCCGCTAGCGACAAGAGATTGCGGTTGCCGTCGAGGTTGTGGGTGAGCGGTTTCAGGTTTTCGTTGACGGCATTGAGCCGGTAGCCGAACTGCTTGTCTTCGCCGAAGCGGCCGCCCAGATCGATCGCGCCCAGCACGCTGCCGCGGCTCGTCGTTTCGATGCGCACTTCGCGCAAGTCTTGCGATGTCGGGCGCTTGACGACGTAGTTGACCAGACCACCTGGCGCGCTGGTGCCGGCCTGGATGCCGCTGGTGCCGTGCAGGATCTCGACTCGCTCTTTGTTGTCGAGCGGAATCGATGTCTCGGCGCTGAAGGGCAAGCCCTCGCGCCGGTAGTTGAAGCGGTTGTCCAGCACGAAACCGCGCACCGTCAGATAGTCCCAGTAGCCGGCCGAGTTGTAGGCGTCGGTCACCGACGAATCGAACTTGGTCAGGTCGGCCAGTCGACGTGCGCCGCTGTCCTGGATCTGCTTGCTGCCGATGACAGTGGCGGTGATGGGCAACTCGCGCAAAGGCACGTCGCCGAAGCCGCTGATGTCGGCTTGCACAGGAGCGGTCTGGTCGCTCACGGTGATGGCCGGCAGCGTGGTTTGTGCATGGGCGCTTGCCGCGGCTAGCAGGAGCAGGGTGGCAAGCGCCTGGGGAACCGGCGCGGTGCGCCAGCGGGGACCAGATTTTTTCTGGACGGAACTGCGGGTTGCCATGACGTTCTTTCGACGCAATGGCAGGTCGGCCTGCAGAGCCTCCTGCAGAACTGAGAGATGCGCTGCGGCTCTGAACATGCTTCCCTGCGCGAGGATTACCTCAATCAGGTTCAAAGGGACTTTCTCAGTCTCGGCACGAACAGCATCCGCGCGTCAACACCCCTAGCGGCCTTGCGTCAGAGCGCAAGGTGACCGGATTTTAGCGACAGAAAAGCAAGGGCGAGTCTCACGAAAAAGCAAAGGCCGGCGACACCGAGCAGGGTCCTTCTCAACTGCCGAGTTTGTAGCTTGGGTGCCGTCTACGGTTTGGCGAAGCTCTGTATCGACAGACCGCTGCTCGATAGGGTCGAGAAGGGCATCTGGCTGGTTCCTGTCGACTCGACGCCCGCGCCGAGCGCATCGGTTTAACGCGGGTGATCGACACCCAGCAGGGTGTGCAAACGCGTGCTGGTGGTCGTGTACTGCAGCGGGATCGACTTGCCCGGAAACACGATTTCGGCTGCGCCCCAGGCTGCCAGTGTCGCCTCGTGAAACCCGCAGACGATGAGCTTCTTCTTGCCTGGATAGGTGTTGATGTCGCCGACAGCGAACACGCCGCGTTCGCGGGTTTCGAACTTCTCCGTATCGACCGGCACTTGCTTGCGTTCGAGCGCCAGTCCCCAATCGGCAATGGGCCCGAGGCGCGGCGAAATGCCGAGGCAGGCGATGAGCGCATCGAGTGGCAGATCGACTGTTTGCGCGTCGGGTGTCGTGATCTGCAGTCGGTGCTCGTCGAAAGCCGAAGGCTGACCGACGCTGAAGCCGAGCTTGCCATCGGCGACCAGTGTGCGAAAGCTGGCTACCGTGTCCTCATCAGCCTGGAAGCCGTCGCGGCGATGGAGCAGCGTCACGTGTTGCGCAATGTCGACCAGCTGAATGGCGGTGTCGAGCGCAACGTCGTCACCACCGTTCACCACGACCGTCTGACCCGCGAAGTCCGACAGCGATTCCGGGTGATAGAAGAGCCGCGTGCCCTCGAATTGCGCGAGGCCTTCGATGGCAATGCGCTTCGGCACGAAGGCGCCGACACCGGCCGCAACGAACACCGTTTTTGCCAGAAATGCGGTGCCGTTGGATGTGCTCAAAAGGAAGCGGTCATCAACCTGGCGTTCGAGCGTCGCTACCTGCTCGCCAAAGTGAAACTTCGGCTTGAACGGTGCGACTTGCTGCAACAGCGAATGCGCCAGTTCATGCCCACTGGTGACCGGTGTGCCGGGAATGTCGTATATCGGCTTGTTGCCGTACAAAGCGACGCATTGGCCGCCCGCAGCGGGCAGCGCATCGACGATGTGGCAAGAGATCTCGAGCAGGCCGAGTTGAAAGGCTTGGAACAGCCCGACCGGACCAGCGCCGATGATAAGGGCGTCGGTCTCGATCGGCGTGCCGAGAGTGGTCAGCGCACCAGCTCCCCGATCTTGTCGGTCTTGTCTTTCCAGTCGTCGGCGTCGGCCGGCGCCGGCTTGCGCTTGGTGATGCTCTTCCAGCCGTCGGCCAGTGCCAGCTCGGCATTGAGCTTGATGAAAGCCAACTGGTTGGCGGGCAGGTCTTCTTCGGCGTAGATCGCGTTGACGGGGCATTCGGGAATGCACACCGCGCAATCGATGCATTCGTCCGGGTCGATCACCAGCATGTTGGGACCTTCACGGAAGCAATCGACGGGGCACACGTCCACGCAGTCGGTGTATTTGCAGCGTATGCACGATTCTGAGACGACGTGTGTCATGTTCTTTTGGAAGGCAAAGCGATCGGGGAAACCCTGAATTTTAACTGGCGGGTTGCACCAGCACGGCTGCCGAGGTCTTGTTGGTGGCAGTGTCGACCAGCACCAGCGATCCGAGTGCGCGAGATTGCGAAAAGGGCAGGACCGCGAGTGGCTGTTGCAGCGCCAGGACGATGTCGCCTATGGCGTTGGCTTCGAGTTGGGCAGTCGGCTCGGATTCGAGCGTGGTGATGTTCACGCGGTCGATGATGCGAGCGACCTTGGCCTTGACCCAGCGATGCCCTTGCAGCGCCCAGTAGATGCGACCGGCGACCAGTGGCTCGTCGTCGAGCCATGCAACGGTCGCGGTGATCTCGCGCACCGGTGGAAACGCGTCGGGCGCCAGCAGCCAGTCGCCACGCGACACATCGAGCTCGCGGTCGAGCACGATGCCGGCGCTGTGGCCCGCATGCACGGTCTTGGGCTGACGCGTGTGGCTCAGAACCTGCGCGACGATGGCGGTCTGGTTGCTCGGCAGCACGGTCACGCGCTGGCCGGGCTCGACATGTCCGCTGGCGACTCGGCCCCAAAAGATGCGGCGGCCCTGCGACGTGTCAGCAGAGGCAGAAAACTTCTCGACCCACTGCACCGGAAAGGCGAACGGCACGGCTTCGTCTTGCGCGGTGACCGGCAGTTGCTCCAGCAATTCGAGCAAGCTCGGTCCGGTGTACCCGCACCAGTCGGCACGCTCGGTGCAATGCGTCGCGACGTTCCAACCCTTCAGGGCCGAGATCGGCACGATCGCTGCGACTGCCACGCCCGCCGCTTCGGCAAAGCCGTTGATCGCGGACGATATGCGCTCGAAGGCGATATCGGCATCATCCATCGCATCGAGCTTGTTGACGGCGAAGACGATCGACTGCACGCGCAGCAGATTGCACAACAGCGTGTGGCGACGTGTTTGCGGCAGCAGATCGTGGCTCACCACTTCACCGTCGAGTACTTCCCCGGCCCACGCCAGCTTGGTCGCATCGACCAGCACCACGGCAGCGTCGGCGGCCGAAGCGGCCGTCACCATGTTGCGCGTGTACTGCTCGTGCCCGGGCGCGTCGCCGATGATGAACTTGCGTTTGGCAGTCGAGAAATAGCGATAAGCCACGTCTATGGTGATGCCCTGTTCGCGCTCCGCCGACAAGCCGTCGGTGAGCAGCGCCAGGTCGGTTTCGCCGCCGCGCTGCACGCCTGCCAGTTGGTCTTGCAGCACAGTCTTGCTGTCGACCAGCAGGCGACCAATGAGCGTGCTCTTGCCGTCGTCGACGCTGCCGCAGGTGATGAAACGCAAAGCCGTGCCGGTGTCGCCCGCGTCGTTCGGGGCTTCAGCCAAGGCAGGAGCGAGAGTCGTTGCATTCATCAAAAGTACCCATCTTTCTTCCGCTTTTCCATGGAAGCCTCGGACGTCATGTCGTCCATTCGCGTAGCACCGCGCTCGCTGACATTTACCGTCAATGTCTCAAGGACTACATCACCGGCATCGGCTGCCAGGCTGGCGACAGGGCAGGTGGTGGTGATGTCGCCCACGGTGCGAAAGCGCACGTCGCGCACTTCGATTGTTTCGCCGGAGCGCGGCGGCGTCAGCTCGGTCACCGGAACCAGCAGGCCTCGGCGCTCGACCACTTCGCGCTTGTGCGTGTAGTAGATCGAAGGCAACTCGACGTTCTCGCGCTCGATGTATTGCCAGACGTCGAGCTCGGTCCAGTTGGAGATTGGGAACACGCGAAAGTGTTCGCCGGGTGCGTGCCGCGTGTTGAAGAGCGTCCACAACTCCGGGCGTTGGTCTTTTGGCTGCCACTGCCCAAAAGAGTCCCGGTGCGAAAAGATGCGCTCCTTGGCACGCGCCTTTTCTTCGTCGCGCCGGGCACCGCCGATGAGCGCGTCGAAACGAAACTCTTCGATGGCTTCGAGCAGCGTGACCGACTGGTGCGCGTTGCGCGACTCGCCCGCATGTGCCAGGCGCACGGTGCCGCGCGCCATCGAGTCTTCGACGCTGCGCACGATCAGCTCGGCGCCGAGTTCCTTGGCGCGATGGTCACGAAAGGCCGTCACTTCAGGAAAGTTGTGGCCGGTGTCGATCATTAACAGCGGGTACGGGATGCGCCCGGAGCCGAAGGCTTTCTCGGCGCACTTCAACAGCACCAGCGAATCCTTGCCGCCCGAGAACAGCAGCGTTGGGCGCTCGAAGGCGCCTGCAACTTCGCGCAGGATAAAGATCGTCTCTTCTTCGAGTGCATCGAGTTGGGCGTTGGAAAGGCGCGCGGGAGAGTGCATGTCGGGGAGCAGAAGGTCGGCTTCGGTACGGGCGTTCATCGGTCGGGTCGGAAAAAATGCGGGCTGTCAGTGCGCGAGATGCAGTCCGCACTCACGGTTGTCTTCGCCCTTGGTCGGGTCCACATAGTCGAAGTTGTTGGGCAGGCCATGCGCCTCGCAGTATTCGTACAGGTCTTTCGACGACCAGTGCAGAAGCGGCGCGACTTTGACGAGGCCATCCGGATTGAGGCTGACCGGGTCCATTTGCGCGCGCACGGCGGTGTCTGTGGCGCGCAGTGCGGTGAACCACACTGTCGGTGCGGTCTCGCGCAGCGCACGTGCGAAGGGCTCCAGCTTCACTTCTTGCGTGAACGCCGCATGGCGCGGATCGTCCAGCGCCGGTGTTTGCCCGTCGACCGCTTCGCGATGCGCACGAGAACGAAGCGGCAAGTAGATGTGCAGATTGAGGCCCAGCAGCTTGGTCACTTCATCGGCGAAACGATAGGTGGCGTCGGTGTTGTAGCCGTTGTCCATCCACACGACAGGCACGTCCGCCTTCGCGCGCGAAACCATGTGCAGGATCACCGCCTCGAAGGGGCGGAAATTGGTGGTGACGATCGCGGGCTGGTCCAGGCCGATCGCCCATTCGACCAGGCCCTGCGCATTGCGGCCGAGTGCCGCGTTGACGTGTTGGAGGTCGAGGTTGAGTTCGGTGTTCATGTCGCGAAATGCGGCGCGGTTTGTACCGCGTCGCCCTGGTAAAAGCCCGAGAAGCGCTCGAACTGGCGCTGCGCGTCACGGGCGTCCACGCCTTCTTTCAGCACCGCACTGGAGAAGCCAGTGCGCTCCATCTGCACCAACTGGTCGATCAGCACGTCGCCCGTGGCGCGGATGTCGCCCTTGAAGCCGAGTCGGCGGCGCAGCAAAAAGGCCTGGCTGTACGCGCGCCCATCGGTGAACTTGGGGAAGTTGAGGTCAATACGCTCGACGTCGGCCAGGCACACCTCAATGGCGAGTGGGTCGGCGTCGTTGGCGAGTTGCATGACTTTGGGGTCACCGTCGTCGATGTGGTCTTCGTTGGCGACGAGCTGCAACGTGTACTTCGTTTGGCTGGAGGCGGTCATGCCGTGGCCTCCACCTTGAAGCGAGCACCGTTGGCCGACGCCTTGAACGGGTCGTGCCCGACGCGGCGCAGCGTGTCGATGAAAGTCTCGCCCGCATTGCGTGTGTCGCGGTAGGTGCCGAGCACCGCTTCGATCACCTCCGGCACCTCGGCTGCGGAGAACGATGGCCCCACAGCCTTGCCGGCCTGCGGCGCGCCGCTGAGCTTGGAGCCGTCGGAGCCGCCGAGCGAAACCTGGTACCACTCCTTGCCGTCCTTGTCGACGCCAAGAATGCCGATATGGCCGCTGTGGTGGTGGCCGCACGAATTGATGCAGCCGCTGATGTGCAGGTCGATCTCCCCGAGGTCGTCGAGCTCGTCGAGGTCTTGATAACGCTCGGTGATGGCTTCGGCGATCGGGATCGAGCGCGCATTGGCCAGCGCGCAAAAGTCGCCGCCGGGGCAGGCGATCATGTCGGTGAGTAAGCGCACGTTGGCGCTGGCAAAACCGGCCTCGCGTGCGTTGAGCCACAACGCGTGCAGGTCTTCGGCGTGCACCCACGGCAGCACGATGTTCTGGTCATGCGTGACGCGGGCTTCACCTGCCGAGAAGCGATCAGACAACCGCGCGATGGTGTCGAGTTGGTCGGCATCGGCATCGCCCGGCGCTTGGTGCAGCCGCTTGAAAGACAGCGTCACTGCGCGCAGGGCAGGGTTCTTGTGCGGCGCGACGTTGCGTGCCAACCAGCGTGCGAACTGCACATCGTCGGCCGCATGCTTTTGCAAGTCGATCGCGGTTTGCTCGGCGCTCTGCAGCACTCGCGTGGCCAGCGCCGGCGGGACGAAAGTGGCGGATACGCGGTCGTATTCGGCCTGCGTGATGGTGTGCGGCGCACCGTCGTGCTCGACGATTTGCTTGTACTCGGCCTCGACATCGTCGATGTAGCGCTGGCCTTCGGCTTTCACCAGGATCTTGATGCGCGCCTTGTAGATGTTGTCGCGCCGGCCGTAGCGGTTGTAGACCCGAACCACCGCTTCGAGGTAATTCATGATCTGGTTCCATGGCAGGAACTCGCGCAAGACGGTACCGATGATCGGCGTACGGCCCATGCCGCCACCCACCTGAACGCGAAAGCCAAGTTCGTCGGCCTCGTTCTTCACAAGATGCAGGCCTACGTCGTGCCAACCGGTGGCGGCTCGGTCTTCAGTGGCGCCGGTAATCGCGATCTTGAACTTGCGCGGCAAGAAGGCGAACTCGGGGTGCAGCGTGCTCCACTGCCGCATGATCTCTGCGAACGGCCGCGGGTCGGCAATCTCGTCGATGGCGATGCCGGCGCGCTCGTCGCTGGTGATGTTGCGGATGCAGTTGCCGCTGGTCTGGATCCCGTGCATGTCGACCGACGCCAGGAGGTCCATCACATCGGCGCTCTTGGCCAGAGGAATCCAGTTGTACTGGACGTTCTGGCGCGTAGAGAAGTGCGCGTAATGCGTCGGCAACTTCAAGGTGCCCAGCTTCCCTTGCGTCTTGAGCGCGATCTTGTAGACCTCGGCCTCCGGCTCGTCGTATTCACGCGCGATGCGGGCCAGCACGCGAATTTGCCGGCTCGACAGCTCGCCATAGGGTACGGCGACACGCAGCATCGGCGCGTAGCGTTGCACGTACCAACCGTTTTGCAGGCGCAGCGGCTTGAACTCCTCTTCGGAGAGTTTGCCGCCTTGCCAGCGCTCCAACTGGTCGCGGAATTGCGCTGCACGCAGGTGCACGAACTGACGGTCGAATTCTGTGTATTGGTACATCGTGATAAACGTTCTGGGGCGATCGTGGCGAGCGCGGTCCATTGCAGGCCAAGAAGCCGGCACTTTAAAAGCGTGCCTTATAGAAGCAAACTATTTTTTGGTTCGCGCCTTATGCGGATAAGCATATTCCTCAACGCCCATGCGGGTTGCCGGGCGATTGGGCGAGCTTCCAGGATAAGGAATAACCGGATGGAAGAGGCGCAGGCGGTAATGCTCCCGTTGCGCATCGGCACCCCAGATGTTAGCGAGGGCACGGCGAGCGGGTGCCGATCGCGACCGCTGACTGGCGTCAGCGTCTGTCGCTGGACATCGATTGCGGACTGATCGAACAGCGCGCAAAGCGGTCTGTCCGGTCAACTGGCCGATCAAGTCCGATCAAGGCAAGGTGCGCTCTGCGGCGCACCGGCGATTCATTGAAGCGAGGTCGGAGCGAAATCGATGCGGGGCTGTTCGAAGTCGAGCACGGGTGGCAGCGGGCGGCGGTCGAGCACGCGCGAGCTCAGGCGGCGCTGCAACGCGGTGGTGCCGGCCATCAGCGCCAAGCCGTGGCTCGGCAGCGGGCCTTCGGCGGCAGCGACGGCGCGGCAGGCGGCACCGTCCTGGCGCTGCAGGATCCAGTAATAGTGGCCGGGAATGGGTTCGTCGACGATCAGGGCTACTCGGTCGGTGTTCACGTCTCGGTCCTTTCGGGGCTGTGGGAAGAACATCGGTTTTAGTTGTGCAGCCTCCTCGGGACAAGCGCACTAATTCACATTTAGTAACTATTGCAATATTTGGAGAGGATTGCGCGTGTAGCGCTCAATGAAAAAGAGGCCGAAAGGCCTCTTTTGTTCTATCTCGCTTCAAGCGATGTTCATGGGGGGCAAGTGCCACCAGGCGAACCCGCAATCGCACCCCGTAGTGCCGCTACGTTCGGGTTGGTGTCGTCGTTCGGGTTGGTCGTGTTGCGCGTGTAGGTGCAGCCATACGTCGGTGCTGCGACAGTGGCCGCGGTCACCACATCGTCGCCGCCGGGCTTCACGCCGTCACGTTCCCACTTGATCATTGCGTCGAAGGTTTCGGCCATTTCCGCTGTGGTGAAGTCGCAATGCGACGCACCGCGCACAGCGCGCTGTACCAACCATGTGCTGTTGCCGTTGGCCGCCACTCGCTTCTGGTAGATCTGCTCCATGCTGAAAGGCACGTAAAAATCGCCTAGCGTGTGAAGCGTGACCACCGGGATCTTGAACTGCCCATTGGTTTTTGGGATCCAGCGAAGTCCGTCAGTACGCAAGCGGTTGGCGTCTACCGCAGCGGTCACCTTCAGCGCCGATGCGTTCAGTGCGGTCGAGCCCGCCGCATCGCCGTCGATCGTGTAGGTGAGGCGGCTGGTGTCGACCACGCTTTTGTTCAGGATGCCATTCACGGTACCGTCGCCGCCGAACACGCCGATGACGATCGGGAACGTGCCGCCGTAGGCGAAGCCCAACGCCGCAATCGGACGCTCGCCACCGGTCAGGTTTTTCACCACGCTTTGGTACTTGACGCCGACGCCCGCAGTCGCGGTGACCGGAGCGGCTGGAAAACTCGGGGTGAAAAGCGTCCCGATCACCTGTGCAGAAATGTCCGACCAGTTGATGAAAGGATATTTTGGCAGGCTCGCTTCGACTTGCGCCGTAACCTGTGCACCGCCGAAGTAGTCGAACAACTCGGTGTCGCCCAATACGCCGCACATCGGCGCCGCGCCGTTGTACTTGACCTTGTTGTTTTCGGTCGCGTAAGCCTCGTCTTCGATGGCCGCCGCAGTGATATGGCCGCCCATCGAAACGCCCGTGATGTAGATCTTGCTCGGCGCGGCCAATGTGCGATTGTTGGCCGCGGCGATCTTGCTGAACCCGAGCGCGAGGGCGTTGGTGTCCTCGACGCCGGCGCGCACGTCATAGTAGTTCTTGCTGTAGCTGGACGCGGCCCAGGCGTATCCGTTCTGGATCAGATAGCGCCGGATTCCCGGATTGTCGACAGTCAGTTGATTGCCCTGACCGCGGTAGCCGTGCGCATACATGACCAGCTTGCCGTTCCAGTTGGCGGGCACTTCGACGCGATAGAGAGCGCCGCCGAGCACGCCTTGCCAGCGGCTGGTTGTCGTGTTGACTACCGTATCGGACGGGTCGACCACGAGCGCAGCGAAGGTCGTTGCGGCTGCATCGGCGGCGGAGGCCGCAAACGAATTACGACCGTCTTGCAGGCGTGTCTCCTCGGGAGCCGGTGCAGGTGCGGGCGCAGGGGCTGGTGCGGGCGCGGGAGCCGGCGCTGCTGCAATGGGTAGGGGGCCGTTGTACCCGCCGCCACCGCCGCCGCCGCAAGCGGCAAGGGACAGCGTTGCAAGGACGAGAAGCGGAATACGCTTTTTGCTCATGAATGTCTCCGTACTTTGTGTTGTTGTGCCATTCGGCGAAGTGAGCGTATGGCGCACCAAAATCAACGGAGCAGGGACTTTCCCTGAGGCGGTATCTCGCGCGCGACAGCGGGGCGGAGTCGGCCTTTCGTCCTACGAAAGTTTTATCGAACCCTTACATCTGTCGGCCCAAAAAAATCAGTTTCGGCGGCGTGTCACGACGACCGTTGCGGTCATGCCCTCGTAAGCGTCGGGCGCGCCGAACCAACTGCCGGCAATGGGTGCGGCCTGGGACGGATCGCGCGCCACACCGACGCGAATCAATTGCGCGCTGCCCATCAAATTGTTGGTCGGGTCGTAGGCGATCCAGCCTGCGCCCGGCAAGTACGCGTGAAGCCAGGCGTGTGTGGAGCCGGCGCCGGTGGTGGCGCTGACACCGCCGGCCGGCGGACCCGATGCAGCCGCTTCGCCGACGCGCGAATCGAGTGCCGCGTCGTACAGGTAGCCGGACACGAATCGCGTCGCGACGCCCAGCCGCCGAGCCGCCTCCATCATCAACAGCGCGTAGTCGCGGCAACTGCCGCTGCCGAGCTGCAACGTTTCGAGCGGCGTTTGAGTGCCTTCTTCATCGCGCGCTGCGTAGGTCAGGCTCTTGCCGATGTGCGCGTTCATGCGCGCCAGCACATCGCGTGTGCTGTTGGGTGCGTCGGTCTGCAAAAACTGATGCGCCCAGCGAATCAGCTCGCCTTGCGGGTCGTCGTGGTGCGGACGCAAGTAATGCTCGAGGTCGAGCCGGTCTTGGACCGAATAGGCAAAGGGCAAGAATTCCGCCGCCGGGTGCAGCACCAACTGGTCGAGCAGCGACGGCACCTGTTCAATGGTGAAGGAGCAGACGATCTTCAGCTCGTTCGCCTCGCCCAGCGGTTGCACCAGCGCGACCGAGTTGGAGTGCGGGTCTTGAATCAACCGGATGTTTGCGCCGAGGCTGACCTTGAGGTCCGTTGCCAGCACGCGCAGATCATGGCTGTCGCGCGGGCGAAACATGATCCGGTGCAGGCCGAAGGTGACGGGCTTCTTGTAGCGGTAGATGGTCGTGTGGGTGATGTCGTAACGGAGAGCCATTCCACATTCTCAGGCCACATCCTCAGCTTTTGCCCGGCTTTGCCAGGCGCCGAGTGTCGAGTGCCCTTGCCAGCGTCGCCGGCAATGCAAGCGGTTCGCCGTGCCAGTGGGCAGCCAGGAGTTCGGCGCAGAGGGCCGCGAAGGTGAGGCCGCGCGAGCCCATCGCAGTGCTCACCCAGACACCGGGCCATGCAGCTTCGTCGAGCGACCCGACGAGTGGGCGACGATCGGATGAAGCGCAGCGGATACCGACCCAGGTGTTGGCCGCGAGGACGTCGAGCGCTGCCGCAGCGCCCGGATGCAGGCGGGCCAGTCGCTCGCGGTTGCTCGCAGTGTCCGATGCGTGCGGTGCAAGGTCCACGCTGTCGCGGTCGAAGGTAGCGCCTGCGAGCCAGAGCGAACCGGTTGCATCGGCATCGGTTGATGGCACGCGCGCGATCAGATGGCCGTCGCCGTTGATCGGCACGTCCGGCAATTCCGCATCCGCATCCGCATCTGCATCGTTTGGCGCGTGACCCCATGCGACCTGTCCGCGCACCGGTTGTAGGGGGAGGGCCGGCGCGAATGTGCGGCTGTCGATGCCGGCTGCGATGACCACGCGATCGGCTTCGACCAGAGTGTCGCCATTGGCATCGACGAGACGCCAGAACGTGCCGTGCTGCACGAGTCGTTCCACGCGCGCTTGGTACTTCACGGTGATGTCCGGATGGTTCAGCCACGCTTGGACCAGTCGTCGGGGTCGCACCCATGCGGCGCGCGCGTGCCAGAGTGCCGGTGCGTCGAAGGGCAAGCAGCTGCGCTGCAGTCGTTTTGCGTTGGCCGGCCAGGACTCGTTCGGCCCGTCGGCACTCCAGCCGCTCGGAACCCGCGTGTCGCCGTCGCTGCGCCTTTCGAGCACTCCGGTGGCGCGCCAGTCGATGCCGGATGGGAGCAGGCGTTCCAGCTCGATCCATGTGCTCCGAATGCCGGCACGCGTGAGGCGCGACAGCAGGGCATCGTCGGCCGACACGTGCGGCGCCAGCAGCCCGACCGGCAAGCCCGACGCACCGGCCGCAGGACCGTCGGCCGCGTCGAGCACGGTCACGCGCCAGCCGCGTCGCGCGAGGCTGGCGGCAACCGCGGCACCCGCCAGCCCCGCACCGATGACCGCGCAATGCCCCGGGGCTTCGACACGAACCGGCAAGGGATCGCGGCGTCGCACGGTCCATGTCGGCGCGAACACACCGGCGAGGCAATCGCGCTTGGGTGGCAGACCGATTCGCTTGCCGACCGTGAACCCGCATTGCATCAGCGCATCGCGCACGGCCCGCGCGATCGTCCAGGTCGCGATGCCTGTGCCTTGCCGTGCAAACCGGGCAACCTGCTTGAGCGTGTCGACCGACCACATGTCGGGATTGCGTCGCGGGCTGAACCCGTCGAGAAAAATACTGTCGGCTTCGAAGCGCTGCGCGCGCAGCATCGATTGAACACTACCGATGCAAAGGGTCAGCGTGACTTTGCCGCCGTCGAAAACCAGACGATGAAAGCCCGGCAGCAGACCGTGCCACTGCGCGGCGAGCGCTTCGGCCATGCCCGCCAACTCGGGGTACGCCGCTGCGGCGCGAACCAGATCGGCTGACCCCACCGGATGTGCTTCTATGGAGACAAAGTGCAGCAGGCGCGCGCGGCGCTCGTCGGCGCGCCACGCCTGCCACGCCGTCAGAAAATTGAGGCCGAGGCCGAAGCCGGTTTCGAGAATCAGCCATTGCGGCAGATCGGCCCATGCCTCGGGTAAACCGCAGCCGCCTAGAAAAACGTGGCGCGACTGCGCAAGCGCGCCGGTTTCGGTGTGATAGATGTCGTCGAAGCGCTCGCTGCGCGGAACGCCGTCGGCACGCCAGTCGACCGGTTCGGTCATGAAGCGGGCGCGCTGGGTGCGGACTTCAGGCTACCGGCGGCGTGTAGCCTTGGACCACATCGGCACCGTCGCCGAAGAAGTGCTTTTCCATCTGGCGCTTCAGGTATTCGCGGGCACGTTGATCAGCCAGGTTGAGCCGGTTTTCGTTGACCAGCATGGTCTGCTGTTTGAGCCAGGCTGCCCAGGCTTCCTTGCTGACGTTCGCCCAAAGGCGCTTGCCTAGGTCGCCGGGATACGGCGGAAAGTCGAGACCTTCGGCCTCCGTGCCGAGCTTGACGCATTGGACCATTCTTGCCATTTGGAGTGCCTTCGGGGGTAGTTGGGTCGCGCTAAGCGCCCTTAGTTGATTTCGCTATTTAGAACTGAGAACTCAGTCGTTCCAGTTTCTATATGCCGGTTTCAGAATCCGCAGCTTCACCGATATGCCTGTGAGCAGCACAACCATGAATTTTCGCCGCGACTTTATCAAGCTTTCTCTGGGCGCTGGCCTGGCCAGCGCCTTCACCCTCGCTGGCCTGACGGCATCTCCAGCGTTCGCGCAGGGCGCGGCACCGGTCACGCTGCTCAACGTATCCTACGACCCGACCCGCGAGTTGTACGTCGACTACAACAAGGCTTTCGCCGCCCACTGGAAGACCAAGACCGGCCAGGACGTGACGATCAAGCAGTCGCACGGTGGCTCGGGCAAGCAGGCCCGTTCGATCATCGATGGCATCGACGCCGACGTCGCTACGCTGGCGCTCGGCGGTGACATCGACGCGCTGGTCACGCACGGCGGACTGGTCAAGGCCGACTGGCAAAAGCGCCTGCCGCACAACTCCGCACCGTACACATCGACCATCGTGTTCCTTGTCAAGAAGGGCAACCCCAAGGGCTTGAAGGATTGGGACGACCTGACCAAGGCCGGCGTGCAGGTGATCACGCCCAACCCCAAGACATCGGGCGGTGCCCGCTGGAACTACCTGGCCGCCTGGGAATTCGCCAAGCGCAAGTACGGCAGTGAAGCCAAGGCGAAAGAGTACGTCGCCAACCTCTACAAGAACGTTCCCGTGCTCGATGCCGGTGCCCGCGGCTCGACCATCACCTTCGTGCAGCGCGGCGTGGGCGACGTGCTGCTCGCCTGGGAAAACGAAGCCTTCCTCGCGCTGAAGGAGTTCGGCCCCGAGAAGTTCGAGATCGTGGTGCCGTCGATTTCCATCCTCGCCGAGCCGAGCGTGGCAGTCGTCGACAAAGTCGTGGACAAGAAGGGCACGCGTGCGGTGGCCGAGGAATACCTCAAGTACCTGTACTCCGACGAAGGGCAGGACGTAGCCGGCCGCAACTTCTACCGGCCGACATCGGACAAGGCCAAGGCCAAGTACGACAAGCAGTTTCCCAAGCTGACTTTGGTGACCATCGACGAGGCGTTCGGTGGCTGGGCCAAGGCGGACAAGGAACACTTCGCCGATGGCGGATCGTTCGACCAGATCTACACGACGAAGCAAAAGTAGCCGCGCAAAAGTAAGCCGGCGCGGCAGTCTTCGCCAGCGCCTCTCCGAACCGACCAGCTCTCTCGCAACGCCGCCGATGCGCGGTGCGGGACCGCCTTTGTCTGAAAGAAGCCGACCCATGAAGACTCTTATTTCCATTCAGCGCCGCCGCCTGGTCCAGGGCGTGGCAGCCGCCATAGCCTTGCCGTCCCTGGCTGCGTTGGCGCAAGCGCCGTCGCGCCAGTTTCGCATCGGCAATCAGAAGGGCACGCTCAACATCCTGAAGGGTCGCGGTACGCTCGAAAAGCGGCTTGCGCCGTTGGGTGTTTCGGTCAAGTGGACCGAGTTCAATGCCGGCCCGGTGCAGCTCGAAGCGCTCAATGTCGGCTCGATCGACTTCGGCGATGTCGGTGAGGCGCCGCCCATCTTCGCGCAGGCGGCAGGCGCACCGTTGGCCTACGTCGCTGCCACTGTGCCGCGGCCCGGTGCGGAGGCCGTGCTGGTGCCGAAGGGCTCGGCCATCCGTACGGCTGCCGATCTCAAGGGCAAGAAGGTCGCACTCAACAAGGGCTCGAACGTTCACCACTTCATCGTCAAGCTGGCCGAGAAGGCGGGCCTGAGTTACGCCGACCTCAATCTCGTCTTCCTGCCGCCGCCCGATGCACGTGCTGCATTCGAAAAAGGCTCGATCGATGCGTGGGTGATCTGGGACCCGTTCCTCGCATCGGCACAGCAATCGCTCGATGCGCACATCCTGGCCGATGCCAGCGGCGTGGTGGGCAACCGCGGTTACTACTTCTCGTCGCTTGACTACGTCGCCAAGAACGCCGACGTGCTGGCCATCACGACCGAAGAACTCAACAAGATCGACGTATGGGGTGCCGCGAACAAGGTCGAACTCGCCGCTGAACTGTCTGCGCTGTGGGGTTTGCCGAAGTCGGTCGTCGATGTGTCGGTCGGCCGCGCGGCATACGGCATCGGCCCGATCACCCGAGCCATCCTCGGCGAGCAGCAAAAGATCGCCGACACCTTCTTCGAACTCAAGCTGATCCCTAAAAGGATCAACGTGCTCGACGCTGCGTCGGCCAACCTCGCGTGAAGTGGGCACTCCCATGACGATGCAAATTTTCTGGTTCCTGCCGACCCATGGCGACAGCCGCTACCTCGGTACGGCCGAAGGCGCGCGCGCCGTCGACCTGGACTACCTGCAGCAAGTGGCCGGCGCCGCCGACAGCCTCGGCTACGAAGGCGTGTTGATCCCGACTGGCCGCTCGTGCGAAGACCCGTGGGTCATTGCGGCGAGCCTGATCGGCTCGACCAAGCGCCTGAAGTTTCTCGTCGCCGTGCGCCCCGGTTTGCACCAGCCCAGCCTGGCCGCGCGCATGGCCGCGACCTTCGACCGGCTCTCCGGCGGACGGGTGCTTGTCAACCTCGTGACGGGCGGCGATCAGGCCGAGCTCGAAGGCGACGGCGTGTACCTCGACCATGCAGCGCGCTACGAACAGTCGGCCGAGTTCATTCGCATCTGGCGCGAAATCATCACGCGCAGCCACGACGGGCAGAGCTTCGACTACGAAGGCAAGCACCTGAGCGTGAAGGGCGCGAAGCTCCTGTTTCCACCGACGCAAAAACCGCATCCGCCGGTGTGGTTCGGTGGCTCGTCGGAGGCTGCGCACGAGCTCGCGGCCGAGCAGGTCGATACGTACCTCACCTGGGGCGAACCGCCTGCAGAGGTCGCCAAGAAGATCGCCGACGTCAAGGCCCGTGCGGCGCGCAAGGGGCGCACCGTCAAGTTCGGCATCCGCCTGCATGTGATCGTTCGCGAGACCGACGACGAAGCCTGGCGCGCAGCCGAGTCGCTCATCAGCCGCGTCGACGACGCGACCGTGATCAAGGCGCAAGCGGTGTTCGCCAAGATGGATTCCGAAGGCCAGCGCCGGATGGCCGCGCTGCATGCGGGCGGCGCCAAGCGCACCCGTGCCGACCTGGAGATTTCGCCGAACCTGTGGGCCGGCGTCGGACTGGTGCGCGGTGGCGCGGGTACCGCATTGGTGGGCGATGCGAAGACGGTGGCGGCACGCATCGAGGAGTACGCAGCGCTCGGCCTCGACAACTTCATCCTGTCGGGCTATCCGCATCTGGAAGAGGCGTATCGCTTCGCGGAGCTGGTGTTTCCGTTGCTGTCGCGCCGGGCGCAAACGCAGTTGTCGTCACGCCTGACCGGCGGCTCGCTGACCGGACCGTTCGGCGAGGTGGTCGCCAATCTCGACGCGCCATCGCGTCTGCAATCGCAAAGCTAACCTGCGCATGAACGAACAAGTACACAAGCTGCCTGTGCACGTGCAGCGTGATGCGGGCGCCAACAGGGCAGCGGATGCGGCGGTGACTCGGTTCACCCTGCGCGGCTTGCCGGCGGGCGTTGGGGCACGACTGATTCCCTGGCTGGTGCCGGTCACTCTCATCGTGGTCTGGCAGATCGCCTCGTCGCTTGGCTGGTTGTCGACGCGCGTGCTGCCCGCGCCACTCGCCGTGTTACAGGCCGCGTGGACGCTGGCCGTAACTGGCGAACTATGGACGCACGTCAGGGTGAGTGCCGGCCGCGCGCTCGGCGGGCTCGCCATCGGCGGCAGCCTGGGGCTCGGGCTGGGTCTGCTCACCGGTTCGGTCAAGTTCTTCGAGACGCTGCTCGACTCGACCATTCAAATGGTGCGCAACATTCCGGCGCTGGCGCTGATCCCGCTCGTCATCCTGTGGTTTGGCATCGACGAAACGGCCAAACTGTTTTTGATCTCGGTGTCGGTATTTTTCCCGATCTACCTCAACACCTTTCACGGCATCCGCAATGTCGATCCGCAGTTGATCGAGATGGGGCGTACCTACGGGCTGACGCGGTGGCAGCTCTACCGTGAGGTGATCCTGCCGGGCGCGTTGTCGTCGATCCTGGTGGGCCTGCGTTTCTCGCTGGGGCTGATGTGGGTGATCCTGATCGTGGCCGAAACGATCTCGGCGCACTCCGGCATCGGCTATCTCACGATGAACGCTCGCGAGTTTCTGCAGACCGACATCGTGCTGGTGGGCATCCTTCTCTATGCGCTGCTGGGCAAGGCCGCCGATTTGTTCGCGCGCGGGCTGGAAAGCTGGTGGCTCAGATGGCATCCGGGTTACCAGGCCAAGTGATTCGAGAAGCACGCACCATGGCTACATCTCTTGATTTCGCCCGCCGCGGCGCACCCGGTGCGCTCGCTGCGCTCGTCTTGTCTGCAACCTCGTCGGCCTTAGCGCGGGGCAAGCTCGAGCGACGCTCGTCGCAGCTATGCCGTGCGGCCCGTCGTACCCGACCTGTTGACGGAGCAACAACGCATTGCCGACGCGTTCTTCGCCGAGGAGTTGCTGCCGAAAAAACTCGATGCGCTGAACGTAGCGCTGTTCAAACCAAGAGGCTGAGATGAACGCAAGAATCGATTCGAATCTGCTCGAAACAGGGAAAAACTCGCAGTCCACAACGGCGGCCAGTGGGGGCGGTGTGCGACTCGAAATCCGCGACGTGCACAAACGCTACGGCACGCGCGAGGTGCTGCGCAATACGCAGCTCGACATCGCGCCTGGCCAGTTCATCGCCATCGTCGGGCGCAGCGGTTGCGGCAAGAGCACGCTGCTGCGGCTGGTTGCCGGACTGGAGCCGGCCTCTGACGGCACGCTCAGCACCAACGGCCGAAAGATCGGCGGGCTGCACGACGACACCCGCATCATGTTTCAGGAGGCGCGTCTGTTGCCGTGGCGTCGCGTGCTCGACAACGTCACGCTCGGGCTACCGGCCGCGTTGCGCTCGCGCGGCCGCGAAGTGCTGGCGCAGGTCGGGCTGGCCGATCGGGAGAACGAATGGCCGGCGCGGCTCTCAGGCGGGCAGCGGCAGCGCGTCGCGTTGGCGCGCGCGCTGGTGCATCACCCGCGCTTGCTGCTGCTCGACGAGCCGCTGGGCGCGCTCGACGCGCTGACCCGCATCGAGATGCATCGGCTCATCGAGAACCTGTGGCAACAGCACCGCTTTACCGCGCTGCTGGTCACGCACGACGTGCAGGAGGCGGTGGCGCTGGCCGATCGCGTCATCCTGATCGAAGACGGACGCATCGCGCTGGACGAGAGCATCGCGCTGGCCCGGCCGCGCTCGCAGGGTGACCCGGCGTTCGCAGCGATCGAGAAACGCATCCTGGATCGTGTACTGCAGAAGCCCGATGCAGAGATCGCCGAACCATCGGATCCGGCCAACGACACGCGCTGGGCCGACGGCCCCGCGCATGCGCTCAGATGGGCTGTCTAGCTCTCGCCCTCATTCAATTTCACAAGGAGTTTTCCATGTCCATTCAAGCCATCAACGTACGCAACCAGTTCAAGGGAAAGATCAAGGAGATCATCCGCGGCGACGTGGTGTCCGAGGTCGATGTCGAAACGGCCTGGGGCATCGTGACCTCGGTCATCACCACGCGTTCGGTCGACGAGCTGCAGCTCAAGCCGGGTTCCGATGTGGTGGCGCTGGTGAAGTCGACCGAGGTGTCGATCGCCAAGCTCTGATGCGCAAGACGGTCTGTCATTCGCGGGCTACTCCGCTTTGATGCCGACCGCTTTCACGATCTGCGCATAGCGCCCGTATTCCGCGGCGACCTGCTTCTGGAACTCGCGTTGCGGTTGGCCGGTCGCTTCGATGCCTTGCGCCGCCCACTCGGTACGTACCGCGGGTGACTGCACGATGTGACCGGCATCGGCAGCAATCGCATCGACCACGACCTGCGGCGTGTGGGCTGGCGCGAAAAGGCCGAACCACGTCCCTGCCCGATAGCCCGCATAGCTTTCCGCAACGGTCGGCACGTCGGGCAGCAATGCATGGCGGCGCTCGCCTGTAGTGCCCAGCGCCACCAGCCGGCCGGTGCGGATGTGCGGCAGCGCTGGACCGACGGCGATGAACATCACGTCGACCTGTCCGCCGATCACGTCTTGCAAGCCCAGCGGCCCACCGCGGTAAGGAATGTGCGTTGCATAGATGCCGGCGCGCGCTTTCAACATTTCCATGCTCAGCTGTTGGGGACTGCCGTTGCCGGCCGAAGCGAAGTTGTAGCGGCCGGGCTGCGCCTTGGCGGCACGCACGAAGTCGGCGACCGAATGAAAGCCTGTCTTCGGATTGGCGACCAGCACGAAGTCGATCTGGCCGAGCGAGACCACCGGCACAAGGTCGCGCTGCGCGTCGTAGGGCAAGTCGCGCTGGATGTTCGGCAGGATAGTGATCGGTCCGTCGGCACCGACCAGCAGGCTGTAGCCATCGGCCGGTGACTTGGTCAACGCGTCGGCCGCGAGGATTCCGGCGGCGCCGGCGCGGTTGTCCACGACCACGGGTTGCTTCCACTGCTCGGCGAGTCGCATTGCGAGCGAGCGCGCAAGCACGTCGGGTGAACTGCCGGGCGTGTTGGCGACTGTGATGTGGACGGCCTTGGTCGGGAAGGTCTGCGCCTGGACCGGGAGAGCGAGCGTTGTCACGGCGAATGCAAATGCGAATGCAGGCGCGAGTGCGGAGGCAAAGGTTGTGAGCTTCCGGAGGAAGGGTTTGAAGACAAGGTGGGCACGCATCGCGGGGGCTTTGATCGGAAAGCAAAGAGCGCGATTCTGGTGGCGCAAGAGCGATCGGCAAACGACCGTTTCGTCAGATGCATAGTTGCCGGCGGCATAAGCCGAGGCATGGGCCGCGGCATTGGCAGCGGCAGCGCCGTACGACTGGCGTCAGATCACCTTGAAGTGGTGCGTGCCATCGCGTGCCAGCTGCGCGACCAGGCCATATTCCCAATCGAGATACGCCTGCATGGCTTCGGCCGGCGCATCGGTGCCTTCGTAGGGGCGTCGGTAGCGATGCGGGTTGGGCGCAGGGCGGGCGGCGGCTGCATCGAACGGCGGGCCCGCTTCACTGAACGCGTTTGCCGCAGGCGCGTCGACCACGTAGACATCCCAGCCCATTTGCGCGAGCCACGAAGCGGTCATGGATGCACGCACTTCGTCGTCATCGGCCAGCACGATGCGGGCGCCGCGCACTGGCACGTGATGGTCGGTTTCCTGCACGAACTGACCGCCCGGTGCGCTGGCGAAGCCGGGCAGATGGGCTGCGGCATATTCCTCGGCGGTGCGCACGTCGAAGCGATAGAGCGTGCGGTCTGGTGCTTCGAGCGAGTCGATGGCATCGAGGGAAATCCGGCGCACGCCGGCGCGATCAGCGACGCGCCTCGCGTCTGCGCGGGCCTGCGCGCGATGCGCATCGCTGACCACGTCTGGCGCTCGTTTCTGCGCGCCCTGGTCCAGCACCTGACCGGCCAGTTTCCAGCCGATCGTCCCGTTGCGCAGCGCCGTGACCTTGTTCGGGATGCCCGCATTCACCAGCGACTGCGTGCCGATGATGCTGCGCGTGCGCCCTGCGCAATTCACGATCACTCGCGTGGCTGGGTCGGGCGCCAGTGCCCGAACGCGCAGCACCAGTTCGGCGCCCGGCACGCTGGTCGCGGTCGGGATGCTCATGGTCTGGTACTCGTCGAAGCGGCGTGCGTCGAGCACCACCACGTCGGCTTTGGAATCGATGAGTGCCTTCACTTCCTCGGCCGAAAGCGATGGCGTATGGCGCTCGTGCTCGACGAGTTCACCGAACGATTTGCTTGGCACGTTGACATCGCGGAACAGCTCGCCGCCGGCATTGCGCCAGCCGTCGAGGCCGCCGTCGAGTCGATGCACTTGCGTGTAGCCGAGAGTGTCGAAGCGTTCGGTGGCTTCGGCCACCAGGTCTTCTCCATCCTGCTCGCCGTAGAGGACGACGACGGTGTCGAGTCGTGGAATACGGCGCTGCGCATCGGTCTCGATGCGGGCGAGCGGCAGGTTCGCAGCCCAGAGCGGATGTTGCTGCGCAAAAGGGTGCTCTTCGCGCAGGTCGAGCAAGGCGGTTTCTTCGCGTGCCATCAAGCGGGCGCGGACCTGTTCGAAAGTGAGTGCGTTGGTGGAGGGTTCTGTCATGCCCGAAGTATCACGGGCCCCGTAGCGATCACACTTCGTGCGCCATGGCCCGCTTGCCGGCCGGCACCAGAATCGCATCGTTCTGCGGCGTGTGGACGCGGCTGCACAGCACGTCGCGGTAGTGCCGCTCCAATGCGTTGTGCCGGGTGAGGCCGTGGTTGCCGCTCAGTTGCAGCGCTATCTCGACGGCGCGAATTGCGTTGTTCGTGACCGTGTATTTGACGAGTCCGCTGTCGACGGCCGGCTGCGCATGCCCGGCATCGGCTGCGGCCGCAGCATCGTCGAGCAACACGCGGTTGGTGCGCAGCAGCGCTTCGATCTCACCGATGGCCTCCTGCATGCGCGGCAGCGTCGACAGTGCTGCGCCGAGGTTGCCGGGCGCACGTTGATTCAAGAAGCCGACCAGCCAGTCGCGTGCGGCCTGCGCCACCGCGTCGTACAGGCTGCCGAGCAACACGATCATCCAGGCCTGCTGCGTGGCGTGCGCGTCGATGTCGGTCTGGCTGCCGGCGTCCGGCGCCCAGTCGGCAGGCGCGCGCAGATCGACGGCATGGTCGAGCGGAATTTCGACGTCTTCGAACACCACTTCGTGGCTACCAGAGGCGCGCAAACCGAGGTGGTCCCAACTCGCGATAACGCGCACGCCGGGCGCATCGCGCGGCACCAGGAACACGCCCACGCGTGGATCGATCTCGTCGTCGGTTCGACCCCAGACCGACAGCCAGCCCAGGCCTTCGATGTCCGTCGTGTAGAGCTTGTGGCCGTTCAGTTTCCAGACTGCAGCTGCGCCCGTGCCTTCCCGTCGGGCGGTGGTAGCGGGGAGGCCGCCGCGTGCTGGCGAGCCCAGCGCCGGCTCGACCCGCAATGCATTGATGAGCGCGCCATGCGATACCGCATCGCGTGCCACGCGCTCGCGCAGATGCGCAGGCCAGCGGCTGTCGGTGCGAGCGATGCCATGGTGCTGAAGCCAGGTCATGGTGAGGATGAGGGCGGTCGCTGGCTCGCCGCGCGCCACGGCGGAGATCACGCGCCGGGCCGTGCCGAGCGATGCGCCGCCGCCGCCGAATTCGGTTGGTGCGACCAGTGCGATGAGCCCGTGGGCTTGCAGTGCAGCGAAGTTCTCGTGCGGGAATGAGCCGCTGAGGTCGAAGTCGGCTGCGGTGGCGGCGAACTGCGAGGAAAGCCGCGCCAGCAGATCTGCGTCGATCGATTGGACCCGTCGGACCGCATCGACGGGATCGGGGACGGCATCGAAAGAAGGGTTGGTCGTCGCCGCAATGCGGCGCAAGGGTAGGGCACTCATGACCGCAGACGATAACGACGCAAGCGGCAATCGGGAACGATGCATCGTGCATAAGCAAACACGTTTTTCTGCGTTCCGCTTTTGCCATCGAGGCGATACGGTAACGCCCCATGAAACCTTTTTTATCCGAGTCGAACCTGGACGCATCACGCCGACGCGTATTGCAAGTCGCCGCTGCGGCTTGGGGCGTGGCGGCAACTTCCAGTTGGAGCGCGATTGGCGCCCAAGCCGCGGCGCCGGACCTGCGCGGCGTCACGCTGCGCATCGGCACCTACAAAGGCCTTTGGCGCCCGTTGCTGCAGGCGTCCGGCCAGGCCGAAACGCCCTACAAGATCGACTGGCGCGAGTTGAACAGCGGCGGCCTGCACATCGAGGCCATCAACGGCGATGCGCTCGATCTCGGATCGGGCAGCGAGATTCCGCCTGTCTTCGCGGCACGCCAAAAGGCGCAAGTCAAGCTCATCGCCGTCACGCACGAAGACCTGAACAACCAGGCCACGCTGGCGCGCAAGGACGCACCCATTCGGACCATCGCCGACCTCAAGGGCAAGCGCGTCGGCTACGTCCGTGCCACCACTTCGCACTACTACCTTGCCAAGCAATTGGCTGAAGCCGGCCTGAGCTTCGCCGACATCCAGGCCATCAGCCTGACGCCCGCTGACGGCTACTCCGCCTTCGCGCGTGGCGACCTCGATGCATGGGCCATCTACGGCTACAACGGCCAGCTGGCCCGCACGCAACACGGTGCGCGCACCATCAAGACGGGCGTTGGCTACCTGTCGGGCAACTTCCCGATCTATGCCAATCCGCGCACGCTGGACGATGCCTTGCGGCGTGCGGCAATCAGCGATTTCCTGCAACGGCTGCAACGGTCGTTCGCGTGGATCAATGGCAACTTCCTGGCCTACGCCCAAGCGCAATCGGCCGAGACCCGCGTGCCGGTCGGTGACATCGTCGAGCTCTTTAACGGGCGCAGCGGCGATTACGGTCTGGCCGCCGTCGACGACGCCGTGATCCGCAGTCACCAGGACGTGGCCGACACTTTTTTAAAGATCGGCGTGCTCGATGCGCCGACCGATGTGCGTCCGCTGTGGGACCGCAGTTTCGAGCGCGTATTGTGCGCACCGTCAGCCTGACCCCGAACCCGGCCAGTTGCCTCTCCATCACCGTACAAGGAACCACCATGAGCCAAAGCAACGTCGAATTCATCGGCATGATCCAGACGCAGAAAGTCTCCGAAACGCATGCCGCCAAAGGCCCCGCGATCGATCGCGACTATGTGCGCGCCTTTGCGCAGGCGCACGAGCAGGCCGGCTTCGACCGGGTGCTCGTGCCGCACCATTCAACCGGACCAGATGCCACGCTCACCGTCGCTTACGCGGCGTCGGTGACAGAGCGCATTCACTTCATGCTCGCGCATCGACCCGGTTTCGTGTCACCGACGCTGGCGGCGCGGCAGTTCGCCTCGCTCGACCAGTTCAGCGGTGGCCGGCTCGGCGTTCACTACATCTCCGGCGGCTCCGACGATGAGCAAAAGCGTGACGGCGACTGGCTCGATCACGACCAGCGCTACGCCCGAACCGACGAATACCTGGAGGTACTGCGCAAGGTCTGGACGGCCGACAAACCCTTCGATCACAAGGGCGCGCACTACAGCGCTGTCGGCGCTTTCTCAGAAGTGAAGCCGTTGCAGACGTTGAAGGGAAAGCCGCATGTGCCGGTGTATTTCGGTGGTGCTTCCGATGCGGCGATTCCGGTCGCAGGCAAGCATGCGGACGTGTATGCGCTGTGGGGCGAATCACTTGATCAGGCGCGCGAGTTGACCACGCGCGTTCGGGCGGAGGCGGCAAAGCACGGGCGCACGGTGCGCTTTTCGGTGTCGTTCCGGCCCATCCTCGCCGAGAGCGAAGACAAGGCCTGGGCACGCGCCGACGCCATCCTCGAAGAGACGCGACGGCTCCGCGTGGTGCAGGGCTTCGGCCGCGGTGGACCGCAGCAAAGTGAAGGTGCGAAGCGCTTGTTGGCCGCGGCCGAGAAGGGGCCGCGCGTCGACAAGCGGCTGTGGACCGCAGTGGCGCAGGAGATCGGTGGGCGCTCGAACAGCACCGCGTTGGTCGGCACACCGGAACAGGTGGCAGATGCCTTGCTCGACTACTACGACCTTGGCGTGACGACCTTCCTGATCCGCGGCTTCGATCCGCTGGAAGACGCGACGGACTATGGGCGCGTGTTGATTCCACGGACGCGGGAGTTGGTCGCGCAACGCATCGCTTCGCAAAGAAAGGCGGCTTGAACATGAGCGCAGTTCTTTCCATCGATCGCAGCGCCTCGCGCCTGAAGCTCAACCCGAACCCGCAGCAGAAGTATTGGTTCGATGCGCCCAGCGCAAGGCCGACGGTCGAGGCTGAGCGCCGCCACCGACTGGAGCGTCTGGCCGGCGCATTCCGCCTGTTCGCAAGTTTCGGTTTTGCGCAAGGTCTGGCCGGCCACATCACGGCGCGCGACCCCGAGCTGACGGATCATTTCTGGGTCAATCCGCTGGGCGTGCACTTCTCGCGCATCAAGGTGTCCGACCTTTTGCTGGTGAACGCCAAGGGCCAGAAGGTCATTGGCGACCGTCCGCTCAACAAGGCGGCCTTTGCGATCCATGCCGCCATCCATGAGCACAGCCCGAAGATCATCGCCGCTGCCCACACCCACTCGACGTACGGCAAGGCCTGGTCGACGCTGGGTCGCAAGCTCGACACGCTGAACCACGGGATCCTGACCGCCGGCCCGACCGTCGAGACCGCCGCGTGGTGGTACATCGCGCTCGACAACGCTTGCCATACGCAACTGCTGGCTGAAGCGGCTGGTACGCCGCAGCCCATCGACGATGCAGTGGCGCGCCATACGCACGGACAGATCGGCGGACCCGAAGGCGCGCTGCATTCGTTCGAGAGTTTGTTCGAAGGCTTGGTCCAAGCCGAACCCGATCTGTTGGATTGAAAACCGACTGATCTTTGTTTCGTCGCCACAACCAGGTCAGCCGCTACCACCGAGCGATCTGTGCTGCAACACTTCACGCAGCGTTTGCGTGCGCACCGCGGACTCAAGTTCCTCTTCGATCCGGTCTGAGCAGACCCCGGCCTGACCGCAGCTCGCTTTTCGGCGAGACTCGAAGGCTTTGCTTTTTTCATGATCGAACTCAAAGACATCCACCAGACCTACGAGGGTCCGCAGGGCAAGGTCGAAGCCCTGCGCGGCGTCGACCTGTCGGTGCCGGCCGGCGAGGTGTTCGGCATCATCGGGCGAAGCGGCGCGGGCAAGAGCTCGCTGGTGCGCACCATCAGCCTTCTGAACCGGCCTTCGCGCGGCAGCGTCTACGTGGCGGGTCAAGACATTACCGCGCTGAAAGACGGCCCCGCCTTGCGTGCCGCGCGCCGGGAAATCGGCATGATCTTTCAGCACTTTAATTTGCTGTCGTCGCGCACCGTATACGACAACGTGGCGCTTCCGCTGGAGCTCGCGGGCCAGAGCCGCGCCGAGATCAAGGCGCGCGTGAACCCCTTGCTGGATCTGGTCGGACTCACTGCTTTGGCCGACCGGTATCCGGCGCAGATCAGCGGCGGGCAGAAGCAGCGCGTTGGTATCGCGCGTGCCTTGGCGAACCGACCGAAGGTACTGCTGTCGGACGAAGCCACCTCGGCTCTCGACCCTGAAACCACTCGCTCCATCCTAGGGTTGCTGGAGCAGATCAATCGCGAGTTCGGCCTCACCGTCGTGCTAATCACCCACCAGATGCAGGTCATCAAGCAGGTGGCCCATCGCGTGGCCGTGCTCGATGCCGGGCGCATCGTGGAGCAGGGCGCCGTGCTGGATGTTTTCACGCGGCCGCAACATGAAACGACGCGCAGCCTGCTCGACGACATCGTGCCGCAGGCCCTGCCGGAGAGCGTTCTGGTGCGTATCCGGGCGCTGATGTCGGGTAGCAAAAGCACGCAAGGCAATGAAGGCCAGCTTCTGCGCCTCGCGTTCTCTGGCGATGCGTCCGACCAGCCGGTGCTGTCGGACCTGACACGGCGCTTCGGCCTCGATCTGTCTATCGTGCACGGGCAGATCGACGAGATCCAGGGTCGGCCGTTCGGCTCGCTGGCGGTATTCGCACGCGGTGCACACGACCAACTCGCCGCCGCGGTCGCCCACTTGCGCGATATCGGCGTTCGGGTGCAGGAACTGAACCATGCTTGATCACTTCACCGGGCCGATGCTCGAACTCTTCGCGACATCGCTTTGGGAAACTCTGGCGATGGTCGGTATCTCCGGCCTTGTCGGTGCGCTCATCGGCGTGCCGCTCGGCGTCTACCTCCGGCTGTCGGACCGCGGCGGCGTGCTGCAGAACCCGGCTGCGAATCGCATCGTCGGTGGCTTCGTCAACGCCGTGCGTTCGACGCCGTTCATCATCCTGCTAGTGGCGATCATTCCGCTGACACGCTTCATCACCGGCACTTCGATCGGTACCGCCGCGGCCATCGTTCCGCTGACGATCGCAGCCGCGCCCTTCATTGCGCGACTTGTTGAAACGTCGCTTCGCGAAGTCGATCAAGGTCTGATCGAGGCCGCCATTGCGATGGGCGCAACCACCCTGCAGATCGTTTTCAAGGTGCTGTTGCCCGAGGCGCTGCCCGGCATCGTGGCCGGATTGACCATCACCTTCGTGAGCCTGACCGGCTACTCGGCGATGGCTGGCGCGATCGGCGGTGGTGGGCTGGGCGACCTTGGCATTCGTTATGGCTACCAGCGATTTTTGCCTGAGATCATGCTGGCCGTGGTCCTGGTGCTGATCGTCTTCGTGCAGGCGGTGCAGAGCGCAGGCGACTGGCTCGTGCGCAGACTTTCACATCGCTGAACGCTCTTCGATTCGACGTTGAAATTACCTTTTTCTTTCCATCTCTTCTTAAGGAACCATAAAAAATGAACAAACGTTCTTCCCTTCGTACGCTGCTTGCCGCCTCGCTCATCAGCGCCTTTGCGCTGCCGGCATTGGCACAAGACAAACCACTCAAGATCGGCGTTACGGCCGGGCCGCACGCGCAGATCTTCGAGCAGGTGAAGAAGATCGCCGAGCAAGACGGTTTGAAGATCCAGATCGTCGAATTCAGCGACTACGTGCAGCCCAACGCTGCGCTGGCGGCAGGCGATCTCGATGCCAACAGCTACCAGCACAAGCCATATCTCGACCAGCAGGTAAAAGACCGCGGCTACAAGATCGTCAGCGTGGCATACACGGTCAACTTCCCGATCGGCATCTACTCGAAGAAGGTCAAGAGCCTGAAAGACCTGAAAGAGGGCGCGCGCATCGGCATTCCCAACGACCCGACCAATGGTGGCCGCGTGCTGCTGACGTTTCAGGATCAAGGCCTGATCAAGCTGCGGCCTGAAGCCGGCCTGAAAGCGACGCCGCTCGACATTGTCGAAAACCCGAAGAAGATCAAGTTCGTCGAGGTCGACGCGGCGCAATTGCCGCGCACGCTGGACGACCTCGATGCGTCCGCCGTCAACACCAACTTCGCACTGTCCGCCGGGCTGAACCCGAAGGACGCCATCGCTCAGGAAAGTACCAAGAGTCCTTACGTGAATATTTTGGCCGTGCGCGAGCAGGACAAGGACAAGCCATGGGTCGCCAAGCTGGTCAAGGCCTACCACTCGGAAGCGGTGCGCAACTACATCCAGACCGAGTTCAAGGGCGCGGTGCTGGCCGGTTGGTAAGCAATCGAGCTATTTGACGCGCTGCTTTTCGAGCTTGCGCGCCAGTGTGCGGCGGTGCATTCCCAGCCGCCGCGCGGTCTCCGAGATGTTGAAGCCGGTCTGTGCCAGCGTCTCGTGAATGCGCTCCCATTCGAGTGTCTTGATCGACGACGAGCGGTTGGTCAGCTCGACTTCGGCATTCCCTGCCGCCCGGCCGAAGGCGGCCTCGATGTCGTCGGTGTTTGAGGGTTTTGCCAGGTAGTAGCAGGCGCCGAGCTTGATGGCTTCGACGGCCGTCGCAATGCTGGCGAAACCGGTCAGCACCACGATGAGCATCTCGGGGTCGTGCGCATGCAGCGCGCGCACGCAAGCCAGGCCCGACGCGTCGCCGTTGAGCTTGAGGTCGACCACTGCGTAACCGGGCGTTCGACCCGACGTTTGATCATCTCCTTCTTGATGATCGCCCTCCACCAGCACAAGTGCCTGGTCCAGGCTGGTCGCGAGCATCACCGTGTAGCCACGCCGCTCGAAGGAGCGTCCAAGCGTTCGGGCGAAGGCGGCATCGTCTTCGATGATGAGTAGCAGCCGTTCAGTTTCCATCGTCGTCATCCTGATGATGTCTTTCGTCGTCATCCTCCAGGGTGATCGCCGCCAATGGCAAGGTGATCGTTACCACGGCGCCCCCTTCGGGTCGGTTGCGCGCCACCACGCTGCCACCCAGCGTGCGTGCCACGTTCACGACGAGGAAGAGACCGAGTCCGCCGCCGGTCCGTCCCTTGCTCGACTGGTAGGGCTTGCCAAATTCGGCAAGCATCTCCCGCTGGAATCCAGGGCCGGCATCGGTGACCGTCAAGATCAACGCGTCGGCGACGGCATCGTGCGCCGCGTCCAGGCCCACACCATGCGGTGAAGCCTCGATCGCGTTGTCCAGGACGTTGCAAACCATCTGTTTCAGGGCCGAGTCCGACACCATCGGCATGTCGGGCGCAAAGAGGTTGCGGTAGACGAAGACGCGTCCGTTGCGCGTGGTGCGCCACTCTTCGGCAAGGTCGTCTAGAAAGGTGCAAATGGTGGTCCTGACCGAAGACTCGCCGCGCGCCTCGCCGGCCGACAGCAGGATGCCGCTCACGATGGTCTTGCAACGCTGCACTTGCGCCTCCATTTCGCAGACCTCTTGCAACAGCTCAGCATCGGCAGTGAAGGCCGGCATGCGCCGCCAGTCGCCGAGGATGACGGCGAGCGTGGCGAGCGGAGTGCCGAGTTCGTGTGCAGCACCCGAGGCGAGAAGGCCCATGCGCACGATGTGCTCCTCTTCGGCGGCGCGCTGGCGCAGGTCGGACAACCGCGCATCGCGCTCGCGCAGATTGCCGTTGATGCGGGTGATGAAGACCACCAGTAAGCCCGCATTCAGCGCGAAGCAGATCAACATGCCCTGCACGTAGGGGCTGGACAGACCCTGGCTCAGGTCGGAGGAAAGCGGCAACGGCCGGCCGAACACCGCAAGGCCTACGAAGCACGCGGTGGTGATGCCGACCATCGTGCGGATGGACCATGCATCGAGCAGTACGGCTCCCAGAGTGACTTGCAGCAGGTACAGAAAAACGAAGGGATTGGTAACACCGCCACTCAGATAGAGCTGCGCGGTCAAGGAGCCGACGTCCACCAGCAGTGAGACAAAGAGTTCGGTCTTGGTGACCGCTCGCGGCACGCGCCAGCGCAGCAAGCTCGCGAGATTGAATGCGGTGAGCCCCGTCAGCACAGCGAGCATCAGGTCGATTGGCAGACTGATGCCGAAGCCGTAGTAAACGACCTCGATCGTGACCAGTTGGCCGACCACTGCGATCCAGCGCAACTGGATCAGTTGCTGCATGTTCTTTAAACCACTGGAATCGTCGAAACGCCCGGCACCGGTTGCTTGCAGGAGGCTCGTCATAAGGTCAGTCGAGGCGTGGTTTGCGTTCTTCGCGAACGAACCACCAAGCGGCAAGAGCGGTCATCAGCGCAAGCGCGAACCATGTGAACACGTAGACCAGATGGTTGTTGTAGAACGCAATGATGGTGAGACCGCCGCGGGGCCATTGCAGAATGTTTTCTGTCGACGGCGCATCTTCATCGACGAAAAAGGGCGCTACATCGGCCACGTTGCGCGCACTCGCTATGGCCGCGACATCGCGCGAGAACCAGCGATTGGCAACAGGGTCGTTGTGCCTCAGGAAACCCCCACGGGGTTCGGTCATGCGCAACAGGCCCGTGACATCGACCTCGCCAACGGTTTCGGTGGTCGCACGCTTCGTACGATCGGCCTCGTCGGGCGGTACAAAGCCGCGGTTGACGATGACCGCGCTACCGTCAGCTTGGCGCAAAGGCGTTAGTACCCAAAAGCCCGTTCCGAGCTTGGTACTGGCCTGCACCAGAGTCTCGAGGTCATACAGAAACACGCCCTTGATTTTGACGTGCCGGTACTCGTCCTCGGCCTTGTTCACCTCTGTCCATCGCGCTGTAGCCGGCGGTGAGGTCGCGAGGAGGTGCACACGCTGATTGACGCGTTCAATCAGGTCGAGCTTCCATGCCAATCGTTCTATCTGCCAAATTCCGAGCGCCGTGAACCCGGCAAAAACCAGGAACGCGCAGCAGACCAGTGCAATTCGCTTCAAGGCATGTTCTTCATTTCCTGCATGGACGGCGGCATCATGTTGTAGTTCAAGTGGTACATCACCCAGATCGAGCCGCTGAGCGTGATTACCACCAGTACCAGCGTGAAGACCAGCGCCAGCAACGACCACCCGCCCTCTGTCTTGGTGCTCATGTGGAGAAAGTAAATCATGTGGACGACGATCTGAACCACCGCCAACGCCAGGATGACAAATGCCGTCGTGCTCGACTTGTCGAAAACCTTGCCCATGACGATCGCGAACGGAATCGCGGTGAGGATGACCGCCAACACGAATCCAGTCATGTAGCCGTTGAAGGTGCTGTGCGGAGCACCGGCGTCGGCTTCGTGATGTTCTCCATGTCCGTCGTTCGACCCGTGGGAAGGTGTTGCTTCGATGTGCGCGCTCATTGCAGGGATCCCATCAGATAGACAAAGGTGAAGACGCCAATCCATACGACGTCAAGAAAGTGCCAAAACATGGAAAGGCACATCAACCGCCGCCGGTTCTCCAGGATCAGGCCGCCGCGCGCAACCTGCACCATGAGCGTAACCAACCAAACGATGCCAACGGCCACGTGCAAGCCGTGCGTGCCGACCAGAGTGAAGAACGACGACAAAAACGCGCTGCGCTGTGGCCCGGCGCCTTCGTGGATGAGGTGCGCGAATTCGTACAGCTCCAAGCCGATGAAGGCGGCACCCAGCAGACCGGTGACCGCGAGCCACGCCAATACCGGTCGCAGCCGCTTGCGCTGCATCTCCAGCATGGCGAAGCCGTAGGTGATGGACGACAGCAGCAGCATTGAAGTGTTCAACGCTACCAGCGGCAGATCGAACAAGTCCGCGCCTGAAGGTCCGGCCGCGTAGTTGCGGCCTAGCACCGCATAGACCGCGAACAGCACGGCAAAGATGAGGCAGTCGCTCATCAGGTAGAGCCAGAAACCGAGCAGAGTGCCGTTTTCGGGATGTACCTCTTCCGGTACGAAAAACCGCAGGTTCGCGGGCGTGCTGACTTTTTCAGCCATGGTGCCGGGCGGTGAGGAAATAGTGAACTCAGACATGGCTGGCCAGCAGTTGCGTACGTTCGCTTTCAACGCGGAGAACTTCGTCCGCACCGATATAGAACTCACGTTTGTAGTTGAAGGTATGGCCGATAGCGACCACCAGGATGGCGACGAAGGACAGGGCGGCGAGTGGCCACATGTGCCAGATTGCCGCGAAGCCAAAGACCGCGCTCAGCCCGGCCAGGATGATGCCGGTGCCGGTGTTCTTGGGCATGTGGATGGGAATGAAACCTTGCAGCGGCCGCACGTAACCCCTCTTTTTCATGTCGGTCCAGGCATCGAGATCGTGGACTTGCGGTGTGAAGGCAAAGTTGTACGAAGGCGGTGGCGACGAGGTCGACCATTCGAGCGTACGGCCATCCCATGGGTCGCCGGTGGTGTCACGGAGCTTTTCGCGATCGCGGAAGGTCACGTAGAACTGGATCAGCATCGACAGGATGCCGAGTGCGACCAGGAACGCTCCAAAGGCTGCGATCTGGAACCAGATCTGGAGCGATGGATCGTCGAAGTGACTCAGGCGCCGCGTCACGCCCATCAGGCCCAACACATAAAGCGGCATGAACGCGAACCAGAAACCTGAAACCCAGAACCAGAACGACACCCGACCCCAAAACGGATCGAGCTTGTAGCCGGTCGCCTTCGGGAACCAGTAGTTGATGCCGGCGAACGCACCGAACACCACGCCGCCGATGATCACGTTGTGAAAGTGAGCCACGAGGAACAAGCTGTTGTGCAGCACGAAGTCGGCTGGTGGCACTGCGAGCAGGACCCCGGTCATGCCGCCGATCGTGAAGGTAATCATGAAGCCGATGGTCCACAACATGGGCACCTCGAAGCGGATGCGGCCGCGGTACATGGTGAACAGCCAATTGAAAATCTTCGCCCCGGTAGGGATGGAGATGATCATCGTGGTGATGCCGAAGAACGAGTTGACGCTGGCGCCTGAACCCATGGTGAAGAAGTGATGCAACCACACCAGATAGGACAGGATCGTGATGACGATCGTCGCGTAGACCATCGAGGCATAACCGAACAGGCGTTTGCCGGAGAAGGTCGAAACCACCTCGGAGAACACGCCGAACAACGGCAGGATCAGGATGTAGACCTCCGGATGGCCCCAGATCCAGATCAGGTTGACGTACATCATGGCGTTGCCACCGAAGTCATTGGAGAAGAACGCAGTTCCCACGTAGCGGTCGAGTGCCAGCAACCCGAGCACAGCGGTCAATACCGGGAAGGCGGCGACGATCAACACGTTGGTGCAGAGCGCGGTCCAGGTGAAGATTGGCATCTTCATCAGGCCCATGCCCGGCGCCCGCATCTTGACGATCGTCGCGATCAGGTTGATCCCCGACAGCAACGTACCTATGCCTGCTACCTGCAATGACCATATGTAGTAGTCGACCCCCACGTCCGGGCTGTAGGCGATCCCCGAAAGCGGTGGATAGGCCAACCATCCAGTGCGCGCGAAGCCGCCGAAAAACAGCGACATCATGACCAGCACCGCGCCGCTGGCCGTCATCCAGAAGCTCAGGTTGTTGAGGAACGGAAATGCAACGTCGCGTGCACCGATTTGCAGCGGCACTGCGAAATTCATCAGACCCGCGATCAGCGGCATGGCCACGAAGAAAATCATGATCACGCCGTGCGCGGTGAAAATCTGGTCGTAGTGATGTGGCGGCAAATAGCCCACCGAATCACCGAAAGAGACTGCCTGTTGCAGGCGCATCATGATTGCGTCGGAGAAGCCTCGCAGCAACATCACCAGACCCAGGATGATGTACATGATCCCGATCTTCTTGTGGTCGATGCTGGTGAACCATTCGCGCCAGAGGTAGCCCCACACGCGGAAGTAAGTTAGCGCGCCGAGGACCGTTGCGCCACCGAGTCCGATGGCGATGAAGGTCACCAGCAAGATCGGGTCATGAAAAGGGATCGCGTCCCAAGTAAGGCGGCCGAAGACGAGCTTCGTAATATCTAGATGGTCGAACATCGTGGGTCCGGGTGACAAAAATGGGGCTGCGCAGTGTTGCGCAGTGAGGGAACAGTCGGTTTAGAGCAGCTCTGAGGGCTGAAGATGCAAGTGCTCGTCAGAGCGGACGGTCCGCAGTGGAGAGCGCGATGTCGGCCGGGTAATCGCGCGCGGTGCACATTGCGCCGACATACAACTTGGCTGGCTTTTGTTCAACGCCGGGGACTGAGCGCGCTGCAGCCGCACTCGAAGCCAGGTTGACTGTGCCGGGAATGCCGAGTCCTCCCTTAGCGTCGATTGCCATCATGTCTTTCATGCACATCTTGTTGTTCTCCACGCAACGGTTCAGGATTGCTTCGTAGAGTCCGGTTGCTACCGAGGCATACCGACGAACTGGCTCACGCTCACTAGGCTGTTCGAGCTGCTTGTAGCCATCGCGCGTCAGTTCAGCTTTTTCGGTCTTGGCGGTATCGACCCACTTGTCGAACTCTGCCGTGCTCATCCCGTGGAACTTGAAGCGCATGCCGGAAAAGCCGGCGCCGCTGTAGTTCGCAGAAAAGCCGTCGAACTCGCCTGGCTTGTTGATCACCGCGTGCAGCTTGGTTTCCATGCCGGGCATTGCGTAAATTTGTCCTGCCAACGTTGGGATAAAAAATGAATTCATGACCGATGAAGCGGTGATCTTGAAGGCGATGGGCCGATCTACCGGGGCCGCCAGTTCGTTCACTGTGGCAATGCCAAGCTCTGGGTAAATAAACAGCCATTTCCAATCCAGTGCTACAACTTCCACCACCAGGGGTGCAGTGCCCGGAATCACGTCCCGGTCAGCGTCAATCCGCTGGAG
>JANXTS010000059.1 GCA_025352265.1 Variovorax sp. | reverse complement strand
TCCGAGCGCACCGGGTCCGCGTGGCAACTACCAGGGCAACAGCGGTAACAGCGGCTTTGGCGGCGGCAACAGTGCCGGCTTCGGTGGCGGCGCTCGTGAAGAAGGCGGCGGCTATGGTCGCAAGCCCGGCTTCGGCGACGGCGCACCGCGCGGTGGCGCCGGTGGCGGCCGCAACGAGGGCTTCGCACCCCGCGGTGCCAGCGCTGGTCATGGTGCAGGCCACGGTGGTGCCGGCAAGGTGTTCGTTCCTCGCGAAGCCAAGCGCACTCCGTTCAAGCCGACGCGCTGAATCCTTTGATGGCGCCTGAGTGGCGCCTCGACAAAAAGCCCGCCTTCGTGAGAATGCGGGCTTTTTTCAGGTTGGTGGCAAGCGGCGAACCATCAGGACCGTAGCTGCGTCGCGAACGCTTGGGTGGTTCACCGCGAGAGTGGCGTAATTCACGGATCCATGGCCACTGATGTGCGCGCCGCGGTTTTCGCTCTTCGCTGTGCGAAAGTTCCCTAGTTGTAACTAACATGTAACTGACAATCCGGGCATGACACAACCCGACCAATTGACAGATCAGGACCTCATCGCGCGCACCTTGAACTGGCGCCGGGTGGTGATGCATGGCAACGAGCAAGCACGCAGCGTGGCGCATGCGCACGAGGTCGAGGCGCGACGTCGTTTTGCGGGCGCCACGACCATCAACGGCACGCTGGAGGCGCTCGAGCCCAAGCGCAAGCCGCTCTGGCACCGACTGCTGCCCTGATTCCCGGCAAGGCGCCCGCAAGCGCAGTTCAGCGCAACACCAATACAGGCAGCGACGAATGCGTGAGCACATGCTGCGTCTCGCTGCCCAGCAGCAGGCGTTTCAAGCCCTTGCGTCCATGCGATGCCATCACGATCAGGTCGCTGCGGTGCTTGCGTGCCGCGCGAATCACGGACTCCGCGACTTGGTCCGAACTCATCGTCGCGGTCTTGATGCTGACGCCCTTGGCCTTGGCAGCAGCGGCGATGTCATCCAGCAAGGCTTGCGCTGAATCGGCCCAGCGCTTCTCGGTCATGGCGATCTCCTCGGCAGAAAACGCCATCGCGCCATCGAGGTAGCTCGTCGGATAGCGCGGCACGACGGTCAGCGCGACCAGTTGCGCGTCGTGCAGCGCCGCCAGCGTGATGGCAGCGCGCACGGCCTTCTTCGACAACGTAGAGCCGTCGGTGGCGACAAGAATGCGTTTGAACATGGATCGATCCTCAAGTGTCTGGCGCCATCTTGCGGCTTGGCGACGTCATCGGGTTTGACGCACATCAAAGCCGCCGCACCTTGAGTGTCTGCCGTGACCAGTAAGGACTGTCGAGCCTGTCGAGCCGTACTTCACCGCCGCTCGAAGGCGCATGCACGAAGCGCCCTTCGCCGACGTAAATGCCAGCATGCGTCGGCCGTCCACTGCCGAAGAGCACCATATCGCCGGAGCGGAGTTCGCGTGTCGCTACCGGATCGCCGAAGTCTGAGAGTTGGGCCACGGTCCGCGGCGGCGCGGCGCCCATGCGGGAGCGGTAGACATAGCCGATAAGGCCACTGCAGTCGAAACCGCCTTCGACCGAATTACCGCCGTAGCGATACGGCGTGCCCACTACGCCGAGCGCGTGGATCGCGATGTCGTTCGCCTGCTCCGAAGACAGCGCGGCGCGGGGCGCTCGAGGCGCTGAGCTCGGTGGACTGCCACAACCTGCGAGCAGCAATGCGACCAGGAGTGGGGTCGTCCGGGGCCACTGTGGCGAGAAAGTCATCGATCGGGTGCCATCGTTCAGGCCAGATGCTCTGCCAGCACGCTCTGCGCCGACACATAGCGGGTGGGAAGGGCGATACCCAGTCGTTCGCGCGCGGCACCCAGCGGCTCATGCAAAAGCAACTCGTAGTCTTCACCGAGCAACCACGACGCCTTACGTCCATGGCGCCAGCCCTCTATGACCGCGCGTGCAAATACGAAGTTGCCGGTCACGCGCAGGCTCTTCAAAGACGCCGCCAATGCGATGAAAGCCCAGCCCAGTCCACCGGATTGCGCATAGCTGAACGCGACCAGCGCCGCTTCGCCAAGGCTCTCGTCGGTCTTGTAGCCGGTGAGTGCATGCCAGATGTCATGAACGTCACGCGTGCGTCGCGCGCTCCAAGCGTAAGGGTCTTCGACCAGCGGCTCGCGATTGAGGTTCGAGATTTCTGCCAGACCGGCGGCGCTGTAACCCGTTCGCTCAAGGAACGCGCGGTATTCTGCGCCGACGGTGCCCGGCGCAAAGCTCGCGATGAAGGACGGATCGGAAAACCGCTCGGCGAGTTCGACGCGGCGATAGGCCAGCTTTCTGCCAGCCGGCGTCTGCATCAGGCGAGCGTAGTTCTGGCGTGGCACCGGGCCGTTGAGCGCTCGCATGATGACGAACACCTGCATCGTGTCGTTGCCATCGGCAAGCAGCTTGCGGATCGCGCCGAACGCCGTCGGGAAGTCTCGCTTGTAGGGAGTCGGAGATGCGGAAGTGGTCATCGCGCTTTCTTAAGAAGTCCCGGGGGCAGACGTATTTTGGGGGCATCTTCATTGTCCTCAAAGACCACCGTTCCGAGCGGCACTGAATGCGTACTGGTTGACTTCCGCGCGCACCGTGTCCAGAATCGGTCCCGCTCCGGGGTGCACGCAAGCGCGTGCTGAGATGGTCGATCCGAACCCGCGAACTTGATCTGGTTCATACCAGCGTAAGAAGAGCTGCGACTCCCCCTTGTGCCCGTCTTCCGATGACGGACGCCGCCAGGAGCCATCGCGGAGCACCCGTTGTTCAACAACCTGGAGTGCCCCGCATGAATGCCATCGACAAGTTCGCGTCTCTTCTCACGCTCACGCGTGAACCTTTTCCCGCTTCGACCAAAGGCGCCATCGCCGGCAGCCGCGCCGACCTCAACGTGCCGGTGCGCGAGGTTGCGCTGACCAACGGCGAGCGCGTATCGCTCTACGACACCTCGGGCCCCTACACCGATCCTCGCGTCGACATCGACGTGCGCCGGGGCCTGCCGAGCGTGCGCGATGCGTGGATCGCCGAGCGCGGCGACACGGAGAGCTACGAAGGCCGCCTGCATCTGGCGCTCGACGACGGGGCGACGCATGCCGACCGCGACGCGCAGCGCATCGCTGAATTGCGTGCGGGCGCCGCAGCACTTCAGCGCACGCCGCGCCGTGCGAGCGTTGGCGGAAGTCACACCGGCAACGTCACGCAGATGCACTACGCGCGACGCGGCATCGTCACGCCTGAAATGGAATACGTCGCACTGCGCGAGAACGGCAAGCGCGAATGGATGGCGCAATACATGGCCGATGCAGCGCGCGAAAAGCGCCTCGCCGGTAATCCGATGGGCGCGAACATTCCGAAGATCATCACGCCCGAGTTCGTGCGCGATGAAGTGGCCCGTGGCCGCGCGATCATCCCGGCCAACATCAACCATCCCGAAGTGGAGCCCATGGCCATCGGGCGTAATTTCAAGGTCAAGATCAACGCGAACATCGGCAACTCGGCGGTCACTTCGAGCATCGAGGAAGAGGTCGAAAAGCTGGTGTGGTCGATCCGCTGGGGCGCAGACAACGTGATGGACCTTTCGACCGGCCGCAACATTCACACCACGCGCGACTGGATCGTTCGCAACAGCCCGGTGCCGATCGGCACGGTGCCGATCTACCAGGCGCTTGAAAAGGTGAACGGCGTGGCCGAGGACCTGACCTGGGAGATCTACCGCGATACGCTGATCGAGCAGGCGGAGCAGGGCGTCGACTACTTCACCATCCATGCAGGACTGCGCCTGGCGTTCATTCATCTGACCGCGGGTCGGCGTACCGGCATCGTGTCGCGTGGCGGATCGATCATGGCCAAGTGGTGCATCACGCACCACAAAGAGAGCTTTCTCTACACGCACTTCGAAGACATCTGCGACATCATGAAGGCGTACGACGTGAGCTTCTCGCTCGGCGATGCCTTGCGACCGGGGTGCGCATCGGATGCCAACGACGAGGCGCAATTCGCCGAACTGCACACGCTGGGCGAACTCACGACCGTCGCGTGGAAGCACGACGTGCAGACCATGATCGAAGGGCCGGGCCATGTGCCGATGCACTTGATCCAGGCCAACATGGACGAGCAGCTGAAGACCTGCCACGAAGCGCCGTTCTACACGCTCGGCCCATTGACCATCGACATCGCGCCGGGCTACGACCACATCGCCAGCGCGATCGGCGCCGCGATGATCGGTTGGGCCGGCACCGCCATGCTGTGCTACGTCACCCCCAAGGAGCACCTGGGCCTGCCCGACCGCGACGACGTGAAGCAGGGAATCATCGCGTACAAGATAGCGGCTCATGCGGCCGATGTGGCCAAGGGACATCCCGGCGCACGGGCGCGTGACGATGCGCTGTCGCAGGCGCGCTTCGACTTTCGTTGGCAGGATCAGTTCAACCTCGGCCTCGACCCCGACACCGCACGCGAGTTCCACGACGAGACCTTGCCCAAGGACAGCAGCAAGGTCGCGCACTTCTGCTCGATGTGCGGCCCCAAGTTCTGCTCGATGAAGATCACGCAGGAGGTGCGCGAGTTCGCAGCCCAGCGCGGCCTGACGGAGACGCAGGCGCTCGATGCGGGCATGGCGGGCAAGTCGAACGAGTTCAAGGCGGCGGGCGGCGAGCTCTACATACCGATCGTGCCGCAGGCCTGAGTGGCGTCCTCGATAACGCCCTCCATGGCGCACTCCAAAAGCATGGGCATCGCCGGTGCCGGGCTGCTCGGGCGCTTGCTCGCCTGGCAGCTGGCACGTGCCGGCCACGCGGTAACGGTGTTCGATCCGGCCGACGACGCCATCGCGCGCTTCGACGGCCAGGGCGCTGCCGGCTTCACCGCGGCCGGCATGTTGAGCCCGCTGGCCGAACTCGACAATGCGACGGCCGACATCGCCGTGCGAGGCCTGCGTTCCATCGAGCTCTGGCGCGACATCGTGCGGCAGCTTCCGGGCTCGCCGCACTTCGCGCAACGCGGCAGTCTGATGCTGTCGCACCGCGCCGACAAGGGGAGCGCCGAGCGCGTGCTCGCCCGCCTCGGCAACCATGAAGTTCCGGGGCTGATGCCGGCACAGGCTCTCGATACCGCCGCATTGGCGGCGCTCGAACCGGCGCTGTCAGGCGTGGCGCACGCATGGCTGTTGCCAGGCGAAGCGCAGATCGACGCTGCGGCTGCAATGACTGCGCTGCACGACGGTGCGGCCGGTGTTCGCTGGTGCTGGCAGCGGCGCGTGACCGACGTCGAGCCTGGTGCGATGCAGGTCGAGGGGCTTGGCTGGCAACGCTTCGACACGGTATTCGATGTGCGCGGTGTCGGCGCGCAGCCGGCCTTGCCGGTGCGTGGCGTTCGCGGCGAGGTGGTCTGGCTGCATGCGCCGGGGCTTGAGCTGACGCGGCCGGTGCGCTTGCTGCATCCGCGGCATCGCGTCTATGTCGTGCCACGGCCCGGTGACGTAGTCGTCGTCGGCGCGAGCGAGATCGAAAGCGAAGACCGTTCACCGGTGTCGCTGCAAAGCGCGGTCGAGCTGATGGCCGCGGCGCACAGCGTTTTGCCGGCGCTCGCTGAAGCACGCATCCTGCGGCTCGACCGCAACCTGCGGCCTGCCTTGCCGGACCATGCGCCGGTGCTGGACGTGCGCGACGGACTGGTGCGCATCAATGGGCTGTTTCGGCATGGCTGGCTGCTGGCGCCGGCGCTGGTGGAAGAGGCGCTCGCTGCATGAACGACGCCACCCAAACCGACATGCATACCGGCGTGCCCCTCGCAGTGATCACCGTGCAACTCGACGGCGCAGCGCACGAGGTCGCCGCCGGTACGACGCTGTCTGCATTGATGCAGTCGCTCGGCCATGCGCCACTGGCCATGGGCACTGCCGTCAACGGCGATTTCGTGCCGCGCGGGCAACGCGATCGCCATGTGCTGCAAGCCGGCGATGTCGTGCTGTTCTTTCAACCCATCGTCGGCGGCTGAGCCGGGGAGACTTCCATGACACGACAATTTGAACAGCCCGTTGCCGCTGCCGACTTTTGGACTGTCGATGGCGTGCAGATGAGCAGCCGCTTCTTGCTGGGCACGGCCGGCTATCCCTCGCCCCAGACGCTGCGCGACGCCATCGCCGCCGCCGGCACGCAGGTCGTCACGGTCGGCCTGAAGCGTGCGATGGCAAGAACCGATGGCGGTGGTGGCGACAACGGCTTCATGACGATCGTGCGCGACGCGCTGGTGCAGCAGGGGGCACGATTGCTGCCCAATACGGCGGGCTGCCGCACCGCGCGCGACGCGATCGCGCTTGCCCACATGGCACGCGAGATGTACGACACCGCGTGGATCAAGCTCGAGGTCGTGGGCGACGAGCACACGCTACAGCCCGACCCGGCCGAACTGCTGGTCGCTGCACAAACGCTGGTGCGCGACGGCTTCGTCGTATGGCCGTACTGCACCGACGACCTCGTCACCTGTCGCCGATTGCTCGACGCGGGCTGCGCCGTGCTCATGCCGTGGGGTGCGCCGATCGGATCGGGGCAGGGCCTGTTGAACCCGTGGGCGTTGCGCACTTTGCGTGAACGGTTGCCCGACGCGACGTTGATCGTCGATGCCGGCATCGGTGCGCCGTCTCATGCCGCCTTGGCAATGGAGATGGGCTTCGACGCGGTGCTGTTGAATTCCGCGGTCGCACAAGCGCGCGACCCGGTGCGAATGGCCGGTGCGTTTCGTCATGCCGTCGAGGCCGGGCGCGGTGGCTGGCAAGCCGGTGTCATGGCGCGGCAAGACTTCGCGGTCGCCAGCACCCCGGTGGGTGGCCAGCCGTTTCTGATCGGCGAGGTCGCGCGATGAGGCCGCCGGTGATCTGGAGCATTGCCGGCACCGACAGCGGCGGCGGCGCGGGGCTGGCGGCCGATCAGCGCGCGGCCGATGCCTTCGGCGTGCACCTGTGTACGGTGGTCGCGGCCGTGACGGCGCAGAACTCGCGCAGTGTCACGCGCATCGAGCCGTTGCCGGTCGCATGGCTCGACGCGCAGCTCGAAGCACTCGCCACCGACATGCCACCGCTGGCCATCAAGACCGGCTTGCTGGGCGGCGTGGCGCAGGTGGAATGCGTCGCACGGTGGCTCGATCTTTTGCGACGCGAGCGCCCCGTCGCACTGGTGGTCGATCCGGTGCTGGCGGCCAGCACCGGTGCGCAGTTTGCCGATGCAGAGGTCCTGCGCGCCTACCGCGATCTGCTGCTCCCACGCGCCACGGTCATCACGCCGAATCGGAGCGAGGCAGAACGTTTGGTGCGCGAGCAGGATGGCGGCCCTGCATGTCGCGATGACGGCAGCGATGTGCCCACACTGGGGCGGCGGCTGCGCGCGTGTGGCGCCGCAGCTGTCTGCATCACGGGTGGCGACAGCGTCGGACCACGGGACGGCGCGCACGATGACGCAATGGGCGAGGCGCTGGACTGGATCGACACCGAGCACGCTGCCGGCTGGCTCGCATCGCCGCGCATCGACACGGCGCACAGCCATGGCACCGGCTGCACCTTCGCGACGAGTGTTGCCGCGGCGTTGGCGCTCGGCTATGTCGCGCCCGATGCGTTCATCCTCGCCAAGATGGCGACCACGCAGGCACTGCGCGGCGGTCATGCCGCGGGCGTTGGTGCGGGCCCGGTGATCGCACGGCCGGGCTTTCATGCCGACCCGACGCTGCTGCCGCGCATGTCGTGGGGCGAGACGCCTCGCTTCGCCACGCCACGCCGTGCCGTCGATCCGACCCTCGGTCTTTATGCCATCGTCGACAGCGCCGAGCGGGTACGGCAGGTGTTGGAGGTTGGCGTGCGTTCGGTGCAATTGCGTATCAAGACGCCGTTGTGGTCCAGCCCATCGAATGAAGCAGATGCAGCGACTCCGCCCGACGCACGCTGGACTCTAATGTTGCGCGACGAGATCGCGCGCAGCGTCGCGGCCTGCCGCGCCGCCGGTGCCGAACTCTTCGTGAACGACCACTGGGCGTTGGCGCAGGAATTGGGCGCCACCGGCGTGCATCTCGGGCAGGAGGATCTGCTGGCGCTCGGCGATGACGGACGCGACGCCTTGCTGCGCAGCGGCATCGCACTCGGCATCAGTTCGCACAGCCTGTGGGAGCTTTGCCGCGCACGTGCGCTGTCGCCGCGCTACATCGCTTGCGGACCGGTATGGCCGACGCTCACCAAGGAAATGCCATGGCGTCCACAAGGACTGGACAACCTGCGCTGGTGGAATGCCATGGCCGGGGCGCCCGTCGTTGCGATCGGCGGCATCCTGCAAGCGGCGCAGGTGCGCGAAGCCGCTGCATGCGATGTGTCGGGCGTGTGCGTGGTGCGCGCACTTGGCGCCGATGTGAATACGACCGTGCCGGTGCTGACGGAAGCGTTGCGCGAAGGCGTCTGTGCAACCGGACTAACGGCCCTGCCGTTGCCGCATCCGAGCCTGTCTAACGGTTGGGGACTTTCGCCGCAGCCAGGTAGTTGTCCTTGAAGCGATCCGGCACCCGGGGATCGTGACCCATGGCCACGCGCCGCACTTCATCCGAATCGGTCGGCGCATGGCCGACGCCGAGGGCAGAGGCGCGTGGCACCGGGCCTGCGACCACATGACTGGTCAGCCGTCCGATGCCCGTGATTTCCACCTCGACTGTGTCGCCCGGATCGACCGAACGTGAGTGGCACGGCGTGCCGGTCAGCACGACGTCGCCGGGCATCAGCGTGATGTGGCGTGCGATGTCGGCGACCATGTAGTGAGGCCCCCAAACTATCTCTTCGCCGATGTGGGCCTCCTGCACGAGCAGGCCGTTGCGATAGGTACGCAAGGTCTGGTCGAAGATGTTGACGCCGGTTACCAGGCCGGGACCGATCGGCAGCAGACCGTCGGCACCCTTCACGCGAAGCATCGAGCCCTGGTCGGTGTCGCGAAAATTTTGCAGTCCCATGTCGAGCGCCGGTGCGAAGCCGAGCATGCAGTCCCAGGCTTCGTCGGGCGTCACGTTGCGGCATACCTTGCCGATGACCACGGCCAGTTCGCCTTCGTAGTTGAGGTAGCTGCAGTCCGCCGGCTTCACGAGTTCACCGCCGTGCGCGTTCATCGCGGTCGGCGGTTTGGTGAAGTAGGTCGGCGTCTCGGTCGGCTTTGCCTTGTTGCGCGTTTCCATGCCGCGCGAGCTGTACGACAGATGCACGCAAATGATCTTGGTCGGCTCGCAAGGCGGCAGGTGCGTGACGTCGGTCAGCGCGACCTCACGACCGTCGTCGAGTCTTAGCGTGTCGTCGTCGATCACGGTGCCCCAGTATGGCGAGCCGTGGCTCAGCACGCGGCGGCGCTCGACCCGCGGGCCGCGCATCACGGCGGGCAACTCTGTGAACGGAAATTCATGCAGATACTTGTTCATGCCAACGCCTCTTGCTTTGTCGTCTCGGCATCGAACCACATGTGAACGTTGCCCGTGCCGCGTGCGTTCTCGTAGTCGGACAACGCGGTTCCCTTGCTGCGGCAATCGGCGCCGCCGAGCGTACCGATCATTTGCAGGTAATGACCGCCGAAACCTTCCCACGGCAGCGGGCGGAACTTGCTGTCCCATTGTTCGAGGATGAGGTCGTGCCGCCCTTGGGACAGCAGCGCGATCGCATCCTTGTCGGCCTCGATGTTCGATGGTCGAGAAACATTGCTCTCGTGGTACATCCGCGGATGTTTTTGCACCCAGTCGATCTCGTTGAACTTGTGGCTCAGTGCGCCTGAAGCCAGGAGCACCACGCGCTCGCCGACGTCGGCGCCCATGCGTCGAATCGCCTCACCGATGACGCGGCCCGATTCGAGGTAATGGCGCGGCTGGCAGTTCTGGCAGGTGCTCACCGACACCACGCGCTCGTCACGTACCAGCTTGTTGACCACGTTGATGGTCGCGTAATGGCGCGGTAGCGCCTCGTCGTAGATCGCCTTGCTCATCACGCCCTGTTCGATGGCGACCTCTTCGATGAGCCCTGCGAGTGCGGGCGATCCGCGGTAGTCGTAATGCTGGCCATGCAGGTACCACGGCATCTCGTCGGATGTGTAGACGCCGTGCATGTGGGCACCGCCGTCGATGAGGTGGTAGCCGGTCGTGAACCAGTGGGTGTCGAACAGTACGAAGGTGTCTGGCCGCATCGCGTCGATGCGGTCGCGCAGGCGTTGGTAGCCGGCGATCAGGTCCGAGTCCGCGCCGTCGCCCATCTTCATCCTGAAGGCGTCGTCCTGCATCAAGCCGGGGTGGTGCGACACCAAAGCGGCGCCGACGATTTGAGCCATGGGATGTTCCTTTCAGCGATGGCTGAAGCTGGCCTTGAAAGGCTTCTTCGGCACGACGATGTCTTTTACGTTGCAGAAAAATTCGAAGCTCCAGTCTCCGCCTTCGCGTCCGACACCTGAGCGTTTGATGCCACCGAACGGCGCCGCCAAATCGCGGATGCCGAACGAGTTGACCCAGATGAAACCGGTCGCGACCTGCGTGGCAATGGCGCTCGCGTGCGCCACCTCGCCGTAGCAGACACCGCCGAGGCCGTAGTCGGTTCCGTTGGCCATCGCGACGACCTCGTCGTCGTTGTCGAAGGTCTGCAGCGTGAGCACCGGGCCGAAGACTTCGTTCTGCACGATCTCCGAATCCTGCTTCACGTTGCTGAGCATGGTCGGCTGGTAATACTGCGCGCCGAATGGATGCATCGCACCACCCCACAGCAGCTCGGCACCATCGGCGACTGCACGTTCGACGAACGCTTTGACGCGCTCGACCTGGCGCGGATGAATGATGGGGCCGACCTCCGTCGCATCCTCGCGTGGATCGCCGACCGTCAGCTGCTCGACGTGCGCACGCATGCACGAGATGAAAGCGCTTGCCACCTTCGCGTGCACGAGAAAGCGCGTCCCTGCGAGGCAGACCTGACCGGCGTTGCGGTACATGAGCGCACCCGTCGCAGCGGCGCCGTCGAGGTCGGCGTCCTCGAGCACGATAAAGGGCGACTTGCCGCCAAGCTCGAGGCTGCACGGCACGAGGTTGGCGGCGGCTGCCCGAGCGATGCGCTTGGCCGTGCCGACCGAGCCGGTGAACGAAATGCGCGCGAGCCGCGGGTCACTCACGAGTCGCGCTCCGGTGGTCGCGCCCGCGCCCTGCACGAAGTTGAGAACACCGGGCGGCAGGCCGGCGGCTTGCGCCGCGTCGGCCAGCAACGAGCAGGTCAGCGGCGCCCATTCCGGCGGTTTCACGACGACCGTATTGCCGGCCGCGAGTGCCGGTCCGAGCTTCCAGGTTGTGAGCATCAACGGTGCATTCCACGGCGTGATGATCGCGACGACACCCGCCGCGTCGTGCCGCACGATATGCGTCGCCTGCTCCGTTTCGATCAGCCTGTCTTGCAGTGTCAGTGCGTGCTCGGCAAACCAGCGGATGTTGAGCATCGCGCGCGGCACCACGCCATGCTTCATGCGGGACAGCAGCACGCCTGCATCGTTGGATTCGAGCGTGCAGAAGGCGTCGGCGCGCTTGCCGATCTCGTCGGCGAAACGGTCGAGCAGCAGTTTGCGGCCTTCGGCACCGAGTGCGGCCCAAGCGGGGAACGCGCGCTGCGCTGCGGCAACCGCCATGTCGACCTGGGCGTCGCTGCCCTCGCTTATGTGGCCCAGCACGCGCTGGTCGATCGGCGAGCGCAGCTCGAAGCTTTCAGTCGATGCGACGCGCTGGCCGTCGATGTAGTGGTCGGGAGAGACGTGGATGCCGGCGACATGAATGAGGGATGTCATGGTGTGTTCAGACGAATCGAAATGCGATGGCACCGAGCGGTCCGTAGTCCACATGAAAGACATCGCCCGCCGCCGCCGTCACCGGCCGCGTGAATGAACCGGCCAATACGACTTCGCCGGCTTTCAGTCCTTCGTCGTGTTCTGCCAGCTTGTTGGTCAGCCACACGATGCCGTTGGCGGGATGGTTGAGCACGGCAGCCGCCAGGCCCGACTCCTCGATGACGCCGTTCTTGTAGAGCAGGGCGCCGCACCAGCGCAGGTCGACCGCATCGGGCTTGACTGGCCGGCCGCCCATCACGATGCCGGCGTTGGCCGCATTGTCTGCGATGGTGTCCAACACCTTGCGCGGCACCTTGGTCACGCGGTCGATCTGTTCGATGCGTGCATCGATGATCTCGATGGCGGGCACCACGTAGTCGGTCGCGGCGAGCACGTCGAAGATGCTTACGTCGGGGCCACGCAGGTCGCGCTGCAAGATGAAGGCGAGCTCGACTTCGACCCGCGGAAGAATGAAACGTGCGGCCGGAATGTCGGCGCCCTCGCGAAAGAACATGTCGTCGAGCAGCGCGCCGTAGTCCGGCTCGGTGATATTCGAGGACACCTGCATCGCACGTGAAGTGAGACCGATCTTGTGGCCCTTGATGGTGCGGCCTTCGGCAAGCTTGAGGGCGACCCATTCGTGCTGAATGGCGTAGCTGTCGGCAATCTCCATCGCCGGGTAGCGCTTGGAAAAATGCTCGAGCTGCACGCGGCTGCGCTCTGATTGATGCAGTTCGCGGGCGAGCGTCTTGTGTGTCGCGTGGTCGAGCATCGCTGTGTGTCTTGTTGGTTGTGTCCGGTGCATCCGGGATGGTGGGCATAAGTCTCCTTCCTCTCTGCCGTGAAGACAATCGATGCTTTCGAGGCGATTGCGTAGCGGAGCTGGATAATCGAAAGATGCCATTGCCTCGCTACACACTGCGCCAGCTCGACGCATTCACCACCGTGGCCGACACGCTGAGCTTCACCGCAGCAGCCGATCGGTTGGCGCTCACGCCGTCGGCGGTGAGCCAACTCGTCGTCGAACTCGAGTCGTCTGCCGGCTTCAAGTTGTTCGAGCGCAGCACGCGCCGCGTCGCGCTGACCGCTGCAGGCAAGGAGTTTTTGGGCGCCATCGAGCCCGTGCTCAAGCATCTTCGGTTGGCCGAAGCGGCCGCTGCCGATCTGCGCAATCGCGCGGCCGGCCTGGTGCGGGTGGCGGCGCCGATGGTTATCGCGAGCGCCATGCTGCCGCGCGCGATCCGCGACTACGCCGCGCTGCGCCCCAAGATCGTGGTCCGCATCCGGGATGCCGCGGTCGAGCAACTCGTGGAGATGGTCGCGAGCGGCGATGTCGATCTGGCGATCGGGCCCGACCGGCCGATCGGCGACGATGTGCAACGCGTGTCGTTGTTCGAAAGTCCGTGGGTGCTTTGGTGCGCACCGGACCATCCGCTGGCCACCAAGCGCATGCTGCGCTGGCGCGACTTGCGTGCGCACGCGCTCGTTACCGCCGGACGCGACCATGAGCGGAGCGTGGCGCAGATGCGGCTCGGGTTGCCGGAAGACGAGCGCATCACGCCGATCGACGTGGTCGACAACATCTCGACGGCGCTCGGCATCGCCGCAGCAGGTCTCGCAGCGACGCTGTCCCCCGCCTATGTCGGGGTCTGGGCAGGAGAGCACTGGGGCCTCGTAATGCGCCGGGTGACGTCGCCCGAGGTCGTGCGTCAGGTCTGCCTGTACCGGCCGCTGCGCCGAGTGACGTCACCGGCGGCCGCAGGCTTTGCCGAAGCGCTCGAAAAGTGGATGAAGACCGAAGGGCCACGCTTTACGCCGTCTTCCAGGCGTGGGTGACTCGCTTGACTCGGCGAGCAGCGCTACCCGCTAGGCCTTGTCGTCGCAAGTCTGCTCAAACCGCGATGCGGCGGCCGATCTCCGGCCAACGGCCATGCAGCCAGACCCACGCAACCAGCCCGATGGACAACATCAGGATCGACGTCACCGCGAGCCCCAATGGCGAATGCATGACCAGCGGTGCGATCACGCCAGCGACGATGCCGTTGGCGGTCGAGCCGATCACGGCTTGCAATGAGGACGCCATGCCGCGACGCTCGGGATGCAGGTCGAGCACCAGCAGCGTGACTACCGGCACCATGAGTGCCCAGCCGAACGCGAAGAAGGCGATCGGCCACAACGACCATGCTGCATGCGGCGCAAAGACGGCGTTGGCCGCTACGTTGACGATCGACGTGACCAGCATGATGAGGAAGCCGTCGCGAATCTGCCGCTTGGGTGTGACCTTGCCCGCCATGCGCCCACTGACCCATGCGCCAGACATGATGCCGCCGATGGTCAGCAGGAAGAACCAGAAGAACTGCGTCGGTGCGAGTTGCAGGTGGTCACCGAGAAAAGCCGGCGCTGCGAGCACGTAGAGAAACATGCCGTTGAACGGCACCCCACTTGCCAATGCGAGCAGCAGGAAGCGCGGGTCGGAACACAGGTCCCGATAGCCGCGCATCAGGTGTTTGAACTCGAAGGGCTGGCGGTGGCTGACATGCAGCGTCTCGGGAAGCAGCTTGTAGTTGGCGATGAACAGGACGCAGCCGACCGCCACCAGAAACCAGAACACGCTGTGCCAACCCAGGTGCACGAACAGGAAGCCGCCGACGATAGGTGCAATGGCTGGAGCGACGCCGAAGTAGATCGTGACCTGCGACATGACGCGCTGCGCTTCTGCGGGCGGGAACATGTCGCGAATGACCGCACGCGAAACCACGATGCCAGCGCCAGTCGACAAGCCCTGCAGCGCGCGGAACAGCACAAGTTGGCCGATGTTCTGCGACAGCGCACAGCCGAGCGACGCGAGCGTGAACACCGCCATGCCCCACAGCACGACCGGCCGCCTGCCGAAACTGTCCGACAGCGCACCGTGGAACAGGTTCATGAAGGCGAAGCCGAAGAGATACGCCGACAGCGTCTGCTGCATTTCGACCGGCGTCGCGCCGATCGATCGCGCGATGCCCGAGAACGCCGGGATGTAGGTGTCGATCGAGAAGGGCCCGACCATGCCGAGCACAGCCAGCAGCGCGGCAAGCGCCCAACGGGGGGCTTGCCAGAGTTTGGCGGCGTCCGGATTCATGCTTCTCTCTCTTTGTCGTTGTGCAATAAAAAAAAGCGCCCGCCACCCTGTGAAGGGCGCAGCGGGCGCTTTGGCTCAAGATCCTTGTGACGGGATCCGCCGGATCAGAGCGTGTCGATGAACGAGCGCAGCTTGTCCGACCGGCTCGGGTGCTTCAACTTGCGCAGCGCCTTCGCTTCGATCTGGCGAATGCGCTCACGCGTGACGTCGAACTGCTTGCCGACTTCTTCGAGCGTGTGATCGGTGCTCATCTCGATACCGAAGCGCATGCGCAGCACCTTGGCTTCGCGTGGCGTGAGCGAGTCGAGGATGTCCTTGACCACGTCGCGCAAGCCAGCCTGCATGGCAGCCTCGATCGGCGCCGTGTTGCTGCTGTCCTCGATGAAGTCGCCCAAATGCGAATCGTCGTCGTCGCCGATCGGCGTTTCCATGGAGATCGGCTCTTTGGCGATCTTCATGATCTTGCGGATCTTGTCTTCCGGGATCTCCATCTTGGCAGCCAGGATGCTGGCATCGGGCTCGAAGCCGAACTCCTGCAAATGCTGCCGGCTAATGCGGTTCATCTTGTTGATCGTCTCGATCATGTGCACCGGAATACGGATGGTCCGCGCCTGATCGGCGATCGAGCGGGTGATCGCCTGGCGAATCCACCAGGTGGCGTACGTCGAGAATTTGTAGCCGCGACGGTATTCGAACTTGTCGACCGCCTTCATCAAACCGATGTTGCCTTCCTGAATCAAGTCGAGGAACTGCAGGCCGCGGTTGGTGTACTTCTTGGCGATGGAAATCACGAGGCGCAAGTTGGCTTCGATCATTTCCTTCTTGGCAGCGCGCGACGAATACTCGCCTTCGTTCATGCGCTTGTTGATGTCCTTCAGCTCAGGGAGCGGCACCACGACGCGCGCCTGGATGTCGGCGAGCTTTTGCTGCAGCTCCTGCACTGGCGGGATGTTGCGCGCGAGCACGACGCTCCAAGGCTTGCCGGATGCAGCCTGCTTTTCGACCCACTTCTGGTTCAGCAGGTGCGAGGCGACGCGGTTGCCGCTCTTGTCGTAGCCGCTGAAGTCGCGAATGAAGTCGTCCTGCGGAAAGCCGCACTTGTCCACGATGATGCGGCGCAGCTCGCGCTCTTTCTTGCGCACGTCGTCGACCTGGCTGCGCACCATGTCGCACAACTTCTCGATCGTCTTGGCGGTGAAGCGGATGGTCATGAGCTCTTCGCTCAGGGCCGCTTGCGCCTTGACATACGACGGCGTGCCGTAGCCTTCTTTTTCGTAGATCTTGTGGATCTTTTCGAACATCGTGGCCATGCGGTCGAAGCGTTCGAGCGCATCGCGCTTGAGTTCTTCGAGCTTCTTGGTCAGTGCCTTGGAGCCGCCCTTGCCGTCGTCGTCGTCTTCGGCATCGAACTCGTCGAAGTCTTCTTCGGCCACATAGTCGTCGGCCTCGTTGGGGTTGGAGAAACCGTCGACGAATGTGGTGATGACGGCCTTGCCCACGCCGGCACGAATTTCGTTGGCCAGCCGCAGGATTTCGGCGATGGTGGCGGGCGATGCGGAGATCGCTTCCATCATCGCCATCAAGCCACCTTCGATGCGCTTGGCGATTTCGATTTCACCTTCGCGGGTCAGCAATTCGACGGTGCCCATTTCGCGCATGTACATGCGGACCGGGTCGGTCGTGCGGCCGAATTCGCTGTCGACGGTCGAGAGAGCAGCTTCAGCTTCTTCTTCGGCTTCTTCGACGGTCGCGGCGGTTGGCGCCGTGTTGTTCAGCAGCAGCGTTTCGGCATCGGGCGTTTGCTCGTAAACGGCTACGCCCATGTCGTTGAGCATGGTGACCACGACTTCCATCGTTTCGGCGTCGACCAGCTTGTCGGGCAAGTGGTCGGAGATTTCACCGTGCGTCAGGTAGCCGCGGGTCTTGCCGAGCGTGATCAGGGTCTTCAAGCGCGACCGGCGTTTGGCCATGTCTTCTTCAGACAGCACGGTCTCGTCGAGGCCGAACTCCTTCATCAAGGCGCGTTCTTTCGCCTTGCTGATCTTCATGCGCAGTGGCTTGACCTTTTCTTCAGTCGACGACACGACGGGTTCACCGGCCAAATCGTCCTCGATGTCCGACAGATCGACGTCGCTCGTGGGCGCTTCGTTGCCCGCCTTGGGCTTGCGGCCCCGCTTGGCGCCGGTGACAGCGGGTGCAGCCGCGCCTGCAACAGCAGCAGCTTTGGGCGGACGGCCAACTTTCTTGGCACCAGGAACCGCGGGCGTTGTGGCCACAGCGGTGGCGGCGGGCTTCTTCAGGTCGGCGGAGGGATTCGATTTGGTCGTGGGCACTGTTTTCACTTTCGTTGCGGCAGCCGGCTTCGAGGCGGCGGCACCCGCTTTGGTTACCTTTGCACTTGAGGGTGCATTGGTCGCCTTCAACGGTTTTTTAGCAGCGGGGTGGCTGGCGGACACGGCAGGCTTCTTTGAACTGGGCATACAACCTCGAACATCAAGAATTAACAAGCGGAATCGCACGCGCACCACAAACCCGGTGCAGGCATACAAGGGGGCACAGAGGAAATAAATTCCTCGGCGCCAAAACTGACTAACGTACCGGCAAGATGTCGGGCGAACATTTGGTGTGCAGTCCTTGCGGTGTATTGGCCCGTTCCCACAGGGGGAGTGCATTGCGCATGGGGCCGGCCCGGAGGTGCTGCTGTCGCTCTTGCCGAATTCGCTGTTGGCGCAGCCTTACATTATAGCGCCGACGGTATTTCTCAAGAATTTTCCGTGTTGCTTTTCAAACGAGCGCGCAGCGCCAATCGCCTTGATTCGAGCGCTTTGTAGCGCTCCAGTGCCTGCGGATCGGTACCGACCGCCGCGATCGCCTCGCTCTGCTGCGCCTTCAGCCGGTCGTCCAGCATGAAGTCGAGCACGCTGCGTAGCTCGCGCGCCGCGTCCATCGCCTGATCGCCCTCAGGATCGCCGATCGGGCCGCCGTCAGGGGCCGTCATGAGCCGGATCGCCAGCGCCTCGAACGGCTGCTCCCGCAAACCTTCGCGCAACGCCGCCCACGGTTGGGCGCCATGCTCGTGCAACTGGCTGTCGAGCCAGCCGAACAAGCGGCCATGCTCACCGGGCAGGTCGCACAGCATGGCGTGCTGCTCGTGCGATAGGCCTTCCCATTCGGTCATGTTCGAGAGCAGGAGTCGCACCGCCAGGTCGGGCCGGGTGAGCGGCAATACGCGACCGCGGCTTGCTGGCCGGCTTTGCGAGGGTTTGCCGCTGTAACGACCATCGGAAGGGGTTCGATCGCCTTCGTTTCTGTACCGACTTGTCGAGGTGGACCCGGAGGACTGCGCATTGCGAGCTGCCGGCGTCGAGCCCCAGAGTTCGTTCAACGCCTCGACGCCCATTTGCACCATGCCTGCGATGTCCCCCAGCAGCTGACGTTTGAATGCGCCGTCGGGCAGGGTGCCCCACAGCGGCCGCACATTGCTGGTCATGTGGGCGCGCCCTTCTGCGGTCGCCAGATCGCAACCTTCGCGCGCGGCCTCGAGCATGAAGCGGGACAACGGCGTGGCGTCGTCTATGAAGCGCGCAAAAGCGTCGGCACCGAACTCGCGAATGAAACTGTCCGGGTCGTGCTCGGTCGGCAAGAACAGGAACTTCATGCTGCGAACGTCGTTCGCATAGGGCAGCGCTGCGTCCAATGCCTTGCGTGCAGCTCGCCTGCCGGCCGCGTCGCCGTCGAAGCTGAACACGACGGACTCGGTGAAGCGAAAGAGCTTTTGCACGTGCTCCGGTGTGCAGGCCGTGCCGAGGGTGGCGACCGCATTCGGAAAGCCCAGCTGCGCGAGGGCCACCACGTCCATGTAGCCCTCGGTCACCAGTGCGAAGCCGCGCTCACGGAAGGCTGCGCGTGCTTCGTACAAGCCGTATAGCTCACGGCCCTTGCTGAACACGGGTGTTTCGGGCGAATTGAGGTACTTTGGTTTTTCGTCGCCCAGCACGCGGCCGCCGAAGCCGATGCACTCTCCCTTGACGTTGCGGATCGGGAACATCACGCGGTCTCGAAAGCGGTCGTAGCGTCGCGCCTCGCTTTCGCTGGCCTGTGCTCCGTTGGCGCCCTGGCTGTCTTCGCTGACGATGACCAACCCGCTTTCTGCGAGCAACGGATCGTCGTAGTTGGGGAACACGCTGGCCAGCGCGCGCCAGCCTGCCGGTGCATAGCCAATGCCGAATTGCTTTGCGACTTCGCCCGATACGCCGCGGCGTTTCAGATAGTCGATGGCGCCCGGCGCGTTACGCAAATGTTTGCGATACGCCTCGCCCGCCTTCTCGAGCACGTCGAACAAAGTGGCCTGCTTTTGTCGCTGTCCGGCGGCGCGTGCACGCTCCTCAGGCGACGCGTCGTCTTCAGGCACTTGGAGGCCATATTGACCGGCCAGGTCGTGCACCGCTTCGACGAATCCCATGCCGGCGTGCTCCATCAAAAACCCGATCGCGTTGCCATGCACGCCGCAGCCGAAGCAGTGATAGAACTGCTTGGTCGGGCTGACCGAGAACGACGGTGATTTCTCGCCGTGGAACGGGCACAGCCCCATGAAGTTGGCGCCGGCCTTTTTGAGTTGCACATAGCGCCCGACGATCTCCACCACATCCGCACGCGCGATGAGTTCCTGGATGAATGAGGCGGGGATGGTCATGTGGGACGAGAGCGCCAAATCATACGCATGTGCTCGCGGTCACAGGCCCAGCCGGCATACTTGGTTCACCATGTCCCATCCGGTTTATCGCCGCCTTCTGACACCCCGCCCCCTTCGACAAGCCGCACGTCATGCGGCACCGCTGCTGCGACATCCGGTGCGCTTCATATGGGACGCGCTCAAGGCGTTCCGTGCCAACCAGGGTTTGTTGCTGGCGGGCGCGGTCGCCTACTACGCATTGCTATCGATCGTGCCGCTGTTGATCGTCAGCGTCATCGCGCTGTCGCACTTCATCGATCAGCGCGAACTGCTCATGACCATCGGCCGATATCTCGAATGGTTGCTACCGAGCCAAGCCAAAGCAGTCGTGCAGGAGCTGTCGAACTTTCTCGACCACCGCGACGTGCTCGGGCCTGTGCTGCTGGTGACGATGATCTTTTTCAGCTCGCTGGCCTTCACCGTGCTGGAAGCAGCGATGGCTGTGATCTTTCGTCACCGCAAATCGACCCACAGGCGCCATGCCTTGTTGTCGGTGGTCATGCCGTACGTCTACATCCTGTGCCTGTGCGTCGGACTCCTGCTGGTTACTTTGGTGTCGGGCGCACTGCAGCTGATCGGGCAATCGAGTGTCGACCTGTTCGGCCGTAGCTGGTCTCTGTCGGGCGTGTCTGGCGTGCTTCTGTATTTGCTGGGATTGGGCGGAGAGATTTTCATGCTGACCTCGCTCTACCTGGTGATGCCGGTTGGGCGGCTGTCGCTGCACCACGCACTACTGGGCGGCATCACGGCGGCACTTCTGTGGGAAGTCACGCGACGCATCCTGGTTTGGTACTTCTCGTCGCTGTCGCAAGTCAACGTCGTGTACGGGTCGCTGACAACCGCCATCGTCGTGCTGCTGAGCCTGGAGATCGCCGCCACGCTGGTGCTGTTCGGCGCCCAGGTGATCTCGCAATACGAGCGCCTGGAGCGCACGGGCAGCACGGAGCCTATCGAAGGGAGCATCGGCGTTGCAGACGACGCTTGACGCCGACAGTCATGGGCGAGGCGCTTACCGTGGCGGAAGCCGGATCGCGCCGTCGAGGCGAATGACTTCGCCGTTGAGCATGTCGTTCTCGATGATGTGTTTAGCCAGCTTGGCGTAGTCCTCCGGCGTGCCGAGGCGCGATGGAAACGGCACGCTGGCGGCCAGCGCATCCTGCAGGTCTTGCGGCATGCCGAACAGCATGGGCGTGCCGAAAATGCCGGGAGCAATGGTCATGTTTCGGATGCCGTTGCGCGCCAGATCGCGCGCGATCGGCAGCGTCATGCCGACCACGCCGCCCTTCGACGCAGCGTATGCAGCCTGGCCCATTTGCCCGTCGTAGGCAGCAACGGAAGCAGTCGAAATCAACACACCACGCTCGCCGGTCGGCTCTGGTTCGTTCTTTGACATGGCCTCGGCTGCAAGGCGGATCATGTTGAAGCTACCGATGAGGTTGACGGTTACCGTCTTGCTGAAAACAGAGAGCGCGTGTGCGCCGTTCTTGCCCACCGTTTTTTCGGCCGGCGCAATGCCTGCGCAATTGACGAGGCCGAAAAGCTTCCCGAGCTTGAGCGCGGCAGCGACAGCGGCTTGACCATCGGCTTCCTGGCTCACATCGCATTTGACGAAGACGCCGCCGATGTCTTGCGCGACTGCTTCGCCCTTGTCCTGCATGTCGGCGATCACGACCTTGGCGCCGTTGGTGGCCAGCATCCGTGCCGTGCCCTCGCCCAGCCCTGATGCGCCGCCGGTGACGATGAAAACCTTGCCTTCGATCTGCATGCGTATCTCCAAATAGTGAGGCTGCATTATCGAAGGCGCCGCCCTGGAGCGTGTGCAGAAACGAGCGGACAAAAAAAGGGGCCCTGTCCGAGAACAGGGCCCTGAATTGGATCCGCAAGGACCCAAGGAGACAACTTGTAAATTAACGCTTGGTCTTGGCAGTAGCGGTCTTGGCAGCATTGACGGCCTGCGTCGACACTGCGGTGAAGTTGGCTTCGGCGACATCGGAAGCTTGCTTGACAGCCTTTTGGACCGACTCGAAGGCGTTATTGGCGGCGGCGACGGCGCTCTTCATCATGGCGACGGCAGTTTCAGAACCGGCCGGAGCGTTCTTGGATGCGCTGTCGACCATGCCGACGATGGTGGCTTGCGTCTCGGCGGCCTTGGCTTCGAAAGCCTTGGTGAACTCGGCGCTGGTGCCCTGAGCGATGTCATACAGGTGACGGCTGTAAGCAGCGGTCTTCTCGGCGAGCGGCTGGAACAGGCTGGCTTGGAGGGCCAGAAGTTCTTGCGCGTCCTTGACGCCCATCACGGCCTTTGCGGTGCCAGCAACTTCGCTAAGTGCAGCCTTGGAGGCGGTCACGTTCAGTTCGACGAGCTTCTCGACGCCTTCGAAAGCCTTGGTAGTCAGGCCGAACAAGGTTTCGAGGGAGGCTTTTTGCGAGGCGATGAGTTGGTCAGCGTTGAGGGCCATGATGATCTCCGGGAGTGTTGAAAAAGGGGTGCTTGGTACGTTGCCGAGCCGCCTATGTTGCGGTGCAGCATAGGCTGAAGTATAGGCAGCTGGTCACAGCTTTCAAGCGTTTTTTGCTGCTGTGCAGCAATTTAGAACGGACCTTCTAAAACGCATCGCTTGTGCGCCGGCTGGCAGAATTCGGCGCCATGAGCGAATGTTCCCAGCCCCTTCCACAACCTCGTCCCCAGCCTCATCGACGCAGCGGCTACCGCACTTTCCGGACCGTACCCACCCGATGGGCGGACAACGACATGTACGGTCACGTGAACAACGTCGTGTACTACGGTTGGTTCGACACAGTGGTCAACGCTGAACTGATCGAGCGTGGCGCCCTAGACATCCATTTGGGACAGACCATCGGCTTTGTGGTCGAGACGCAATGCAACTACTTTGCACCGCTGGCGTTTCCGCAGACGGTGGAGGCTGGCATCCGCGTTGCGCAGGCCGGCAAGTCCAGTGTGCGATACGAAATTGCCCTGTTCGCCCAGGGCGCCGGGACCGCTGCGGCACAAGGGCACCTCGTGCACGTGTATGTAGACCGTTCGACGCAGAAGCCGATGCCATTGCCCGGTGCATTGCGGCGTGTCATAGAGGAACTTCGCGCGCAATAAAAAGTGGCGCACGAAGCGCCGCCTTTTCTCGCTGTTGCAATCTCGCCGTCCCGTGAGACGACGACTTGACTCAGCCCTTCTTCATGGCCTTCATGTCAGCCTTGGCCTTGTCGTGGTCGGCCTTCGCCTGCTTCACGCAGGCACTCTTGGCGTCGCCCTTCTGGTCGTCGCACTTTTCCTTGGCTACGTCATACGCCATGGTCGCCTTCTCTTCTGCAACCTTGCGAGCGTGACTGTCACTTGGCTTGTAGCCCTGTTCAAGGTCGGCCTTGGCAACGTTCTCGGTTCCTTTGGCTTCCTTCATGCACACGTCTTTGGCGTTGTCCTTCATCGTGTTGCACTGGGTCTTCGAAACCTTGTAGTCGGATTCGATCTTTTCTTTGGCGACCTTGTATTCGTCTTTTGTCATGGCACTGGCGTGCGTCATGACGAAGCAAGACGATGCGAGTGCCAGCATGAGCAGGTGTTTTTTCATAAAAGTTCTCCTCTTGAGTTGATAAATTAAAAATCCAGCGGCCAGACCTTCTAGAACCAGAGCGTGTCGGGCGAACGGCCGTCGCGGCCTTCCCAATCCTTGACCTGCTTCTCAGCTTCATCGCGGCTGATGCCATGACGTTCCTGAATGCGGCCGAGCAATTGATCGCGCTTGCCGGCGATGACGTCGAAGTCGTCGTCGGTCAGCTTGCCTCACTGCTCCTTGACTCTGCCTTGGAGCTGTTTCCAGTTACCTGCGACCGTGTCTTTATTCATGACTTTCTTTCCTGAGTTGGATCGTTCGGCATGCTCTGTCACCGCGAAGAAAATGCACGTAGTGTCAACATCGCAAAGCGGTAGGACGCTCCGGCAACCAACCGTAGGCACAGGCCGACGCGCCCCGTGATAATCGAACGCACCCTATCGGCATCACCATCGACACCCAGGCGCAAAGCCTTGCACCTGCGAGAGACGACACAAACGCGCTGCACCATGATCATTCAAAGCCTGCTGGATACCGACCTCTACAAGTTCACGATGATGCAAGTCGTGCTGCACCACTTTCCCGGGGCGCAGGTCGAATACCGCTTTAAATGCCGTAACCCAGGCGTCGATCTGGCCCGCTTTGCCGACGAGATTCGCGACGAAGTGCGCTCCTTGTGCTCTCTGCAGTTTCTGGACGCCGAACTCCACTACCTGCGTTCGATGCGTTTCATCAAGAGCGACTTCGTCGACTTCCTCGGGCTCTTCAAGCTCAACGAGAAGTACATCGACATCGTTCCGCAATCGTCGGGTGAGCTGGAGATCAGCATTAAAGGGCCGTGGCTGCACACGATCCTTTTCGAGATCCCGGTATTGGCAATCGTCAACGAGGTCTACTTTCGTAACACCCAGCCAGAAGCTGACGTTGCCGAAGGGCGCCGCCGGCTCAAAACCAAGATCGAGCAATTGCAGGGCGAGGGTCTGACTGACCTGAAGATCGCCGACTACGGCACGCGTCGGCGCTTCTCCAAGGAGTGGCACGAAGAGGTGCTGCGGACATTGAGCGCCAAGCTGGGTCCGGTGCTGGTGCCCGCAAGGACCACCGGCAAGCCGCCGCAACTCGCCGGCACCAGCAACGTTCTATTCGCGATGAAGCTCGGGTTGATTCCGCTCGGCACCATGGCACATGAGTATCTACAAGCCTGCCAAGCGCTCGGTCCGCGATTGCGTGACAGTCAAGTCTTCGGCTTTGAAATGTGGGGCCGCGAATATCGCGGTGACCTCGGCATCGCGTTGTCGGATGTCTATGGCATGAACGCTTTCCTGCGCGACTTCGATCTTTTCTTCTGCAAGCTCTTCGACGGTTCGCGCCATGACAGCGGGGATCCGTTTCAATGGGGTGAACGCATGCTGGCGCACTACACGGCCAATCGTGTCGACCCGCGCACCAAGACGCTTATTTTCAGCGACGGCCTCACGGTGCCGCGCACCATCGAGCTCTACCAGCAGTTTCGCGGGCGGTGCCTTCTGGCATTCGGCATCGGGACCAATCTGACCAACGACCTCGGCTACGAGCCGTTGCAGATCGTGATCAAGATGGTTCGCTGCAATGACCAGCCTGTCGCCAAGTTGTCGGACACGCCATCCAAGAACATGTGCGAAGACGAGAAGTACCTCGCGTATCTGCGCCAGGTGTTCGAAATCGCGCAGCCCGCGTGATGGCGTGCTGCTGATGGACGGCGCCACGCTGTCCCTGGTATGGGCCATCCCTTTCGCCGGCTTGCTGCTGTCGATCGCACTGTTGCCGCTCGTCGCGCCGCACTTCTGGCACGGGCACTATGGCAAGGCGGCGTTGGGTTGGGCGATGTCGTTTCTGCTACCGATGGCGGTGGTGTTCGGCGTCTCGGCGGCCTCGCACGAGTTGGTGCATGCCTTGCTGGCGGAATACGTGCCCTTCATCCTCTTGCTGGTCGCGCTGTTCACCGTGTCGGGCGGCATCCACATACGCGGAAATCTGCGCGGCAATCCGCTGACGAACACTGCCATCCTCGCCATCGGCGGACTGCTGGCGAGTGTCATGGGCACCACGGGCGCTTCGATGTTGCTGATACGGCCTTTGATCCGTGCCAACGACAACCGCGTGCACAAGGTCCATACGATCGTGTTTTTCATCTTCATCGTGTCGAACATCGGCGGTTCGTTGACGCCGCTGGGCGATCCGCCGTTGTTTCTCGGCTTTCTGAAGGGCGTGGACTTCTTCTGGACGGCGCGCAACATCCTGCCCGAGACACTGCTGCTCACTGCCGCGCTGCTGGCCATCTTCTATGCACTCGACCGCTACTGGTTCCGCAAGGAAGGCGTGCTGCCGCAAGACCCCACGCCGGACACCAGTCGCTTCGGCATCGATGGCGGCGCCAACTTTTTCTTGCTGGCCGGTGTGATCGGCCTGGTGTTGATGAGCGGCCTTTGGAAGTCGGGCGTAGTGTTCGATGTGTACGGTACGCCAGTCGGGCTGCCAGGCCTGGTGCGCGATGTCGGGTTGGTGGTGCTGACACTGATGTCGTTGAAGTTGACCGCGGCTCGGGTCCACGCGGCCAACCAGTTCGAGTGGGAGCCGATGCGGGAAGTGGCCAAGCTCTTCGCCGGCATCTTCGTGACCATCGCACCGGTCATCACCATGCTCAAGGCCGGCGCCGCTGGGCCTTTCGCTCTGGTGGTCGCAGCCGTCACGCTGCCGGGTGGCGAGCCGAACCCCGCGATGTATTTCTGGGCCACCGGACTGTTGAGCGCGTTCCTCGACAACGCTCCGACCTACCTTGTCTTTTTCAACACGGCCGGCGGCGATCCGGATATGTTGATGACCGCACGCGCATCGACGCTGGCCGCGATTTCGGCTGGCGCGGTGTTCATGGGGGCGGTCAGCTACATCGGCAATGCACCCAACCTGATGGTCAAGGCCATCGCTGAAAGCCGGGGCGTACGCATGCCGGGTTTCTTCGGCTACATCGCCTGGTCGTGCACCATCTTGCTGCCGCTTTTCATCGGCTGCACTTTCCTGTTTTTCCGCTGAACGTTCATTGAAAGGCTCATCTTGAGCAAACCAAAAATCCTGATCGCTCGGGCTATCTTCGGCGAGACCATCGAGCGCCTGTCGCAGCACTTCGACGTCGAATCCAATCAGACCGACGACGTGTGGCCGAAAGCCCTTCTCATCGAAAAATTGAAGGGAAAGGAGGGCGTGTTTACCACCGGCAGTGAGCGTATCGACGGCGAGCTGCTCGACGCTTGTCCCGAGCTGAAAATCTGCGCCAACATGGCCGTTGGCTACAACAACTTCGATATCGATGCGATGGTCGCTCATGGCGTGACAGGCACCAATGCGCCTGACGTGCTGACCGAGACGACGGCCGACTTCGGCTTTGCGCTGCTCATGGCCACTGCGCGCCGCATCTCCGAGAGCGAGCACTACTTGCGCGCCGGTAAATGGACCAAGTGGGCCTACGACATGTTCTCCGGCTCCGATATCCACGGCGCTACGCTCGGCATCATCGGTATGGGTCGGATCGGGCAGGGTATTGCCAAGCGCGGTGCGCATGGTTTCGGCATGAAGGTGATCTATCACAACCGTTCGCGGCTCGACGCGGCGCTGGAAGCCGAATGCAAGGCCACTTATGTGGGCAAGGAAGAGCTTCTGAGGAACGCAGACCATGTCGTGCTGGTCGTCCCATACACGCCGGCATCGCACCACACCATCGGCGCCGTCGAACTTGCGCTGATGAAGCCGACCGCGACGCTGGTCAATATCGCACGCGGCGGCATCGTCGACGATGCGGCGTTGGCCGCTGCGCTGCGCGACAAGCGCATCGCGGCCGCGGGCCTCGACGTGTTCGAGGGTGAGCCCAAAGTGCATCCCGATCTGCTCACCGTGCCGAATGTCGTGCTGACCCCGCACATCGCGAGCGCCACGGTGCCGACGCGCCGTGCCATGGCGGAGCTGGCGGCAGACAACCTCATTGCGTTCTTTGGTGGCAAGGGACCTGTGACGCCGGTCACCCCTGTTACGTCGTTGGCGAAGAAGTAAACGGTCGACATGCCATCTGATTTCCCCTTGATCCTTCTCGTCTTGATCGTGCTGGCGGTTGTCCAGTTGGTGCTTCTCGTCTGGTTGCTGGCACGTCGTGCGCCGAAGCCCGATCACGCTGAATTGATCGCGACGCTCGGCGCCGGCAACGAGCGGGGCGAGCGCGCGCTGCGACACGAGATTGGCGAGAACGCGCGTGGCACGCGGCAGGAAACGGCGCAAGCCTTCGCGACTTTCCAGCAGGCGTTGCTACAGCAGGGCGCCGAGTCGACTCGCACGCAGAACGCGCAGATCGATGCATTCGGGCAGCAGTTGGCAATGCTGCAAAAGACGCTGGCGGACACGCTCAACACCCAGCTGCAGAGCCTGTCGGAGTCGAACGCGCGCCGTCTGGCCGAGGTGCGGACGACGATGGAAACGCAGCTTGCGCAACTTCAGCAGAGCAACACCGCCAAGCTTGACGAGATGCGCAAGACCGTCGACGAAAAGCTGCAAAGCACGCTGGAGGCGCGTCTCGGCGAAAGCTTCAAGCAGGTGGCCGACCGGCTCGAGCAGGTACACAAGGGACTGGGTGAAATGCAGACGCTGGCGCAGGGCGTGGGCGACCTCAAGCACCTGCTCACTAACGTGAAGACGCGCGGCATCTTCGGCGAGGCGCAGCTCGGTGCCTTGCTGGAGCAGGTGTTCACCGTCGACCAGTACGCTGCACAGGTTGCAACGCGGCCAGGCGGCCGTCACACGGTGGACTTCGCAATCCGGTTGCCCGGCCGCACTGCAGACGGCGATGCGCTGTGGCTGCCGATCGACGCCAAGTTTCCTAACGAGGACTACGAGCGCCTGCTCGATGCGCAGCAGCGCGCCGACCCGGTGGCCGCAGAGTTGGCCGGTCGAGCCTTGGAAACGCGCATCTGGCTGGAGGCGAAAGCCATCGAGGAAAAGTACATCGCGCCGCCGCACACCACCGACTTCGCGATCCTCTTCTTGCCGACCGAAGGGCTGTATGCCGAAGTGCTGCGCCGGCCCGACCTGATGCAGGGGCTGCAGCGCCGACACCGCATTACGCTGGCTGGCCCGACGACTCTGCTCGCCATCCTCAATTCGCTGCAGATGGGCTTTCGCACGCTGGCGCTCGAAAAGCGTTCCAGCGAGGTGTGGCAGGTGCTCGGCGCGGTGAAGGCCGAGTTCGGCAAGTTCGGCGACGTGCTGACGCGCGTCAAGAACCAGGCGCAGACGGTACTCAACACGCTGGACCAGGCGCAGACGCGCAGCAACGTCATGCACCGCGCGCTGCGCCAGGTCGAGGCGCTTCCTGAAGCCCAGGCGCAGGCCCTGTTGCCGGCAGTCACAGAGGGAGATGATGAGCCGTCGTGACTGCTGAACTCCTGCGCCTGATCCTCGCGCAGGTGTGCCTGCATGCCGTGATGACGGGTACGCGTCTTGCCGCACCGTTGCTTGCGTTGCAGCAGGGCTACAGCCCGGCGGCGGTCGGCGTCATGCTGGCGATGTTCGCGCTGACGCAGGTTTTTCTCGCCCTGCCGGCAGGGCGTTTCGCCGATCGACACGGCTTGCGCAAGCCGCTGTTGATCGCTGTCGTCTCTGCGGCATTGGGCGCTGCGTTGTGCGCGGCGTTTCCGATCTTTCCCGTGCTGTGCCTTGCCGCATTGTTCACCGGCGGCGCGACCGGCATTGCCGTCATAGCCTTGCAGCGCCATGTCGGCCGCGCCGCACAGAACCCGATGCAGTTAAAGCAGGTCTTCAGCTGGCTCGCCATTGCGCCGGCCGCCGCCAACTTCGTCGGTCCGTTCGCAGTCGGGCTGCTGATCGACCACGCGGGCCGCGTGCCCGGCGATATCGTCGGCTACCGCGTGGCATTCGGACTGCTTGCGCTGTTGCCGCTTGCCTGCTGGTGGCTTGCGCGCAGTGCACGCGAGCTGCCGATGCCGCCGTCGGCCCTCGGCGCAATGAAGCCGCGTGCGTGGGATCTGCTGGCGGAGCCGATGTTCCGTCGGTTGTTGTTCGTCAACTGGCTGCAGTCCGCGTCGTGGGACGTACACACCTTCGTGTTGCCGCTGCTCGGGCACGAGCGCGGTCTGAGTGCCTCGGGCATCGGGTCGATCCTCGGCGCGTTTGCAGTGGCCGCTGCCGCCGTGCGCGTGGTGCTGCCGGCCATCGCTTCCCGTGCCAGCGAACGCAGCGTCATCACCGTGTCGAACATCGTCACGGCGCTCGTCTTTGCTGCTTATCCGTTCATGACCACGGCGTTCGGCATGGGCTGCTGCTCGGTGGCGCTGGGTCTGGCGCTTGGCGCGGTGCAGCCGATGGTGATGAGCATGCTGCACCAGACCACGCCTCATGCGCGTCACGGCGAGGCACTCGGCTTGCGGCTGATGACGCTCAACGCGTCGAGCGTGGCCATGCCTATGTTGTTCGGCGCTGCCGGTGCATTGATCGGTGTGGCGGGCGTGTTCTGGATTGTCGGCGGTGTGGTGGCGGCTGGAACCCGGTCGGTGTGGGGGCTTAAGGTGCCGCCACCCGAAGCAACGCCGTCCGAAACCAGAGCGACTCAGAGCTTGTAGAAAGCCTTGATCGCGTCCCACGCATCTGCGGGTGCGTCGACGTATTCGAAGAGCTTCACGTCGTTGGGCGAGATGACGCCTTCGTCCACCAGAAAATCGAAGTCGAGCAGTTGCTTCCAATAGCTGGAGCCGAACAACACGATCGGCACCGGCTTCGACTTTTTGGTCTGCACCAGCGTGATCACCTCGAACAGTTCGTCAAGCGTGCCGAAGCCACCAGGGAACGCGACCAGCGCCTTTGCACGCATCATGAAATGCATCTTGCGGATCGCGAAGTAATGGAACTTGAAGCTCAGCGCCGGCGTGACGTAGGGGTTGGGTTCTTCTTCCATCGGCAGCGCGATGGCCAGGCCGATGTTGAGGCCGCCGCCTTCGTAAGAGCCGCGGTTCGCCGCCTGCATGATGCCGGGGCCGCCGCCGGTACAGATGAAGAGCTTGTCCTCGGGCTCTTTGTCGTTGCTGTACTGCGCGACCATCTTGCCGAAGACGCGAGCCTGCTCGTAATAGTGCGAACCGCGTGCGAGACGGCGCAGCCGCTCCACCGCGACGGCATCGCCGGCCGCCTCGGCCTGGGCGATCAGCGCACCGGATTCTTCTTCGCTGCGAAACCGCGCGCTGCCGAACACGACCACAGTGTTCTCGATGCCGTGGGCACGCATCTCGATGTCGGGCTTCATCAGCTCCAGTTGCATGCGCAGGCCGCGGGTTTCTCGGCGCAATAGAAACTCCGGATCGGCGAACGCAAGGCGGGACGGGTCCGGATCGAGCGGCAAGCCTTTGTCCGAGTGGGTCTGCAGCGTGGCCCAGGCGTCGGCCAGGCGTTTGTCGTGGAGGTTGTGGGTGTTGTTCATGCTTAGGCTTCGGGCGTGGTCTTGCTGATTGTCCTTGCTGCGTCTGCAGCGAAGGCCACAGCAGGATACGGGCCAGCTAGCCCGGCAGCTTTGGAATCGGTAAAAGACTAGGCAAGGGAGAAGGTCGGGCAAGACATAAAAAAAGCTCCCGAAGGAGCTTTTTCGACAGCGCGCGGAACGCTGGACATGCGCTCAGACGCGCTTGCGGTATTCGCCGGTGCGCGTGTCGATTTCGATCTTGTCGCCCTGTGCCACGAAGAGCGGCACCGGCACTTCGAAGCCGGTCGAGATCTTGGCGGGCTTGAGCACCTTGCCCGACGTGTCGCCCTTGACGGCTGGCTCGGTCCAGGTTATTTCTCGCTCCACGCTGGTCGGCAGTTCGACCGAGATGGCCTTCTCGTCATAGAACACGACTTCGAGCGTCATGCCGTCTTCGAGGTAGTTGAGCGCGTCGCCCATGTTCTCCGCTTCGACTTCGTACTGGTTGAACTCGGTGTCCATGCAAACGTACAGCGGGTCAGCGAAGTACGAGTAGGTGCACTCTTTCTTTTCGAGCACGATCTGGTCGATCTTGTCGTCGGCCTTGAACACCTGCTCGGTGTTGAAGTTGGCCACGAGGCTCTTGAGCTTCATACGGACGGTGGCGGAGTTGCGGCCGCCGCGGCTGTATTCGGTCTTGAGCACGACCATCGGGTCCTTGCCGTGCATGATCACGTTGCCGGCGCGGATTTCTTGAGCGATTTTCATATCAGGGTCTCTGGATGTTGGGCCGCTCGGTGCATCGGAAGGACGCTTGTCTGACGATGCATGGTTCCCGCGGCGGGTTCGGCGGTTTGACCGCAAAGCCCACTATTTTAGCTTTTCCCGGCGCACATCCGCATCAGTTGCGTGACGAGGTCGTCTTGCACGAGCAAGCGCTGGCGTGCCGCGATGATCGTGGCCTGCCACTCGGCGAGCGCCCCGGCTCCCAGTTCGGGCAGTGTTGCATCAGCGCAATCCATAGCCCCAAAACCGTTCCACATCCGATGGAGTGCTCGCATCGACGGGGCTGCATCGAGCCAGTCGAGCCATGCGTCGAGCTTGACGCGGTGCGCGTCGTCGTCTTGCGGATAGATCTGCCAGACCATGGGCGCGCCAGCCCAGAGGGCACGCACAAAGGAATCTTCACCGCGCACGAAGTTGAGGTGGCAGGCCCACAGCAAATGGTCGAAGTCGTGCTGGGCGAGATGCGGCAGGTAGGACACGGACAAGGCGCCGGTGCCTGCCGAAGTCTCGCCAGACGCGATGCCAGATAAAGCGCCCGTCGCCAGACACGCCTGCACTGCCAACGTTGCACGGCCTGCCGTCACCAGCAGCCGCGTCGGCTCCGTTGCACCGGCCAGCTCATTCAACAGGGCGGTGAGCGCGGGTGGCTCATAGCAGAAGAGCGAAATCAATCGTTCGCCATGCCATTCGATGCTTCGCTCTGCCAGCCAGGCGGCGCGGTCGAATCGTGCCCGCTCGACCATGAGGTCCGACTCGCGCAGCAACCCACCGGTGCGGGGGGTGAAGCCGGGATAGAAGAACCGCTTGGTCAATCCCGCGCCCGGGCCGCGAAAGACCGGCGAGGGCAGGCCATGCAAGCGCTCGACGTAGGGTTCGGCGGACAAGTATTCCAGGTTGATCCACGGCCTGGATTCGTGCGGCGAAGCGCTTGTTTCTTGCGCGCTGGCAAAACGCTCGATCAGCTCCGGCGCAGGGTCGCAGCCAAATGCCTCGATCAGCACATCTGGATGTGCGCCCGCGGCGGCTGCCTTCACGGCGGCCGGATCGCTCCAGTCGATGACCGTGACGCCCGCGCATCCTTCTGGCGCCATCCATTGCAGCGCCGACCCGTCGTCGATCCACACGCGAACGCGCTCCCCGCGCATCGCAAGCTGGCAGCACAGCCGCCAGCACACGCCCAGATCGCCGTGGTTGTCGATGACCTTGCAGAAGATGTCCCATTGCATGCGGGCACTTTAGCGTCAGGGCCGACACGCGGCATGGCCGGGGTGCCCCGTGCCGCCGCGCCACAATAGCTGCCATGTCAGACGTGCATTCCGATCAATTGTTGAGTGAAGTGGCAGCCTTGCCGCAGTTGCCGGGCGTGTACCGCTATTTCGACGCGGCCGGCGCCGTGCTCTACGTGGGCAAGGCGCGCAACCTGAAAAAGCGTGTCGCCAACTACTTTCAGAAGAGCCATGGCGGCACGCGAATCGGCCACATGATCTCGAAGATCGTGCGCATGGAGACGACCGTCGTGCGGTCCGAGGCCGAGGCGCTGCTGCTCGAAAACAACCTCATCAAGTCGCTGAAGCCGCGCTACAACATTCTCTTTCGCGACGACAAGAGCTATCCGTACCTGAAGATCGCTTCGCACACCTTCCCGCGCCTTGCCTATTACCGCGGCGCGACCGACCGCAAGCACCGGTATTTCGGCCCTTATCCGAGCGCCTGGGCGGTGAAGGAAACGATCCAACTGCTGCAGAAGGTTTTCAAGCTGCGCACCTGCGAGGACACCGTTTATGCGAACCGGACGAGGCCTTGCCTGCTGTATCAGATCAAGCGTTGCACGGGGCCGTGTGTCGGCAACATCACGCCCGAAGACTACGCGCACGATGTGAGCAATGCCCAAGCGTTCCTGATGGGTGACACCCAACTGGTACTCACCGCGCTGGAAGACCGCATGACGAGCCACGCAGAGCGGCTCGAGTTCGAACAGGCGGCTGAATTGCGCAATCAGATGTCGGCGTTGTCGCGCGTGCTGCACCAGCAGTCGATCGAGATCGCTTCCGACAAGGATGTCGACATCCTTGCGGTGAAGGTGCAAGGCGGCAAAGCCTGCGTGAATCTGGCGATGGTGCGTGGTGGTCGGCACCTGGGTGACCGGCCGTATTTTCCGGTGCATGTGGAAGACGCGGCTGCGATCAACAGCGACGATTTCGAGGCCGAGTCAGCCGACGAGGGCGCCCCGGCTGCAGCGGCGGGTTTGGTCGAGGTCCAGGTGCTCGAAGCGTTCATCGCACAGCACTACATCGACGTGCCGGTGCCAGCCACGCTGGTCCTGAGCGAACTCGTCAGCCGCGAGTTGATCGAGGCGGTGTCGCAGCAATCGGGTACGCGCATCACGGCGGTGTTTCAGCCGCGCGAGCAGAGACGACGCTGGCTCGAAATGGCGCAGACGAATGCAGGCCTGCAACTGGCCCGCTTGCTGGCCGAAGAAGGGTCGCAGCAGGCGCGCACACGCGCCTTGGCCGACGCACTGGAGCTGGCGCCCGACAATCTCGACAACTTCCGCGTGGAGTGCTTCGACATCTCGCATACGGCTGGAGAAGCGACGCAGGCATCGTGCGTGGTGTTCGAGCACCACGCCATGCAAAACCGTGAATACCGCCGCTACAACATCGAAGGCATCACTCCGGGCGACGACTATGCGGCCATGCGGCAAGTGCTGCATCGCCGCTACAGCAAGCTAGCCGAAGCCATGGCGGCAGAGACCGATGCGCCGACTGCAGGCGACGCGGGTGGTGTCGGCGCCGATGCACCCAAGGGCACGCGCGCGGCGCGCATGCCCGATCTGGTGCTGGTCGATGGCGGCAAAGGCCAAGTGTCTATGGCGCGTGAAGTCTTTGGGGCGCTGGGGCTCGCGCTGTCGCTAATCGTTGGTGTCGAAAAGGGGGAGGGCCGCAAGGTCGGACTCGAAGAATTGGTGTTCGCCGATGGACGCGAGAAGGTCTACCTCGGTCGTGACTCCGCCGCGCTCATGCTGGTGGCGCAGATCCGCGATGAAGCGCACCGCTTCGCCATTACCGGTATGCGTGCCAAGCGCGCAAAGGTCCGAGTGGGCGGAAGCCAACTCGAAGACATTCAGGGCATAGGCCCTAAGCGGCGTGCGCGTTTGCTGCAACGTTTTGGCGGCATTCGAGGCGTGGCGGCGGCGAGTGTCGAAGACATTGCATCGGTCGACGGCATCGCGACGGAACTGGCCGAAGAGATCTATCGGGCGCTCCACTGACGCGCGTCTTCAGGAAGCACCGCAACCCCGTAGTCGAACCAAGTCACAATCAACCGATGTTCTGGACCCTGCCGACCATCATGACCTGGACGCGCATCGTCGCGATCCCGCTGATCGTCGGCGTGTTCTATCTACCCATCGCCGAGCCGATGCGCAACTTGATCGCGACGGTGATGTTCATCGTCTTCGCGCTGACCGACTGGCTCGATGGCTACTTGGCGCGCAAGCTCAACCAAACCTCGGCCTTTGGCGCGTTTCTCGATCCGGTGGCCGACAAGTTTCTGGTCTGTGCTTCGTTGCTTGTGCTGGTGCACCTGCAAAGGGCCGATGTCTTCGTCGCGCTCATCATCATCGGCCGCGAAATCGCCATCTCGGCGTTGCGCGAATGGATGGCGCAGATCGGTGCCGGCAAGAGCGTGGCGGTGCACATGCTCGGTAAAGTCAAGACAGTCGTCCAGATGATCGCGATCCCCTTTTTGCTGTTTTACGGCAAGCTCTTCGACGTGATCGACACTGGGTTGTGGGGTCACTGGCTGATCTGGATTTCTGCCGTGCTCACGGTCTGGTCGATGGTGTACTACCTGCAGAAGGCCATCCCGGAGATCAGGGCGCGGGCCAAATGAGTTTGGTGAGAACATGATGGCCCGCGGCGCGGGCTGGTTACGAGCGATGCCAGTCGTGTTTGTCTTGATATGGAGCACCGGCTTCATCGTTGCGCGTTATGGCATGCCCTTCGCTCCGCCGTTCAAGTTTCTTGCTTTGCGCTATGCACTGTCGCTTCTATGTTTCTACGCCTGGGTACGGCTGGCGCATGTGACCTGGCCCGTATCGCGCTCCCAATGGGGGCATCTCGCGGTGACAGGTACGCTCATTCAGGCGGGTTATCTCGGTGGCGTATGGGCGGCAGTAAAGCTCGGCATGGGTTCGGGTTTGGTGGCGTTGCTCGTCGGTGTCCAACCTGTGTTGACGGCCGTATGGATGTCGATGCGTGGCGGTGCCGTCAGCCGCCGACAATGGGCGGGTCTGCTTTTGGGCTTTGTCGGGTTGGTGCTCGTCGTGGCGCGCAAAGCGGTGCAGGGCGGAGAGGTTACCGGTGTCACGATGAGCCTGGCCGTGCTGGCGCTGCTCTGCATCACCGCAGGCACGCTGTACCAAAAGAGGTTTCTCGCACCGTGCGATGTGCGCAGCGCCAGCGTGGTGCAACTGGGCGCGGCGTTGATAGTGACCTTGCCTTTCGCAATGCTTGAATCCGAAGCCATTCAATGGAACTTGCATTCGATCGGAGCTCTGGGATGGTCCGTATTGGCGCTGACATTGGGTGGCAGCTCGCTGCTCTACATCCTCATCCAGCGCGGCACTGCGACTGCCGTAACAAGCTTGCTTTATCTCGTTCCGCCTTGCACAGCCGTCATGGCGTGGCTTCTATTCGATGAGCCGATCACGGCGGTTACCGTGGCCGGCATCGCGTTGACCGCCATCGGCGTCAGCCTGGTGGTGCGTGCGGAACGCTGAGCCATTGCTGACAGGTCTCGACGATGCCTTGCGGTGACCATGCGACGCACAATCTGATCATGCTCAGCGCGATGGTTCAGGTTCACCCCTTCGAAGCACAGAGAGAGGGCGTCGTGCTGCATGGATGCGTTGGATGCTGGGGTGTGGCGCTCGATTTCTCTTCATCGCTGAACAAAACATAACCAGACCATAAGGACAGAGACCATGACCCACCACAGAATCGCAGTGATTGCCGGCGATGGCATCGGCAAGGAAACCATGCCCGAAGGCTTGCGCGTGCTCGATGCTGCGGCGCGCAAGTTTGGCATCGACCTGAAGTTCGACCATTTCGATTTCTCGAGCTGGGACTATTTCGAGAAGCACGGAAAGATGCTGCCCGACGACTGGAAAAAGCAGATCGGCGGGCATGACGCCATCTTTTTTGGCGCGGTCGGTTGGCCGGAAAAGATAGCGGACCATGTGTCGCTGTGGGGCTCGCTGTTGTTGTTTCGTCGCGAGTTCGATCAGTACATCAACCTTCGGCCTGCACGTCTCATGCCCGGCATCATCGCGCCCGTGGTGCGTCGCGACGGTTCGCCGCGGCTGCCCGGAGAAATCGACATGTACATCGTGCGAGAAAACACCGAAGGCGAGTATTCGAGCATCGGCGGCCGCATGTACGAAGGAACGCAGCGCGAGATCGTGGTGCAAGAGACCGTGATGTCGCGCATCGGCGTCGACCGCGTGCTGAAGTTCGCTTTCGAACTGGCGAAGTCACGGCCCAAAAAGCATCTCACCAGCGCGACGAAGTCGAACGGTATCTCGATCACCATGCCTTACTGGGATGAGCGCGTGGTCGAGATGGCAAAGAACTATCCAGGCATCACGCTTGACAAGTTTCACATCGACATCCTGACGGCGCACTTCGTGCAGCGCCCCGACTTCTTCGACGTGGTGGTCGCCAGCAATCTGTTCGGCGACATCCTGTCGGATCTTGGGCCGGCTTGTACCGGCACCATCGGGATTGCACCAAGTGCCAACCTCAACCCCGAGCGCACCACGCCATCATTGTTTGAGCCGGTGCACGGCTCGGCGCCGGACATCGCCGGCAAAGGCATTGCCAACCCCATTGGCCAGATCTGGTGTGGCGCGATGATGCTTGAATTCCTCGGCCACAAGAACGCGCACGACGCGATCCTTGCAGCCATCGAAAAGGTGCTGGCACCGGAAAGCGGCGCACCACGCACCGCGGACATAGGCGGCGATGCGGGCACTGCCGACGTAGGAAAAGCGATTGCCGCGGCGCTTTGAGACAACAGTTCAAAAGCACTTGAAAGCAGTTCGCGAAAACGCCCCTAAAATCGCGGACCGCATTGGGCCGAGCAGCGACGTGTCGTATTGACACCCTGCAGGGCAGTGGTTTTAATCTTTTCCGGCAGTGCGCTGTCGACTCGTCAGAAAACTCATCCTTAATCCCGAACGAAACGGCTTCTCGCCGCCTTGAGGATGACTGCGCCGCTGACGACACCCGATCAATTTTCCATACCTACAAGGGGCCCTTGTGAACAAGACCGAACTGATTGAGCACATCGCGAAGAATGCCGATATTTCTAAAGCTGCCGCTACTCGCGCGCTCGAATCCACCATCGGCGCCATTCGCACCACGCTTAAGAAAGGCGGTTCCGTCTCCCTGGTAGGCTTCGGCACTTTTGCCGTTGGCAAACGAGCAGCTCGCATCGGTCGTAATCCGCGCACCGGCGAGGCGATTAAAATCAAGGCTGCCAAGATTCCAAAGTTTCGTCCCGGTAAGGCGCTGAAAGATGCGTTGAACTAAGACATCGTGTTAGGTGGGGTGCTTAGCTCAGTTGGTAGAGCGGCGCCCTTACAAGGCGTAGGTCGGGGGTTCGAGCCCCTCAGCACCCACCACCATCCGATGCAAAGGCGAACATGTTGTTCGCCTTTTTTATTGCAGAGCCCACGGGCATGCGCCGTCCCCAAAGAGAGCTTTCAATGTTTGATTTCTTCCGCAAGTACAACAAGTTCGTGATGGTGTTCTTGTTCTTGTTGATCATTCCTTCGTTCGTGTTGTTCGGTGTGGAGCGCTACCAGGGCGACGGCAAGGGTGAGAAGGTCGCCACCGTCGATGGCCAGGCGATCACGCAGCCCCAGTGGGACCAGGAGCACCGCAACGAGATCGATCGCATTCGTCAACAGAACCCGAGCGTGGACGCCGCGTTGCTCGACACGGGCACAGCTCGCTATGCAACGCTTGAACGCATGGTGCGAGACCGTGTACTTGCTGCCGCCGCTGCGAGGAGCAACATGACCGTTTCGGAAGAGCGCCTGTCGCGCTTGTTTGCCGAAGACACGGGCCTGGCGTCGTTCCGTGGTGCAGATGGAAAGTTCGATCGCGCACAATTTATGCGTGCCACCGGTCGCACGCCCGAGCAATACGAGGCAGCCGTGCGCTCCGACCTCGCTACCCAGCAAGTGCTGTTGGGCGTGTCGGGTACGGCCTTCGCAACGCGGGGTCAAGCCGATGCGGCGTTGAATGCTTTTTATGACAGGCGCGAAGTCCAGTTGGCGCGCTTCGACCCGGCCAACTTCACATCCAAAGTGACGGTGACCGACGCTGACTTGCAGGCCTATTACGACCAGCACGCAACGCAGTTCCAAAGGCCCGAGCAGGCCAGCATCGAGTACGTCGTGCTCGACATGGAGGCCGCGAAAAAGAACATCGAGCTCAATGAAGCCGACGTGAAGAGCTACTACGAGCAAAACAAGGATCGGCTTGGCACCAAGGAAGAGCGGCGTGCGAGCCACATCCTCATCACCGCGCCGGCCACTGCGCCTGCCGCGGATCGCGAGAAAGCCAAGGCAAGGGCCGAGCAGCTGCTGGCGGAGGTCAAAAAGAGTCCCAATACCTTCGCCGATGTCGCGCGTAAAAACTCACAAGACACTGGTTCGGCAGAAAAAGGGGGCGACCTCGATTTCGTGACACGCGGCGCAATGGTCAAACCCTTTGAGGATGCGCTGTTCGCGCTCAAGAAGAACGACATCAGCGACGTGGTGGAGACGCAATTCGGCTACCACATCATCAAACTGATCGACATCAAGCCATCGTCCGTCCAACCCTTTGAACAAGCTCGCGCTGGCATTCAAAACGACCTGCGTACTCAGCAAGCCACCGTGGAGTTTGCCAAGGCCGCCGACGCATTCAAGGATCTCGTGTATCAGCAGCCGGACAGTTTGAAACCTGCCGCGGACAAGCTCAAGCTCCTGATTCAAAAAGCGGCAGATGTGCCACGCACGCCCGCCCCGGGTAGTACTGGCGCGCTCGCGAGCCGAAACTTCCTGGCCGCGTTGTTCACACCCGATTCGCTGGAGCGCAAGCACAACACCGACGCGATCGAGGTCGGCGCCAACCAAGTCGCTGCTGGCCGGGTGACGCAGTACGCCGCGGCGCGCACATTGCCTTTCGCCGAGGTCAAGGACAAAGTGCGTGCGCAGCTGGTGGCGGAGCGTGCATCGGCATTGGCCAAGGCCGATGGCAATGCCAAGCTGAAGGCCTGGGAGACGGATGCCAAGGCTGCAAGTTTCAGTGCGCCAATTACGCTTTCGCGACTCGATGTGCAGTCGCAACCGATCCCGGTCGTAGAAGCCGCACTACGTGCAGATACAAACAAACTGCCGGCGCTGATGGGTGTCGATCTGGGCGCTGAAGGCTTTGCGGTGGTGAACGTCCTGAAGAGCATTCCACGCGCTGCCCCGACCCCGGAAGTTGCCCAACAAGAGGCGGGACAAATCGCGCAGGCGGTCGCAAGCGCCGAAACTGCGGCGTACTACGAGATGCTGAAGCAAAGGTTTAAAGCCGAGATCACGGCAAAGAAGCCCGCTGATTCGGAGCTCCCGGCTCTTCGCTAGGCTTTTGCCGCTACAATTGTTTGCTATTCGGTGGCTGTAGCTCAGCTGGTAGAGTCCCAGATTGTGATTCTGGTCGTCGTGGGTTCGAGTCCCATCAGCCACCCCAGATTTATGTGAAAACTGAAAACCTTGAAAAAAGCGCACCGGTTCTTGTGACCGGTGCGCTTTTTTTATTTTTGATCGATTGTGCAATTACAAATTGAATTAGAATTCCTTGGTTAACTCATTCATCCATTCCAAGGAATATTCCGATGGCTTTCACCCTCGCCGATCTCAATTCTCAGATCCAGAAGCATGATGAACAGATCGCTCAATTGCGCAAGCAAGCCGAAGAACTGCGAAATCATGAACGTGCGGGCGTTGTCGATGAACTGCGCAAGAAGATTGCCGAATACGGAATCTCTGCGGCTGACTTAAGGCTGACCGGTCGTGGCCCGGCTAAACGTGCGAGCACCGCACCAGCCGCTAAAGGTGTTGCTAAATACCGTGGGCCGGCGGGTGAAACATGGTCGGGCGGAAGAGGGCGCAAGCCACGTTGGGTAACCGAGGCGCTGGCCGCCGGAAAATCTCTTTCGGATTTCGAGATCTGACGCTTTGCCGGACAAATTAGGTAAGCAATAAAAAGCCCGCTGCAGCGGGCTTTTTCATAGGCGGTTGCCGCGATGCAACGACGCGCCCTTCCGATAAACCGCCAGGGCTATCGCTATCGCTATTGCGGGGCGGCGTGAATGGTGCCGCAGGCGTATCAGTTGACCATCACCAGTTTGCCTTTGACGCCGCGCGAGCCCATATGCGCATAGGCGGCTTTCAGTTGCGACATCGGCATCGTGCTGTCGATCACTGGCTTGATCTTGCCAACGCCATACCATTGCGCCAATTCGGCCATCATCTGCGCATTGGCTTTGGGTTCGCGTTTGGCAAAATCGCCCCAGAACACGCCGACCAGTGATGCGCCCTTCAGCAACATCAAATTCAATGGCAACGACGGGATCGGGCCCGATGCGAAACCGACCACCAAATATCGCCCGCGCCATGCAATCGATCGAAATGCGGGTTCGGCGAAATCGCCGCCGACCGGATCATAAATAACGTCGGGGCCTTTGCCATCGGTGGCGGCCTTGACGGCATCGCGAAAGCCGCCGGGCAATGCGTGCGTGGTGTAGTTGATCGTCGCGTCGGCGCCGATCGATTCGCACAGTTGACATTTTTCGTCGGTTGATGCGGCCGCTATGACTTTTGCACCTGCCGCCTTGGCAATTTGAATGGCCGCGGTGCCGACACCGCCCGCAGCGCCCAGCACCAATACAGTCTCACCGGCTTTTAATTGCGCTCGATCTATCAATGCGTGCCACGAGGTGGCGTAAATCATGATGAACGCTGCCGCGTCGACATAGCCGAATCCAGCAGGCAGCGGCATGCACAGCGCGGCGGGCGCCAGCGTGTGCGTGCCAAAGCCGCCGGTGCCCGACAGGCAAGCCACGTTTTGCCCGACCTTGAGATGCGTGACGTCCTTGCCCACTGCCTGAACGACTCCCGCGTACTCGGAGCCGGGTACGAATGGCAGCGGCGGCTTCATCTGGTACTTGTTCTGGACAATCAGCAGATCGGGGAAATTCAAACTGGCAGCCTTGATCTCAATGAGAACCTGTCCGGGGCCGGGCTGTGGCGTCGGCAGTTCCTGCCATGTCAGCGCATCGACGCCGATGGGGTTTTCGCAAAGCCATGCATGCATGTCGTATCTCCTGGAGGCTGGGGTGGTTAGCCGGATGGGGTGGGTCTGATGTAGAAAGTGCGCGCGATGATAGGCGGGGGGACGTTGGGTCGTTGTCCCTGCTGCGACGCAGCCGCCACCTACAATAAAGCGCACTCCCCGACGACATGAAAATACTCATCTCCAACGACGACGGCTTCCAGGCGCCGGGTATCGTTGCATTGCACGCCGCGCTTAAAGACATTGCAGATGTCGAAGTCGTCGCACCCGAACACAACAACAGCGCCAAATCGAACGCACTTACGCTTGCAGCGCCGCTCTACGTGCGCGACGCGCACAACGGTTTTCGCTACGTCACTGGCACGCCGGCAGATTGCGTTCACATCGCGTTAAAGGGGCTGTTGGACTACAAGCCCGATCTCGTCGTCTCTGGCATCAACAACGGTGCCAACATGGGGGACGACACGATCTACTCGGGTACCGTCGGCGCCGCGATGGAAGCCTATCTTTTTGGCATCCCCGCGATCGCGTTCTCGCAGATCGACAAGGGTTGGGCGCACATTGAGGCTGCGGCACAGATTGCGCGCTCGTTGGTGCAACGCATCGAGCGTGAGGGCATGCTCAATGGTGGCGCGTTCTTGCTTAACGTCAACATTCCTAATAGGCCGCTCGACCAGCTCAAGCCGCTCAAGGTATGCCGCTTGGGCCGACGACATTCGGCAGAAAAAGTCATTACGCAAGACAGCCCGCGTGGCGAAACGATGTATTGGATCGCCGGTGCAGGTGGCGCGAAAGACAGCGGCGAGGGCACCGACTTTCACGCGACCGCGGCAGGGCACGTGGCGCTCACGCCGTTGCAGATTGACCTGACCGACCACGCCGAACTCGGTGCCTGGCGCGAAGCCGTGTCGCGCCTGAGCGCAGCGGACGCGTGAAGCGCGCACGTGGCTACGCAGCGTCCTAGTTTTCCGGTGCGGCTCACCCCCACCGCAGCCGCCACTACGCGCGGCCGCTTGCCCGCAGCACCATCTCGGCCGACCTTCCCGGCAATTTCCAATGTCATCGCTACGCCCTCCATGGCTTCCGATGCCATCAGGGCGCGCATGGTGCAGCGGCTCACCACGCAAGGCATTGCCGATGCACGAGTCCTGCGCGCCATGGGTGCGGTCGAGAGGCATCGTTTCGTGGACAGCGCGCTCGTCAATCAGGCTTATGAAGACACCAGCCTGCCGATCGGCTTGGGCCAGACCATCTCGAAGCCAAACGTCGTCGCGCGAATGATCGAGCTCCTTCTGGGCGCCCCGGCGCTTGTCGGCAGGCCGAACGACAAGCTGGGGAGGGTGCTTGAAATTGGCACCGGCTGCGGCTACCAAGCGACAGTGCTGAGCCATATTGCGACCGAGGTGTACAGCATCGAGCGGCTCCGCGGTCTGCACGAGAAGGCTCGAACCAACCTGCGGCACTTCAGGCTGGCAACGGTGCACTTGCTGTTCGGTGACGGCATGGTCGGCTATCCAAAGGGCGCGCCCTATGCCGGGATCATTGCTGCTGCCGGAGGTGAGGCGGTGCCCGAGGCGTGGATCGCGCAACTCGCAGTGGGTGGCCGCATCGTCGCGCCGACACATTCAGAGCGCGGCGGCCAGGCCCTTGTCGTGATCGACAAGACGGCTCGCGGGATCGAGCGCTGCGTTCTCGAGGCGGTTAATTTTGTCCCCCTAAAATCCGGAATCGCTTAAGGAAGAACACATGCAGGGTATTGGAAGTCGGAGCTGGGTTGCTGGCATTGCGCTGGTCTTGTCGCTCGTGATCGCGGGTTGTGCCGCGTCGCGCGGACCCGCGCCGATTGAGGATCGCGGCACGATGAGCAAGGCGCCATCGGCAACGCCTGCAACGCCGGGTGGTCCGCTGATCACCACCGATGCCAATGGCAAGCCGCTGGCGGGCATCGAGAACTACGGCAAGCCGGGCTACTATGCCGTGCGGCCGGGCGACACCATCCGGCGTATCGGCACGGAAACTGGGCAGCGTTGGCAAGACATTGCGAAGTGGAACAACGTGGACAACCCCGATTTGATCGAGGTCGGCCAGGTGTTGCGCGTAATTCCGCCGGGCAGTACGGCGGTCGCCGGTGCATCGGCGAGTACCGATGTTTCGGGCGTCGTGACGCGCCCCGTGGTGCCCCAGGCGACCATCGGCGGGCCCTCGGCTGCGACCGCAACTGGAACTGCAACCCCACCCGGCGCAACCACGCCGGCACCGGGCCAGGCGAGCGCTGCGGTGACTCCGACGAAACCGCCCGTCACAACGTCTTCCGTGGCGCCGGCGGCGGCTGCATCGGGCGATGAAGACGTTGGCTGGATCTGGCCTGCGCAGGGCTCGTTGATCGCCGGTTTCGACGAAGCCAAGAACAAGGGGCTCGACATCGGCGGCAAGGTGGGCGAGCCCATCATTGCTGCGGCTGACGGACGCGTGGTCTATGCGGGTGCCGGCCTGCGCGGCTACGGCAACCTCATCATCCTGAAGCACAACAACACTTACCTGACGGCTTACGCGCACAACCAGACCTTGCTCGTCAAGGAAGATCAGTCGGTACAAAAGGGACAGAAAATCGCCGAGATGGGTAACAGCGACGCTGATCGCGTGAAGCTGCACTTCGAGATTCGGCGTCAGGGCAAGCCAGTCGATCCGGCTCGGTATCTGCCGTCGCGTTGATGGTGTCCCGGCTGGGCTCTGCACGCTGCACTGAGACAATGGTGGCATGACGGAATCCATTGAAGAAAAGAAGACGAAGATTTATCCCGAGCCCGAGTGGCTGAACGTCGAGTCGCTCGACCTCGAAGCACAAGGCGTGGCGCACCGGGCCGACGGTATCGTGGTGTTCATCGAAGGCGCATTGCCTTTCGAAGAAGTGCAGTTCAACGTGCACCGCCGCAAAAACAATTGGGAGCAGGGCACGGTCACTGCCATTCGTCGCGAGTCGTCGCAGCGAGTGCGACCAGGCTGCCCTCATTTCGGCCTGCATACCGGCGCCTGCGGCGGCTGCAAGATGCAGCATCTGGATCCGGTCGCCCAAGTGGCCGTCAAACAGCGCGCGCTGGAAGACAACCTTTGGCACCTCGGAAAAGTAAAGCCGGAGAACATGTTGCGGCCGCTCGACGGACCTTCATGGCACTACCGTTATCGCGCTCGATTGTCAGTGCGCCATGTCGTCAAAAAAGGAACGGTGCTCATCGGGTTCCATGAACGCAAGAGTCGTTACCTTGCGGACATGCAGATCTGTCCGGTGCTGCCGAAGCAGGTAAGCGACATGTTGATGCCGCTGAGGGCTTTGATCGGCTCGATGGATGCGCGCGAAACGTGTCCCCAGATCGAACTGGCCTGCGGCGACGCGGCGGATGGTGGCCTCGGTGTGATCGCGCTGGTGCTTCGGCATCTTCACGTGCTCTCGGCGGCGGACATCGACCGGCTCAAGTCTTTTGCGCGCCAGCATCGCGGCGTGCAATGGTGGCTGCAGGCCAAAGGGCCCGAAACCGTGAAGCTGCTGGAAGAAGGCGGCACACCGCTGGCTTACGACCTGCCGGCTTTCGGCATCACGATGCCATTCAAGCCGACCGATTTCACGCAGGTCAACCCGCACATCAATCGCTCTCTGGTCGCGCGCGCCTTACGTCTTCTCGATGTGCAGCCGACCGAACGCGTCATCGACTGGTTCTGCGGCCTTGGCAACTTCACTTTGCCGCTTGCAAGTGTGGCGCGCGAAGTGCTGGGCATCGAGGGTAGCGACACGTTGGTGGCACGCGCAACGGACAACTTCGAAGCCAACCGACCGGCAACGGCCAGCCGCCGAGCGTTGTCCACGACGAAGTTCGCTGCGCGCGATTTGTTCGCGATGACTGCCGCCATGTTGGTGGCTGACGGTGCAGCCGACAAATGGCTGATCGATCCACCGCGCGAAGGCGCGTTTGCGCTTGCTAAGGCGATCGTTGAATTGCACGAGCATCCCGACTTACGCATCGGGGGCTGGAGACCGCCCCAACGCATTGTCTATGTGAGTTGCAACCCGTCGACTTTGGCGCGCGACGCGGGGTTGTTAGTGAACCAGGCGGGGTATCGCTGTACTTTCTCCGGCGTAGTCAACATGTTCCCGCACACCGCGCATGTGGAGTCGATCGCAGTGTTCGAACTCGCATAAAAATAGGGCCCGCAGGCCCTATTGATTGCTGACGCAGCAACTTACCGTGCCGCGCGGCCGTTGCCCGAAAGGTTGTCAGTCGCGCTCGCCGCCAAATATGCCGAGCAGTGCAAGCAGGCTCTGAAACACATTGAACAGGTCTAGATACAGTGCCAGCGTTGCGGTGATGTAGTTGGTTTCTCCACCATCGATAATCTGCTTCAGGTCATACAGCATGTAGGCGGAGAAAATACCGATGGCTGCGACCGAAATCATCAGCATACCGGTGGTCGACCCTACGAAGACGTTGATTACGCCGCCAATCAACAGCGCCAGGACGCCGACGAACAGAAATTTGCTCATGCCCGACAGATCGCGCTTGATGACGGTCGCCAGTGAGGCCATCACGAAGAACACGCCAGCGGTACCGCCGAAGGCCGTCATGATCAGTTCCGACCCGTTCCTGTAGCCCAGCACCATCGCGATCAGTCGCGACAGCATCAGGCCCATGAAGAAGGTAAAGCCGAGCAGCACGGGCACGCCAGCGGCCGAATTCTTGGTCTTCTCGATGGCGAACATGAAGCCGAAAGCGCCGCCGAGAAAAACGATCAACCCAACCCCGCCGGTGAGCGCGCCTGTGATGCCGGTTGCCACGCCAAACCAAGCGCCGAGAACAGTCGGAATGAGGCTGAGTGCCAGCAGCCAATAGGTGTTGCGTAATACGCGTTGCCGGTCGGCTTGCGGCAAAATTTGGACAAAAGGCCCAGCGCCGGCGGCGGTTTCGGGGGTGGTAACGGGTTCGTTCATGCTTGGAACTCCTTGAATGCTGCTAGGAAGTAGTTGGGCGCATTCTAGGGGGCTGCAAGAGCGTTGCGAGTTAAAAATCCACATCCGAGTGGGAGTCCGGATGTAAGACTGCGCAGGCCTGGGGCCGTTATGCTTTGCCCTTCAACATCCTGCTTTCGACCATGAAAACCAAATCATTTCTTGAACTTGCCGATGCCAAGGTCATAGCCGCCGCGGCCGAGGCTGAAGCGCTCAAAAACAACTGGGCTGTCACTATCGCTATCGTCGACGATGGCGGACATTTGCTGTGGCTTCAGCGAATGGACGGTGCAGCAGCGCTTTCGTCTCACATCGGGCCAGCCAAGGCGCACACTGCCGCTTTGGGCCGCCGTGAGACCAAGGGCTACGAAGACATCATCAACGGCGGTCGCACTGCGTTTTTGACCGTGCCCGGCGTCGATGCCTTGCTAGAAGGTGGGGTGCCAATCGTGAAGGATGGCGCTGTGATTGGTGCCGTAGGTGTGAGCGGTGTGAAGTCGAACGAAGATGCGCAAATCGCGAAGGCCGGGATCGCCGCTTTGGGACTCTGATCGTTCAAACATTTAGTTCCGCTTGCGACAAGGTAATACGCCGACTCTTGGGTCGGCGTATTTCATTTACGTTCAGCGTGAAAAAAAGCTTGGCTAGTCGGCGAACCGTTGGCTAGCAAAAAACGACCCGTCGGAAATAAATCTCCGGGAGTCGCCCCACGATGAAACTTGCGCCGTGACGGGGTGACCCTTTTATTTGGTAAGGATCAACTTGCCGAGTTTGGTGGCTTGCAGCCGATAGAGCAATCCGTTGTGCAGGATGCCCACTGTCTTATTGCCTCGGAGGAGTTCCACGCTTTCGACCAAGCCGGCGACCGGACTGGAGGACGCTGTCAGACCCGCCCCGCGCCCCGAATTGTCGAGCGACGGATGGTTCAAAACGGTGAACGCGTTGGTTGGGGTTGGCATGTGAATCCTTTGCACAGGTGCGGAGGGGGCGGCTGAGGCTAATGAGCCCATGTGAAGCAGAGCTACTGCACTGGATCAAAGGCCAAATTTAGAAGTGGTACGTAAATGATAACTATTCTCAAGTAAAAAGTCAATCGCAGCGATGGCTTAATTTATCTTGCGAAAGCCGTCATTTCTGATCCGGCTCGGTGATGAAGCCGATCTTTCGTACGCCGGCTTCGCGCGCTTCCGACATCGCCTTCACCACCCGCTCGTAGCGCACCGCCTTGTCGCCTCGAATGTGCAACTCTGGTTGCGGTTCCTTAGCCGCCTCCGCGCTCAGGCGACCTGGCAATTCGCCGTCTTCGATCCTCTGTTCGTTCCAGTAATAGCTGCCGTCGGCGGTCACGCTGAAAAGGATGTTCTGCGGCTTGCTCTGCTCGGGCTCGCTCGTCGCGCGCGGCAGGTCGATGGCTACTGCGTGCTTCATCACTGGCACGGTAATGATGAAGATGATCAGGAGCACCAGCATGACGTCGACCAGCGGCGTCATGTTGATCTCGTTCATGACCTCATCGGGTTCGTCTTGGGTTCCGAAAGCCATGACGATCAGCCTTTCTTTAGCGACACCACGATGGCATCGCTGCCGCCGCTTTGTACGCGCGCGCCGGTCACGAAGTAGGCGTGTAGGTCGTGCGCGAAACTGTTGAGCTTGGTCAGCACGAACTTGTTGCCGCGCACCAACGCGTTGTAGCCCAACACGGCGGGGATGGCGACCGCCAAGCCCAGCGCCGTCATGATCAACGCTTCGCCGATCGGACCAGCGACCTTATCGATGGTGGCCTGCCCCGCAGTGCTAATACTCATCAGCGCATGGTAGATGCCCCAGACCGTACCGAACAGGCCGATGAACGGAGCGGTGGAGCCGACCGACGCGAGGATCGCCAGCCCGGTTTGGAGGCGCGCGGTGAACTCGTCGATGCCATTGCGCAAGCTGCGCGTCACCCAGTCGCTTACATCGAGCGTGTCGTGCAGATGCGCCTTGGTGTTGCGATGGTGCGCAGTGGCTTCACGGCCCTCGAGCGCCAGCACGCGAAACGGATTGCTGTTGTCCTTGCCGAGTTTTTGCAGTGCCGTAGCGAAATCTTCGCTGTGCCAGAAGTCGGAAGAATGTTTGGCCAACTGCTTGTACTTGATGACGTCGATCGCCTTGATGAATATGACGATCCACGATGCGAGCGACATGCCGATCAGTATTACGGCGACGGCTTTGGTGACGAAGTCGCCCTGGTTCCAGAGGTTTATCAGGCCAAATTGATTATTCATATGAGTTCCAAGCTACTCGGAAAGGGTAAAGCTGATTGGTGCATTGAACAGACGAAGCGTCTCTTCGTTGCCACTGGCCAAAGGGGTGATTTGCGATCGCAACACGGCATCGGTGGCGGCACGATCGAGCCGCTCGAAGCCACTGGATTTCGCAATCTCCGCACGCCTGACCGAGCCGTTGCTGCTGAAATAGGCCGCGATAAGCACTGTGCCGCTTTCATTGAGCTTTTTGCTCATCGCGGGATATGCCGGCAAGGGCTTGCGTACCCATTGCACCTGGCCCGCGCTTAGTTCGACCAGCTTGGGTGCCGGCGGCGCAGGTGGAGGTGCAGGCGGCGTGGCAGGAGCTAACGGCTGAGCAGCTGGCGGTGGTTCGACGATGCCTATCGGCGCGTTCGGCGCCGGTACCGGGCGAGCTTCGCGAATGGCTTGCGGGCGCGGCGTTGGAGGAGGTTTTGTCAGCTGCTTTTGTGGCAGTGAGGGAGGAGGAGGAGGAGGAGGAGATGGCTCTTTCGGCGGATCGATCAACTGGCTGATGATCTCGACCGGAATGACGAATTCGGCTGCCTTGCGTACTAGGCCCGCTTGCAAGGCCCAAAGTGCTGCGAGATGAAGAAGTACGACACCACCAGCGATGACGGTGTTTCGAGATAGGCCCAGCACGGTCGGCGGCGAAGAAAAGCGGTCAGACACAATCAACCGATAGAGAGCGCGCACGCAAAAACGTGCCCGCGAGGCGGCAGAGACCACGATTTACGCACGAAATATCCACCAAACCGAGCCGGCTACGAAGATCAGGCTGCCACCGAGCGCCCAGAAAAGTTCCATGCTTTGCTTTCCAAAATGGAATTGGCAAGCTGGATCGACTGAGGCCCGGTTTCACGGTTCAGCGCGGCGACAGGATGCGAAGAGTTGCATTGCGCGACAACATCGCGGGCACAACTTTCACATTGACCACACTGAGTGGCCACACCGAGTTCGAACTGCACTTCATCGAATGTCATGCCCGCGCGCGCATGGCGTGCGATTTCACGATCAGAGACTCGGCGGCAAACGCAAACGATCATGGCAGTGAACGGCAGATTGGCTGGCTGTTTAAGGAAACGTATTATAAATACGAATCCATCGCATTTGCAATTGCTGTTGGCTGTTGGCTGTTGACTGATGTCGGAATTTGCGAAGCTCAATACTTAGACCGTTGCCTGCGTTTCCAGACACTCAATAAACATCCCGCCTGTAACGGCCTTCCCGCGAAAGCGCGCTGAGTTCCGCATCGCCAAGGATGTGCCGTAGTGCCGCGTCCACGCCCGACGCCATGCCCTTCAGACTGCCGCACACATAAATTGCAGCACCGTTGCGGACCCACTTCGTCAACTCGTCCGCGTGGTGAAGCAGACGGTGCTGCACGTAGAGCCGCTCGGGTTGGTCGCGCGAAAAGACCATATCCAGTTGCTGCAGATGACCACGTCGTTGCAGGGCCTCGATTTCCGCCTTCAGGAGGAAATCGTGTGCGGCGTTCCGCTCCCCGAAGATCAACCAACTGTCGGCGGCTGCCGGAGCGGTCTGCGCCGCAGACATCGGAGTCGAGTTTTGGATCGCGTGCGTCGAAGCCCGTGCACGCAGGTGGCTGAGCAAGCCGGCAAGGCCAGTCCCATTACCGATCAGGACGAGTGGTCGACCGGAATTTCCTTCGAGCCGAAAGCGCGTGTGTGGCCGAAGGCGCAACGCGACTGTTTCACCGATCGAAAGTGTTGACGTCAGCACGCCCGATGCCGCGCCCAGGCTGCCATCGAGGTGTTGCTCCTGACGCACCAGCAATTCGAGTTGGCCATCGGCGGCGATCGATGCGATGGAGTACTCGCGAAGCCGACCCGCATTGCCGGCAAGCTGAATCTGCACGAGGTCGCCGGAACGCCAGTCCGCAACCAGACTTTGCGGAGACCCGAATGCGAGTTGATAGATCGGCCCGCCAGCGCTGCCGGCGTTCAGCAGCACACGCGACACAAGCTGCCATGGCGCAAACACACTGGCTTCACTGCTAACACCGTCAGTTGCCGCTGTTCCGCCTGCGATCATTTCGTTGTCGTTGTCGTTGTCGGTGACCTTCGTACGCCAGTGCGCCCGCCATTGCGCCAACGCTGCCGGATCGCCGTTGTTGACATCGATGCGCGCGACCATCGACCGGGCGCCCGTGCCTGCCAGCCACTTGTCGATGTCGCGCCCGAAGCCGCAAAAGTTGTCGTAGCCGCGGTCGCCCAGAGCAAGGACGGCGTAACTCAGCGTCGGAAATTTCAGCGGCCGGCCCATCACCTTTTCGGAAAAGGCGGCGGCGCCATCGGGGGCATCGCCTTCGCCATAGGTACTAGCGATAAAAAAGGCGCGCGACGCGCCTTCAAGGGTGGTTGCATCAACCTCGTCGAGCGGCAATACGAGCGCAGGCGTGCCCGCATCGTGCAGCCAGCGCGCTGTATCCCAAGCGATCGATTCAGCCTGCCCGGTCTGACTTGCGAACAAGACCAGCGCCGTTTTTTTGACTCCGTCGCCAGCCAGCGCTCGCGAGGCCTGACGATTTGCACTACGACGTCTGCGCACGCGCAAGAACACCGCCAAGCACAACGCGGCGTACGCAAACAGCATCGCGCCTGCGCCGAGCACTCGCATGAACATGTCGCTCATTGCGCGCCGGCGGTGTGCGATTTCCAGGCTGAGCTGGCACGTACGTCCAACGCGTCGCTGTTGCGGCAAAAGAATCGTGCGGCGATGTCGTGGGTCTGCGCAAATGCCATGCCGTCAATCGGCCCAAGAACCATCAGTACCGTCGCGAGGGCGTCTGCTTCCATGCATGACGAATGGAGCACCGTCACTGCAGCCAACTCGTTAAAAACCGGTTCACCGCTGCGTGGATCGATCGTGTGCGACCAGCGTCTGCCGTCTGTTTCGTGCAGATGCCAACGGTTGCCGGAGGTTGCAATGGCAAGTTCGTCGAGTCGCACGCGTTGCGGTATGACGGCGTGGTCGGCACCTGGCATGTCGATGGCAATTTGCCAAGGTTGACCGTCCGGCCGGCGTCCGGCACCGCGCAGCTCACCACCGATCTCCATCAGCACGTCGCGGAGTCCGATGGCTTGGAGCGCCGCAATGCAATGGTCCACAGCAAAGCCTTTTGCAATGCCCGAAAAATCGAGCCTCACGCCACCTGGCTGGGACAGCGTGGTGGTCGTTGCGTCGAAGGCAAGTCGTTTCCACCCTGTGCATGCACGCGCGTCCTCAACCGCCTGCGCCGACGGTATGAATGCCAAACTAGACGCGCCCGCGTCCGGACCGAATCCCCAGCAAGCGACCAGCGCGCCTACCGTGGGGTCGATGGCGCTGCCACTGGCTTCGGCCCAGCGCAACGCGCACGTCAGGACATTGCGGAATTCCAGCGCGATGGTGTGACGCGAGCCGTTGGGTGCCGCGTTGAATCGGCTGATATCCGAGTCGGGTTCCCAGTGGCTCATCTGAGCGATCACACGCGCCAGCGCATCGTTGATCGCAGCATGCACCAGGGGCAGTGGAAGCCGGCGCTGGTTGTCGAAGCGCAACGCCCAACTCGTGCCCATGGTGCGGCCCTGCAGTTGCTGCAAACGCGTCGGGTCCGCGCGGCGCGGCACTGCGACGTTGGCATAGCCCGCGACATGCCAGCTGGCAAACGAAGGCGTCGCAGGACAAGTCGGCGCCGCTGCGCATGAATCAGCGAGGTCGGGATACACGTCAGGGCATGACTTCGAGGGTCGCCGCGTAAGTCAGGCGACGTTCCTTGGCCAGTGGCACGGTGGTCTTGTCGTCCTTTGTGCTGACATCGAGCCAATACATGCCAGCCGTCGGCCACGTCACGCTGAACTGTCCTTGGGCGTCGGTCTTCATTCTGGTTTCCTGCAGCTTGTCGCGGTACTGCGTGTTGCCGGCCGTCGCGGTGACTTCGAGGTCTTTGGCTGGCTGGCCGTCGATGTTCAACGTGAAGGTCGTCTTTTCGCCCTTCACCAGATCGGTCGGACTGCCAGTGGATATGAGCTCCAGTCCCTGGCCGATCGGCTTCAGCGCAGACGGTTTGCCCACGGTAACGAAGGTTTCGATGCGCCCCGACGATTGCGAGATGACCACGTCGGTTGCATCGGGCGGTACTTCCTTGGCGATGCTCTCGGCCGTGCCACGCGCGCGCTTTTGCGCACCGGCCTTGTCTTTCCAGGAGGCGAACGCGCCCGAGTTGATCACCGCGATACGGTAGGTGCCAGGCTGCGCCACAGCGACGTCGAAGACCGTTCGTTGCTTGAGCTTGGCTTCGTTGTCCGGCTTGATCGTGCTGCCGTCGGGAGCAGTGATCTGCAGGCCGTCGAGGCGCAGCGGTGCGTGATTGGCGACGAACAGATCATTCGATACGGCAGCATCGATGTTGACCACGTCGGCCTTCGAAAACACGGTAGTAGAAGGCAGCAACCACGCGTTATGCGCATGCGCGGTGCCGAGTGCGGCGGGAAGCGCGATCACAGTGGCGGCTGTCGCGAGGACGGGAAACTTCATGGGAGGCTCCAAGGAGTGCAAGTGGGTCGATGGACGGTGAAGACGGCAGTAATGCTCGCGTCGTTCAAGGTTTGAATTCGAGCGTGATTTCCCCCAACTCTTCCTTGCCCGTCGCTACTACCGGGCGGGCTGCGGTCGGCGGCCACTGGAACGGAATGCTCACGACCTCACGACCACCGGCTTCACGGGCGGCTTCGACCACCAACTTGTACGAACCTGGCGCCAATTTGGGCATCGCGCCCGTGCCTTCGGTGAAGTTGAGTTGTTGCCTGCCGACCGGCTTGGTAGCGCCTGTGATGCCATCAGCAGGCACAGCGAGTTCGCGGCCGCCTCGCCGCCACCACTGGCGCAAATCTTTCAGCCACTTGGTGCCTTCGCCTTCGGGATTGTTTGTCTTGGTGCGCACGTCGTACCAGACCGCAAGGGTCGCCTCGAGCGAGCTGTCCGCACGTTCGATCCAGGCAGCAACGTAGGGACGGTGCTATTGCGACCCGCTGAGGCGCGGCACCTCTATGTTCACCCCAAGCCCGGCCGCGAGGGCTGGGGCGGTGAACAGGACCGATGCGGTGAGCGGAGCCAAGGCATAGCGGAGTTGCACGTAGAACCTCTTCTTGATGAGTCGATGGATATCAGTGAATAAACAGCAGCGCGAGCAGCACCGGAATGGCTAACCCCATCCCGACCATCGGCCAGGTAAACGGCCGGTTGCCAGCATGCATCTTGAGAATGAAGAAGCCGGTGATCGAAAAGACCAACGTAGCGCCGGCAAAAATGTCGATGAACCAACTCCAGGCCGCGCCGGTGTTGCGGCCTTTGTGCAGATCGTTCAGATAGGCGAGCCAGCCGCGGTCGGTGCGCTCGTATTCGGCTTCGCCGCCGGTCAGGCTGACACGCAGCCAGGCATCGCCGCCGGGACGCGGCAACGATAGATAGATTTCGTTATCGGACCATTCGGCTTCGCGGCCCGAGGTGTCAACCTCAAACTGTTTCTGTATCCACGCCTGCAATACGGCCGGAATGGGCGCCTTGCCCCTGCTCGTACTGTCGGCCTTGACCGCGGCGCTCCGGCTCGCGAGCGTGGCTTGTAGCGCCTCTTCGATCTTGGCGTGCTGGCTCAAAACAGACGGTTTGGCTTCGATTTGCCCTGCATGGTTGAGGGTAAAGCCGGTCACGCTGAAAAGAATCAAACCAATCAGGCAAACCGCCGAACTCACCCAGTGCCACTCGTGCAGTGTCTTGAGCCAATAAGCGCGTCGGCGGTCCGTGGTAGCGGAAGAGTAGGCGGTGGTTGCAGTCATTGTCAGTCACAATTCTAGCCGCACAAATGAGAATCACTACCATTTACGGTTGGCCGTAAACTGAGCGGACGCGGCTAGGTTTGCCCTAATTGCCCGTTTGTGCCGACGGTCTCGCTACTGCATAGATAGCAATCAGTGCGGCATGAATAGGAAGCAAAAAAAGGGCGGGACCGAAATCCCGCTCTTGGCACCAAGGCAAGGCTGCGTTATTTAAGTTCGCCCATCTGGCTTTGCAGGTAATTTTGCAAGCCCACCTTGCCGACCAGATCGATCTGCGTCTCGAGGAAATCGATGTGCTCTTCGGTGTCGTCAAGGATCTTCTGAAGGAGATCGCGCGAGACGTAGTCACGCACCAGTTCGCAATGCGCGATGCCAGCCTTGATTGTCGCCTGCGCAGCGGTTTCGGCGCCGAGGTCGCAGTTCAATAACGCGGGCACGTCTTCGCCGATATTCAGCTTGCCGAGATCCTGCAAGTTCGGCAGACCGTCCAGCATGAAGATGCGGTCCATCAACCAGTCGGCGTGCTTCATTTCGCCGATCGATTCTTCGTATTCCTTCTTGGCCAGTTTGTCCAGACCCCAGTGCTTGAGCATGCGGTAGTGCAGGAAATACTGGTTGATCGCAGTCAGCTCGTTTCTAAGCTGGGCCTGCAGGTGCTCAATGACTTGTTGGTCGCCCTTCATGATTTTTTCCTAGTTATGGGAGTGCATTGTCTGAGGATGCCGGCCACCGGGGCAAGCACACCCGTGCTCGGCTGGTCCGCATGGGTGGAATGTTTGTCCGCGTTAGCGAGTAGGTGCAGGGCCGACCGTTGGCTTTGGAGGTCATGGCGACGCACGTTGCACAGAATAGTTTTTAACTATTAATATTTTGATATTGGTGGTTATACTAATGACACATCCCCCATTAGCCATTAAGGAGACCACCATGTCACTCATCAACACCGCGATCATCCCATTCAAAACCCAAGCCTATCTCAATGGCAAGTTCATTGAAGTTTCCAACGAAACGCTGAAGGGTAAATGGTCGGTTTTGATCTTCATGCCTGCTGCGTTTACCTTCAACTGCCCTACGGAAGTCGAAGATGCCGCTGACAACTACCCCGAATTTCAGAAGCTTGGCGCGGAGGTCTACATAGTGACCACTGACACCCACTTCTCGCACAAGGTGTGGCATGACACTTCGCCCGCCGTCGGTAAGGCCAAATTCCCGCTGGTGGGTGACCCTACGCACACGCTGAGCAAGGGATTCGACGTGTACATCGAAGAAGAAGGATTGGCTCGGCGCGGAACCTTCGTGATCAACCCGGACGGCATCATCAAGACCGCCGAAGTGCACTCCAACGAAATTGCTCGCGACGTGAAAGAAACACTGCGCAAACTGAAGGCAGCGGTTTACACAGCTGCCCATCCGAACGAAGTCTGCCCCGCCAAGTGGAATGATGGCGACAAAACTATCGCGCCATCCTTCGACCTCGTCGGCAAAATCTAAACACGGTTTAGTGCCCCTGCCCGGGCGCATCTGCTCCCGGGCTTTTTTGTTTCTTCTGCAGTTTTGTCTCTTAAAGAAGTGAGTCCGTCATGCTCGACACCGCCACTAAAACCCAATTGAAGAGCTACCTGGAACGCGCCATACAGCCGATCGAGATCGTCGCCTCGCTGGACGACAGCAAGGCCTCTGGCGAGTTGTTGTCATTGCTGAAGGACGTGGCTGAATCGTCGGCCTTGGTAAAGCTGACCGAGAGTCGTGACGACGGTCATCGCAAACCATCGTTCTCTGTGAATCGCCCAAGCGAGAACCACGGCCCGCGTTTCGCCGGCTTGCCGATGGGCCATGAATTCACATCGCTGATTCTTGCCTTGCTGCAAATCGGCGGTTATCCACCCAAAGTCGAGCAAGCCATCCTTGACCAGATCAAGGCGCTGGACGGTGATTTCGAATTCGAAATCTATGTTTCGTTGACATGTCACAACTGCCCCGACGTCGTGCAGGCGCTGAACCTGATGGCGGTGCAAAACCCGCGCATCCGCACCACGATGATCGAAGGTGGCACCTTTCAGGACGAAGTGAAGGAACGCCAGATCATGGCCGTGCCGACAGTGTTCCTGAACGGCACCGAGTTCGGCCAGGGTCGCATGACGCTCGAAGAAATATTAGCCAAGATCGACACTAGCGGCGTAGAGCGCGAAGCAGAGAAAATTGCCGCCAAAGCTCCGTTTGACGTACTGATCGTCGGCGGCGGGCCGGCCGGTGCCGCTGCTGCGGTTTACGCAGCGCGCAAAGGCATTCGCACCGGCGTTGCTTCTGAGCGATTCGGTGGTCAGGTGCTCGACACGCTGGGGATCGAAAACTTCATTTCGATCAAAGAAACCGAAGGTCCAAAATTTGCCCATGCGCTCGAAGAGCACGTGCGCAACTACGACGTCGACATCATGAATCTGCAGCGCGCCAAAGCGCTGGTGCCGGGCAATGAGTTCATTGAAGTCCAACTCGAAAGCGGCGCATCACTGAAGAGTCGTTCGATCATTATTTCGACAGGTGCACGGTGGCGCAATATCAACGTGCCCGGTGAGTACGAGTTCAAAAATAAGGGCGTGGCGTACTGTCCGCACTGCGACGGTCCGCTCTTCAAGGGCAAACGCGTTGCTGTGATCGGCGGCGGCAATTCCGGGGTGGAAGCGGCTATTGATCTGGCGGGTATCGTCGGCCATGTAACGCTTATCGAGTTCGACGCCGCGCTGCGCGCCGATGCGGTGCTGGTACGCAAATTGATGAGTCTGAAGAACGTCGAGGTCTTAACCAATGCGCAGACCACAGAGATAACCGGAGACCAAAAAGTCAATGGTCTCATCTACACGGACCGCGCTTCAGGTGAACTGCGCACTGTGACGCTCGAAGGCGTATTCATCCAAATCGGACTGGTGCCCAACACCGACTGGTTGAAAGGCGTAGTGGAACTGTCCAAGCACGGCGAAATCATCGTCGATGCGCGCGGCCAGACGTCGGTGCCCGGTGTGTTCGCTGCCGGCGATGCGACGACGGTGCCGTTCAAACAGATCATCATCGCTGCGGGTGATGGTGCCAAGGCTGCGCTCAGTGCATTCGATCACCTGATTCGCGTGACGGCGCCGGTAGAGGAAAAAGCGGCGCAATCGACAGTGGCTGTCGCTGCCTGAAACCGCAGGCACACCCTGCATGAAGCGCCACAATCCGAGCGACTAATAAACGAGTCGCTCGGGTCGCAGTTCCTGGAGGATGGTGGTTGCGATTTCCTCGATCGATTTCGTGGTGGTCGACAGCCAGCGTACGCCGGCGCGTCGCATCATCGCTTCGGCTTCACTTACCTCGTGACGGCAATTTTCGAGACTGGCATAGCGGGAGTTCGGACGGCGTTCATTGCGGATTTCTGCCAGACGCTCGGGTTGAATCGTGAGCCCGAACATCTTCTTGCGATGCGGTAACAGCGCCGGTGGAAGTTGACGCCGGTCAAAATCTTCCGGGATCAGCGGGTAGTTCGCCGCCTTTAGCCCGTGTTGCATGGCCAGGTAGAGCGAGGTAGGCGTCTTACCGCTCCGGCTGACGCCGACCAGAATGACGTCTGCGCCTTCCAGGTCGCGGTTGCTCTGACCATCGTCGTGCGCCAGGCTGAAGTCGATGGCTGCAATGCGTGCGGTGTATTCCTTGCTCTTGCTGACATCGCTAAAGCGCCCGATGCGGTGGTTGGACTTCACGCCCAGCTCGATCTCCAGAGGTCTCACGAAGGTGCCGAACATGTCGAGCAACATGCCTTTGCTGCCGGTTTCAATCACCTCGAGCACGTCCATGTTCGCCATTGTGGTGAAAACGATCGGCCGCACGCCCTCGATCTCCGCTGTGTGGTTAATCTGTCTCACGGCCTGGTGGGCCTTGTCGACCGTGTCGGTGAATGGCAGCCGCACATGGCGCGGCTTCATCTCGAACTGAGCCAAGACGGCGTTGCCGAAGGTTTCGGCCGTAATGCCGGTGCCGTCGGAAATGAAGAAAACGGTACGGGTTTGCATGATGCTCGGCCTTGTCCTGCGACGCGTGCAACGGTGCCACGCCTACAATTCCATCATTATCGGGAGTCCGCTTTCCCACCTTCAAATTTCCCATGCAGACCGCCAACGCACCCAGAGTAACGAAGACGTTCCTGAGGTGTCGTCTGCATGCGGCGCCGGTTTTAACTTCTGGAGCTTTCCCATGTCTGATCTGTTCGAAGCGACCGCCTTGGTCGTCCCGTTCGAAAACCTGAGAATGACCGACGTAGAGTCGGTTGGCGGTAAAAACGCGAGTCTCGGCGAGATGATTTCGCAGCTGCCTCAGGGCGTCCGCGTGCCCACCGGCTTTGCCACCACAGCCCACGCGTTTCGGGAATTCCTTGCGCACGACGGGCTTGCCGACAAGATCAGTTCGGCGCTCGCCGCGCTTGATACGGAAGATGTCCGTGAGTTGGCAAAGGTCGGTGCAAAAATCCGGTCCATGGTCGAAGCGCAACCGTTTCCCGACAACCTGCAAAGAGCCATTGGCGACGCCTTCGCAACGCTGAGCGCAGGCAACCCACAGGCCAGCTTTGCGGTGCGCTCCTCGGCCACCGCTGAAGACTTGCCCGACGCCTCGTTCGCAGGCCAGCAGGAGACCTTTTTGAACGTGGTAGGCGTCGAAGACGTGTTGCACAAGATGAAGGAAGTGTTTGCCTCGCTCTACAACGACCGTGCCATCAGCTACCGCGTGCACAAGGGCTTTGCCCATGACGTGGTCGCTCTGTCGGCCGGCGTGCAGCGCATGGTGCGCTCCGATCTGGGCGCGGCGGGCGTGATGTTCACCATTGATACGGAGTCCGGTTTCGAAGACGTGGTGTTCATCACCTCGAGCTACGGGTTGGGCGAAACGGTGGTGCAGGGCGCCGTCAACCCCGACGAGTTCTACGTGCACAAACCGACCCTCCGCGCCGGCAAGCGTGCCGTGATTCGCCGCAACCTCGGTTCCAAGCTGATTCAGATGGAATTCGCCAGCGCCGAAGAAAAGAAGGCGAGCGGCAAGCTGGTCAAGACAACCGACGTGCCGACTGAACAGCGCAACCGCTATTCGCTAAGCGACGCCGACGTCGAACAACTCGCTCGATACGCGTTGGTCATCGAAGAGCACTACGGTCGCCCAATGGACATCGAATGGGGCAAGGACGGCACCGATGGACATCTCTACATCTTGCAAGCGCGGCCCGAAACGGTGAAGAGCCAGCAGCAAGGCAAGGCCGAGCAACGCTACAAGTTGCTGGGCAAGGGGGCTGTGCTGGCCGAAGGCCGCGCAATCGGTCAGAAGATCGGTACCGGTCCGGTGAGGCTCGTCTACAACATCAGCGAAATGGACAAGGTCCAGGCAGGCGACGTGCTTGTGACCGACATGACCGATCCCAATTGGGAGCCGGTGATGAAGCGGGCGGCCGCTATCGTGACCAACCGTGGCGGTCGCACCTGCCACGCCGCCATCATTGCGCGCGAGCTCGGGATTCCGGCCGTCGTCGGCTGCGGCGACGCGACTGATTTGCTGAAGGAAGGAACGCTCGTCACCGTGAGTTGTGCGGAAGGTGACACCGGCTACATCTACGACGGCTTGCTCGAAACCGAAGTGACCGAAGTCGAGCGAGGCGAGATGCCCGAAATCGACTTGAAGATCATGATGAACGTCGGCAATCCGCAGCTGGCATTCGACTTTGCGCAACTGCCCAACCATGGCGTCGGGCTGGCGCGGCTTGAGTTCATCATCAACAACAACATCGGTGTTCACCCCAAGGCGATCCTCGACTACCCCAATGTCGACAATGACCTGAAAAAAGCGGTCGAGTCGGTGGCGCGTGGTCATGCTTCGCCCCGCGCGTTTTATGTAGACAAGGTAGCCGAAGGCATCGCGACCATCGCTGCCGCTTTCTGGCCCAAGCCGGTGATTGTGCGGCTGTCCGACTTCAAGTCGAACGAGTATCGCAAGCTGATCGGCGGTTCGCGTTACGAGCCAGAGGAAGAGAACCCGATGCTCGGTTTCCGCGGCGCCGCACGCTACATCAGCGACGATTTTCGGGAGGCGTTTCTGATGGAATGCGAGGCGCTCAAGCGCGTCCGAAACGAGATGGGCTTAGTGAACGTTCAGATCATGGTGCCGTTTGTGCGGACGCTGGGTCAAGCCGAGCGCGTGACCGGCCTGCTGGCCGCCGAGGGGCTCAAGCGCGGCGAGAACGAGCTCAAGATCATCATGATGTGCGAGGTACCGAGCAACGCCATCCTGGCCGACGAGTTCCTGCAATTCTTCGACGGCTTCTCCATTGGTTCGAACGACTTGACGCAGCTCACGTTGGGATTGGACCGCGATTCCGGCCTCGAACTCCTGGCGGCCGATTTTGATGAACGCGACCCTGCGGTCAAGGCCATGCTGAGTCGCGCTATCAAGGCGTGCAAGGCGCAGGGAAAATATGTCGGCATTTGCGGACAGGGGCCGAGCGACCACCCTGACTTCGCGATGTGGCTTGCCGAGCAAGGGATCGAATCGATTTCCCTCAATCCAGATAGTGTGATCGACACCTGGAAGCAGCTGGCTGCACGCTGAGTCGTGAGAGGCAGCGTGCGGCTGTTGCGCCCGCGCTGCCAATTTATTCACACCGCCACCGCAATGCCTGCGTCAGGTTCGTGTAATTGCAACAAAATGCTTTTTTGATGTCAAACTCCGAAATTGACAGCGCGCGCCTTGCCGCGTCGGTAGCGACCGACGCACTGGCGGTGATCGACCATTCACTTCGCAACTATCGAAATCATGATTCTTGTCAAGACCGACGCTGGCCAGCAGGCGCTGAAGGACCGTTCAGTGCGGTTGACGCCAAGGCAGCGCTCGGCCTTTATCCTTTGCGACGGTCGGCGTTCGATAAACGACGTGCTCGCTGCCGGAATGGGAATCTCGCAGCAAGATCTCGATTACCTGGTCGATTTGGGGCTGCTCGCCTTACTCAACGGAATGGACGCACCGGCGATGGTTCGCATAGCGTCCGAGCCTGGAGCTGCTGCGATTCGTCCCACGCCCACACACTCACCATCACCCGCTTTTTCGTTTGCTCCCGTTGCCATTCCCGCCGTTCCCACCGTTTCTGCTGACCAGGTGCAGTCAGCGCCAGGACGCTCCGGTCAGCAGCGCTATCAGGACGCGTATCCCATTGCGACTCGGCTGACAGGCTCGCTCGGGTTGCGCGGCTTCCGGCTGAATTTGTCGGTCGAGGGAACCTCGACTTACGACGAACTTTTGGCATTGGCGCCGAAGATCCGAGCCGCGGTCGGCGCCGACAAAGCCGCTGAGCTCGACCGAGCGCTCGAAGGCTCATACCGGCCGACGTAAGCGAGGTTGGCGGCCTGAGGGATATAATCGCAGGCTTTGCCTTGCCACACTGCGTCAGACGCCGCGGGTGGCTTTCCCCTCGTTTTGAGGAAATTCCACAAGGAGTGCTATGCGTCACTATGAAATCATCCTGTTGATCCACCCGGATCAAAGCGAGCAAGTTCCGGCGATGCTGGAGCGTTACAAGGGCCTCATCACGACTGGCGGCGGCAAGATCCATCGCGTCGAAGACTGGGGCCGGCGCCAACTTGCTTATCAGGTAAACAAGCTCAGCAAGGCGCACTACCTTTGCGTCAACATCGAAGCTGAGCAAACCGTGATGGCCGAACTCGAACACGCGTTCAAGTTCAACGACGCGGTGTTGCGTCACTTGACCGTGGTCAAGAAGAAGGCAGACACCGGCCCTTCGTCAATGATGAAGACGGTCGAGCGCGAAGAGGCCCGCAAGGCCCAACAAGCCGAGTACGCGAACAACAATAATTGATGGTGCGACGGTGACTGACAAAGCGATCGCGGCAAATCAGCTTCTGCTGACAGCTGTAATCGCAGAGTTCACTGTCTTGCGATTCACGCCTTCCGGCTTGCCAGTCATCGATCTTCGGCTCGAACACGAATCGAAGATCGAAGAAGCAGGGCAACCAAGGCAGGTGAAGGCGGCTTTGAAGGCCGTTGCGTTCGGCACAACGGCTGAGCGCCTAGCAAGACAGGCGTTGGGGAGTCTCTGGCGATTTCAGGGCTTTCTGGCAACTCCCGGCAACGGTAAACATCCCGTACTGCACATCCAGGATTTTCAGCAAGATTAATTTTCGAGAGGTCCAATCATGGCCACGTTCAAGAAGTTCAATAAAGACAAGCGCCCCAAGCGCAACACCCAGTCGCTGCTGTTCAAACGCAAGCGTTTCTGCCGCTTTACCGTCGCGAATGTCGAAGAAATCGACTACAAGGACATCGATACCCTGCGCGATTTCATCAGCGAAAACGGCAAGATCATCCCTGCGCGGCTGACCGGAACCCGCGCGATTTATCAGCGCCAGCTCAACACCGCGATCAAGCGTGCACGCTTCCTCGCGATGGTGCCGTACAGCGACCAGCACCGCGTTTAAGGAGTTCGACACCATGCAAATCATTCTTCTGGACAAGATCGTCAACGTTGGCGCCCTCGGCGATATCGTCAAGGTCAAAGACGGCTACGCACGCAATTTCCTGATTCCGTCGGGCCGCGCTCGGCGCGCCACGGAAACCAATAAGGCCGAGTTCGCCGCCAAGCGTGCCGACCTCGAAAAAGCGGCAGCTGCCAAGCTTGCCGAATCGCAAGCCCAAGGCGAAAAGCTGGGTGGTACCGCCGTTAAGCTGACGCAAAAAGCGGGTGTCGACGGTCGGTTGTTCGGCTCGGTTACCAACGGCGACATTGCCGAAGAGCTAACCAAGCAAGGCTACAAAGTCGCCAAGTCGCAAGTGCGCATGCCCAACGGCCCGATCAAGATCGTCGGTGACAGCACGGTGAGCGTTGCACTCCACACCGATGTGGTGGTCGATATCACCGTCACGGTTTACGGCGAAACCGCTTGATTGCGGACTGATTGCGCGCACCTTGGTGCGTCCCTTGCGAAAACCGCCTTCGGGCGGTTTTTCTTTTTTTGCTTTCCGACTTCGGCGCCGAGTCATCCGGGTCATGCCAAGTTGTTCAGCCACTGTGCACAGGCTTTTGCACAGCAGATGCACAGCACATACACAGCGTTGTGCGTGGACGCATCAGCAGTCGCAGGCGTAGCATGCCGTTCCAATTCGAGGCCCCATGTCCGCTGTTTTTTCTTACGCCGAAAACGATTCCTCTGACCGTCAGGTCGCGCAACTGCGCATCCCGCCACACTCCATCGAAGCGGAGTCGAGCGTGCTCGGAGGCCTGCTGCTCGACAACAACGCCTGGGACCGGATGGGCGATCTGCTGGTTGATAGCGACTTCTATCGCTATGAGCACAAGCTGATCTACGCGTCGGTCGGCACGCTGATCAATGCGAGCAAGCCGGCGGACGTGATCACTGTCTACGAGCACTTGCAGAATCTTGGCAAGGCCGACGAAATCGGCGGTCTTGTCTATCTGAATTCGCTCGCTCAATATGTTCCGAGCGCAAGCAACATTCGCCGGTACGCCGAGATTGTTCGCGAACGTTCGATCCTGCGTAAGCTGGTTTCGGCCAGCGACGAAATCGCGACCAACGCGTTCAACACACAAGGCAAGGCTGTCGACAAGATCCTCGACGAAGCCGAGCAAAAGATCTTCAACATCGGCGAGGAAGGCTCGCGCATGAAACAGGGATTCCAAGGTATGGATTCCCTGGTGGTCGAACTGCTCGATCGCGTGACCGAAATGGCCGACAACCCGAACGACATCACGGGTGTGCCGACCGGCTTTGTCGACCTTGACCGCATGACATCGGGCTTTCAGGCGGGAGACATGATCGTGCTGGCCGCGCGCCCTTCGATGGGCAAGACGGCGTTGGCAATCAACATCGCAGAACACGTCGCGCTGAATGAAGGTCTGCCCGTCGCCGTGTTCTCCATGGAAATGGGTGCGTCCCAACTCGCGGTGCGGATCGTAGGTTCTATCGGTCGCATCGACCAGACGCATCTTCGCACCGGCAAACTCACAGATGAAGAGTGGCCGCGATTGACCGAGGCCATCGAGAAACTGCGCAACATTTCGCTGCATATCGACGACACGCCCGGCCTCACGACAAGTGAACTGCGCGCCAACGCGCGGCGGCTGGCCCGTACCTGCGGACAGCTCGGTTTGATCGTTGTCGACTACCTGCAACTCATGAGCGTCTCGACATCGATGAGCGATGAAAATCGTGCCACTGCGGTTGGTGAAATCTCGCGCGGTTTGAAAATGCTCGCCAAGGAGCTGAAGTGCCCTGTGATTGCACTCTCGCAGCTCAGCCGGGGCGTCGAAAGCCGGACGGACAAGCGTCCGATGATGAGCGATCTGCGCGAGTCGGGCGCCATCGAGCAGGACGCTGACGTAATCATGTTCATCTACCGCGATGACTACTACAACAAGGACTCGAAAGAGCCTGGCGTTGCCGAAGTGATCATCAGCAAGCAGCGGAATGGGCCGACCGGCACCATCAAGCTGGCCTTCCTGAAGCCGATCACCAAGTTCGAGAGTCTGGCGAGCGGCGGCGGGTACGAGTACTGACGCGGCAGCGGATCAGCCTGAAGGCGTCGCAACATCTCGGTAAGAGTCCTCGATGTGCGCGATGCGGTCGATGCGAAACCCCCTGAGGTCGTTGCGTAACTCGCACCACGCTGAAAACGTCCAGACCTTGCCCCAATAAAGGCAACCCAGCGGCCCCACGATGCGCTCGCTTGTGCACCGCTGCCGTCAGCATAGCGAGGTCAGTTTGTTTCGGGATTGAACGGCTTCTCGCAACGTCTGCAAGCACGAGCGAGTCGCGTCGTCGAGCGCAATTGCCGACGCGTAGAGCGCCAATGTCTCGGCCGTCGCGCGTGCCACTGGTGGGAGCGCAGACAGAATCTTTCCCAGCGCCATCTCAACGTGGCGCGCCATCGTCGGATCTACGTAACGCAGCGCCAATCTTGCTGACGCTACAAGCGCCGCTGGCTCATCGCTCGTGAACATCAGTGGCGGCAGGTCGAAGCCGGCACCGAGCCGATAGCCGACGCCAGCCTCGCCCTCGATCGGTACGCCCTCGCGCTGCAAGTCCCCGATGTCGCGGTCCACGGTGCGCGCCGAAATCTCCAACCGCCGCACAAGAAGCGCCGCCGTGGTCAGGCGTCAGCCGAGAATCAATTGAACAAGTTGAAAAAGTCGGTCGACGGGCGCATTTTTCTTGTTCGTCATGACCGCAAGGTTGATGCGAGCCTTCTGACAGCGTCGTGGCAGTAGATCCATTTTCGGACAAAAAAAAGCCCGCGCAGCATTGGGCGGCGCGGACTTCTTTCGACCCGAAAAATTCGCCTAGAGCACCTCGCTCGCGAAGTCCGCGAGTCGTGAACGCTCGCCGCGCGCCAGCGTAATGTGTCCGCCGTGCGGCCATCCCTTGAACTTGTCGACCGCGAAAGTCAGACCCGACGAGCCTTCGGTCAAATATGGCGTGTCGATCTGCGCAAGGTTGCCCATGCAGATGATCTTGGTGCCCGGTCCGGCTCGGGTGATCAGCGTCTTCATCTGCTTGGGTGTCAGGTTCTGTGCCTCGTCGACGATCACGTACCTGTTCAAGAACGTCCGCCCGCGCATGAAGTTCATGCTCTTGATCTTGATGCGGCTGCGGATCAACTCATTGGTGGCCGCGCGGCCCCACTCGCCGGCGCCGCCACCATCGCCCTTGGCCAGGAACTCAAGGTTGTCGTCCAGCGCGCCCATCCACGGGCCCATCTTTTCTTCTTCGGTGCCCGGAAGAAAGCCGATGTCTTCACCCACGCTGACCGTGGCACGGGTCATGATGATCTCGGTGTAGCGCCGGTCGTCGAGCACTTGCGTAAGGCCCGACGCCAGCGCCATCAACGTCTTGCCGGTGCCGGCCGTACCGGTCAACGTGACGAAGTCGATGTCCGGGTCCATCAGCAGGTTCATCGCGAAGTTCTGCTCGCGATTCCGGGTGGCCACGCCCCACACCGCGTTCTTGCCGGAGCTGTAGTCCTTGAGCGTTTTGAGTACCGCGGTCTTCTCTCGGATTTCAGTCACCCGTGCGTACATGCTCGGCTCGCCCGGCGCCTCGAAGTACACAAACTGATTGATATACAGGTTGGGCACGATTGGGCCACTGATGCGATAGAACGTCGTGCTGCCGCTCTGCCAGCTTTCGACCGTCTTGCTTTGACGTGTCCAGAAGTCGGGCGGCAGGGCGAACGAGCCCGCATAGAGCAGATCGCCATCTTCGAGCGTCTTGTCGTTTTGATAGTCATCGACTGCAAGGCCCAGTGCACGTGCCTTGACGCGCATGTTGATGTCCTTCGACACCAACACTACTTCCTGCTTTGGTCGACCCGGTGCGTCCTGGGCATACAGGTCTCGTAGCGCCTGCACCACACCGAGGATCTGGTTGTCCGCCTTGCCTTGGGGCAAGCTGGTCGGCAGCGAGTAGTCGAGCGGCGCTGTCTGAAAGAAGAGCTTGCCACCCGCGCCCCGATGGCCGGTGGCGTCGAGCTTCAGCCCCTTGGTGATGTCGGCATCCTTGGCGCCGGCCAGTGCGTCCAGCGTGCGGCTGGTCTGGCGGCCATTGCGCGCGACTTCAGTTGTGCCTTTCTTGTGACCGTCAAGCTCTTCGAGCACGATCATCGGCAGAAAGATGTCGTGTTCTTCAAAGCGAAACAGGCACATCGGATCGTGCAGCAGCACGTTGGTGTCCAGCACAAAGAGCTTGGCCGGACCCGAAGACTTTGCGCGGCGCGGGCGCACATTGTCTTGAGGCACGCGCTCTTGTCGGGCACGTGCTACTGGCGCGGGTGTTGGCGTCAGCGTCTGAACCGGTGAGGGCGCGCGTTCGACCTTGGCTTGTGTTGGCAGAGGCGACAGTTCCGCCTTTACGACGGGGCGTGGCTTCGTCTCGATTTGCCGGGCCGGCCCGGTGCTGGAGGCTCCGCCTGCGTCGAGATTGCGACGATCGAACAATTCCAGCGGCTGCGAGCCGACGACGGGCGCTTCGTCAGCGTGACGGCCAACGGCGCGTCGGGGCGCCTTTTGCGATGATTGCGCTGGCGCGTCGAGCGCGTCCGGAGAGAGCAGGGCGGCGCGTTTCGTGGGGGCAGGAGGCAAGGGCATGTGGGAGGTTGCTCGCTAGACAGTGGGAACCAGAAAACGAAAAAGCCGCCTTAAGACCAAGGCGGCTTTGTTCAGGGGATGCGGTCTTGCTCAACGGCATGGGTTCATTATGCACACCACGGATGACGCAACTGCGATCGGTCGTGTTGCAAGTGCAACGGTCAAACGACCAACACTTGCATTTTCATGCGGCTTTTTTCAGAGCCTTGACAGCTTTCAGCACGTCATCTACGTGGCCCGGCACCTTGAGGCCGCGCCATTCAGCCTTCAAAATGCCGTCGGCACCGATCAAGAACGTGCTGCGCTCGATGCCCTTGACCTTCTTGCCGTACATGATCTTGTTTTTCACCACGCCGAACATGTGGCACATCTTTTCTTCGGTGTCGGCAATCAGCTCGAAGGGTAACTCGAGCTTGGCCTTGAACTCGTCATGCGATTTCATGTTGTCGCGGGACACGCCGAACACGGTGGCACCGGCTTTCACAAAATCCTTGAACCGGTCGCGAAACTGCATTGCTTCAGTCGTGCAACCAGGGGTGTTGTCTTTGGGGTAGAAGTACATCACCAGCACATGACCGAGATGCGAAGTGTTCGAAACCTTAAGGCCACCGGTGGCATTGGCATCGAATTCAGGGATGGGTTTGTTGACAACGATCGCCATGAAACTTGTTTTCTCCGTTGAGTTTCACTCGCGAGCACACTCGCCGAAGTGAAGGATTGGTCGTTGCTAACTGAGTGCAGTTCGCCGTGTCGCAGCCCGCGATTTTACCCCGAAAAGAGAACTATCCGGCGCCGTCGGGCGGCTCGACCAGTAAGGCTGCCACCACATGGCGCCCTTCCCCGGCCAGGATGTTGTACGTGCGACAGGCAGCGGGCGTGTCCATTGTCTCGACGCCAGTTCGCTTCGCCATCAGTGGTTGCAGCCAGGCCGCCTGCGGAAACCGGATTCGCTTTCCGCTACCAAAAATGATCAGCTCGGCGTCCAGCGCAGCGAGCTGCGCAAAGTGCTCGGCGCCGATCTCGTCGAAGCGTGTGCAATCCCACTCGAATCGCTCGCCGCGCGAGCCCACCACCACGCTGCCCTCGACCTTTTCGTTGTTGATGGCCACCCAGCCAGGGCCGTGCGCGGTAAGGGTCTGAACGTCGGATTTGTCGGGCTGGAGCTTCATCTGGCAGAGGTACGAACTGTGGTCAAATTATAGGTTTCCCTCAGTGACACGAGGCTCCGCAGGGCCTTTAGAGCAACCAGTCCGGAAGGGCAATTCGTTTTGAAGCAACTCAAAAAATCGACCAAGCTGGCCAACGTTCTCTACGACATCCGCGGTCCGATCATGGACGCCGCAAAGCAGATGGAAGAAGAGGGCCAGAAGATCATCAAGCTCAACATCGGCAACCTCGCGATGTTTGGCTTCGACGCACCAGAAGAGGTGCAGCAAGACATGATCCGCAATCTGCCGGCGTCGGCGGGCTACTCGGACAGCAAGGGCATCTTCGCGGCGCGCAAAGCGGTGATGCACGAAACGCAAAAGCAGGGGATTGCTGGCGTCACACTCGACGACATCTATCTCGGCAATGGCGCCAGCGAACTCATCGCCATGGCCACCAATGCGCTGCTGAACGATGGCGACGAACTGCTGCTGCCGGCGCCGGACTATCCGCTCTGGACCGCAGTGTCGAGCCTGTCGGGCGGCACGCCGGTGCACTACCTGTGCGATGAGGCCAATGGCTGGATGCCCGATCTGAACGACCTGCGTTCCAAAATCACGCCGCGCACCAAGGGCATCGTCGTCATCAACCCGAACAACCCGACCGGCGCGCTTTATTCCGACGAGATTCTGAAGAGCATCGTGGACATCGCGCGTGAGCATGGCTTGGTGCTGCTGGCCGACGAGGTCTACGACAAGGTGCTGTACGACGACGTCAAGCACACCGCCATAGCCAGCCTGAGCACCGATGTGCTGACCCTCACCTTCAATTCGCTTTCCAAAAGCTATCGCTCGTGCGGCTATCGCGCCGGATGGTTGGTGGTGTCCGGCGCTAAGCAGCAGGCTCTCGACTACATCGAGGGGCTCAACATGCTCTCGAACATGCGGCTGTGCGCCAACGTGCCGGGGCAGTGGGCGATTCAGACCGCTTTGGGTGGCTACCAGAGCATCAACGATCTTGTGGGCAAGGGCGGTCGTCTCCGCCGTCAGCGCGACCTGGCATACGAGTTGATCACCGCCATCCCGGGGGTGAGCTGCGTGAAGCCCGTGGCAGCGCTGTACATGTTTGCGAGGCTCGACCCCAAGGTCTATCCGATCGACGACGACCGGATTTTCTTTCTCGAGCTGTTGAAGGAAACCAAGGTGATGCTGGTGCAAGGCACCGGCTTCAACTGGGCCACGCCGGACCATTTCCGCATCGTGTTTTTGCCGCACGAAGAAGACCTGCGCGAGGCGATCAACCGCATCGCCAAGTTTCTTGAGCGCTACCGCACGCGCAACGCCTGAATTTTCGACGAGATTTCCAAGAATGAACCCAATCCAAGTAGGCCTGCTCGGCATCGGCACGGTCGGTAGCGGCACTTTCAAAGTGCTTGAACGCAATCAGGAAGAAATCAAACGCCGCGCCGGTCGTGGGATCGAGATCACGATGGTGGCCGACCTCGACACCGAGCGCGCCAGAGCCGTCGTCGGAGGGGGAGTCCAGGTGGTGAACGACGCGCGCGCCGTCATCGCCAATCCGGACATCGACATCGTGGTCGAACTCATCGGTGGCTACGGCATCGCCAGGCAGTTGGTGCTCGAGGCGATTGCTGCCGGCAAGCACGTGGTCACCGCCAACAAGGCTTTGCTCGCAGTGCACGGCACCGAGATTTTTGCGGCAGCACACGCCAAGGGCGTGATGGTCGCTTTTGAAGCCGCAGTCGCCGGCGGCATCCCGATCATCAAGGCGCTGCGCGAAGGCCTGACGGCCAACAGCATCCAGTGGATCGCCGGGATCATCAACGGAACGACCAACTTCATTCTTTCGGAGATGCGCGACAAGGGCCTCGACTTTGCGACTGCGCTGCAGGATGCGCAACGCCTCGGCTACGCCGAGGCCGACCCGACCTTCGATATCGAAGGTGTCGATGCCGCGCACAAGGTCACGCTCATGAGCGCGATCGCATTCGGCATTCCGGTGCAGTTCGACAAGGCGCACGTGGAGGGCATTTCCAGGCTGGCGGCGCAGGACATCAAGTACGCCGAGCAACTCGGCTACCGCATCAAGCTGCTCGGCATCACCAAGCGCATGCCCAATGGCATCGAGCTGCGCGTGCACCCGAGCCTTGTGCCATCGAAGCGGCTGCTCGCGAACGTCGAAGGCGCAATGAACGCGGTGGTCGTGCATGGCGACGCCGTCGGCACCACGCTGTACTACGGCAAGGGCGCGGGCAGCGAGCCGACTGCGAGCGCGGTGATCGCCGACCTCGTCGACATCACACGCCTGCACACGGCCGACGCCGCGCACCGGGTGCCGCATCTGGCGTTCCATCCCGACGCGATGAGCGATCTCAGGGTGCTGCCGATGACTGAAGTCGTGACGAGCTATTACCTTCGTCTGCGGGTGGCCGACCAGGCCGGCGTGCTCGCCAAGGTGACTGGCCTGCTCGCGACCGCAGACATCAGCATCGACGCCGTGCTTCAGCGCGAAGCCGACGAAGTGGGCGGCGAGGGCTCGACGCAGACCGACCTCATCATCCTCACGCACGACGCGCGCGAGGGCACGGTCAACGACGTGATCGCCGAGCTACAGGCGCTGCCAACGGTGCTGGCGCCGATCGTGCGGATTCGCAAAGAAGAACTGAGCTGACCGAATCGATGAACTACCTCAGTACTCGCGGCCATCCCGATCGCAAACGCTTTTGCGAGATCCTGCTCGAAGGCCTTGCGCCAGACGGTGGTCTGTACCTTCCGGAGAGCTACCCGCAAGTGGATTCGTCCATGTTCGCGAAGTGGCGCGATCTGCCTTACGCCGAGCTTGCCTTCGAGATTCTTTCGCTCTACATCGACGACATTCCTCCGGCCGACTTGAAGGCAATCTGCGCGAAGACGTACACCGCTGAAGTCTTCGGCAGCGACGAGATCGTGCCGCTGCGCGAACTCGAAGACGGCGTGTACCTTGAAGCCCTGTCGAACGGCCCGACACTGGCCTTCAAGGACATGGCGATGCAGTTGCTCGGCAATTTGTTCGAGTACGAACTGAAACGCCGCGGCGCCGAGCTCAACATCCTCGGCGCGACCAGCGGCGACACCGGCAGCGCAGCCGAATACGCGATGCGTGGCAAGAAGGGCGTGCGCGTTTTCATGACGTCACCCGAAGGCCGCATGAGTCCGTTTCAGCAGGCGCAGATGTTCAGCCTGCAAGACGCCAACATTTACAACATCGCGATCGTCGGCGTGTTCGACGATTGCCAGGACATTGTGAAAGCGGTGTCGAACGATCTGGCCTTCAAGCGCAAGTACAAGATCGGCACAGTAAATTCAATCAACTGGGCACGCTTGCTGGCACAGGTCGTCTACTACTTCGCCGGCTACTTTCAGGCGACACCGCCGGCGCACGGCAGCAACGACAAGCAGGTGAGCTTCGCGGTGCCTTCGGGCAACTTCGGCAACGTTTGCGCCGGACACGTTGCGCGGATGATGGGCTTGCCGATCCACTCGCTGGTGGTCGCTACCAACGAGAACGACGTGCTCGATGAGTTCTTTCGCACCGGCGTCTATCGCGTGCGGGCGCCTGCCGACACGCACGAGACATCGAGCCCGTCGATGGACATCAGCAAAGCCAGCAACTTCGAGCGCTTCGTGTTCGACTTGCTGGGGCGCGACGCCCCGCGGCTGCACAGCTTGTTCGAAGCCGAACTCGCGCGCACCGGTCGCTTCGACTTGAGCGGTGACCCGGCCTTCGCACACGCGGCCACGCGTTTTGGCTTCAAGAGCAGCCGCAGCACGCACACCGATCGGCTCGCCACGATCCGCGACACCGACAAGCGTTTTGCCACGCTCATCGACACGCACACCGCAGACGGCCTCAAAGCCGCGCGCGAGCATCTCACGCCAGGGGTGCCGATGATCGTGCTGGAGACGGCGCTGCCGATCAAGTTTGCAGCGACGATCGTCGAGGCGCTCGGCCATGAGCCCGAACGCCCGGCGCGTTTCGCAGGCATCGAGGCATTGCCCAAGCGCGTCGTCAAACTTCCGGCAGACGCAGAGGCCATCAAAGCCTACATTGCACAAAACTCGGACTGAGTCGCCATGAAAGCGATCGGCTTCTCTGGTTACTCCGGCTCCGGCAAGACCACGCTGGTCGAGCTGTTGATACCCGTACTGAAGAGACGCGGCCAGCGTGTGTCGGTCGTCAAGCACGCGCACCACAAGTTCGACGTCGATCATCCAGGCAAAGACACGTACCGCCACCGTGAAGCGGGTGCTTTCGAAGTGGTGGTCGCCTCGGACAAGCGGCTCGCCCTGCTGCGCGAGTTCGAACAGCCGACGCAGCTGTCGGTCCATGACCTCATCGCCGAACTCGATGCCCGAATCGACTGGGTATTTGTCGAAGGCTTCCGTCACGCCGATCTGCCGAAGATCGAGGTGTGGCGTGCGGCGCAAGACGGCGAGCCGGAGCGTGCCGCGCACTACATCGACGATCGCTTCATCGTCGGCATCGCAACCGACGATGCGGCCCGGCTGCCTGAGCCCACCCCGCTCCCGGTGTTCGACCTGAACGATGCCGAGGCGCTGGCGCGTTGGCTGATCGACAGCGGCGAGCGCTTCGAATACAACCAGCACCATGCCTGAATCCGCACCCACCGCACGACCTTCGTTGATGCCGCTCGACGAGGCGGTCGCCAGCCTGCTTGCCAAGGCAACGCCCGCCCTCGGCACCGAAAGCGTCCTCACCTTCGAAGCAGACGGCCGCGTGTTGGCGCAAGACGTCGTCTCGGGGCTGACCGTGCCGCCGCGCGACAACAGCTCGATGGACGGATATGCGGTGCGCACTGCTGACTGCCAAGCGGTCGATGCGGTCCTTCAGGTGACGCAGCGGATCCCGGCCGGAACCGTCGGCTCGGCGTTGGCGGCGGGCACGGCGGCGCGAATCTTTACCGGCGCGCAAATCCCCGAAGGTGCCGACGCGGTCGTGATGCAGGAGGACACGTCGGCGCTATCGCAAGAAGGCGGCCTCGGCAGTGTGCGAATCTCTGTCGCGCCAATCCTGGGCAATTGGATTCGCCGCGCCGGCGAAGACGTGGCGGCAGGCGATGTCGTACTGGCGCGTGGCGAGCGCTTGACGCCCGCTGCGCTTGGGCTTGCAGCCAGCGTCGGCTTCGATCGATTGACCGTTGCAAAGCGCCCGCGCGTCGCGCTGTTGTCGACCGGCGACGAACTGGTGATGCCTGGCGAAGTGGCCCCCGAAGCGATGAAGCCGGGCTCGATCTACAACTCCAACCGCTTCTTCATGCGTGCGTTGCTGCACCGCCTTGGTTGCGAAGTCAACGACCTTGGCATCGTGCCCGACCGGCGTGACGCGACCATCGACGCCTTGCGGACGGCCGCCGCCAAAAACGACCTCATCATCACGACCGGCGGCGTGTCGGTCGGCGAAGAGGACCACATCAAGGCGGCCATCCAGGCGCTTGGTGAACTGCAGCTCTGGTCGCTGTCGATGAAGCCGGGCAAGCCGTTCGCGTACGGCAACATCCAGGGCACGCACATCACCGGACTTCCGGGCAATCCGGTGTCGAGCTTCATGACGTTTCTGCTGCTTGTGCGGCCCTTCATCCTCGCGCTGCAAGGCGCGTCGCGGGTGGCGGTCGACGCGGTCGCGATGCGTGCCGACTTCGACTGGCCCCGGCCCGACCGGCGCCGCGAGTTCCTGCGTGCACGCCGTAACGTTGCTGGCGGGCTCGACCTGTTCGCGAACCAAAGCTCAGGGGTGCTGACTTCCGCCGTGTGGGGCGATGGCGTCGTCGACACACCAGCTGCACAGCCCATCAAGAAGGGCGATACGGTGCAATTCATTCCGTTCGCTTCGCTGATCGGCTGAACGCTTAAGACCGACACGATGACGACCATGAAGATTTCGATCCGCTATTTCGCCTCCGTTCGTGAAGCCCTTTCGAAGTCGAGCGAGACCGTCGTAACGCGTGCCGAAACGCTCGCTGCTTTGCGCGATCAACTGATCGCTCGGGGTGCACCCTATGCTGAAGCGCTTGCACGCGGCAAGGCGGTCCGCATGGCGCTCGATCAGGTGATGAGCGCCGAAAGCGCCGTGCTGGTCGACGGTGCTGAAGTCGCTTTCTTTCCGCCCGTCACCGGCGGTTGAGGGCGGCCATAGCATGTCAGCCAGCGCATCCTTGAGCTTGCCAGGCCGCGTCGTCGTCCAGGCTGCCGACTTCAACCTCGCGACCGAGATCGCGACGCTGCGTGAAGGCAATTCGGCGGTCGGCGCCGTCTGCAGTTTCATCGGTACCGTGCGCGACCGTAACCACGGTAGCGACGTGGCGTCGATGGAGCTCGAGCACTACCCGGGCATGACCGAGAAGGCCATCGAGGCCATGATCGACGAGGCGCATCGGCGCTTCGACATCCTCGGCGCACGCATCATTCATCGCATCGGCCTCTTGCAGCCGCTCGACCAGATCATGATGGTCGCGGTGGTGTCGGCGCACCGCGGCGAAAGCTTCCAGGCCTGCGAATTCCTGATGGACTACCTTAAGACGCAGGCCCCGTTCTGGAAAAAAGAACAGACCCCCGAGGGTGCGCGCTGGGTCGATGCCCGCGTTGCCGATGACGTGGCGCTCGCGCGCTGGGGCATCGCCTCAGGCAACACCTGATTTCTCATTCCTTTGCGCCGGCGCAAGGCTAGACAGTTCTGCGGCGGCTACAAAGCGGTTGAAGGAAAGCGTTCTCGCGCGGCGCCATTGCCGCGTTCAATGAGCCATCCGCCCTTGAAGGCCGTGCAAACGACCTTATTTCGAATGCAGGAAACTACCATGCGCCAAGACAAACTCACCACCAAATTCCAGGAAGCGCTGAGCGACGCCCAGTCGCTCGCGATCGGCAACGACAACGCCTACATCGAACCCGCCCATTTGCTGGCGGCGATGTTGCGGCAGGATGAAGGACCGCGCGCGCTGCTGGAGCGGGCGGGGGTCAACGTGCCCGGCTTGTCGCAAGCGGCCGAAGCCGCCATCAAGAAGCTGCCGCAAGTGCAGGGCAACGATCAGGTACAGGTCGGACCGGAACTCAACAAGCTGCTGCAGGCCACCGAAAAAGAAGCCATCAAGCGCAATGACCAGTTCATCGCCGGTGAATTGTTCCTGCTCGCACTGGCCGACAGCAAGGCCGACATCGGCAATCTGGCGCGCAGCAACGGCGTCACTCGCAAGTCGCTCGAAGCCGCCATCGAAGCAGTGCGCGGCGGGCAGGGCGTGAACAGCGCCGACGCTGAAGGTCAGCGCGAGGCGCTCAAAAAGTACTGCATGGACCTGACCGAACGCGCACGCCTGGGCAAGCTCGACCCGGTCATCGGTCGCGACGAGGAAATTCGCCGTGCCATCCAGGTGCTGCAACGCCGCACCAAGAACAATCCAGTGCTCATCGGTGAACCGGGCGTCGGCAAGACCGCCATCGTCGAAGGTCTGGCCCAGCGCATCGTCGCGGGCGAAGTGCCAGACTCGCTCAAGGGCAAGCGGGTGCTGTCGCTCGACATGGCCGCGTTGCTGGCCGGGGCCAAGTTTCGCGGCGAATTCGAGGAGCGCCTGAAGACCGTGCTGAACGAACTGGCGAAGGACGAAGGGCAGACCATCGTCTTCATCGACGAGCTGCACACCATGGTCGGCGCTGGCAAGGCCGAAGGCGCGATGGACGCGGGCAACATGCTCAAGCCGGCGTTGGCACGCGGCGAGCTGCACTGCGTCGGCGCGACCACGCTGGACGAATATCGCAAGTACATCGAAAAGGACGCTGCGCTGGAGCGCCGCTTCCAGAAAATCATCGTGGGCGAACCGAGCGTGGAAGCTACAGTGGCGATCCTACGTGGCCTGAAAGAAAAGTACGAGGTTCACCATGGCGTCGACATCACCGATCCGGCTATCGTGGCTGCGGCCGAGCTGAGCGATCGCTACATCACCGACCGTTTTCTGCCCGACAAGGCCATCGATTTGATCGATGAGGCTGCGGCGAAAATAAAGATCGAAATGGATTCCAAGCCCGAGGTGATGGACCGCCTGGACCGTCGCCTGATCCAACTTCAAATCGAGCGCGAAGCGGTGCGTCGCGAAAAGGACGAAGCCTCGCAAAAGCGCTTTGCCCTTATCGAAGAAGACATCGTCAAGTTGCAGAAGGAGATCGCCGACTACGACGAGATTTGGCAGGCCGAGAAGGCGCAGGCGCAAGGCAGCGCTCAGGTGCGCGAGGAGATCGACAAGCTCAAATTCCAAATCGCCGAGTTCACGCAAAAGGGCGACTTCAACAAGGTCGCAGAGCTGCAGTATGGCCAACTGCCGGCACTCGAAAAGCGCCTGAAAGAAGCGCAGGAAAGCGAGACGAGCAAGGGCAAGTCGAGCGTGCCGACCTTGCTGCGCACGCAGGTCGGCGCTGAAGAAATCGCTGAAGTCGTGGCGCGCGCAACCGGCATTCCAGTCGCCAAACTGATGCAGGGCGAGCGCGACAAGCTGCTCGTGATGGAAGGCAAGCTGCACGAGCGCGTTGTGGGTCAGGACGAAGCCATCGGCGCGGTCGCGAATGCGATCCGACGCTCGCGTTCAGGACTGTCGGACCCGAACCGGCCTACTGGTTCGTTCCTGTTCCTCGGCCCGACCGGCGTCGGCAAAACCGAGCTTTGCAAGGCGCTCGCCGGCTTCCTGTTCGACAGCGAAGACCACCTGATTCGCGTCGACATGAGCGAATTCATGGAGAAGCATTCCGTCGCTCGACTCATCGGTGCGCCGCCGGGGTACGTTGGCTACGAAGAAGGCGGTTATCTCACCGAAGCGGTCCGCCGCAAGCCATACAGTGTGCTGCTGCTCGACGAGGTCGAGAAGGCGCACCCGGACGTATTCAACATCCTCTTGCAAGTGCTGGACGACGGGCGCCTGACCGATGGGCAGGGCCGCACCGTCAACTTCAAGAACACCGTGATCGTGATGACCAGCAACATCGGCTCGCCCATCATTCAGTCGATGGTCGGCAAGCCGAACGAGGAGATCAAGGAAGCGGTGTGGGACGAGTTGAAGAACTACTTCCGCCCCGAGTTTCTGAACCGGATTGACGAGACGGTGGTGTTCCATGCGCTCGACGCCAAGAACATCGAATCGATCGCCGCCATCCAGCTCAAAGTGCTGCAAGCGCGGGTGGCCAAGATGGACATGGCGCTCGAGGTCTCTACGGCGGCACTCGCCGAAATTGCCAAGGTCGGGTTCGATCCGGTCTTCGGCGCGCGACCGTTGAAGCGGGCCATCCAGCAACGCATCGAGAATCCGCTGTCCAAGTTGCTGCTCGACGGCAGCTTCGGGCCAAAGGACACGATTCATGTGACCACCGACCCGATTCATTCGCCGGGCAAATTCGAATTTGCCCGTACCGGTCGAACGGGTGATGTCGATGAGCCAGCGGCGGATACGGTGGCCTAATCGCGATGATGAACTTCATCCTTCGCCTGGTTCTTTTCATGCTGGGGCTGGTCTTCGCGGCCAGCCTTGCCGTCGCGGTGCTGTTGCTCGGTGCGGCGTGGGGACTGCGCTATGGCTGGGCACGACTCACTGGCCGCCCGATCACGCCGTGGGTGATGCGCTTCAACCCAGGTGCCGGCTTCAACCGCTTCCGTGCGGCGACTGCGCCTGCCGAGCCCTCGGCGGGCGACGTGATCAGTGCCCGCGCGCTGGGCGAATCATCGGAGCGCCCGGTGCGCGTGCATGGCGTGGGCGGTGGCGTGACCGCCGTCCAGCCCAAGTCTCCGCCCTGAACACACCGCGCCGAACCCCGTCAAAATCGACTCTCCCGCCCGCCGCCGTAGCGGCACCACTCTGGAGAGAATGACATGACCCAACGCGACATCTTCGTGGTCGGCACCGCCCGCACCGCGATAGGCACTTTCGGCGGCTCGCTGAAGGATGTGCCCAATACCCAGCTGGCCACCACCGTCGTCAAGGCCGCCCTGCAACGCAGTGGCGTGTCGCCCGACGCCATTGGCCACGTTGTCATGGGCAACGTGATCCCGACCGACGTCAAGGATGCGTACCTGAGCCGGGTCGCCGCCATCGACGCCGGCTGCCCGATCGAGACCCCCGCTTTCAATGTGAACCGCCTGTGCGGTTCCGGTTTGCAGGCGATCATTTCCGCGGCGCAAGCCATCCAGCTCGGCGATTGCGACATCGCCATCGGCGGCGGCTCGGAGTCGATGAGCCGCGGCCCGTACTTCGACACGTCGGCGCGTTACGGTGCCCGCATGGGCGATGCGGTGCTGGTCGACTACATGCTCGGCATCCTGCACGATCCCTGGGAAAAGATGCACATGGGCATCACCGCCGAGAACGTGGCGGCGCGCTACAACATTTCCCGCGGCCAGCAGGACGAACTGGCGGTGATGAGCCAGCAACGGGCCGCTGCGGCCATCGCGGCCGGTCGCTTTAGGGAGCAGATCGTTCCGGTCGAAGTCAAGACGCGCAAGGGCATCGTGCTGTTCGACACCGACGAGCACGTGCGCGCCGACACCACGATGGAAACTCTGTCGAAGATGAAGCCGGCCTTCAAGAAAGACGGCTTGGTCACCGCCGGCAATGCCTCGGGCATCAACGACGGCGCTGCCGCGGTGGTGCTGGCCGAAGGCTCGCGCGTGCAGGCGCTCGGCCTCAAGCCGCTGGCACGACTGGTCGGCTACGCGCATGCGGGCGTTGAGCCCGCCTACATGGGCATCGGCCCGGTGCCGGCCACGCGCAAGGTGCTGGAGCGAACCGGGTTGAAGGTGAGCGACCTCGACGTGATCGAGTCGAACGAAGCCTTTGCCGCGCAGGCCTGCGCCGTCATCCAGGAGCTGGGATTCGACCCGGCCAAGGTCAACGTCAACGGCTCGGGCATCTCACTCGGCCATCCGGTCGGCGCGACCGGCGCCATCATCACGACCAAGGCAATCGCCGAGTTGCATCGTACGGGTGGGCGCTATGCGCTGGTGACGATGTGCATCGGCGGTGGGCAGGGGATCGCTGCGATCTTCGAACGGGTTTGAACGGTCAATGCCGCTGCGCAAGCCGATCCTTGTCGACGAGAACGAAGTCGAGCTGAGCGCCATCCGTGCGCAAGGCGCGGGCGGACAAAACGTCAACAAGGTTTCGAGTGCGGTGCATCTGCGCTACGACATTCCGGCCAGCTCGCTGCCCGACGACGTCAAGGAGCGGCTGCTGTGCTTGCGTGACAACCGCATCACGCAAGAAGGCGTTCTGGTGCTGAAGGCGCAGCAGCACCGCACGCAGGAGATGAACCGCAGCGACGCGCTGGCGCGTTTGCAGGAGGTGGTCGACAGCGTGGCCGCGGCACCGCTGGTTCGACGTGCCACCAAGCCGACCTATGGCTCGAAGCAGCGGCGACTGGAAGGCAAGAGCCAGCGTTCGGAAATCAAGAACCTGCGGGGACGTGTGCAGGACTGAGCTAGGCATGGCGGCGCAGTCGGACGATCTGCAGCGGTGCCGCTTCGCTAACTTTGTGGCGTGGCATAAACTGGCAGCGCACACTGCCCGCCATGTCGCTCCTCACCTTCATCGTCGAAGACAACCCCATGATTCGGGAGAACCTCATCCCGACGCTGGAAGATCTGGCAAATGCCGAGGTGGCCGGCTTCGCCGAATCCGAAGCCGAGGCGATCAACTGGCTTGTTTCCCACCGTGACGACTGGCACTTGGCAGTTGTCGATCTGTTCTTGAAGCAGGGATCTGGTTTGGGCGTGCTGGCTGCATGCCGGCAGCGCGGCGAACAGCAGCGAGTCGTGGTGCTCAGCAACTACGCGACGGCGGAAATGCGCAACCGCTGCGCCGAACTGGGCGCCGATGCGGTGTTCGACAAGTCGAACGAACTCGAGGCCTTCTTCGACTTCTGCAACACCAATCGGCCTTCGCAGTTTTCGGCGTTGTAGCGGCCACGTGCATGGCCCCGTGTACCTAGCCTGCGGGCGTCGACTGCGATTCGTCGCGCGTGCAGTCCGTCATCAACGCTTGCAGCGCATCGGCATCGGTGCGGTAGTTGAACAGCATGGGTCCGGGCACCAGCAACCCCGCACGATCCAGCACTTGCTGCGCTGGCAACTTGAGGCCGCTGAGGTGCAACCTCACACTCTTGCTTTGGAGCAGGCGCCGTACCGAGCCGAAGACCTCGGCGCCCGTGATGTCGATTCGGTTGATCGGATGCGCAAAGAGGCAGACGTCTGTGATCTCTGGCCGTTTAGCCAGCACTTCGGCAATCGCGCGTTCCAGCGTGCTGGCCGATGCGAAGTCGAGCTCCGCATCCATGCGCAACGCGTACAGCGTGGGCGCGAGCGGTGGCAGTTGCCATAGATGCCGGTCGCGCAGGCTGCCGTCACCGTGCAGGCCGACTTCGATGATCCGCGGATGTAAATGGCGGTACATGTAGTTTGCCAAGCTGGCGAGCAGTCCACCCAGCACGCCCCAGTAGATCGACGGTGCGGTAGCGATGGTTAGCACGAAGGTGGCGATTGCAATGCCGGCCTCGATACGCGACACGCGCCACAGCACTGCGAAGCTCCGCGGCTTGATGAGTCCGATGATGGCCGTCATGACCACCGCGGCCAGCACGGCCTGCGGTACGTGATAGAGCAGCGGCATGAGCCACAGCAACGTGAGCGCCACCACCACCACGCTGAAAAGCGTGGCCCAGCCGGTTTGCGCGCCGGCATAGAGCGTGATGGCCGAGCGCGAGAACGACGAGCTGGTCGGAAACGCGCCGGTCAGCCCCGACGCGATTTTGGCCAACCCCTGGCCAATCAAATCCTGGTTCTCGTTCCACAGGGTGCCAGCTCGCGCGTTGTCGACCTTGGCGCTCGATGCCGTTTCTAGGAAGCTCACCAGCGTGATCGTGAGCGCAGGCAGCAAAAGCATGCCGAGCGTGTGCAGCGTGCCGCCGGGCAAGGCGCCCGGCCAGTAGAACGACGGCAAGCCTGAAGGTAACGCGCCGACCACTGCGCCGCCCAGCAGCGCATAGCTGAGAAACCAGCTCAATGCTGCTGCTGCGGCCACAAGCGCCATGGTCGTCGGAAAGCGCGGCAACCAGCGTTTGCCGAGCCACAGAACCACCAAGCTGCCAAGGCCGAAAGCCATCGCAGTCCAGTCGGGTGGGGAGCCTCCGTGCAGAAACTGCGGCACGGTGCGACCGGTAAAGCCGAGCAAGGAGGGCAGTTGCGACACTGCGATCAAGATCGCCGCGCCCTGCGTGAACCCGGTGAGCACGGGAGAGTTGACCAGCCGCAGCATCCAGCCGAATCGCCCGACGCCGATCAGAATCTGAATGCCGCCCGACAGCAACGTGAGCCACACCGCTAGCGCCACCCACTCGGTGCTGCCGGCGACCGCGAGCGGCGCGAGCGAGGCGCCGACCAGCAGGCTGGTGAGAGCGGTCGGGCCGACCGACAGTCGTTGCGAAGAGCTGAACAGCACGGCCACCAGTGCAGGCCATAGCGCTGCATAGACACCAGTGACGAGTGGCATGCCTGCCAGTGCAGCATAGGCCACGCCTTGTGGGATCACCATCAGCGCGACCGTAATGCCGGCGAGTGCTTCGCCCCGCAACAGCGCACCGCTGGGTCGCGGCCACGCGAGGCAAGGTATCCAGCGCGCGAGCCGCTGCCGCAAAGAAGACGAAGTTGCCATCAAAACCGTAGCTCGAAAGAAGGAGTGGTGCGACCTGCGCTCGTTCGGTCGGGGATGTCTTGATCGAGTATAGAGGCGCGAATTACGCCGCGCCGCGCTGAAATTCGCGTCTCGATTCAGACTGCGCCTACATCGCAACCCGGTTGCTTCGGCCACGCTATGGCATGCATAAATGGTTTCGTCCATTCGCCGACCTTCGAACCTGGCCAGCGCGGCGTGCCTTGGATCGACTCGACCGGTTCGCCCCTTATCGCCACACGGTTCAGGTATTGCCGTTGACCGCCGTTCCATTGGCCCATGCGCTAGTGCACTCGGTGACGGGCATCGACGACGAGCTGCGTCGCTGGCTCGATATGACTCTGACGGAGCGTGCAAGGCCGGCAATCGGCGAGCCTGCATCCCGTGCCACCGTGTCGGTTTGGTATGCGCTGCAGGATGCGCAAGCCACGGGGCTGCCGCTGGCCGCAGAGTCAGACTGGGCCCTGCTCAAGGCGATCGGCCGCGAAGAGGCGGCTATGGAAGCAATGCGCTTTTTGCTGCGCATCTACCTGACGACCGTGCAGTTATGGCTGCCCGGCGCTGCAGAGGCGGTTCGCACACTTGATTCGCCGGTCATGCAATGGGCCGACGGCCTCAATGCCGACGCTAGATCAACGACTTCGCGTTTTTAAGCACGTAGTCGCACGCCGTAGTCTTCAATTTTCCGGACACCGATTTCAGGTCGAACGACTTTCCGTCGCCCTGGAGCAGCCCTTTGGCGCCGTTGGCAAAGCCGGTCTGTTGCTTGGGCTGACCTGTCACTTTGGCGAGCAACTTGTCTTTGATCGACGCTGCATCGCCACCGAGGTAGTTGTTCTTGACGCAGTACTGCAGCACACCCGCCGCATTGCCGACCGTGTTGCTGCCGACTGCCGGCATCGCGTAGTTCCCAGCCTGGGACTTCAGTGAATCGAGCAGGTCGACAGCACCGGCCGATGCGCCGATGGATGCCAGAAGAAGTGAAGCGATAGCGGTGCGTGTTTTCATGGTGGCTTCCCGTTGAAGATGAAGTGGTCGATCGATGAGGCGCAGGTTCGACGGCGATTTGTAGCGAACCCAGCAGGGCTATTGCCGCCTCTTGTGCTGAAACGCAGTGGGTGACTGCCCGGTGGCGGCCTTGAACATGGCGCAGAACGCGCTGTCGGTCGCATAGCCGCTGGCCGCCGCGACCCGGCTGACCGGCATGCCTCGCGCGAGCAAAGGCAAGGCGTGCGCCATCACGGCTTGTTGTCGCCACTGCTGCCAGCTGGTGCCGAGCTGATCCCGAAAGAGTCGCGCCACGGTGCGTTCGCTGGCGCCGATGGCTGCAGCCCGTTCGGCCAGCGTTGCGCGGTCTGCCGGACTCCGCAGCAGCGTCTCGCAGAGCTGGCGCAGTCGCTTGTCGTTGGGCAGCGGAACGTCGATCTGAATTTGCGTCGCGCGCTCGAGTTCGCTGATCAGCAGCGGCGCGATCATGCGTTCGCGCGGTGCGGCTTCGGCATCGACGGGCGGCAGGCCATCGGGCGTGGTGTCGAGCGCCAGCATCAACGCGCGCAGCAGCGGGCTGATCTCCAGTACCTCGCACTTCTCCCAGGTCGGCGCGAGCCAGGCATGTAGATACACGGTGCGTAACTCGGCGTCTTCGATGAGCGTGATGCTGTGCTGCATGTCGGCCGGCACCCAGAGTGCACGCGATGGCGGCACGATGTAGCTGCCGTCTGCAGTGCTGAGCCGGATTACGCCCCGCCTCGAGAAGGTGAGCTGCGGCCATGGATGCGCATGCAGCTCGACCAGCGTATCGGCCTTTAGGAAGTGCTCCTTGGCGCGCAAAGGCCGCACGGCATCGGGCGCATAGAGGTGCGGAGTGAGCGGGCCGACGCTGATGATGGACGTCGTCGACGACGGCACGAGGACCGGTAACGGTACGGATGTGTGGAGCGAAGCAGTGGCTGGCATGGTTTCGACAAATGTTGTCGCTGTATCGCCATTCTGACGCGGTCTGCCCGCATACGATCACTCCCCGTCCGTCATATTTGTAGCAATCCATGTCCTCCACTGTCGGTACTTCAGCCGTTGCCGCTTTACCTTCGACGCCCACCTTGCGCGCCGACGCCAAGTTGATCGGCCTCGTCGGCCTGGCGCATGCCGTCAGCCACTTCAGCCAGTTGGTATTGGCACCTCTGTTCCCATGGCTGAAAGACGCTTTCAACGTGAGCTACACAGAACTCGGCGCAGTGTTGACAGTCTTCTTCGTGGTTTCGTGCATGGTGCAGGCGGCGTCTGGTTTCATCGTCGACAAACTGGGCCCGCGCCCGGTGCTCTTCGTCGGGCTCGGCGCACTGGCGCTGGCTGCTTTCGGCTACGCGACGGCGACGAGCTACTGGATGCTGCTCGCCTTCGCGGTATTGGGTGGCATCGGCAATGGCGTCTTTCATCCGGTCGACTACACGCTTTTCAACCGCAAGGTCGCGCCGACGCGGCTCGGTCATGCCTACAGCGTGCACGGCATTACCGGCAGCCTGGGCTGGGCCTTGGCGCCGGCCTTCGTGGTGCCGATCGCCATCGCGTACTCGTGGCGCGTGGCATTGGCATCGGCGGGTGTCCTCGCCCTGGTCGTGCTGATGGTTTTGTGGGTCTACCGCAGCGTGCTGTCGCTCGACGTCAAGACGGTGCAGAAGGCAACGGGGCAAGGCGGGTCCGTATCCACCGGCGGCGAGTTCGACTTCCTGCGCATTCCCGCAGTCTGGATGTGCTTTGCCTTCTTCTTTTTCTACGCTGCTGTCATCAGCGTGGTTCAGACCTTTGCGCCCGTCGCGGCTGGTCATCTGCACGACGTGCCGGTGGCCCTTGTCGCAATTTGCCTGACGGTTTACATGGTGGCGAGCGCCGCAGGCATGGTGCTCGGCGGCTTCCTCGCATCGGACCCGACGCGCTGCGAGCGCATCGTCGGCGCGGGATTCGGCGTGGCAGCTGCGTTGGCATTGGTGCTGGCTTTCGTCGACTTCCCCGGCATGCTGGTGCCCGTGCTCTTCGCTGCGATGGGTTTCGCATCGGGCATTGCCGGGCCGTCACGCGATCTGCTGGTGAAGCGCTCGACGCCGCCTAATGCGACGGGGCGCGTCTACGGTGTCGTGTATGCCGGTCTGGACATCGGCCAGGCGCTTGCGCCGCTGGTGTTCGGCCGCTTGATGGACAACGGTCAGTACATGAGCGTGATCGTCGGCCTCGCGCTGGTGCAGGGCGTGCTCATTGCCAGCGCTTTCAACGTGACGCGCGTGCGGCGTACGTCGCTGGTTGCCGCGACCGCTTGAGCACAGCGACCTCCCTTTATCTCGTCGTCGCATTGGGCGCCGTCGTTGCCGGCTTCGTACAGGGGCTCTCGGGCTTCGCATTCGGTCTCGTCGCAATGTCGTTCTGGGCCTGGACGGTCGAGCCGCGGCTGGCAGCCGTGCTGGCCACTTTCGGCGCACTTGTCGGACAGGTGATCGCGGCAGCCACCGTGCGCCGAGGCTTCGATATGCGCTTGCTCGGTCCCTTCGTACTGGGTGGCCTGCTCGGCGTGCCGATCGGTATCTGGCTGCTGCCGCGGCTTGACGTGGCAGTCTTCAAGGCATGCCTGGGCGGCCTGTTGGTGCCGTGGTGCATCGCGATGCTGCTCGCTAGGCAGTTACCGCGCATCGCCTGGGGTGGTCGTGCGGCCAATGCAGTTTCGGGTTTCCTGGGCGGCATCTGCGGTGGCGTCGGCGGCTTCACCGGGCCGATCCCAACGCTTTGGTGCACGTTGCGCGGATTCGAGCGCGATCTACAACGTTCGGTGGTGCAGAACTTCAACCTGTCGATGCTAGCCGTAGCATTCGCTCTGCAGGTCGGCACCGGCAACGTGTCGATGGCGATGCTGCCGCTGCTTGGCGTCGTTGCGGTCTGTGTTTTGATACCGGTGCTGCTCGGCGCTCGGCTCTACACCGGCATCAGCGACGTGGCCTTCCGCCAAGTCGTGCTGGGCCTCCTGACGCTGTCGGGCGTCGCGTTGTTCGCGGCCTCCGTGCCTGAGCTGTTGCGGCGTGCACACTGAGAACGCGCTCGAAGGTCACCTCGCAACGCGCAACGACGCCAGCCGCAGTCGCGCTCAGCGATGCTGCCGCTGCCAGTCACCTTGTTGGTGATCGGCTTTGCTTTCGGTGGCATCGGTTGCTGAGCGTGGTGGGCGTTGGCCTCGTGCGGTCCAGCCCGCAGCGGCCTGAAGTCCTTCAGCCCGCCAATAGCGCGTCGACTTTTCGCAATCCTTCGATCGTCTTCACACAGGCTTCGGCAACCTCCGTGCCCTTGACCGCGAAGTGACGGTGAAAGTACTTACGGTGTTCCACATGCTCATGAAAGTGATGCGGCGTCAGCACGGCCGACAAGATCGGTACGCCGGTTTCGAGCTGCAGCGCCATCAGGCTGTTGACAACAGTGGTCGCGACGAATTCGTGGCGGTAGATGCCGCCATCGACCACCAGCGCGCAGCCCACGATGGCCGCGTACTTACCCGAGTTGGCCAGACGCTTGGCATGCAGCGGAATCTCGAAGGCGCCTGGCACGTCGAACACATCGATGGTGTCCGCAGGCACGCCGAGGCGCTCCATCTCAGCCAAGAATGCGTCGCGTGCCTGGTGCACGATGTCCTCATGCCATTGGGCTTCAACGAATGCGATGCGGTTGCCTCGCGGCGCGTCGGTCGCAGTGGTGACGGAAAGGGGAAGGTCGTTGATCTGACTCATGGTGCCTCTTGGGTGCCTCTCGCAGGGAGAGCAGGTTTCCTGAATCAGGGCGCACGAAGACGACGGCGTTGCCGCGCAACTTGACGCGCACGGCAATGCAGACGGTTCGCGCTCTCTTGCATCCGGACTGTGACCGTCGGCTTCGGTTTCACACCGAAATCTGCTGACCCTGAAATCCGTTGAACTTCAGGCGCTCGCGGGCTTGTGCGAACGAGTCGCCATCACCGCCGGTGGGGAATTGCACCCCGCCCTGAGAACGCTTGCCCCGGTCTGCACCGAGGAACCCTCGATTCTAAAGACCGCCGCAGGGCCGTGCTGTCGCCCACGAGCCAAAACCCCATGGTGAGTCGCTGAAACGCAGCGTCGCTCGGCTTCTTGTCGACGTACCCGAAGGTCGACTCTAGGTAGCCCGCAATCGACGTCCGTGGCGTCCAAGGCTCAGGCTGGCAGCCTGAGCCACGTCACACCACAGTCTTGTGACGAGCAATGCAAGTGTCGAGCGTCTCTTCCATCGAACGTTGCCACCAATCAAGATTAGAGAAGATTTCAACTTCACTGAACCCTTTGAAACCTGCAGTCTCCATCCAGGCGCGAATCTTCTTCAACTCGATCACGCCATCACCCATCATTCCGCGGTCGCTCAAGAGGTCGCGCGTCGGCGTCAACCAGTCGCACACGTGGTAGGCCAGCAATCGCTCTTTGCCCGCGCGTTGAATCTGCTGCTCAAGCTTCGGGTCCCACCAAACGTGATAGATGTCGACTGCCACGCCGAGTGTCCCTGTCTTGCTGGGGTCTAGTTCGTCGCACAGGTCCAGCGCGTGTTCCAGCGTATTGATGCAGGCACGATCTGCGGCTTGCATCGGATGCAGCGGCTCGATGGCGAGCGGCATGCCGACCTCGCGCGCGTACTCGAGTGAAGCGGCGATGCCGTCGCGTACTTCATTGCGTGCCCGGCCGATGTCTTTGTAGGCGGCCTTGCCGTCGAGCGCGCCGGGCAGGGCGCCGACGACGAGCACGAGGCACGGTGCGTTCAACTTCTTCGCCTCGTCGATGGCGCGTCGGTTGTCGTCGAGTGCGGCTCTAAGTCCTGCCACATCGGGTGCGGGAAAGAAGCCGCCGCGGCAGTAGCCCGACAAGCCGATGCCATGCGCTTTCAACTGCGCGGCAAGCTTGTCGATGCCGATAGCGGCGACTTGATCGCGCCACGGGCTGATCGCCTTGATGCCGCGCCTGGCGCACTGGTCGACGATGCGGTCGAGCGGCACTTCGACGCCGTGCTGCTTGCGCACCGTCGCGGTGTTAATCGACAGCCAGTCGTGATTCTGCGAGAAGTCGCGCATGGTTGGCTCAGGCTTCGACGCCATGCATCGCGAGCAAAGTTTTCATGCGCCGCACCGCAAGCTCCGGATGCTCCAGCAGATCGGCCGCATCGGCGAGGCGGAATAGTTCGGCCAGATGCTGCAACGACCGTGTGCTCTGCTGGCCTCCGACCATGGTGAAGTGGGTCTGGTGACCGTTGAGCCACGCCATGAATACGACACCGGTTTTGTAGAAGCGCGTCGGCGCTGCAAAGATGTGGCGCGACAGGGGCACGGTCGGGCCGAGGATCGCGTGGAATTTATCGACGTTGCCTTGTGCAAGCTCGCCGAGCGCGGCGCTGGCCGCCGGCGCGATCGCGTCGAAGATGCCGAGCAGTGCGTCACTTTGGCCATGTGTCGACTCGCTGCCAAACCCATCTCCGGCAATCAGCTCGGCGTAGTTGAAGTCGTCGCCGGTGTACATGCGCACGCCCGGCGGAAGACGCCGGCGCATAGCGATTTCCTTGTCTTTATCGAGCAGCGAAATCTTGATGCCGTCGACCTTGTCGGGATGCGCCCCGATGATGCCCAGCGCGGTGTCCATCGCCTTGTCGACATCGGTCGTGCCCCAATAACCGGCCAGCGCCGGGTCGAACATCGGGCCGAGCCAGTGCAGCACGACCGGCTGCTTTGCCTGCGACAACACGCGGTCGTACACGCGCTCGTAGTCGGCAGGGCTCTTCGCGACGCGGGCCAGTGCGCGGCTGGCCATGACGATCAGCTTACCGCCAAGCGCTTCGATGGCGGCCATCTGTTCTTCGTAGCCGCGGATCACGTCGTCAACGGTCTTGACGTTGTCGATGTCGAGGTGATCCGTGCCGCAGCCCGAGGCGACGAGCGCGCCGACGCCATCCGAGGAAAAGTCCTTTGCCGCATCGACCGAGCGGCGGATGAGTTCGAGCGAGGTCGGCCAGTCGAGCCCCATGCCACGCTGCGCAGTGTCCATGGCCTCCGCGACGCCAAGGCCGAGCGACCACAGATGACGCCGATAGCCGATGGTCGCATCCCAGTCCACCGCGCATTGCAGCCATGGATCGACGGCGGCCAGCGGATCGGCGACGACGTGCGCAGCCGAGTAGGCAATGCGGTTGAACGGGATGCCCGCCGCTGGTTTGGTCGGGACCGTGCCGCGCAACGCGTAGGCCGCCAGCGCGCCGTCGACGGTCGGAAGGGTGAGGGTCAACGCCATGGTGCCGGTCCCGTCAGAGGTTCAGTGCGGGCACGTCGACCCAGCGCCGTTCGCCCCAGCTTTCGAGCGCAGCTTCAACCAGTTGCACGCCCTTGACGCCTTCGGGCAGCGTCCACTTGTACGGCGCGTTTTCGACAACGTGGCGAATGAAATGTTCCCATTGGATCTTGAAGCCGTTGTCGTAGACCTGCGAGTCCGGGATCTCCTGCCACTGGTCGAAGAAGTTCATCGTCTGCTTCTCGTCGGGGTTCCACACCGGACGCGGTGTAGCGACGCGCGACTGCGCACGGCAGCTCGAAAGCCCCGCAACCGCCGATCCGTCGGTGCCGTCGACATGGAAGGTGACCAGGTCGTCGCGCCGCACGCGCGTGACCCAGCTCATGTTGATCTGCGCGATGACCAGCTCGCCGTTGTGGCCGACGAGTTGACAGGTGGCGTAGGCCGCATCGTCGGCGGTGGCTTCGTAGGGCTCACCGGCTTCGTCCCAGCGCTTGGGGATGTGCGTCGTGCCCAGGCAGCTCACCGACTTCACTTCGCCGAACAGGTTGTCGAGCACGTAGCGCCAGTGGCACATCATGTCCAGGATCATCCCGCCGCCGTCCTCCTTGCGGTAGTTCCAGCTAGGTCGCTGAATGGGCTGCAGGTCGCCTTCGAATACCCAGTAGCCGAACTCGAGCCGCACGCTCAGCATGCGGCCGAAGAAGCCGGCGCGACGCAGCATGTCGAGCTTGCGCAGGCCGGGCAGGAAAAGCTTGTCTTGAACCGCACCGTGCTTCAGACCGGAGCTTTGTGCGAGGCGTGCGACTTCGACTGCCTCGTTGAGATTGGTCGCGATCGGCTTCTCGCAGTACACGTGCTTGCCGGCGCGGATCGCCTTTGCGAGCAGAGTGGGGCGCATCTGGGTCGTGCCGGCGTCGAAGAAAATCGTGTCGTCCTTGTTCGCCAGCGCAGCGTCGAGGTCGGTGCCCCAGCGTGCGATGCCGTGGGCCTTGGCCAGTGCCTCGATTTTGTCGGCATTGCGTCCGATGAGGATCGGGTCGGGCATCGCCTTGTCGCCGTTCGACAGCGTCACGCCGCCTTGCGCGCGAATGGCGCAAATGGAGCGGATCAAATGCTGGTTCATGCCCATGCGGCCGGTGACGCCGTGCATGATGATTCCGAGTCGTTGGGTTGCCATTTCAGTGTCCGTGTCTTGCGATGTTCTTGAGAATTTCTTGTGTGGGCTCAACTGCCAGCCAGCGGCTGAAGCGTGGTCCAGTCCGGGTGCGCGCTGGCAGCGAAGCCAGGCGCGGCGAGTGAGGTGATGTCGAGCATTCCGTCGTGCACGGAGAGCCGCACCTTGTCGCCGCTTGCTTCATAGAGCCCGGGTTGCGCGTGCAAGAAGCCTTGCGCTTCTGCCGTGCTGCCGCCCTGGCCGCTGAAACCGTCCACATAGTGGTGCCCATTGCGCTCGACATGCGTTAGGCCGATCAGGTTCACCAGTGCAAGGTCTTGCTGCACGGCGAGGCCGGCCTGCGTGGTCAGGTCTTCGGCCGACATGAAGTAATTGGCGAGCCGGCCTTCCGACGTCGCTTGCAGGTTGAGTTGGCTGCAGCGCGCGGCATTGAGCAGTGAGCGATAGATGCCCTTGCAGTCCTTGCTCGACACGCCCGTGTAGCCGCAGCCGAGTGCTTGGGGAAAGGCATCGAGCATGCCGTCGGATTCATCGATGAGCACCGGCCGCATCGCAGCGAGCGCACGCACGTCGCTTTGCAGCGCGGTCGCGCGTGGCAATGGTTGTTCGATGTAGAGGGTCGCGGCTGCGAGGCGCTGCAGTGCGGGCGTTGCCTGCACTTGCTCCCAGAAGTGCGCGGCGACCCCGGCGTCGGCGAACTGCTCGTTGCCATCGAGCGTGACGACGTAATCGGGCACGCGGTCGATGACCTCTGCGATGCGCGTCAACCGTGCCAGGTCTTGCTCTGCGTTGCCGGCGACCTTGAGCTTGAAGTAGCGGCAGCCGGTGGCTGCGACGACTTCTTCCAGCGTCTCGGGCAGCCCGTCGCCCACGCGCTGTTGCACGTCGACCGCAGTGATGGCGTCGACCAGTCCGACGGTGTGGCGCAGCGCTATGTGGTTCGCTGGCGCGAGTGAGCCGAGGAAGCGGGCGAAGTTGAACGCATCGAGGTCCGGTGTCAGCGTTGCGTCGATGCCGGGCAGGTTGCGTTGCACCGCTTCGTAGAACGAAATACCTTGGGCGCGACACAGCGCATCGAGCAATGCACGGTCGATCAATGCCGGACCGAAGCAGGCGATGAGCGGGTTGAGCTGCTGCGCCGCCGCTTCATCGATTTGCGGCTGGTAGTTTGCAGCAAAGTGCGCGAACGCAGGGCGCGAATCGCCATGGGCGAGATATGCGGCCTTTGCCAATCGAAGCGACGTGCGCAGCTGATCGAAGTTATCGTCGTTGCTGAGCGCGAGATTTTTGTCGAACCACTTGGGCGCCAGCAACTCGGCCGACGCGCCCTCGATCGCGACGCCGTCATCCGTGCCGATGCGCACGCGCACGAAGGCCTGCGGACACGCCGTCAGCGTGACCACGCCGAAGCGAAAAGGCATACGCATCTTCACACCGCGCTCGAAGAGCTGGATGTCGAGGATGCGGAATGGAATGGACATGGCGACCCGTGTAAACGACCTGTGGAAAGACCTGTGAAAGAAGATCTATGAAGAAAGGTCAGGCCAGCGCTTCGCGCAAACCCTTGATGTAGCCGGCCGAGAACGCGGCCACGCCCGGGCCATCGGGCACATAGTCGAAGGGCTCGACGCCGATCGCGCCTGCGTAACGATGCCGCTTGAGCGCCGCGAAGATTGGCGCGAACTGCATCGCGCCCTGACCGGGTCCGCGGCGGTTGGGGTCGTTCACCTGGATGTGGCCGATGAGTCCGGTCGGCAACCAGCGGTCGATCAGGTCGGGCACGCTCTCGCTTTCGCTCAGGCCGGCAGCGCTGCAATCGATCATCGTGCGCAGGTTGGGGTGGTTGATGGCGCGCACCACCTCCGCCGCCTGGGCTACGGTGTTGAGCATGCCGGTTTCGTGCGGCGACAGCGGTTCGATGCAATAGATGACGCCGTTGGCCGCTGCCGATTCCGCGACCCGTGCCAATCCGTCTTGCAAGCGCGCCAACGCGATGCCATGACTGTCGCCGGGCGAAACTTGCCGCTGCTTGGGCGAGCCGTGTACCAGCACCATGCCGCCGAGTTCGGCACACAGGCCGGTAAGGCGCGACATCACGTCGAGCGTACGGGCACGCAGTGCGGCATCGGGATCGGTCAGCGACAAACCTTCAGGCTTGACCAGCAGCCAGTGAAGGCCGGTCACGATCAGGCCGAACGATTCAATGGTGGCGCGGATGCGTGCGGCTTCGCCCGACGTGATCTTCTCTGGCGCGTCGCTCAGCGTGAACGGCGCAACCTCGAGCCCGTCGTAACCGAGTGCGGCGGCGACTTCGCATTGCTTCTCAAGCGACATGCCGGCCAGCACTTCGTTGCACAGAGCGATCTTCATGAGCGTTGCCTTGGAACGAGCGACTTCAGTGTTCGGCTGAAGCCACTGGTGACGCTCTGTACCAGCGCCTTGAAGGCCGGCACGTACAGCAGGATCGTGAAGATCGTGACCGTCGCAAAGCCGATGCAGATCGGCCGGGTGAAGAACGGCGACAAGTCGCCATCAGACAAGACCAGGCCGCGGCGCAAACTCTTGTCGAGCAATGGGCCGAGCACCAGTCCGAGCACGAAAGGCGCCATCTGGTAGCCGCGCCGCCGCAGAAAGAATGCGCCGATGCCGATGACCAACATGCAGTAGATGTCGAACAACCGCGATGCGCTGGCAAAGGCGCCGACGGTGCACAGCAGGAAGATGATCGGCATCAGCACCGTGCGCTTGATGCGCAGCACCAGCAGGAGCGGCTTCACCAGGAACAGGCCGAAGATCAGGATGCTGACGGTGGCGAGCGACGTCATCGCGACCACGTCGTAGACGAATTGCGGGTGCGAGATCATCATCATCGGACCTGGCTGGATGCCGTGGATGATCATCGCCGCCATCAACACCGCAGAAGGAGCAGAACCTGGAATGCCGAGCGCGAGCGCCGGAATGATGTGACCCGGAATCGACGCCATGTCGCCGGTCTCTGCGGCCATCAAGCCGTCGATCGAGCCCTTGCCGAAGAGCTCCTTCTCCTTGCTTGCAGCCTTGGCCGCGGCGTACGACATCCACGCACCGGAATCTTCGCCGACGCCCGGCATCAGGCCGGTTAGCACGCCGATCACGCCGGAGCGCAAGACCGTGGGCCAGTACTGCACCACCTCGCGAAAGCGCGGCAATACCGAGTCGCGCAGCTCGACCATCTTCTTTTCGACCGGGTCGGCCAACGTGGTGAGCACTTCGGCAAAACCGAAGGCGCCGACCAGTGCCGGAATGAGCGAGATGCCACCTGAGAGTTGGTCCCAGTCGAAGGTGAAGCGGTTGTACGCGTACAAACCTTCTTGCCCGATCTGCGCGACGAACAGGCCGAGCGCGCCCATCAACCAGCCCTTGAGCGGATCGTCACCGACGATGCTGCCCGACATCGCGACGCCGAACAGCGCGAGCCAGAAGAACTCGTAGGCGCCGAACGACAGCGCGACTTCCGCCAGCAACGGCGTGAAAGCTGCAAGGCAAAGCACGCCGAACAGCGTGCCCATGAACGCGCCCGAAGTGGCAATGCCGATGGCACGACCGGCCTCGCCGCGGCGCGCCAGCGCATAGCCATCGGCACACGATGCCGCGTTGGCCGCGGTGCCCGGAATATTCAGCAGGATGGCCGTGCGCGAACCGCCGTACAACGTGCCGACGTAAGAGCAGATCAGGATCAGGATCGCATCGTTGGCCGGCAGCTTGATAGTCAGCGTCGTCAGCAGCGCGATGCACAGCGTTGCCGACAGGCCGGGCAGACAGCCGACGATGATGCCGATCAACGCACCGCCGAGCCCGAAGGTGATCGACGTGATGTTGAGAAAGCCGAGGTAGGCGTGACCGAGGAGCGCGAGGCCTTCGAACATGGTGATCTTGTTGAACTCAGGGGCTATGAATCAGGGCAAATGCACCAGGAACAACTCCTGGAACACGAGCGTGATGACGATGCCGGCACCGAGGCCTACAGCGACCGTCTTGCAGAAAATCGCGAGCGTCAGGGACTCACCCGCGGCTTTGCGCTGAACGTGCTGAAGGCTCAGGATCGCGATGGTCACGAACAGCGCCGCCGCAACCCAGAACGGTAGGCCGTGGCCGACGAGCCCGACCGCGAAGACGACGCACAAACCGACCACCAGCACGATGCGTTTTTTCTCGACGCTGCTGGTCGCGGGTGTCGCCACCGCCGCTTCGCCTGCATGCGCAGCGAACCGACGCCAACTGCGCAGCGCCAGCAGAAACCCCAGCAACACGGTCACGATGCCAAGCAGGCCGGGCAACAGTCCAGGCGCGGTATACGGATTGATGTCCTGCTTCTCGAGCCGGTCCATGCGAAGCGAGCCGATCAGCACTGCGGCGCCGAAGATCATCCACGCGAACGCGGCGATCAGGTCGGCGCGCGGGCTGACTGTTCGGGTTTCTTCAATCGGCGTCGTCGGGAGTTCGGACGACTGCTTCGCCTGCGCTGTGCTTGATGAAGCGGTTTGCGTCATGGACACGAATCAAGGCTTCGGGATGCCGACCGAGTCGGGTGACACCTTGGCCTTGCCCGCACCGAACAGCATCCACGCATTCGCCTGCACCGCCGGCATCACCGCCTTCTGCGCGGCATCTCCGGAGGTCGGTAAAAACAAGGCGCCGCGGCTGCTTGCGTACTTCTTCAGTGCTTCGCTCTTAGGGATGTTTTCTTCCCAGATCTTCTGCACCGTCTTCACGACTTCGTCGGGTACTCCCTTGGGAATGAAGATGCCGAAGTAATTGGCCGGCGCGGTAAAGCCGGGAATGGTTTGCGAGAGCGGCGGGATGACGCCGAAGCCTTCGAGGTCGAGCGGCTTGTCGCTGACCGTGGCCAGCGGACGCAGGCGCTTGCCGCGAATCATGTCGGCCTGTTCGACGGCCAGTTGCGTGGTGACTTCGGCTTCGCCCGAAACAGTAGCCACAACCGCAGGGTTGCCGCCGTCGTAAGGCACTTCGCGGTACTTGACGCCAGTGGCCCCGGCGATGAAGTCCATCGCGTTGTGGCCCGCGGAAGTGACGCCGGCAGTCGCCACCGTGATCTTGCCGGCCTGCGCTTTCATGGCGTCGATTAGGTCCTTGGCGGTCTTGTACGGCGTTGCCGGATTCACGCCGATCACTTGGATGTTGGCGACCGTCACGAAGACGTTCCAGTCGCTCATCTTCGTTTGCAGCGAGCCGAGCGTTTCGTAGGTACCGAGGTCTTGCGCCGCGCCAGCCGTCCACGTGTAGCCGTCCTTGGCCGCATCGAGCGCGCTCTTGGTGCCGATGGCGCCAGATGCACCGGGCTGATTGATGATCACGATGGTCTGGCCGAGCGCCTTTTCGATTTCGCCTGCAGTGACGCGTGTGACTTGATCAGTCGATCCACCGGCGGCCCAGGGCACGATCAAATTAATGGGGCGTGAAGGCTTCCACTGGGCCAGTGCGCCAGAGGCAGCGGCAGACAGGACGGCGACGACAAACACCCGGCGAGCCAGGTTGCGAACGGAATCGGCATGCATCACGAAGGTCTCCAGTTATGGTTTTAATTCACCAGCGAGTGAATTCTCGTCATCGCGCACCGGAGCGTCAACGGACTGTTGTGGTCAGTCCGTCAGTACATACCCTAGGATCACATCGCACATGTGAGAGAGGCGTTCGCTGCGTGCTTTGCGCGTCATGAGGTTGCGCCCGAAGATTGCCGACAGCGTGTAGTTGTTGGACAGATAGAAGTACGCGATGCCGGCGATCGAAATGTACAGATGCACGGGATCGACGCCGCCGCGAAACACGCCTTCCTTGCGGCCACGCTCCAGAATGTCACCGAGCGTCTGGATCACCGGTGAGTTCATTTCTCGTACGCGCTTCGACTTTTCCAGATGGCGCGCCTGGTGCAGATTTGCGCTGTTGAGAAGAGTGATGAACTCCGGATGTTCAAGGTAATAGTTCCAGGTGAACTCCATCAACCTGCGCACGGCTTCCGCGGGTGCAAGGTCGAGCAGATGCAGCTCCTTTTCTGCCTCGCGAATATTGGCGTAGGCGCCTTCCAGCACTGCCAGAAAGAGGTCGTCCTTGCTGCTGAAGTAGTAGTAGATCAGGCGCTTGTTGAGGCCCGCGCGTTCGGCGATGCTGTCGACACGCGCGCCCGCCAGGCCAAGCAGCGCGAACTCTTCGCGAGCGGCATCGAGGATCGCTTGCTGCGATCTGTCTGCGTCTCTCAGGCGGGGTTCGGGCGCGTTGGGTGCAGCGGGTTTCATGCGTACTTTTAACTGTTTGGTGAATTAAAGCAAACCCCGCACGTCGCTGGCGATAATCATCTGCATCTCTTCATCTACCAATCGGGCGTGGCATGCAAAAGCAGCAGACAGCGGGGCACTTGATCGTCGAATGCCTCATCGAACAAGGGGTCGAATTTGCGTTCGGCGTGCCGGGCGAAAGCTTTCTCGCGGTGCTCGATGGCTTTCATGAGTACGACGACCGGATTCGCTTCATCGTGAACCGGCAAGAGGGCGGCGCGGCCTTCATGGCGGATGCGCATGCGCGGCTGACCGGGCGCCCCGGCATCTGCTTCGTGACACGCGGCCCAGGGGCGACCAATGCTTCGATCGGCGTTCACAACGCGTTTCAGGATTCGACGCCGCTGATTCTTTTTGTGGGCGACGTCGGCAGCGATTTTCGTGACCGCGAGGCGTTCCAGGAAGTCGACTACGGCAGCTTTTTCGGGCCGAGCACAAAAGGCTTCGCCAAGCGCGTGGAGCGCATCGACGATGCAAGTCGCATTCCGGAATACGTCGCGCGCGCTTTCTCCACGGCGATGAACGGCCGGCCCGGGCCTGTGGTGCTCGTGCTGCCGGAAGACATGTTGCGTTCGAGCACGGCGGCACGCCCGCTCGGTCGCGTCGAAGCCGTGCAACCCTGGAGCGATCCCGGTTCGCTGCGCACCCTGCGCGAGCTGCTGATGCAGGCGCAACGCCCGTTCGTTATTGCAGGTGGCGGCGGCTGGACCACGCAATCCGCGCAGGCATTGCAGCGCTTTGCCGAGAACTGGAAGCTCCCGGTCGGCAACGCTTTTCGTTTTCAGGACACGTTCGATAACCACCATCCGCTGTATGCCGGCGACGTCGGCATCGCGATCAATCCCAAGTTGGCGGCGCGCGTGAAAGACAGCGACCTGATCATCGCCATCGGTCCACGCCTGGGCGAAATGACGACCGGTGGCTACACGCTGCTTGAAGCACCCAAGGCGAAGCAGACGCTGGTGCACATCCATGCGAGCGCCGAGGAACTCAATCGCGTGTATCAAGCCGACTTGGCCATCAACGCCGGCATGAGTGCCGCGGCGCGCAGCCTCGAAGTGCTGAGTGCTCCGACCGATGTGCCATGGGAAGACTGGACGGCAGCAGCCCATGCCGACTACCTGGCCAACCTCGAGCCGCAACCCTTGCCCGGCCTGCCTGCCGACATGCCGCGCGGCGCTGTCGACATGTCCGAGGTCGTAGCCCTGCTGCAAAAGCATTTGCCGCACGATGCGGCCATCACCAATGGCGCCGGCAACTTTGCAAGCTGGGTACATCGCTTCTTTCGCTATCACGGGCTCGCGAAGGGCCACAAGACGCAACTGGCACCGACCAGCGGCGCCATGGGTTACGGCGTTCCGGCGGGAATCGCTGCGAATCTCACGACAGGTCGCATCGCTTTCACGATTGCCGGCGACGGCGACTTTCTGATGAACGGACAGGAGCTGGCGACGGCGTCGCAGCATGGTGGAAAAAGCATCATCGTGCTGCTGAATAACGGCATGTTCGGCACCATCCGCATGCACCAGGAGCGCGAGTATCCGAACAAGGTGAGTGGGACCGCGCTGCGCAATCCGGACTTCTGCGCGCTTGCCAAAGCGTACGGCTATGCCGCCGAACGAGTGACTGCCACGTCGCAGTTCAAGGGTGCATTGCTGCGTGCGCTGGAAGCCAAGACCGGCACGTTGATCGAGATACCGCTCGACGCGGAGATCATCTCGACGCGCGGCACGTTGTCTTCGATTACCAAGGCGGCACAGGCACAGGCACAGGCAAAGGCAAAGGCAAAGGCAAAGGCACGGTCGACGCCCTGAGCGTCTAACGAGATGGCCTGTGCGCGAAGGCAGCAGGCCAGACGAAAAAAAGCCGGCATGAGCCGGCTCTCCAGTTCCAGGCGCGCGAGGCACCCGAGGCTTACTTGACGTGCTTGCCGATCAGCGCAGCCAGTTCGAACATCGACACTTGCGGCTTGCCGAAGATTTCCTTCAGCTTGGCGTCGGCGTTGATGTTGCGCTTGTTGGCCTTGTCTTGAAGATTGTTCTTCTTGATGTAGTCCCACAATTTGCTGACGACGGCGGTACGCGGCAGCGGCGTGGAGCCGACGACAGCGGCGAGTGCCGGGCTGGGGGTCAAGGCCTTCATGAAGGCCGCGTTGGGCGTGCGCTTCTTGGCAGGTGCTGCCTTCTTTGCAGGGACCTTCTTCGCAGGAGCAGCCTTCTTTGCGGGTGCAGCCGTTTTTGCAGGAGCAGCCTTCTTTGCCGGAGCGGCCGCTTTTTTGGCCGGAACAGCCTTCTTCGCGGGAGCCTTTTTAGCCGGAGCCTTTTTTGCAGTTGCCATGGTTTGATTTCCTTTTTTGGTTGGATATTCACCAATGAAAAACCGCGTCTCCACTGGCACTGCGGATGCTAAAGGAGAAAAAACGCGTTTCCAAGTGAAAAAGAGACTTTTTCATTGGAGGCTGTTGTTTTTTCAGAGGAGAAACGCCGCGAGAACCGGGTGAGAGCGGTTCAGGCTTTTGCGGTGCGTGTGGGCCAGGTCGCGAGCATCACACCCACGAGCGCCGCCGCGAAGGCCGCCAGTTGCAGCATCGACAGGCTTTCGCCGAGCACCAGCACGCCCACAAGCGCTGCGCTCACGGGCAACATCACGGTGAAAACGCCCGCCTGCGATGCGGGTACGTTGCGCAGGCCGGTCATCCACAACCACACCGTCCAGATGCTCGCCGCCATGGCGTAGGCCACGAGCAAAAACCAGGTGCCGACATGCACCGATGCGAAGTCGAATCGCCATGCAAACCAGAGGCCGAACGGCGTCGAAAGCGCGAAGCCCCAAAGGTTGATGAGTGAAGAGATGCGCTTGGGACCAAGCCGACCTGTCAGCGACTTGCCGATGACGGCATAAGCCGACTCGCACAACACCGCACAGAACACCAGCAGGTTGCCTAGCCATGGTGTACCGCTGGTTTGCGCTGCACCTAAAGTCGGCGCCGTCGCTGCAGTCGATGTGGCGTGCACAGGCGTGAAGGCCAACAGCGCGATGCCCGCTGCAGCACAGCCAATGGCGCCGGCTATGCGCAGCGTGATGCGCTCGCGCAAGAAGATCCAGCTGGTTATCGCCACAACCGCCGGGATCGACGCCATGATCACGCCCGCCGACACCGCACTCGTCATGCTCACGCCGAAGAGCATGCAGATCGAAAACATGAAGTTGCCGAGGAACGATTCGAGAAACACGAGACCGCGCGTGCGTCGCGTCATGGGCGCTTCGTCGGCCGGGCGCTTCAGCCAATGTGGCATGGCGAGCGCTGCGATGCCGAAGCGCATCCATGCGAGGAGCAGCACGGGAATAGCGGCCACCAGAGGCTTTGACAGTGCGACGTAGCAGCCGACGAGCGACATGCTCAAAGCCAGGCAGGCATAGGCGACAAGACGGCTTGGTGCGGGCGTGGCGGACGCCGTGGATGCAGTTGATGAAGGCGGGTTCACTAATCTGGCGCGATTGAAATCAGTGGATTGATGATGCCCGATGAAGTTGTCGCCGTTCGCCGTGCGTTCGTTGACGGCAACTTACGCCGCGGTAGGACCAATGAAATTGCGCGCTATCGCCCAGCGCTGCAGTTCGTCGGCCATGCGCGCATCGCGGACAAGCTCTGCGACCTTGCCCCGACTCCGATGCAGTGTTGATCGGTATGTCTAGCGATGGCGGCCACCGCTACGCTCATGGCCGCCGTGATCCACGGCGAGAGCAATTCCGGTTTCACAACCGAAGATTGCGTTGCACATCGCGAAATTCAGAGTTGGTGCAGTGCAATAATTTTTCTCAATATAAGAAAAATTGTTCCGCATTGAGAAAAGGTTTCGTAAGTGATTGATTTTGCAGGACAAAAAATATGTCTTCTATAAGACATAAGACTTGGGGTTCCGGCTAAAGTTTGGCTCCTGGCGAAAGTGCCGACTGATCAATCAACCTTACGGAGTGACCATGCCCCAAACCCTGACCGAACAACTGAGCCGCGAACAACAGATTGCCGCGCTAGAAAAAGACTGGGCGACTAACCCGCGCTGGAAGGGCATCAAGCGCGGCTACAGCGCTGCCGATGTCGTGCGTTTGCGCGGCTCGGTGCCGATCGAACACACACTGGCTCGCCGCGGTGCCGAGAAGCTGTGGGACTTGGTCAACACCGAGGCTTACGTCAACTGCCTCGGCGCACTCACCGGCGGCCAGGCGATGCAACAGGTGAAAGCCGGCGTCAAGGCGATCTACCTGTCGGGCTGGCAAGTGGCCGCCGACAACAACAGCTACGCATCGATGTACCCGGACCAGTCGCTGTACCCGGTCGACTCGGTGCCGACGGTGGTCGAGCGCATCAACAACACGTTCCAGCGCGCCGATGAAATCCAGTGGTCCAAGGGTACGAACCCCGGCGACAAGGGCTATATCGACTACTTCGCGCCGATCGTGGCCGATGCAGAAGCCGGCTTCGGCGGCGTGCTCAACGCATTCGAATTGATGAAGGCGATGATCAAGGCGGGCGCGGGCGGCGTTCACTTTGAAGACCAGCTCGCATCGGTCAAGAAGTGTGGCCACATGGGCGGCAAGGTGCTGGTGCCGACGATCGAGGCGGTTCAGAAATTGATCGCTGCACGTATGGCGGCCGACGTTTGCGGCACGCCGACCTTGGTGATCGCACGCACCGACGCTGAGGCAGCGGACCTCATCACCAGCGACTACGACGAGAACGACAAGCCCTTCATCACCGGCGAACGCACGGCTGAAGGCTTCTACCGGACTCGCAAGGGGATGGACCAAGCCATCAGCCGCGCCGTTGCGTACGCGCATTACGCCGACCTGGTGTGGTGCGAAACCGGCACACCCGACCTGGCCTTTGCCAAGAAGTTCGCTGATGCTGTGCACAAGGTCCACCCTGGCAAGATGCTTGCGTACAACTGCTCGCCTTCGTTCAACTGGAAGAAGAACCTCGACGACGCGACTATCGCCAAGTTCCAGAAGGAGCTAGGCGCCATGGGCTACAAGTACCAGTTCATCACGCTTGCCGGCATTCACTCGATGTGGTTCAACATGTTCGATCTGGCGCAAGACTACGTCGCACGCGGCATGTCGGCCTATGTCGAAAAGGTGCAGGAGCCCGAGTTTGCAGCGCGCGATCGCGGCTACACCTTTGTGTCGCACCAGCAGGAAGTCGGCACCGGCTACTTCGACGAAGTGACGACCGTGATCCAGGGCGGAAAGTCGAGCGTGACGGCGCTGACGGGTTCGACCGAAGAAGAGCAGTTCCACTGAATCTGCGTTCGCGACAAACGCGAACATAACCAGAGAGCCCGGCCTTGGTCGGGTTTTTTTGTGGGCGCGGCTAGAATCTCCGCTCCCATTCGCAACAAGGGCGAGAAAGGCACTTTGGTTATGACACCGCGAACTACGCCGCAAGCCATCAAAGGTCTTCTCCTGAACGGACGAGGCCAGTAGCCCGCGCACGCTGGATTTCCAGCTATCAAGCCAATGCAAAGCGCGGTCGATTACCGCGCTTTTTTGTTTTCCGCCCCGAGGTTCCCCATGATCCAGATCACGCTTCCCGACAATTCGCGCCGCGAATATCCCGGCCCCGTTTCGGTCGCCGAAGTCGCTCAATCCATCGGCCCCGGCCTTGCCAAGATGACCGTGGCCGGCAAGGTCGACGGGCTACTGGTCGATGCGAGCGACATCATCGATCACGATGCCAAGCTGCAGATCATCACGCCGCGCGATAAGGAGGGGCTGGAGATCATTCGTCACTCGACAGCGCACCTCCTCGGCCATGCGGTGAAGCAGTTGTATCCGACGGCGAAGATGGTGATCGGCCCGGTCATCGACGAAGGCTTTTATTACGACATCTCGTACGAGCGCCCGTTCACGCCCGACGACATGGCGGCCATTGAGGCGCGCATGCGCGAATTGATTGCGCAGGACTACGACGTCGTGAAAAAAATGACGCCACGCGCGGAGGTCATCGACGTATTCAAGGCCCGAGGAGAAGACTACAAGCTGCGGCTTGTTGACGACATGCCCGACGAGCAGTCGATGGGGCTGTATTTCCACCAAGAATACGTCGATATGTGCCGCGGCCCGCACGTGCCAAACACGCGTTTTTTGAAGGTTTTCAAGCTTACGAAACTGGCTGGCGCTTACTGGCGTGGCGACGCGAAGAACGAGCAGCTTCAGCGCATCTACGGCACGGCCTGGGCCGACAAAAAGCAGCTGGACCAGTACATCCAGCGCATTGAAGAAGCCGAGAAGCGCGACCACCGAAAGCTCGGCAAGGAGCTTGACCTGTTCCATATCGACGAGGTCGCGCCGGGCGTCGTGTTCTGGCACCCCAAGGGCTGGGCGATGTGGCAAGAGGTCGAGCAGTACATGCGCCGCGTCTACCGCGAGACGGGCTACCAGGAAGTGAAGGGCCCCCAGATCCTCGACAAGAGCTTGTGGGAGAAAACGGGCCACTGGCAGAACTACCGTGAAAGCATGTTCACGACCGAATCGGAAAAACGCGAATATGCGCTGAAGCCCATGAATTGCCCCGGCCATGTGCTGATCTTCAAGAGCGATCTGCGCAGCTACCGCGACCTGCCTATTCGCTATGGCGAGTTCGGCCAATGTCATCGCAACGAGCCCTCCGGCGCGCTTCACGGAATCATGCGGGTACGCGGTTTCACGCAAGACGACGGCCACGTCTTCTGCACCGAAGACCAGATCCTCGACGAATGCGTGGCTTACACGGCCAAGCTGCAAAAGGTCTACGCCGACTTCGGTTTTGGCGAGATTTTGTACAAGGTCGCGACGCGCCCAGATAACCGTGTGGGCGCGGAAGAGCTTTGGGACAAGGCCGAGCATGCCTGCATGGAGGCGCTGCGCCGATCGGGCGTGGACTTCATCATCTCGCCGGGCGAAGGCGCCTTCTATGGTCCGAAGATCGAGTACACGTTGAAGGACGCGCTCGGCCGTCAGTGGCAGTGCGGCACGATGCAGGTCGACTTCAACACGGCGGAACGCCTTGGTGCAGAGTACGTGACGGAAACCAGCGGCCGCGCTAACCCGGTCATGCTGCATCGAGCGATCGTCGGCAGCTTGGAGCGCTTTATCGGAATGCTGATCGAACACCACGCTGGAGCGATGCCTGCGTGGATCGCTCCGGTACAGGTCGTGGTGCTCAATATCAGTGAAGGCCAGGCCGATTACGCCGCAGAAGTGGCGAAAACGCTGCAGGATCAAGGGGTTAGAGTCCAGCTCGACCTGCACAACGAGAAGATCACGTATAAAATACGCAAGCATTCGTTGCAAAAGTTTCCTTACATCCTCGTCGTAGGCGACAAAGAGAAGGAAACAGGTGCCGTCGCAGTGCGCGCCCGAGGCAATCAAGACCTCGGTGCAATGTCTCTCGATTCGTTCAAACAACGCCTCGTTCAGGACATTGCCGACAAGCGTTGATTTGTCCACGAAACACCCCATGTGTTCTGGGCCAAACGTACCGCTTGTCCGCGAGGGCTGCACGGTGTTCGCTACAGATTCTGTAGCAAATTTTGAAGGATTCTGACCATCGCTACTGCATTTCGCGACCGCCGCCACCGCGAGGAACGCCAACACCGCCTTAACCGGGAAATCATGGCCCCGGAAGTCCGCCTGATCGGCCCGGAAAATGAGCCGTTGGGAGTTGTGAGTCTTGTCGAGGCCTTGCGCCTAGCCGGTGAACAAGACGTGGATTTGGTTGAGGTCGTGGCTGCGGCCAACCCGCCGGTCTGTCGACTGATCGAGTACGGAAAGTTCAAGTACCACGAACAGAAGAAGGCTGCCGAAGCGAAGTCCAAGCAGAAGGTCATCGAGGTCAAGGAAATTAAGTTCCGGCCCGGTACCGACGATGGTGACTACAACATCAAGATGCGCAATATCAAGCGTTTTCTTGAAGAAGGCGACAAATGCAAGATCACGCTGCGTTTTCGCGGCCGTGAGATCACGCACCAGGAACTCGGTTTGGCCCTTTTGCAGCGTATTCGCGATGAACTGGCCGATCTGATCATGGTCGAGCAGTTTCCAAAGCTTGAGGGCCGGCAAATGATCATGATGATTGCGCCCGGCCGCAAGAAGGCTGGGGCACCGGCAAAGCCTGTGGCGGAAGCCGCAGCACCTGCAACGGCCTCGGCCTGAGCGATTTGAAGTTTTAGCGATCTGTAGGGATTTCGCGATTGCCGGCGCTGAAAAGTGCAGGCAAGCGCGAGATAAAGAAGTGTCTCGGGGCCAACAAGCCCGTGGAACATCCGCGGCGCCTCACGAGCACAATTAAAGGAGCATTACATGCCCAAAATGAAGACCAAGAGCAGCGCGAAAAAGCGTTTCCGCGTTCGTCCAGGTGGCACCGTAAAGCGCGGCCAAGCCTTCAAACGTCACATCCTGACCAAGAAGACCACCAAGAACAAGCGTCACCTCCGCGGTGCAGTCGCAGTGCATGAAACCAATATGGTTTCTGTCGCCGCGATGTTGCCCGGCCGTGGCATTTAACCCAGACGAACAAGGAGTACACACATGCCTCGCGTCAAACGTGGTGTAACGGCTCGCGCCCGCCACAAAAAAGTTCTCGCACTCGCCAAGGGTTTCCGCGGTCGCCGCGGCAATGTCTTCCGCGTCGCCAAACAGGCGGTGATGAAGGCAGGCCAATACGCCTACCGCGATCGCCGCACCAAGAAGCGTGTTTTTCGTCAATTGTGGATTGCGCGTATCAACGCCGCCTCGCGTGAACTGGGCCTGACTTACAGCCAATTCGCCAATGGCATCCGCAAGGCCGGTATCGAGATCGACCGCAAGATGCTTGCGGACATCGCGGTGCACGACAAGGCCGCTTTTGCCGGCATCGTGGAGCAGGTCAAGGCCAAGCTGGCTGCTTGATCCTGCACGGCGAACTGTCTGTCCTTCGGGACAGTGGTTTGCGCCCACGGTACAAGGGCTGGCGCTTGAAAAAGCTCCAGCCCTTTTTTATTTCCTCGCGCCGAGTAATTCAAGAATGCCATGAACGAGCTGGACACCCTGGTCGAAAACGCCCGCACTGCCTTTGCGGATTCCAAGGCCCCCGCGGATCTCGAGAACGCCAAGGCGCTGTTTCTCGGTAAATCCGGGCGCATCACAGAACTGATGAAGGGCATGGCCCAGCTAGCCGTCGACGAAAAAAAGTCGCGTGGCGCCGCGATCAATATTGCCAAGCAGGCCATCGAGGCCGCGTTGACCGAGCGCCGTCAGCAACTCGCCGATGCCGAACTCGACCTGCAACTGAAAGCTGAGGCGCTGGACATCAGCCTGCCCGGTCGACGTCGCACTGGGGGCGGTTTGCATCCGGTCACCCGCACGTTGGAGCGCATCGAAGCGATCTTTTCCAGCATGGGTTTCGACGTGGCCGACGGCCCCGAAATCGAAAGCGACTGGCACAGCTTCACCTCGCTCAACAATCCACCGAACCATCCGGCGCGGTCGATGCAAGACACCTTCTATGTCGACATCGACGGTGAAGATGGCGTGCCTTACAACCTGCGGCCGCACACCAGCCCGATGCAGGTGCGTTACGCGCACCAGCACATCAAGAAGCACGCGGCCCTCTTCAAGGCGGCGGCGGACGACACCACCGGTACCGTGCAGGCGCCCGAGATCCGTGTCATTGCGCCGGGTCGCACCTACCGCGTAGACAGCGACGCCACCCATTCGCCGATGTTCCACCAGTGCGAAGGTCTGTGGCTCGGAGCCAATGTGAGCTTCAAGGACTTGAAGGTCGTGTTCACCGACTTCTGTCGTACGTTCTTTGAAACCGACGATCTGGTGTTGCGCTTCAGGCCAAGCTTTTTCCCGTTCACCGAGCCGAGTGCCGAGATCGATATCCAGTTTCAAACGGGGCCGCTGGCCGGTCGCTGGCTCGAAGTGTCCGGAGCGGGCCAGGTGCATCCGAGCGTCGTGCGCAACATGGGGCTGGACCCGGAGCGGTACATCGGCTTCGCTTTCGGCATGGGGCCAGACCGGCTCGCAATGTTGCGGTACGGCGTGAACGACCTGCGCCACTTCTTCGACGGCGACCTGCGCTTCTTGTCGCAGTTCCAATAAACAAAAACGAGTACGACGAGATGCAATTTCCCGAGTCCTGGTTGCGCGAGTTCTGCAACCCGCCACTCAGCAGTGTCGAGCTGGCTGACACACTCACGATGGGCGGTTTCGAGGTCGAAGAGCGGCGGCCCGCCGCGCCTGCGTTCGCGAAGATCGTGGTTGGTGAAATCAAGGAAGCCACGCAGCATCCGAACGCCGATCGCCTGAAGGTTTGTCAGGTCGATGTGGGGCAAGGCGTCTTGCTGAACATCGTCTGCGGCGCACCCAACGCACGCGTAGGAATCAAGGTGCCGTGCGCGCTCGTTGGCGCCGAACTGCCGCCTGGGGAAGACGGCAAGCCGTTCCTCATCAAGCTCGGCAAGCTGCGTGGTGTGGAGAGCGAAGGCATGCTGTGTTCGGCGCGCGAGCTGCAGCTCAGCGAAGATCACGGCGGCCTGCTCGAACTCGCTGCAGATGCGCCGATCGGCGTCGACGTGCGCGACGTGCTGAAGCTCGACGACGTGCTGCTCACGCTGAAGCTCACACCCAACTTGGCGCACGGCCTCAGCGTGTACGGCGTGGCGCGCGAGCTGTCCGCACTGACTGGTGCGCCGCTTAAAACACCCGCAACGCCTGCCGTCGTGCCGACGCACGACAGCAAGCTTGCAGTGAAGGTCGAAGCGCCCGAACTCTGCGGCCGCTTTTCTGGCCGCGTGTTGAAGGGTGTCGACCCAGAAGCGAAGACTCCCGCGTGGATGGTCGATCGGCTGGCCCGTTGCGGTCAACGCAGTGTGACCGCGCTGGTCGACATCTCGAACTACGTGATGTTCGAGTACGGCCAGCCCACGCACATCTTCGACCTCGACAAGATTCACGGCGGCCTCACCGTACGTTGGGGGCGTGCTGCCGAGCAACTCAAGCTGCTCAATGGGAACACCGTGACGGTCGACGACAAGGTCGGTGTGATCGCCGATCAGCGCGAAGTCGAATCGCTTGCCGGCATCATGGGCGGTGATGCCACCGCCGTGTCTGACGACACGCGCAACATCTATGTTGAGGCCGCGTTCTGGTGGCCCGATGCTATTCAAGGGCGCTCGCGGCGCTTCAATTTCTCGACCGATGCCGGCCATCGTTTCGAGCGGGGTGTCGACCCGAGCCGCACCGTTGAGATCATCGAGCGTGTCACGCAGTTGATCGTCGACATCTGCGGTTGCCAGCCCGGACCGATCGACGACCAGACCCTGCACTTGCCGGAGTTGAAACCCGTTACCTTGCGCGTCGCACGCGCGGCGCGCGTCATCGGCATGCCGTTGACCCAGGCGCAATGCGCCGACGCGCTGGGTCGGCTCGGGTTCGCGTTGACCGAAGGCGATGGCACGCTGGTCGTCACGCCGCCGCCGCATCGGTTCGACCTCGTCATGGAGGAGGACTTGATCGAAGAGGTCGCACGCCTCATCGGCTACAACAATTTGCCCACGACGCTGCCGCTTGCGCCCATCGCTGCGCGCGTGCAGACCGAGGCGCAGCGCAGCCGCTTCGCTGTGCGCCACCGGCTGGCTTCGCTGGGCTACCAGGAGACCATCAATTTCAGCTTTGTCGAAGCCGATTGGGAGCGCGATCTGGCTGGCAACTCGAATCCGGTGAAGCTGTTGAATCCAATCGCCAGCCAGATGAGCGTGATGCGTTCGTCGCTGCTCGGCTCGCTGTTGCAGGTGCTCAAGTTCAACCTTGATCGCAAGGCGCCGGCCGTGCGTGTCTTCGAAGTCGGCCGCGTCTTTCTGCGCGATGCGTCGATTGCAACGACCGACACCACCGTCAAGGGCATCCACCAACCGATGCGCGTCGCAGGTCTGGCTTGGGGGGACGCTCAGGCTGCGCGCTGGGACGCCAAGCCGGTGCGTACCGACTTCTTCGACGTCAAGGGCGATGTCGAAGCGTTGCTCGCACCTTTGGCACCGACCTTTGAGCGCACCGAACATCCTGCGCTGCATCCGGGCCGCGCAGCACGCGTGCTCGTCGACGGAAGGCCGATCGGCGTGGTCGGCGAGTTGCATCCGCAGTGGCGTCAGCAGTGGGAGTTTGCGCAAGCGCCTGTGCTGTTCGAGCTCGATCTCGACGCCGTTACCGCGCGCCCCGTTCCGCTAGCACGGCCGGTGCCGAAGCATCAGTCAGTGGAGCGCGATATTGCCGTTGTAGTTGCCGAGGCGGTCAGCTTCGCGGCGTTGTCGGAAGCGATCGACTCGGCATCGACCAGTGGCTTGCTGCGCGATGCAGCGTTGTTCGACATCTATCGCCCGCAAGCCGCCCGCGACGGCACGATGTCGGCATCGGGCGGCCTTGCGGCCGGCGAGAAGAGCATGGCGGTACGCCTGACTTTTCATGACGACAGCGCGTCGCTTACCGACGAGCAGATCGACCCTGCGGTCCGCGCCATCGTCGATCAACTTTCTGCAAAGCTGGGCGCGCGTTTGCGTGGATGATCGACGCCATGGAATTTACGTTTGAAGCTATTGAAACGCCGGCTCTGACAAAGGCGCAGCTGGCCGACTTGCTGTTCGAACAAATCGGTCTCAACAAGCGCGAATCCAAAGACATGGTCGAGGCTTTTTTTGAATTGGTCGCCAGCAGTCTGATCGAAGGCGCCGACGTCAAGATCTCGGGCTTTGGTAACTTCCAGATTCGCGTGAAGGCACCAAGGCCTGGCCGCAATCCGCGTACCGGCGAGGCGATACCAATCGGTGCGCGGCGGGTCGCGACCTTTCATGCGAGCGCCAAGCTCAAGGAACAGATTCACGGCAGCATCGTCACTTCCGAAGACGAAAGCAGTGACGTAAAAGAGGTCGAGTGGAGCGTTGGCGCCGAATAGTTCTTGTTGCTCCACCTGCACGTGGAGTAACCTCTGAGCTTCCCCCCGCACCGTCTTGATTTCAATGGAGAAAACGCTCCCGCCTATTCCTGTCAAACGTTACTTCACCATTGGTGAGGTCGGAGAACTCTGCGGCGTTAAACCGCACGTGTTGCGCTACTGGGAACAGGAGTTCACGCAGCTTCGCCCAATGAAGCGTCGCGGTAATCGCCGCTACTACCAGCACCACGAGGTGCTGATGATCCGCCGCATTCGCGACCTGTTGTATGACCAGGGTTTCACCATCAGCGGTGCCCGCAACAAGTTGCAAGAGCTGGTGCAAAACGAGCGCGACAAGCGCAAGGCCGGCGAAGTGCCACTGGAGGGCATGGAAGCGGTGGAGATCGATCAGGAGGAGTTCGATGCCGCAGTTGTTATGCAGCAGGCGCTCGATGCCAACCCGCCCCGACAGGTCGACCGTGCGCAGCTCCTCTTGCTGCGCCGCGAACTCTTCGAAATTCGCGAGCTTCTCTCCGTCGGTCGCTAGAACCGCCCCGCTATAATTCGAAGCTTCGGTGTGTGGCGCAGCCTGGTAGCGCACTTGCATGGGGTGCAAGGGGTCGAAGGTTCGAATCCTTTCACACCGACCATATGAATCAAGGACTTAGCGCAGAAATGCTCTAAGTTCTTTCTTCTTTGTGGCTCCGGAATCGT
>JANXTS010000036.1 GCA_025352265.1 Variovorax sp. | reverse complement strand
TGCCCCGACAAAGGTGTGGTCGCAGCCGCGTCAGCGGCGCCGCATGCAGGCCCAGGCACGTGACATGTTCAATTGCCCAGCCCAGGCGCGCAGCGGCGAGACTGAAGGTCGATACGCCCGGCAAGGCCGTCCACTCGTGCGGTTCGAGGTGGCGCGTCACTGCGCTACCCGCACCGAACCAGAACGGATCGCCGGAGGCCAATAGCGCCACGCGTCGCCCGCGCTGTGACAGCAGCAGCGGGATGCCATCGGCGAACGGAACGGGCCATTCGATCCGCTCGGCGCGCAGACTGGGCTGGTTGGAGATGTCGGACAGGTCGGGCAGCAACGCCAGATGCCGGGCGCTGCCCATCATCAGTTGCGCGCCTTCCAAGGCGGCGCGTCCCGCGCTCGACAGCCCCTGCCAGCCGTCTTCGCCCAGCCCGATAATCGTCAGCCACGGTGCTTTTTCAATGATTTCAACCATGCGCAATATCCTGGTCCTGGGTGGTACGACCGAAGCCAGTGCCCTGGCGCTGGCGCTGGCCGAACGCGGCGAACGCGCCACGTTGTCCTATGCGGGCCGGGTGGCCCAGCCCCGGGCGCAACCGATTGCCGTGCGCGTCGGCGGCTTCGGTGGTGTGGCCGGCCTCGTACGCCATCTGCAGGACGAAGGCGTGACCCACGTCGTCGACGCCACCCATCCTTTTGCGGCGCGCATGAGCGCCAATGCCGTCGCAGCCTGCGCGCAAGCCGGCGTGCCCCTGCTGGCGCTGACACGCGAGCCCTGGCAGCCCGGACCCGGTGACCGCTGGCACACCGTGGCCGACTTGCCGGCTGCTGCCGCAGCGCTCGACGGCGCACCGCAGCGCGTGCTGCTGGCGCTGGGCCGCATGCACCTGGCCACTTTCGCCGTTCAGCCGCAGCACCACTACATCCTGCGACTCGTCGATGCACCCGACGAGCCGCCTCCCCTGCCGCAGCACACGATCATCGTCGCGCGCGGCCCTTTCGACGAGGCGAGCGATATCGCCTTGATGCGCGCGCATCGGGTCGACCTCGTCGTGTGCAAGAACGCCGGCGGCAGTGGCGCACAAGCCAAGCTGCAGGCGGCGCGCGCGCTCGGTTTGCCCGTATTGATGGTGGCACGTCCGCCGTTGCCCGCGCGGTACGAGGTCAGGCACGTCGCCGAGGTGCTGCAATGGCTCGACCATGGAGACAACAGCGGACGCGGCAGCAGTGAGCCCGTTCATGGCGCTACCCCGGCAGCCACGTCGGGCGGTGCCGAACGCGGCGTATAAACCCAGGGCAGGCCGTCGCGCGCGATGACGCGTGTCAGGCTCGAACCGACGATCACCACCGTGCGCATGTCAGCCATCTCGGGCCGTGCATCACCCAGCGCGACGACGCGCAGCGTCTCTTCAGGCAGCGACACGGCGCGGGCAAAGATCACCGGACGGTCCGGGCTGCCTGCCTCGGCGCAGGCCTCGCGCAGCACAGCCAGCGTGCGGACAAAGCCGTCGGGGCGTGAGACCGAGCGCGGGTTGTAGAACGCCATCGCAAAATCGGCCTGCACCGCCAGACGCAGTCGCCGCTCCACCAGGGCCCAGGGCTTGAGGTTGTCCGACAGGTTGATGGCGCAGAAGTCATGGCCCAAAGGCGCACCGGCGCGCGCGGCAGCCGCCAGCATGGCCGTGATGCCGGGCAGCACGCGCAGGTCGAGCCGGCGCCATTCGGCGGGGCCGGCCTCGACGGCCTCGAACACGGCCGACGCCATCGCGAACACGCCCGGATCGCCGGACGACACCACCACCACGCGCCGGCCTGCTGCAGCCATCCGCAAGGCATGGGCAGCACGGTCCAGCTCGACCCGGTTGTCGCTGGCGTGCAGCGTCAGGCCGGCGCGCGGCGCGATGCGGGCCACGTAGGGGATGTAGCCGACCACGTCGGTCGCGTCGGCCAACGCGGCAGTCACCTCAGGCGTCACCCAACTGTCGGCGCCAGGCCCAAGCCCGGCGACGACCAGCCAGCCTTCAGCCGGCGCGATCATGGTGTCGTGATTCATGGTCGCCGCCCCTGCCCGTGCACCAGCACGATCGAAAAATACGGCGTGATGCGCCCGTCGACCTCGACCAGCCGCACCACTTTCTGGCCCGGCATGGTGGCGTACTCGACCAGCCAGGCGTCATCGAGCCGGCCGGCCGTGGCCAGTGCACGGCGTACCTTGTCGATGTGGCGACCGATCTTCATCACCACCAGCGCGTCGCTGTCGGCCATGTGGCGCGCCAGTTTGGCTTCGGGCAACGTGCCCATCAACACCGTCAGCACGTCGTCGCCCCAGGTGAAGGGCTGACCGGCGGCGGTCCAGGCGCCTGACATACCGGTGATGGCCGGCACCACCTGCACCGGGTGGGTGCCGATCAGCCGGGTGTACAGGTGCATGAACGAGCCGTAGAAGAACGGGTCGCCTTCGCACAGCACCACCACGTCATGACCGGCGTCGGAGAGCGCGCGCAGCAGCGTCGCGCAGTCGGCGTAGAAGGCCGACAGAGCCCGGTTGTAGGCCGGGTCTTCAACCGCGATTTCGGTGGTGACCGGGTATTCCATCGCGTGCTCGACCACGCCTTCGGGCAGCAAGCCATCGACGATGCGGCGCGCCTGACCCGACCGACCGGCCTTGCGAAAGAACGCCACATGGGTCGCGCTGCACAGCAGGCGGTGCGCGCGCACGGTCATCAGGTCCGGATCGCCCGGGCCCAGGCCGAGTCCGTAGAGGGTGCCGCGACCGCTCATTCCAGACGGCTCCCGATCGCGTTGATCGCCGCCACCGTGATGGCGCTGCCGCCCAGCCGCCCGGCCACGATGCAGCATGGCACGGGCTGTTCGGCCCACAGCGCGTCTTTGGATTCCGCAGCACCGATGAATCCGACCGGGCAACCGATGATCGCCGCCGGGCGCGGGCAGGCCGGGTCCAGCAGCATGTTAAGCAGATGGAACAAGGCGGTCGGCGCATTGCCGATCGCCACCACGGCACCCTGCAGATGCGGGCGCCAGAGTTCCAGTGCGGCAGCCGAGCGGGTGGTCGACATCGACAAGGCCAGTTCGCGCACCACCGGGTCGTGCAAGGTGCAGATCACCTCGTTGTCGCCGGGCAATCGCGAGCGCGTCACGCCCTCGCTGACCATGCGCGCGTCACACAGGATCGGCGCGCCGGCCACCAGCGCCGCGCGCGCCGCCAGCGCGAAGCCGGTCGAAAAACGCAGGTGTTCCTCCAGCCCGATCATCCCGGCGGCGTGGACCATGCGCACGGCGATCGGTTCGTCGTCGGCGTCGAAGCGGGCCAGATCGGCCTCGGCGCGGATCATGGCGAAGGAGCGGCGGTAGATCTCGGCGCCATCGGTTTCAAAAATATGCATCAGGAAAAACTTTCAATCAGAGCGCACAGCGCATCGGGCGACAGCCCGGTGGCCGCGGGCGCATCCCAGGCGCGACCAGCGCGCACCAGGTCGAAGAGCCCATCGCGGCCCACCAGCGTGAAGTCGGCGGCCGCTGCGCGGGCGCAGCCCTTGGCGCAGCCGGACACATGCAGACTGCGCGGCGCGGCAACACCGGCGCCGGCCAGTTGCAGCGCGAGCGCGCGTGCCACGGCCCGCGTCGCCACCGTGGCCGAGGCGCACGACGGCGCGCCCGGACAGGCGTCCACGCGCAGCAGCGGATCGCCGGGCTGCGTGATAAAGGCGGCCGATTCGCGCCACTCGCCCCCTTCAAGCATCAGGCCGCGTTGCGGCGTCAAACGCAGCGCAACGGCACCGCTGTCGCGCAGCAGCTGGGCCAGCGCGGCGGCGTCGATCTGGCCGAAGGCCACGCCATAGACAGGCCCAAGCGCGGACGGGCCGGGCGCGGGCAGCGGGGCCGGGTCGGCGGCGGTATCCGGCACAGTTTGGCGGTGCGGCACAGGGCACGGCACCGGACACAGCAGTTGATGCGGGCGCATGCGCCGCGATGGCGGTTCCACGGACCCGGCCGTGGCGGCGAACCAGACCGCCATGGCCAGCGCCGCTTCTACCGCGGCCTGTACTACCGCCTCCGTCGCCTGCACCGCCACCGCTACATCGCCCTGCGACACCCGGTGTCCGGTGGCGGCCCCATCGGCACGCACCATCAGCCCGCCCAAGCGGGTGCGCTCGATGCGCACATCGGCCGAGGCGCCCGTCAGCACCGGTGCCGGCCCCGCATCCACAGCGAAGCCGAACTTGGCAGGCAAGGCGGGCAGTTCCCCCAGACGCGCCAGCAGTGCGCTGGCGATGCGTTGCGTGTCATCGCCAACCTGCCAGCAGGGGGCGACCAGCACAGCGGGCCAGGCTTCCCGCGCCGGGTCGACATCGAGCAGACCCAGACCGCACAGCGCGGTGACCACGGCCGCGTGGTCGCGCGGCATGACCCCGCGCAACTGCAGATTGGCGCGGTGCGTCAGGTCGATGATCCCCGAGCCCAACTGCTGCGCCAGTTCGCACAGGCCGATTGCTTGCTGGAGCGTCAGGCGGGCCAGTGGCGGGCGCACGCGCACCAGCAGACCGTCGCCCGAGGCCATGGTCCGATGCGCACCGGGGCACCAGCCTTTGGCGGCAGGACGCAGACCCGGCGACGCCACCGGCGTGTCGAAGGGAGGATCGTCCGGGCGCGTGACCTGCGTCATGGGCATCGCACTCAAAGCGTTACGGCTGCCAGCAGCGGTGGCAGCTTGGCCAGAATGCCGCCGCGCAGGCGCTCGGGACGCTGACTGCGCAGCAGCGCCCCGTCGGCGTTGTGCGCATGAAGCTGGCCGCAGGCCAGCACCTGCTCGGCGGTTTCTGCATCGGCAAGCAGGTCACCGAAATAGTAGGTCGGCTTTCCTGCGGCCTGGTAGGCGATCGTGCAGGCCCGGGAGCAGCCGCTCATGCAGGCGATGCCGCGCACCTGCAGCTGGGCCGATTGGCTTTCGGCATGCCGCGCCGACACGGCGTCGAACAACAACTGACCGGCAGCGGGCAACTCGCGCGACGCGCCTTCGGGCCGGCAAGTGGTGCAGATGATGATTTCGGTGACGGGCGCGGTAGCACGGACAGGGGACTCAAGAGACGTAGGGATCACAGCAGACGTAGGGGACATAACTAAGTTGTTTGGCGATTCAGGCGGGTTGGCTGGCGAGCTGGTGGTCGGCTCCCCAGCGCAGCGCCCAGGCAGCGCAGCGGCCGATCGAGCGCGCCGGGGGGTCGAAGTCGACGATGACGACATGGGCAGCAAGCCGGGGCGCGCTCGGCTGCTCCAGCGTCCGGCCATCGGTCAGCAGCCACAGCCATGCGTCAAACGCGCCGTGGCGCCGTTGCGCGCGCTGCAGCACTTGCTCGGCCTGGGCCAGCGCATGCCGCAACGGCGTGCCGCCGCCACCGCCCAGGGGTCGAACTTTGGCGCTGCCAGCGGCCCGGGCCGGCCCGGGCGGCAGCTGCAAGGCCACGCCCTGCCCGCCGAAGCTCAACAGCGCCACCTGGTCGCCGACCCGCGCGGCTTGCTCGATCAGCCAGGCGGCATGCCCCTTGGCCAACGCAAGGCGTCCGCGCTGGCGCATCGAGCCGGAGGTGTCGAGCACGATCAGGTGCAAGCGGGCCGGCTTGACGCGCCGCTCGGTGTAGCGCAAGTGAGCCTCCTGCAACCGCTGCGGGCCTCTGGCCAGCAAGGTGGGCAACCAGGCAATCGGCTCGCGCGCTGCCGATTCGCCGGCGCGCGCAGGCGCCTGCGGCGCAGGCAGCGAGGGTGACTGAAGCGGCTGAGACCACCGCAGACTGCCGCGCCCGGGGCGCACCAGACGGCTGCGGTGGTTCATGCTTTTTTTGACGGCCAGCCCCCCACGCGCGACACCGCTGAAGTGGTCTCTGGCCGTGCTGGCAGGGCTCCCCAGTCGCCAAGCGCTGAGCCTTGATCGGAGGGATGGGGCGAATCGGATGAACCGGATGAACTGAGGGAAGCGTGTTCAGGCGGACGATGGGCGGCTGCGGGCGCGGCCGGCGGCTTGTCGGCTTTCTGCGCAGGTGGCGCGGGTGGCTGAGGTGGCGCGGGTGGCACCGAAGGCACGTGACTCCCCTCCGCCCGGCGATGCGCCAGCGCGAGTTCCGCCACCGCATCGACATCCTGTGTCGTGACCTCGCCCCGACCCTCCAGGGCCGCCAGTGCGCGCGCTGCCCGCAGCATCACCAGATCGGCCCGCATGCCATCGACACAGGCAGCCAGCGCACAGGCCGCCGCGTGCTGCAACACCGCGTCCGACCACGCCAGACGTGGCAACGCTGCCCGGGCCGCCGCCACGACGTCGACCAGGCGCGCCTGCGCGCCGGCATGCTGTTCGAGCCAGGCACCAGGCTGCTCGTCGAAGCCCAGCCGGGCCCGCACGATCGCCATGCGCAGCACCGCATCGGTCGGATTGGCCAGCGCCACCGACAGGCCGAAACGGTCCAGCAGTTGCGGTCGCAACTCGCCCTCCTCCGGGTTCATGGTGCCGACCAGCACGAAGCGCGCGGCATGCCGGCTGGAGATGCCGTCGCGCTCGACGGTGTTGACGCCACTGGCCGCGACATCGAGCAAGGCGTCGACCAGGGCATCGGGCAGCAGATTGACTTCGTCGACATACAGCACGCCATGGTGGGCCCGCGCAAGCAGGCCCGGCGCCAGCCGCAGCCGGCCGTCGCGCAGCACGTCTTCCACGTTGAGCGTGCCGACCAGCTGCTCGACGCTGGCCGACAGCGGCAGCGTGATGAAGGGCGCCGGCAACGCGGCCGGCGTCGGTGGCACCAGCGCCGCCAACGCACGCGCCGCGGTCGACTTGGCGGTGCCGCGCGGGCCGCTGATCAGCACCCCGCCGATGCCGGGGTCGATGGCGACGAGCAACAGGGCGCGCTGCAGCAGCGGCTGGCCGACCAGCGCGCTGAAAGGGAACACCGCGCGCGGAGCGGTTTCGACCTCCACGCCTGGCGGGGGTTGAACAGAATGGGATGTCATCAAAGCGGCCCTTCGCCGTGTTCTTCAAGCCGGCGCTCCAGCGCCAGCAGATGGTGTTCGATGCGTTCGCGCTGGTCGCCGGGCTCGGGCCACAGGCCGCGCTGCATCGCGTCCAGCAGCCGCTCGCCAATGCCGCGCAGCGCCAGCGGGTTGTGTTGTTGCAGGAACTCGCGGGTGGTGTCGTCGTGCACATAGGCATCGGCCACCAGCGCGTACTGGTGCGCGCTCACCACGCCGGTGGTGGCGCTGTAAGCAAACAGGTTATCGACGGTGTTGGCGATCTCCGCTGCGCCCCGGTAGCCGTGGCGGCGCACGCCTTCGAGCCACTTCGGGTTGACAGCGCGCGAGCGCACCACGCGCGCCACTTCTTCGCGCAAGGTGCGGATGCGCGGCGACCCCGGCACGCTGAAGTCGCCGTGGTAGAGCGCCGCCGGGGCACCAGAGAGGTGCTGCACGGCAGCCGCCATGCCGCCCTGAAATTGCGCGTGGTCGGGCGCGTCGAGCACGTCGTGCTCGCGGTTGTCCTGGTTGTGCAGCACCGCATCGAGCTGCGCCAACCGGTGCGCGAACGGCTGCAGCGCCGCGACGCCGTGGCCGCCCTGACCGTAGGCGAAGGCACCGGCCTCGACATAGGCTTGGGCCAGATCGGCCCCGTCTTTCCATTCGCCGCTGTCGAGCACTTCCTGCACCCCGATGCCGTAGCCGCCCGGGCGCGGACCGAACACGCGCCAGGTGACCTGGCGCTGGGCGTCGGCGGCCGCTTGACCGGCCGCCACGGCGGCAGCCGCCTCGCGTTGCACCCGCACGCGGATCGGGTTCACGTGATCGGGTTCGTCGTCTTCGCTGATGGCGGCGACGGCCCGCACAGCGGTGTCGAACAGGTCGATCACGTTGGGAAAGGCGTCGCGAAAGAAACCCGAGACGCGCAAGGTCACGTCGACACGGGGCCGGTCGCGGATGGCCATCGGCAGCACCTCGATATCGACCACCCGCCCGCTGCCGTCGGCCCATTTGGGCCGCACGCCGAGCAGCGCAAAGGCCTGCGCCACATCCTCGCCGCCGGTGCGCATGGTGCTGGTGCCCCAGACCGACAGGCCGACCTCGCCGGGCATGGTGCCGTGGTCTTGCAGGTGACGCTCGACCAGCCGCTCGGCGGCCGCAGCGCCCATCGCATAGGCGGTAGGCGTGGGCACGGCGCGGGTGTCGACGCTGTAAAAATTGCGCCCAGTCGGCAGCACATCGGGCCGGCCGCGCGATGGCGCACCGCTCGGGCCGGGTGGCACGAAGCGTCCGGCCAGCCCGCGCAGCAACTGCGCCATTTCCTGCGGGCCACAGGCATCGAGCCGCGGGCGCAGCACTTGGCGCAGGCGATGCAGCACGGGGGCGGTGTGGGGCCAGGCCGTGGCGTCGAAGGCCGACTGAACCGGATTCGATTCAAGGTGATCGGCGACGACAGGCTCGGCCACAACGTGCTCGGCGACCAGCTGCGCGGCCAGCAATTCCAGCCGCTCGCGCGTGTGGCCGGCATGCCGCCAGGCATCGTCGCTGCGCTGTTGCAGCACGGGCGGACGCGGACCCTGCCACGGTGCGGCCCAGTCCGGTCCGAGCACATTGAAGCCATCGACACCTTCAAGTTCGAGGTCTTGTGCCAGCGCCACCAAAAGGCTCTTCTGACCCGCCGCCGTGCCCGCCGGAAAACGCGCCAACGCCACCAATGTGTCGATGCGCTGGCGGCCTTGCGGCGAGCTGCCGAGGGTGTGCAGCCCGTCGCGGATCTGCGACTCCTTGATTTCGCACAGGTAGGCGTCGAGCCCGCTCATCAGACTGTCGCGCGCCGTGTCGTCGGCCGGCCGCGCCAGCCCCAACTCCTCGAGCAGGCCTTCCCGCAGCGTGCGCTCGACGATGTCTGCACGCAGCAAGCGGGCCCGGCGCGGGTCGAGCGACAGGGCCTCGTAGTACTCGTCCATCTGGCGCTCGATCTGCTGCAACGGGCCATAGGTCTCGGCGCGTGTCATGGCAGGCATCAGGTGGTCGATGATCACGGCTTGCGTGCGCCGCTTGGCCTGGCTGCCTTCGCCCGGGTCGTTGACGATGAAAGGGTAGAGGTGCGGCAGCGGGCCGAGGATGGCGTCGGGCCAGCAGGCCGCGCTCAGCGCCACGCTCTTGCCCGGCAGCCATTCGAGGTTGCCGTGCGTGCCGACATGCACCATCGCATCGACCGCGAAGGCGCGGCGCAGCCAGAAGTAGAACGCCAGGTAGTGGTGCGGCGGCACCAGGTCGGCGTCGTGGTAGGTCGCACCCAGGTCGATGTCGCGCCCCCGCGCGGGCTGTATGCCGACAAACACATGACCCAGGCGCAGGCCGGCGATCGTGAAGCGATCGCTGCGCAAGGTCGGGTCGTGTTCCGGCGCGCCCCAGCGTGCGTTGACGGCCGTGCGGCTGTCCATAGGCAACCGATTGAAGTCTTCCAGGTAATCGGCCAGCGCAAAGGTCTGGGCAGCAGGCCGCGCGTCGTTGGCGGCGCGGTCGTTGGTGATGCCGCGCAACAGCGCAGCGATCAGCGCATCGCCGCTGGCAGGCACGTCGCCCGTGGCGTAGCCGGCAGCCTGCAGCGCCTGCAGCACGGCCACGGTGGAGGCCGGCGTGTCGAGGCCGACGCCATTGGCGATGCGCGAATCGTCGATCGGGTAGTTGGCCAGCAACAGCGCAATACGCTTGTCCGCGTTGGGCTTGTCGCGCAACACGCACCAGCGTCGCGCCAGTTCGGCCACGAATGCCATGCGCTCGGGTTCGGCCTCGTAGTGCACCACGTCGAGTTCGGTGTGCTCGCACCGGCGGGCCATCCCCTTGAAGCTGATGACACGCGTGAGGATGCGCCCGTCGACCTCGGGCAGCACCACCTGCATGGCCAGGTCGCGTGGGGCCAGGCCATGCGCGTCGGCCAGCCACTGGTCCTGCGAACAGCCGGCAGTGATGAGTTGCAGCACCGGCGCATCGCCAGCGAGCGACGCGCTCGCCAAGTCGGCATCGCCCACATCGCCTCGATCGCGGCCGTCGATCGAGGCAACGGCGAAGTTGGTTGCGTTCAGCACGATGGCCACGGCATGTTCGGCCACAAGCGCCTGCACTTCCGCATGGCTGGCAGGGTTCTTGAGCGAATCCACGGCAAGGGCCACTGCATTCAAGCCGGCGGTGGCCAGTGCGTCGAGCATGGCATCGAACACGGCCGTGTTGCCGGCCAAGAGGTGCGCACGGTAGAACAGAAGCAGCGCCACGGGCGCGCCCGGCCGCCACGGTGTGCGGCTGGCAGAAGCCTGCGGCTGGTAGCGCACGGCGCCGGGCAGCGGCACCGGCGGTGGCGGCCGATCGCCCAGACCGAATGCCGCATGGCCAATCAGCGAGAAAAACGCACGGGCGTTATCACGACCGCCTTCGCGCAGGCAACGCCACAGGTGGCGGCAATCGTCTTGGGCAGCGGTGCTGCGGATCAGCAGTTGCATGTCCTCGAACGCATCGCCCGAGAACATCGCCAGCCACTGGCCCCGTTCACGCGCCAATGACATCGCGCGCTCCACCACATAGGCCCAGTCGCTCGGGCTGCCGAGGTGATCGATCACCACCACGCGGGCGTGGCGCAACACGTCGTCGAGGTACATGTCGAGCGACGCGGGCTGGCGCAACCACATCAGGTTGGCCAGTCGCACGCTGGGGTAGTCGGGGCCGAGCTGCGCAGCCACATCGGCCAGCAGCGACAGCGTGGTGTCGGCGGCGCTCAGCACCACGATGGCGCCGGGTGTCTGGGCCACGCGCACGACGCCCTGCCCCCCGTCTTCAACGTGGCCGCCGGGGCGGGTGGACAGCAGATGCATGAGAAATATCTTCCGCAGGTTTGCTAGGGGGTCAGGGGGTCAGGAGCGCTTCACGGGCGCTACAGGGGCGTTTTGCAACGCGCTTCAGGCCGTCACGCTGGCCGACAGTGCAAGCGCCAGCTCGGCTTGCAGCACGGCCGCGTCCAGCCCGACGCCGATCAGCACCAGGCGCGACTGGCGGGTCTCATCGGTGCGCCATGCGCGGTCGAAGTAGCTGTCGAAGCGGGTGCCCACGCCTTGCACCACCAGCCGCATGGCCGCGCCGGGCAGAGACACGAAACCCTTGACGCGGTAGATCTCGTGACGCTCGACCAGGCTGTGCAGGGCCGTCAGCAGCCGGGCCCGGTCGGGCACCTGCAGCGTTACCGAAACCGAATCGAAAGCATCGTGGTCATGATCTTCTTCAGCGTCATGGTGCGTCTTGCGCTGATCGATCGCATCTTCTACCGCGCGCTCCAGGCCCAGCAACACGCTCAGGTCGACGCGACCGTGCTGGGCCTGCACCAGCTTCACGCCGGGCATCGTTTCCAGACGGATCGCGGCTTCGACGCTGGCCAGCGTGGCGGCGTCCAGGCCGTCGGTCTTGTGCACGATCACCAGGTCGGCGGTGGCGAGCTGGTCTTCGAACAGTTCATGCAACGGCGAGTCATGGTCGAGGTTGTCGTAGGCGCGGCGCTGGGCATCGACCGCGACCGGATCGTCGGCAAAACGACCGGCGGCCACTGCAGGGGCATCGACCACCGCGATCACCGCATCGACGGTGAAGGCGTTGCGCAGTGCTGGCCACTGGAAGGCCTGCACCAGTGGCTTGGGCAGGGCCAGGCCGGAGGTCTCGATGACCAGATAGTCGATCTGGTCGCGTCGTGCGGCCAACTGCTCCATCACCGGCGCGAACTCTTCCTGAACCGTGCAGCACAGGCAGCCGTTGGCCAGCTCGAACAGCTGCCCGTTGGGGGCGCCAGTTTCGTCGCAACCGATGCCGCAGCCTTGCAGCAGTTCGCCGTCGATGCCCAGTTCGCCGAACTCATTGACGATCACGGCGATGCGCAGGCCTTGGGCGTTTTGCAGCAGCTCGCGCAGCAGCGTGGTCTTGCCGCTGCCGAGAAAGCCGGTGACGATGGTGGCGGGGATTTTGCGGGTTTGCATGTCGGACTCTTCAAAGAATGGATTGAACGGTGCGTGGGTGTGAGCGTGCTGAGGTCTGGCCATGGACAGACCTCAGCGCTTGAACAAGGCGGCGATGGCCAGCGGGTTGCTCGGGAAATACATGTGCAGGAAAGAGGCGAACAACCGGCCCTGGCGGAACACCGCTTCGGGCTGACCGTGCTGGCGCTGGGCCAGCGTCTGCAGTGCCGCCGTTTTGCAGGTCTCGATGCGGGCATGGTGAAAGGTATGGCCGCGCACCTGACCTTCGGGCAGCATCAGGCTGTGCATGCCAAGGTTGACCAGCCGCTCGGCCATCACCCCGTGGCCGGGCAACAAGCCCAGCATCGGCGCGCGGTGGCCGGCCTTGTCGCTGAGCGTCTCCAGCAAGGCCAGCATGCCGCCGCACTCGGCCACCAGGGGCCGACCGGCCGCGTGGTGGGCACGAATCGATTCGCGCATCGCGGTGTTGTCGGCTAGCGCCTGCAGGTGCAGTTCCGGGTAGCCGCCGGGCAGGTACAGCGCATGCGCTGCGGCCGGCACCGGCTCGTTGGCCAAGGGAGAAAAGAAGCACAGTTGCGCGCCCAGCGCGCGCAGCGTCTCAAGATTGGCGGGGTAGATAAACGAGAAGGCCGCGTCGCGTGCGACGGCGATGGTGGTGCCGCTCAAGGGGGTGGGCAGTGCGGCCGGAAGATCGGCGAGGTTCGGGCGGTCGGTCGACCGCAGCGGTGCCTCGAACGCCACCTCGGGCGGCATCGGCAGCGGCCCACCGACGCTCAGCGCCTGGGCGGCCGCCGCGATGCGCTCGGCGAGGTCGCCGACCTCCGCCGCCGGCAGCAAGCCCAAGTGCCGTGCGGGCAAGCCAAAGTGCCCACCGCGCGGCAGTGCGCCGTACCAGGTCATGTTGTCTGGCAGGCTTTCTTGCAGCATCTGCGCATGGCTCGGGCTGCCGACCCGGTTGGCCAGCACGCCGGCCAGACGCAGGCCGGGGCGGTAGGTGGCCAGCCCATGCGCGACGGCGCCGAAGGTTTGCGCCATGGCGGAGGCATCGATCACCATCAGCAGCGGCAGATCGAAACGCAGCGCCAGATCGGCACTTGACGGCGTGCCGTCGTGCAAGCCCATCACGCCTTCGACCAGGATCACGTCGGCCTGCGCGGCTGCGCTGTGCAGCAGCTCGGCGCAGTGCGCCTCACCACCCATCCACAAGTCGAGTTGCTGCACCGCTGCGCCACTGGCGCATTCGAGGATCGTCGGGTCGAGAAAGTCCGGGCCGGTTTTAAACACCCGTACGCGCCGGCCCTGACTGCGATGCCAGTGCGCCAGGGCAGCGGTGACCGTGGTCTTGCCCTGGCCCGAAGCTGGGGCCGTGACCATCAGCGCGGGGCAGCGCACGGCAGTGGCTGCACTCATCTCCTCACCCCCGTTTGCACGGGGACAGCATGCCGGGGCATGCGTGGATGCACGGCATCGTCGTCACGCACGAATGCGCCGAACAACGCTGGCCAAAGCCATTTGACAGGGAGATAAATGATGATGAGAACACCGGCTGGACATGCTCACCCGCTTCCCCGCAGGTACGCACCGCAAGGCGCATCAGTTGCATGACGCGCCGCCTCGTTGGCCGGTATCCGGGCTGGCGAAGACGACCCGTATTCCCTTCCCAAGCCGTCGCTTGCGCGGCGTTCACTTAGTGGGCTCCTAACACGAGCTGCGAGCACTGGGCTCGCGTCCGCTTACCGTTGCGGGGGCAGCTCAGGTTTGGGCGCCGTCGCATGTCCGCTCAGACGTACGCAGCCTCCCATCCTGATTCCCGTTGAACTGCTTTGACTTGACGGCCAATGCGAGCACCAACCCCATAATTATAGTGGAGAGCGCTCTGACCGCCTCACTTAAAGCGCCCATACACTGCTTGCCCGCCTGGTCCTGCGCAAGGCCTTATGACTGACACTCGCTGCCGTTTGTGGCACTGTCGCACACACAAGCCGACTTCGGTCAGTGCTCATTGATGTGGCAGGCGTGCCGTGCCTAAATACCGCGCTGGTTGAACCAGCCATCTTGTTGCGCTGTGCTTCACGCCGCCACTGGCAGCTTGAAATGTTGAGGACGTGCTCGATGCCCGCCCTGATGACCATGATGAATTTCGATCAGAGTGTGGCCGCGTATCGCGTGAACAAGCCATTGAAGCCGTTGCCGCACTGATCTCCACCCCGCACTGAATTGCATGGAAATCGAAACCCCGCCCAACACCAAGCCCTGCCAAAAACTCGATGGCAAACGCTGTCGCCGCGTGATCGTTCACACCAGAGAAGGCAAGGGCAAGGGCAAGCGCGGCGCCGGCTTCGAGGATGGCAGACGATGAGCGCGCACGAAGGCCAGGCTTTCAACGAAAGTGAAACGCAAGCGGTCTACCGCGCTATCCGCGAGCGCCGCGACATGCGACATTTCGCGGGCGGCGAGATCGCGCCCGAGCTGCTGCGCCGGCTACTCGATGCGGCGCATCACGCCCCAAGCGTGGGCTTTATGCAGCCTTGGCGTTTCATTCGCATCCGTGACAGGGTGCTACGCCAGCGGCTGCACGTCACGGTCGAGCAGGAGCGCGTACTGACGGCGCGTGCGTTGGGCCAGCGGACGGAAGAGTTCATGCGCCTGAAGGTTGAAGGACTGCTAGACGCAGCGGAGCTCATTGCCGTGACGCTGGCCAATGGACGTGAACAGCACGTGTTCGGGCGCCGCACCCTGCCACAGATGGACCTGGCATCGGCCGCCTGCGCCATTCAGAACCTTTGGCTGGCCGCACGAGCCGAAGGACTGGGCATGGGCTGGGTTTCGCTGTTTGATCCGGTCGAGGTCGCCGCGCTGCTAAAGCTACCCGAAGGTGCCGAGCCGATTGCTCTGCTGTGCCTCGGACCGGTCCACGATTTCTACGATGAACCGATGCTGCAGCGCGACCGCTGGGCACGCCGCGCGCCGCTGTCGTGCATGGTGTTCGACGATCAGTGGGGGACGCCATCCGCCCTGTTCGACGACGCAAATGAGCCGACTTTCTTGTGATGCTCATAGCGGCGTTGTGATCAGCGTTGCTGATCGATCGCTGGCTCGCCGAACCCGCTGTGCCGTGGCATCCAGTCGCATGGTGTGTCGACGCCCTGGTCGTCCTGGTCGTTGACGACGCGCTTGCGGTATCGCTCCAAGCTGGCCGTACCAAGTTGACCGTGCCGAGCTGACGCGCCTAGCCAGCTGCAACGTCAGCGCACTAGCAGCGCGTTTCGTTCGAGCTTCGTCATCATCAAGCACGCGAGCCGTGCCCGCCCTACTTCACCTCCTACCCGACCCGCCGCGTCGCCTCATCCAGATGCAGCACCGCCATCGCATTGCTCGCCGTCGTCGCCAGCGTGTCGATCACGCCGGTGCGCAGGGCCCCGAGCGTGGCAGTGACCTTGGCGGTCTCGGCAGCGATGGCGATCACGTTGGGGATGCGGCGCAGGTCTTCGCTGTGCAGGCCGATCACGCGG
>JANXTS010000087.1 GCA_025352265.1 Variovorax sp. | reverse complement strand
TCCTTGCAGCGAAGTGATGAGGGTCGAAGCGATTGCTATCAGAGGTTGGTCCGCAGCTTCCAGATCTCCGGGAACAGCACCACGTCGAGCATCTTGCGCAGATAGCTCACACCGCCCGTGCCGCCGGTGCCGCGCTTGAAGCCGATGACGCGCTCGACCGTCGTCACATGCCGAAAGCGCCAGAGCCTGAACGCGTCTTCGATGTCGGTCAGCTTCTCGCCGAGCTGGTACAGATCCCAGTGATCGCGCGGATTTCGATACACCACGAGCCATGCCGCTTCGACGGCATCGCTTGATTCATAAGGCTGTGTCCAGTCGCGATCGAGATGGTCGGCGGGCACGGCGATGCCCTGGCGCGCCAGAAGCTTTAGCGACTCGTCGTAAAGCGATGGTGAACGCCATGCCGCTTCGACTTGCGCCATCAGATCGGGCCGGTGCGCATGGGGTTTGAGCATCGCGGGATTCTTGTTGCCGAGAGCGAACTCGATGCAGCGGTATTGCGCGCTCTGAAAGCCGCTGGAGTTGGCGAGGTATGGGCGCATCGCGCTGTACTCGGGCGGCGTCATGGTCGACAGCACGGTCCATGCGCTCACCAGTTGTTCCATGATGCGCGTGACCCGCGCGAGCATCTTGAAGGCGTCGGGCAACTGCCCTGAAGCGACGCAGGTGATGGCGGCGCGCAACTCGTGCAGCATGAGCTTCATCCACAACTCGCTGGTCTGATGCTGGACGATGAAAAGCATCTCGTCGTGCGCTGGCGAGAGCGGGTGTTGCGCGTTCAGGATCTCGTTGAGATGCAGATAGTCGCCGTAGCTCATCGACGTGCTGAAGTCGAGCTGTGCCTTTTCTTCCTGGACGATTTTTTCGTTGCTCATGGCGTGCCTGTGTATGTGCCTCGTGCTTCAGGTCACCGCGTTCTTCTCGTTGAACTCGGGGCGTTTCCATTCTTCGGCATAGAGCACCTGCACGATGTGTTCCACGCTGTGCCAGACATCTTCGAAGCCGAGGTAAAGCGGCGTAAAGCCGAAGCGCAGGATGTGCGGCATTTGCGCATCGCCTGCGCGAAAGTCGCCGATCACGCCGCGTGCGATCAAGGCCTGCACGATGGCGTAGGCCGCATTGGCGTCGGCCTCGGCGGCATCTGCCATGGCGAGGGACACTTGCGAGCCGCGGTGTGCGTGGTCGCGTGGCGTGACGAGCGCGAAGCGATCGGGGCAGCGTGCTTCGACCAGTGTGATGAACGCATCGGTGAGCGCGAGCGATTTGGTGCGCAATGCAGCCATGCTGCCGAAATCGCCGTTGAAAGGTTCTGCGGCAAGCACCGTGTCCAGACCGCATTCGAGACCGGCCAGTGACACGATCGGCTGGGTGCCGCACAGATAGCGGCCGACACCCGGCGCCGGCCGGTAGTGCGGTGTGAATTCGAAGGGTGCCGCATGGCCCCACCAGCCGGACAACGGTTGCTCGAATTGGCCTGCATGCCGCGTGTGGACCCAGACGAAGGCTGGCGCACCGGGGCCGCCGTTGAGGTATTTGTAGCTGCAGCCGATGGCGAAGTCGGCATCGCATTCGTTGAGCGCGACGGGCACGGCGCCAGCGCTGTGTGCCAGGTCCCAGACGGTAAGAGCGCCGGCGGCGTGCGCGGCGGCCGTTATGGCTTTCATGTCGTGCATGGCACCGGTGCGGTAGTTGATGTGCGTCAACATCAGCACCGCGACCTCGTCGGTCAGCGCGTCGGCGAGGTCGGCGGCATCGATCAGTTTCAGTTTGAAGCCGCGTTCGCGGCACAGCGACTCGGCGATGTACAAGTCGGTCGGAAAGTTGCTGCGTTCGCTCACCACGACCTTGCGGTTCGATCCGCTCTGCACGACCTGACTCAGCGCCGCGAACAGCACTTTGTACAGATTGATCGACGTGCTGTCGGTGCAGACAACTTCGCCCGGCGCGGCACCGATGAGTCGCGCGACCTTGTCGCCGAGCCGCTGCGGCAAGTCGAACCAGTTGGCTGTGTTCCACGAGCGGATCAGGCCTTCGCCCCATTCTTTCGTGACGACTTCCGCGATGCGTGCAGGTGCGGATTTGGGCAGTACGCCGAGCGAGTTGCCGTCGAGGTAGATCACGCCCTCGGGCAGCGTGAACTGGTCGCGCAGGTTGCGCAGCGGGTCTTCGCGGTCGAGTGCGCGGCAATCGTCGAGTGTCATGGTGGTGCAGTTCATTGGGGAAGTTGGCGAAGGACGGCACGAACGGGGGAAGCATCGGCGCTGACGAGCTTGAGTGGCAGCGCGATCAATTCGTAGTCGCCTTCGGGAACGTCGTCGAGCACCAGGTTTTCGAGCACGCGCAAGTTCAGCCGGCGGATGACCTGATGGCTGTCGAGGGTCTTGCTGTCGGCAGGATCGATGCTCGCCGTGTCGATTCCGACGAGCAACACGCCGAGCGCGGCGAGCCGTTCGATCGTGGCCGGCGCATAGGCGGCGAGGGCCCCGTCCCACCGGTCGATCGGAGCATGTTCGTAGGTGCGCACCAGCACGCGCTGTGGCAGGTCGACGAGCGCATGCGCGATGTGCGACCACTCGATCAGTGGGCCACGGGCGATCGCATGGATGACGCGGCACGTACCGAGGAAGGGTGTGAGATCGACGTTGCCGATGGTGGCGCCGTCAGCGTCGTAATGCAGTGGTGCATCGGCATGCGCGCCGACGTGCGGTGACAGCGTGATCTCGCTCACGTTGACCGGGCAGCCCGGTCCGATGCGGGCCGCCCATCGCTGCTGATAGGGGGTGTCGCCGGGGAACACCGGCGCCCCTACGTAAACCGGCGGCGAGATGTCCCAGAGGCGCAGCGCGGTGGAAGAGAAAGTCATGCAGCGAAGTTAGCGCCGCGCGAAGGGTCGTGGTGTCGGTTATTTCCAACAGCAGATGTGACTGAGTGAACGGCCGAACGAGACGTTGTAATGCGCCGTCACGAAGTCCTCGTGAAAAGGTGTGCCGGCCCATCCCAGGGAAATGACCTACGGCATACGCCACCCTCACGAGCGGAGTGCCGCGGCCCAGAGCTTCCTTCGCAAGAAATCAAAGCTTGCCGAGCAGCAAGAACTCCATCAGCGCTTTTTGCGCGTGCAGGCGATTCTCTGCCTCGTCCCACACCACCGATTGAGGCCCGTCGATCACATCGGCTTGGACTTCCTCACCGCGGTGCGCGGGCAGGCAATGCATGAAGAGTGCGTCGGTGTGCGCCACGCCCATCATTTCCGTGTCGACGCACCAGTCGGCGAAGGCGGCGCGGCGTGCTTCGTTCTCAGCCTCGAAGCCCATGCTGGTCCAGACGTCGGTGGTGACCAGGTCGGCGCCGCGGCAGGCTTCCATCGGGTCCTTGAACACTTTGTAGCTATCGGTCGAGCGGATACCGGCGACAGACTGGTCGACTTCGTAACCGCTCGGCGTGCTCAGGTGCACCTTGAAGCCGAGGATTTCGCTGGCTTGAAGCCATGTGTTGGCCATGTTGTTGCCGTCGCCGACCCACGCCACCGTCTTGCCTTTGATCGAGCCGCGGTGCTCGATGAAAGTGAAGATGTCGGCCAGAATCTGGCACGGGTGAAACTCGTTGGTCAGGCCGTTGATGACCGGCACGCGCGAGTGCTCGGCAAAGAGCTCGATCTTGTCCTGCCCGAAGGTCCGGATCATCACGATGTCGACCATTCGGCTGATGACTCTCGCGCTGTCCTCGATCGGCTCCGCGCGGCCGAGCTGGCTGTCGCCGGTGGTCAGATGCACCACGCTGCCGCCGAGCTGGTACATGCCCGTTTCGAAGCTCACGCGCGTGCGGGTCGAGGCTTTCTCGAAAATCATCGCCATCGTGCGGTCGGTCAGCGGCTGATGCTTTTCGTAGGCCTTGAACTTCTGCTTGATGATCGCCGCGCGTTTGAACACATAGGCGTACTCGTCGGCCGTGAAGTCGGAGAACTGCAGGTAGTGGCGGACCGGATGGCTGGTGGCTGCGGTCATTTGATCGGCTCCGCCAGAAAGGCTTTCACCAGCGGTGCGAGCAGGGCGACGATTTCGTCGGCCTCGGCCGTGCTGAGGATGAGCGGGGGCACCAGGCGGATCACGCTGTCGGCCGTCACGCTTAGGAGCAAGCCAGCCTCGCAGGCGCGGTTCAGGAGAACGCCGCATGGACGGTCGAGTTCGATACCGAGCATCAATCCCTGTCCGCGCACGTCTTTCACCCCGGCCAAGCCCTCGAATTCGCGCTCCAGCGCCGCCTTCAGATGGGCGCCCACCCTGGCAGCGTTGTCGAGCAGCTTGTGCTCTTCCATGATGCGGATGGTTTCGACGCCGGCACGCATCGCCAGCGGGTTGCCGCCGAACGTGGTGCCGTGGTTGCCTGGGCCGAAGATGTGCGCGGCCTTCGGGCCGGCCACCACCGCGCCGATCGGCACGCCCGAGCCGAGACCCTTGGCCAGCGGCATCACGTCGGGCAAGATGCCGGCCCACTGGTGCGCGAACCACTTGCCGGTGCGACCCATGCCGCACTGCACCTCGTCGATCATCATCAGCCAGTTTTTCTGGTCGCACAGGGCGCGCACCTGCTTCATGTATTCCAGTTGCACCGGGTGGATTCCGCCTTCGCCCTGAATGGCCTCGAAGAATACGGCCACGATGTTCGGGTTGTCTTGGGTGGTCTTCTTCAACACCTCGATGTCATTCAGCGGAACACGGATAAAGCCTTCAACCAGCGGGCCAAAACCGGCCTGAATTTTCGGGTTGCCGGTGGCCGACAGCGTGGCGATGCTGCGGCCGTGAAAGGCGTGCTCATAGACCACGATTTCAGGTCGCTCGATGCCCTTGTCGTGACCGAACTTGCGCGCCAGCTTGAGGGCTGCCTCATTGGCTTCCAGACCGGTGCTGCAGAAAAACACGTTGGTCAGCCCCGACAGCTCGCAGAGCTTGGCCGCCAGTTGCTCTTGGCCCGGCACGTGGTAGTAGTTTGAGCTGTGAATCAGCTTCGAAAGCTGGTCTTGCAGGGCCGGCACCAGCTCTGGATGGTTATGGCCGAGCGTGTTGACCGCGATGCCGCCCAGTCCATCCAGATACGCCTTGCCGTTGGTGTCCCAGACACGGCAGCCTTGGCCGTGCGACAGCGCGATCGGCAGCCGACCGTAGGTGTTCATGACGTGGGGCGAGGTGGGTTGCACTGGGGCGCTCATGCGGTACTCCGGAAAAAGGAAATGGAATTCTAGGCGGCGTCATGGTTGATGGCGGTGACCATTCCGCATCACAGCAATGCCCTTGGCACGGCCCGTGCAAGGCACATGGCTAAAATCATGCTGCACTGCAGCACGCTGTTGCAGTTCTTCCCGATACATGGACTCTCCCGCCTCCCAAGTCGTCTTCGTTCAGGGCATCACGAGCGATGGCCGTGCATTCCGCCCCAGTGATTGGGCCGAACGTCTGGCGGGCGTCATGAGTTCGTTTCGACCGGGCGGCGCCGTGCCAGGGGATCATTTGAGCTACTCGCCGTGGTGCGTTCCGACCACCATCAACGGCGTCAAGTGCGTGATCGTGAATCGCGAACTGCGCGAGCACGAGGTCATGGCCTGGGACTTCGTCATGAACTTCGCCCGCGACAACGGGTTGCAGGTCGGCGAGGTTTGCGGCGTGCCGGACGCTAAAAAGGCATAGGGCAAGCATTGCGTACAGAGCGCAGTCGTAAAAAAACCGCCCGAAGGCGGTTTTTTCACTTTGCTGCAGCGCACCCCGATCAAACGGCGGACGGGAGACCCGTCCGGGCTGTTTGCCTGACTGGTGTCAGGCGGCGGCCTTTTCAGGCGCCAGGACGAGGTTCTTGACCTTCGTCGAGAGGCGGCTCTTGTCGCGAGCTGCCTTGTTCTTGTGAAAGATGCCCTTGTCGGCAACCGTGTCCACAATGCTTTGTGCCTTGGCGAACAATTCGGTCGCCTTGGTCTTGTCGCCGGCCAGAACAGCCTTTTCGACGTTCTTGACCGCGGTGCGGTACTTGGAGCGCAGCGAGGTGTTCGCAGCGTTCAGTTTCGTGCCCTGACGGACGCGTTTACGGCCCGACGCGAGGCGTGGGTTCTTTTTCTTGGGTTTGGCTGATGCCATGATTCGGATCCTTTAGTGTCTGAGGATGATGCAGCAAAGCCTTCCATTATAAGCGGGGCGGGGCGCAAGGCCACTTGAAGCCGCACGGAGCGCACATACACTCGCTCGGTGTCACTTTTTCGCTCTGCCTCCACCGTTTCGCTGCTAACCCTGGCCTCGCGCATCACCGGCCTCGTGCGTGATGTGCTTATGAGTTCGGTGTTCGGTGTCAGCGCGCTCACCGACGCTTTCTATGTCGCGTTTCGCATCCCCAATTTGTTTCGCCGCGTGCTGGGTGAAGGCGCTTTCAGCCAGGCCTTCGTGCCCGTGCTCGCCGCCTGCAAGACGGAGGAGGGCGACGAAGGCGCCAAACAGCTCATCGACCACGTCGGCACGCTGCTGACCTGGACGCTGGTGGTGCTGTGCGTGGTCGGCGTCGTGGCTGCGCCACTGATGGTTTGGGCGATGGCCAGTGGGCTGAAGCAATCGGGCGGCTTCGACAGCGCGGTCGTCATGACGCGCTGGATGTTTCCCTACATCGGCTTTATGTCGCTGGTGGCGTTGGCGGGCGGCATTCTCAATACGTGGCGGAAGTTCGTCGTGCCTGCCGCGTCGCCGGTGTTGCTCAACCTCTCGCTGATCTCGTCGATCGTGCTTGGCGCGCCGCTTTTCAGGCGCTACGGGATCGAACCGATCTATGCGCAATGCATCGGCGTGATGGTCGGCGGCATCCTGCAGTTAGCGCTGCAGATTCCGGCGCTGCGGGCGTTGGGCATGCTGCCGCGCATCGGCGTGCGCTGGGCTGCGCTTCGAGCCGCCTGGGCGGACCCGACCACGCGCAAGATTCTCCGGCTGATGCTCCCCGCGCTCATCGGCGTCAGCGGAGCGCAAATCTCCTTGCTCATCAACACGCAGATCGCTTCGCATCTTGCTGAAGGCAGCGTCACATGGATCACCAACGCCGATCGCCTGATGGAATTTCCCAGCGCGATGCTCGGCGTGGCGCTCGGCGTGGTGCTGATGCCGCAACTCGCTGCCGCACGTGCCGCCAAGGACGACATTCGCTATTCGGCGATGCTCGATTGGGGCCTGCGCCTCGTGGTGCTGCTCACCGTGCCTTGCGCGGTCGCGCTGCTGGTGTTCGCGCAGCCGCTGGTCGCAGTGCTCTTTCACAACGGCGCGTTCAGCGCGCTCGACGTTCAGCGCACCACAGCGGCGTTGACAGGCTACGGCACCGGCCTGCTCGGCATCGTCGCGATCAAGGTGCTGGCCGCCGGCTACTACGCGCGGCACGACATGCGCACGCCGATGCGCATCAGCCTCGGCGCACTGGCGCTGACGCAAGTGCTCAACATCTTCCTGGTGCCGCAGATGCAGCATGCAGGACTCACCTTGTCGATCGGCATTGCGACGTTGGTGAATGCGCTGTTACTGCTGATCGGCCTGCGCCGCGCCGGCAGCTTCAAGCCCGAGCCGGGCTGGGGCAGATTCATTGCGCAGGTGCTGGCCGGCACGGTGGTGCTGGGTGCGCTGCTCATATGGGGCAACCAGCACTTCGATTGGATCGCCCTGCGCGAACAGCGCTTGCTGCGTGTCGGGCTGCTGGCCGGTATCGTCGTGGCTGCCGCGCTGTTCTACTTTGCAACGTTGGCGCTGGTCGGCGTCAAGCTTCGCAGCTTCATGCGCCATTGAGCGCGTTGGTGCACCGCGTGGCATTGCGGCGCCGGGCGACGCCTTGCCGCTTGACGCTCCCGGATGCCTCCACTACAAAGACACATGTTCCTCCGGTTTTCTGCGCCCACCGCTCTTGAGTATTTTGGTTCGCTCGTTCAGAGCGACGACCACTTTCCACTGCTCGAAGCCGCCACCAGCCTGGCGCAGGATGAGTACCCCGAGCTCGATGTGCAGCAGGTCCTCGGCGACGTTGACCAACTTCTGGCGCGGCTCAAGCGCCGCTTGCCGGCAGATGCCGCCCCACTGCAACGGCTTCGGTTGCTCAACCAGTTCTTCTTTCACGACCTGAACTTCGGCGGTAACGTCAACGACTATTACGACCCGGACAATAGCTACCTGAATGCCGTCCTGCGTACGCGCCGCGGCATCCCCATATCGCTTGCGGTACTGTGGATGGAGTTGGCGCAGGGGCTCGGGCTGCACGCACGCGGAGTTGCCTTTCCCGGCCACTTCATGTTGAAGGTGACCTTGCCGAAAGGGCAGGTGGTGATAGATCCGTTCACCGGCAAGTCGCTCTCGCGCGAAGAACTCGGCGAGCGGCTCGAGCCCTACAAGCGCAGCAACGGCCTCGTCGGCGATTTCGACGTGCCCCTCGGGCTGTACCTGCAGCCTGCCGCGCCGCGTGAAATCATCGCAAGGATGCTGCGCAACCTGAAGGAAGTGCACCGCATGCAGGAAGACTGGCAACGCGCCATCGCGGTGCAGGATCGCCTCGTGGTGCTGCTGCCGGACGCGTGGTCGGAGCACCGCGACCGTGGCATCGCGCATGCCGAGCAGGGCAACACCGCGGAGGCGGTCCGCGACCTTGAAACCTACTTGGCGCACGCCGATGACGCGCTCGACATCGACGTCATCGCTGAGCGCGTGGTCACGCTGCGGCGCGTGGCATGAGCGCGGCGCCGGGACCGCGGCTCGGCGTTGTGGACCTCGGCACGCTGCATCGATTCCACGGCATCCAGCCAGTGTTGCCCGTGGCCGATGCGGCGCGTGCCGCACGCTATTTTTGCGACGTTCTGGGCTTTGAGCTGGACTTTGTCGCAGGTGAGCCGCCAAGCTATGCGCGCGTCTGGAAGGGCGATCGAACCCACGGTGATCCTGTCTACATTCGCCTCTGGCAATGCAATGCCCGCGAGACGCGGCAGTGGCGCGGCGAAATCGTCATTCATGTCGGGCACGATGTCGACGGCTTGCATGACGCTTACGTCAAGCGCGGTGTGACGGTGATCGAATCGCCTGTCTCGCAGCCCTGGGGTTTGCGCGAATTCGCAATTCGTGAGCCCGACGGTCATGCGTTGCGCTTCTGCGGCTACGTCTAGAGGCAACCTCCTCAATCAACTGCGGCCGGTAAACGTCGAGGCTGCGGCAATGTGGCACGCATCCTGCGCCAGCACATCCATGCCCCATTCGACCTTCCACGTACTGCACCAGCAATGGCGCTCACTCGCTGCGCGCGCCCAGCCGTTGCGCGTTCTGCTTGCGATCGGGAGCATCATCGCCGGGCTCGCAGTGCTCTTCGTGCTGCCGCACTGGCAAGGCCGGCGCATTCACGAACTGGCGGTGCTGGCGATGCGGCACCACGCTGGCTACCTTCGGCAGATCGTCGAGCAATATCGTTCGGGCGCCCGCGACGATCTCGACTACCGGCTCGCACGACGCAACGCGCACAACTCCGACGCGGCGCTGTCGACGGCGGTTTCAGAGATGTTCCGCGAGCCGAATTTCGTGCGGTCGCGCGCCGGCGCGGCGCTGCGCTTCTTGATTCAGTCGCACACGATGCTGAGCTATTTGTCGGGGCTCGGCGCGCACCGTGAAGTACTGCGGGATGTAGCGCGTGCAGTCGTATTGCGCGAAGCGGCCGAGCAAGCCGCGCTGGCACTCGAACGGTTGGCCGAAGGACTTGGCGGAAGCAATCTCTACTGGAACGAAACGCCCGCCGCACTGGCTGCGCGCGCAAACCTCAATGCGCTTGCCGAAGAAATTGCCGAAAGCGCCGACGCTGCGCAAGTGCGTCTGGTGCGAACGCAACTCGCTTTGATCTGGCTGCAGCTCGATGCACTGCGCAGTCATGCCGCAGTGTGGATGGATCCGGATGCGCCGGAAGCCACCGTCGTCCCGAATCCGGCGTTGCCGGCCACCTGACGTCGCCGCTTCACCCTGTCGTTCACACCAGCCGATTGGCTTCCAGCTCTTTCTTCGTATACGCGTAAAACAGCGGCGCCGCCACCAGCCCTGCCGGCCCGAAAACGGCCTCGGCCACGAACATCACGGCCAGCAACTCCCAGACCGCCATGTGCGTTTTGGTGCCGACAACCTTGGCGTTGATGACGTACTCGCCCTTGTGAATCACGATGAGGAACACCAGGCACGCCGCGGCCGCCGCGGGCGACACCGACAGGCCGACCAACGTCAGCACTGCGTTGCAAAGGAGGTTGCCGACAATTGGCACCAGGCCGGCCACGAAGGTCAAGGTGATCAGCGCCGGCTCGTATGGCAGGCGCATGCCCCACAGCGGCAGCAACAGGAGCAGGAAGCCTGCGGTGAGCAGCGTGTTGAAGGCTGCGATCCAGAACTGGGCCGCGACGATCTGGCGAAACGCTTCGCCGAAGAGTCGTATGCGTTGCTCCAACTGCGTCGCCAGCGGACCTTGCACCACATGGCCGTGCGCGACGCCAGCGAGAGCGCCGACGATCAAGCCGACGTAAGCGAACAGGAATCCACCCAGCCAGGCCCGTCCGGTGAGCGCCAAAGCGCCCGCCTGCGCGCGCAAGTAGTTGGCAACCATGCGCTGTACTTCAGCAGCACCGTCGGGCAGGTACACGCTGACCGTTTCAGGCAGCTTGAGCCGCAGTTCGAGCACGGTGCGCGCGATGTAATCGAGCAGCTCCTTGTATTGTTCCGGCGCATTGAGGACGAACTCGCGTGCCTCGGCGAAGGCCAGTGCGCCCAGACCGATCGGCGCGAGCACCACGAAAGCGGCCGCCAGCACGCCGGGGAGCGACGAGGTGATGGGGTGAACCATGCGGTAAGGCGCGGCGCGGCGCAACAGACTTTCGATGCCGCGCGCAAACGCTCTGGTTGCAAGAAATCCGATACAGACGAACAGTAGGCCGGGCAGCAGGTCTTTCCACATCACCAACAGCAGTCCGCCGGTGATAAGCAGGTAACTCGCAATCACGACGGTGCGAGAAGCGGGTCGCTCGACCGCTGTGACGCGCGGTGGCGGTGGCAGCGGGGTGCCGCGGGATGTTGCGGTATCAGCGGATTTGTTCGAACGTGCCATGTGCCTTGGCGATGTGGGCGACGAAATCTTCAGGCCACGACGACGGCAGCCCCGTCACCGCGCTCAGTGATAGCGCCGATCTCGTACACCGTTTCGCCGGCAGCTCGCAGCGTTTGGGCACATGCCGCGGCCTCGGCCGCGGCGAGCACGACCACCATGCCGATGCCGTTGTTGAAGGTCCTGTTCATTTCGATGTCGTCGATGCCAGCGACCTTTTGCAGCCAGGCAAACAGCTCGGTCCTGGGCCAGCTACCCTTCTTCAGATGCGCAGCGGTGCCTTCCGGCAGCACACGCGGAATGTTTTCGAGCAGACCGCCGCCGGTGATGTGCGCCAGTGCCTTGATCGGGTGGGCGGCGAGCGCCGCCAGCACCGGCTTCACATAGAGCCGCGTCGGCTGCATGACGGCCTGACGGAAGGGCTGACCATCGAGCGTCACGGGCAAGCCGCCGGCACCGGACGCTTGAGCGCGCACGATCACCTTGCGCACCAGGCTGAAGCCGTTGGAATGCACGCCGCTGGAAGCGAGGCCGAGCACCACGTCGCCAGGCTTCACGCCCTGGCCGGTCAGGATCTTCGACTTTTCGACCACGCCGACAGCAAAACCCGCGAGGTCGTATTCGCCGCTTGGATACATGCCGGGCATTTCGGCCGTTTCGCCGCCGATGAGCGCGCAGCCGCTGAGTTCGCAACCCAGCGCGATGCCGCCGATTACGGCGGCAGCCGTATCTACGTCGAGCTTGCCGCAGGCAAAATAGTCGAGAAAAAAGAGCGGCTCGGCGCCTTGCACTAGCACGTCGTTGACGCTCATGGCGACCAGGTCGATCCCGACCGTGTCGTGCATCTGCCATTCGAAAGCCAGCTTGAGCTTGGTGCCGACGCCGTCGGTGCCGCTCACCAGTACCGGCTCTTTGTAGCGCTTGGGCACTTCGAAGAGCGCGCCGAAGCCGCCGATGCCGGCCAGTACGCCTTCGCGCATCGTCTTCTTCGCGAGCGGTTTGATGCGCTCGATCAGCGCGTCGCCGGCATCGATATCGACGCCGGCATCCTTGTAGCTGAGCGGGGTGGACGAAGAAGAAGTCATGGGCGGTCGATAGGAGAAGAGGGCCGAAGAGAGACAGGCGCCGGCAACCACTGTGGCCGGACCGATAGAATTCCTCACGATTTTAAGGGCCACGGCATCACGCTCCATTGGCCTCCTCCATGAACCTTCCGGGATGAAACAGCTGGCGCTCGACATCGGCATTGCGACGGGCCCGACCTTTGCGGGCTTCTTCGCGGGCCCGAACGAAGCGACGCTGCGGCATCTCCAGTTGTGGGTCGGTGCCGGTGCCGGCCCCGCATTGCATTCGCCGGTGCCGACCTATCTGTGGGGCGAAGGCGGCAGCGGAAAGACGCATTTGCTCGAATCGGTTCGTGTCGCGTTGCGAGAGCAAGGCGCCAGCGTCGGCTGGATGCACGCCGGCCTCGGTGAGCCGCCCGAGTTCGATGAGCGATGGAGCGCCGTGCTGATGGACGACGTGCATCGCTACACCGCGGTGCAGCAGCACGCTGCCTTTAACTGGTTCGTCAATGCGCAGACTTTGCAGCGCGGCGTGGTGGCAGCGGGCGCGCTGCCGCCGGCTGATTTGCCGTTGCGTGAAGACTTGCGCACCCGGCTCGGCTGGGGGCATGTGTTCCACGTGCAGGTGCTGAGCGAGCCCGAGCGCCGCGCGGTGTTGCGCCAAGCCGCCGATGCCCGCGGCGTCATGCTGTCGGACGATGTGCTCGACTACGTGCTGCATCGATTCAGTCGCGACCTCGGCAGCCTGATGGAGCTGTTGAACCAGCTCGACGGCTATGCACTGCAAACGCAGCGTGCGATCACGATTCCGTTGATTCGCGCGATGCTTGAAAATGAATAAGAGCTAACAAAACACAATGATCAAGACCTTCATCGACAAACTGCTCGGCAAATCGGCCGACGGCGCACGTGGAAAAACCCGCTTCGGCAAGCGCCAGGAGGTTGCTGCGTCAGTGCACGCGATCGACCCGGCTCTTGTCGATGAGCGCGCGAAGAACGTGGTTACCACGCTGCAGCAGGCCGGGTTCGAGGCCTATGTTGTCGGCGGCGCGGTCCGCGACCTGCTGCTCGGCTTGCGTCCCAAGGACTTCGACGTGGCTACCAACGCCACGCCCGAACAGGTCAAGGGACTCTTTCGTCGCGCCTTCATCATTGGTCGGCGTTTTCGCATCGTGCACGTCGTGTACGGCCGCGGCCGCGAGCATGAGGTGATCGAAGTCTCGACCTTTCGCGCCTACATGGATAACGCCGCTGCGGAGCAGGTGGCCGGGAACGAGCGCACCAGCAAGGGCGAACTGGCCAGCATGAAGCACGCGGTCGATGCCAGTGGGCGCGTGTTGCGGGACAACGTGTGGGGCCCGCAAGAAGAAGACGCTGCGCGTCGCGACTTCACCGTCAACGCGATGTACTACGACCCCGCCAACCAGGTCGTGGTCGATTATCACAACGGCATCAAGGACGCGCAGAAGCTGACGCTCCGCATGATTGGCGACCCGGCCACGCGCTACCGCGAAGATCCAGTCCGCATCATTCGTGCGATCCGTTTCTCAGCCAAGCTGGCCGCGCTCGGTTTCAAGATGGAAGCGAAGACGGCTGCACCGCTGATCGAGTCCAGCAAGCTCCTCGCCGACGTGCCGCAGAGCCGCTTGTTCGACGAGATGTTGAAGCTGCTCCAGACGGGGCACGCGATCGCGACGGTTGCGCAGCTGCGCAAGCTCGGCTTGGCGAAGGGCATTTATCCGTTGCTCGACGTGGTGGTCGAGCGCGCCGATCAGGCCTTCGTCAAGGCCGCCTTGATCGACACCGACCGCCGCGTCGGCGAAGGCAAGCCGGTGGCGCCTAGCTTTCTGCTGGCATGTGTGCTGTGGTCCGACGTGCGCGACGGTTGGGCAGCACGCCTCGAAGGTCGCAACGGGCAGCGCGGCCAGCCCGCGTACCCGGCGCTGCAGGACGCGATCGACGACGTCTTCAACTCGCGTATCGGCGACGTGTCGGGTCGTGGCAAGCTGGCCGGCGACATGCGCGAAATCTGGATGATGCAGCCGCGTTTCGACAAGCGCAGCGGCGCGACGCCTTACAGCCTGGTCGAGCAGGCACGCTTCCGTGCCGCCTTCGACTTCATGCGTTTGCGCGCCGATGTGGGCGAGATCAGCGAGGCCATCGGCGAGTGGTGGCAGGAGTTCAGCACGGCTGACGACTTGCGCCGGCAAGACTTGATGGACCAGGTGCGCGACGAACACAAGACGAGGCCGCGGGTGCGCGTTCGTGATCCGATGCCGAAAGACAGTGCGTCGCCGAATGCGCCGCGTGAGCCGCAGGATGTTCGTGGCATCGGCGGTGACCAGGATGATCGCGGTGAACGTAACGAGGCCGATGCTCCGGGCGGTGAGTTCCCACAGGAGGGCGAGGGCACGGCTGCACCGCGCAAGCGACGTCGGCGCCGCAAGCCGCGCACGGGCGGTGACGGCGAAAGCAGCGAGGGCGGTGCCGAGGGCGACGGGGGCCCTGCAGCAGCATGAGCCGATCTCCAGCGCGCCCGGCCGGACGGCCCAATAGCGGACCGCCACGGGGCGCGCCGCCCCGGCGTGCGGCCAGCGGCAAGGGCGCACCGTCCAAGCGTTCAGCCGCCCCGGTGCGCCGGGGCAGGGACGAGTACCCGACGGTATCGGCTTATGTCGGGGTCGGCGCCAATCTGGGAGATGCAGCGGCCACGGTGCAAGCGGCGATGACTGCGCTCGGCGCGTTGCAGCGCACCGTCGTTACCGCGCGTTCGTCGCTGTATCGAAGCGAGCCCGTGAACGCCGAGGGGCCGGATTTCGTCAACGCTGTCGTGGCGTTGCGCACCGGTCTGGACGCAGAACAGTTGCTCGCTGCATTGCAGCGTCTTGAAGAAGCCGCTGGCCGTGAGCGGCCGTTTCCCAATGCGCCGCGCACGCTCGATCTCGACCTCCTGATGTACGCCAACACAGTGCGCAACAGCGACACGCTGACGTTGCCGCATCCGCGGATGCGCGAACGCGCGTTCGTACTCAAGCCATTGGCCGAAATCGCCCCCGACAAGGTGCCGGCTGCAGCACTGGCACGCGTTTCAGGGCAAGTCGTCAAGCGCATCGTTTGAGCCCATTGCATCTCCTGATGCGCAGACCGCCATTACACTTGCGCGGTTTTTCATAGCGGTGTCACAAGGATGTGATATCCGCGCACCCAGGAGAGCGCCATGTTCGGCAAGTTGCTTCCCCGCGAGGGGAATTTTTTCGAGATGTTCAACCAGCACGCCGAGCGGATCGTCGAGGCTGCACGGGCTTTCGAGAACCTCGTCGCGAACTACAACGACGTGCACCTGCGTGAGCAATACAACCGCGATGTAGACAACGCCGAGCGCGCCGCCGACCGCGTCACTCACGACGTCAACCGGCTGATACACAAGACGTTCATCACGCCGATCGATCGAGAGCAGATCCACAAGCTCATCAACACGATGGACGATGTGGCCGATCTGATCCAGGACTCGGCTGAAACCATGGCGCTGTACGACGTGCGCCATATGACCGATGAGATCGTGCGCCTCACTGCGCTGAGCGTGAAGTGCTGCGATCGTCTCAAAGACGCGGTCAAGTTTCTCGGGAAGATTGCTGATCCGGCTGTCGCAGAAGCGGTGCTGAAGACCTGCGAAGAAATCGATCGCCTCGAATCCGACGCCGACCGGGTGATGCGCAGCGCCATGAGCAAGCTCTTCCGCGAGGAACCCGATGTGCGCGAAGTCATCAAGCTGAAGGCCATCTACGAACTGCTCGAGACCATCACCGATAAGTGCGAGGACGTGGCAAACGTGATCGAGGGCATCGTCCTCGAGAACTCGTAACGCGCAAACATCTATGGCAACGGTTCAGGTCAGCTTGTGGGTCGTGGTTTTGCTCGTCGTGCTGGCGATTCTGTTCGACTTCATGAATGGGTTCCACGATGCCGCGAACTCGATAGCGACCGTCGTCTCGACCGGTGTTTTGAAGCCGGGCCAGGCGGTGGTCTTCGCCGCGTTCTTCAACTTGGTCGCTATCTTCGTTTTTCACCTGAGCGTGGCGGCCACGGTGGGCAAGGGCATTGCACAGCCGAGCGTGATCGACGTGCACGTGGTGTTCGGCGCATTGATCGGTGCCATCAGCTGGAACTTTGTGACTTGGTACTACGGCATTCCGAGCAGCTCGTCGCACGCGCTGATCGGTGGCATTGTCGGTGCAGTGATTGCCAAGGCCGGCTCGAGCGCGCTCGTGGCCTCGGGCATCTGGAAGACTGTGGTCTTTATCTTCGTGTCGCCGCTGCTCGGTTTTTTGCTCGGCTCTTTCATGATGATTCTCGTCGCCTGGGTCTTTCGCCGTTCGACGCCATCGCGGGTCGACCGCTGGTTCCGTCGGCTGCAGCTCGTCTCCGCCGGAGCCTACAGCCTGGGTCACGGCGGCAACGACGCCCAGAAAACCATCGGCATCATCTGGATGCTGCTCATTGCGACCGGCTATGCCAATGTCAACGACGCCAATCCGCCGACGTGGACCATTGTGTGCTGCTACACCGCTATCGCGCTCGGCACGATGTTCGGCGGCTGGCGCATCGTGAAGACCATGGGGCAGAGGATTACCAAGCTCAAACCGGTGGGGGGCTTCTGCGCCGAAACGGGCGGTGCGCTCACCTTGTTTCTTGCAACCGCTCTCGGTGTTCCGGTGTCGACGACGCATACCATCACAGGCGCTATCGTCGGCGTTGGAGCCACCCAGCGTGCCAGTGCCGTGCGCTGGGGTGTGGCGGGCAATATCGTGTGGGCGTGGATCTTGACCATTCCGGCTTCGGCCTTCATCGCTGCAATCGCATACTGGATCAGCCTGCAGATTTTCTAGCAGGCTATCAAGGGCTGCCATGCATCGGTCGAGAATTTACTGCGACATCTTTCGGCCTTCTTCGACCTGGTACTCGAAGTAGCGCTGAAAACTGAAGGCGATGCTCGACATCAGCACAGTCGTGCCGATCAGCAGCGACACGACGATGGCGCCGATGGTGAGCCATCCGGTTTGCCCGCAAGGTGCATCCGGTGCAACTCCGGCGTTGAAGCGGCCATTCCATTTTTCGGGCGTCATCAGGCCGTAGACGATCGCTGTCAATGCGCACCCCGCAATGGTGAAGCCGATCAACGGAATGAGCAGCCAGCTCCAGAGATCGTCGAGGCCGTAGAGCCGTGCTCGCTCGATGCCGTAGATGCCCAGCGCGGTCGGAATGGGAAGAAGCCAACCAAGCATGTCGTCAAAGCCGCGCAGGTAGAAGCGGTGCAGGCCGAGGGGGCCGCCAACAAAGGCAAGCCACGCGGCCAGGGTCTTGTTTTTCATCTCACCTTTTTACTCCGGCGCGGTGTCGCTGCCCTGGCCTAAAACCTTGTCCATCAACACCACGTCGCGCCATTGGCCGAACTTCCAGCCGCAATCCTTCAATACGCCGACGTGTGAAAAGCCTTGCGCCCGGTGGACGCCGACCGAGCCGACGTTTGCCGAATCTCCGATGACCGCGATCAGCTTGCGCACTCCGACCGCTTCGGCGGCCTGGGTCAGCGCTGCCAGCAACTGGGTGCCGAGTCCTTGGCCGCGGGCGTTGTCGGCGAGATAGATCGAATCTTCGGCCGAATATCGGTATGCCGGCCGCGGCTTGAACCAATTGCAGTAGGCAAAGCCCAGTACCTCGCCAGTGCCGCTTTGCGCCACCAGATAGGGAAGGTCCTTGGACAACACATCTGCGCGGCGCGCGGTCATGTCGGCAACCGTGGGCGGCTCGGTTTCGAACGTGCCGGTGCCGTGCAGCACGTGATGTGCATAGATGGCGGTGATGGCGTGCAGATCGTCTTCATGGCTGGGGCGAATGGTGGTCATCGATGGAGCTGAGGGCAATTTGCGGGGGTGATGTGCGAGAAGAGAGGCAAGCCGATTCTAAAAAATAGACGAGCGGGCTATAATCATGAGCTTTTCAGCGTGTCGCTGGCCGGGTGGCCATGTCGCGTGTCTCAACGCTGGAAGAACACCGTGTGCAAGCGACTTAGGGATTTTCCCCGCTTGCTGCACCACCCGAAGGATAAATCATGGTCGTCATTCGACTCTCCCGCGGCGGCTCTAAAGGTCGTCCTTTTTTCAACATCGTTGTTTCGGACAAGCGCGTTCGCCGCGATGGTCGTTTCATCGAGCGTCTGGGTTTTTACAATCCGGCCGCCAAGGAAAACGAAGAGAGCATTCGCATTTCATCGGACCGTCTTGCTTATTGGACCGGCGTTGGTGCGCAAGCTTCTCCGACCGTGATGCGTCTGGTCAAACAAGCCGCTGCTGCGGCACCCAAGGCCGCAGCCTAAGCTGCCCGCGGTAATGCTGCCCACGCTCGAAACCACCGTGCTGCCGGTGGATGCGATCGAGGTGGGGCGCATTGCCGATGCCTGGGGCATCAAAGGCTGGTTCAAGGTCTTGCCCCATAGCGCCCAACCCGAGGCGCTTTTCTCTTCCAAGCGTTGGTTTATCCAGCCGCCTGGTGGAACTTCCGGCCCCTTCAAGCTCGCGATTCGCGAGGCTAAAGAGCATTCGAATTGGGTCGTCGCGCACTCTGACGACGTACCCGACCGCACCGCGGCTGAAGCACTTCGTGGCGCGCGCGTTTTCGTGCCGCGATCGAGCTTTCCGACCGCGGCTGAAGACGAGTATTACTGGGTCGATCTGATCGGTCTCGACGTGGTCAACCGCGAAGGTGTCGCGCTCGGCAGCGTGCGCGAGCTTCTGGCGACAGGTCCGCAAACCACGCTGGTGCTTACGGCCGAAGAAGACGGCAAGCCGATCGAACGCATGGTGCCGTTCGTGGCCGTTTATGTCGACAAGGTCGATCTCGCCGGCCGACTCATTACGGTCGACTGGCAGCCCGAGTACTAGGCCCCGCGCGTTAGTCGTCCATCGAACCGCCATGCGCTTCGACCTCATCACACTGTTTCCCGAACTGTTCGCGCCTTTTTTCGCGAGCGGTGTCACGCGCCGCGCGTACGAATCCAAACAGGTCGAAGTGGTCCTGTGGAATCCGCGCGACTTTGCGCAGGGCAACTACAAGCGCGTCGACGACCGACCCTTTGGGGGCGGCCCCGGCATGGTCATGATGGCCGAGCCGCTCACGTCCTGCCTCGACGTGGCGCAGGCGGCCCGCACAGATTCATCGGGAACTGCGCCTGTCGTGCTGTTCTCGCCGATCGGCGAAGTTTTGCGCCACGCAGCTGTCGAACATTGGTCCACCAGCGACGGAGCGGTCTTGATCTGCGGTCGTTACGAAGGGATCGACCAGCGCTTCATCGATACGCGCGTGACGCACCAGATCAGCCTGGGCGATTTCGTGTTGTCTGGTGGCGAGATCGCCGCGATGGCGCTGCTGGACGCTGTTGCACGGCTGCAGCCCGGCGTGCTCGGCGACGAGGCCAGTCATGCGCAGGACAGCTTCCATCCGACGCTCGATGGTCTTCTGGATTGCCCGCACTACACGCGTCCGGAGCATTGGAATGGGATGAGTGTGCCAAGGCAGTTGATGTCTGGTCACCACCTTCAAATAGAGCGTTGGCGCCGCAACCAACGCCTCGCGATCACGGCTGCAAGACGGCCTGAACTGATCGAGGCCGCTCGTGCGGCCAGTCGTCTCGATGCTGCCGATGAGGCCGCTTTGAAGAAAAAGCTATAATTTAGGGTTACCCGATCCTCTGCCCGGCCGCGTGACGTGCCCGACTCTTCTGAGTCGCCCCCGCCAAACGCCTTTTGTGTAGCGCGAGCACGATCGACATCAGGAAAGTCATGAATCTCATCGAAACCCTCGAGCAGGAAGAAATCGCCCGCCTCGACAAAAAGATTCCCGTTTTCATGCCCGGTGACACGGTCATCGTCAGCGTGAACGTGGTTGAAGGCACCCGCAAGCGTATCCAGGCCTACGAAGGTGTCGTTATTGCAAAGCGCAATCGCGGCCTCAATAGTGGATTTACGGTGCGCAAGATCTCGAGCGGCGAAGGCGTGGAGCGTACTTTCCAGACGTACAGCCCGCTGATCGCTGCGATCGAAGTCAAGCGTCGCGGCGATGTCCGTCGTGCCAAGCTGTACTACCTGCGCGAGCGCAGCGGTCGTTCGGCACGCATCAAGGAAAAGCTGCAGCTTCGGAGCAAGACCGTCACACCGGCAGCCGCTGCGCAATAAGCGTGCTTTAGGCCTTGGTGCCTGCGCCGCAAAAAGCCGCCGTCATGGCGGCTTTTTGCATTGTTTTCGCAGCAGCGCCTCGATTCACCGGACGCGACTGCAGTCTTTGGCGTTGCACGCTATGGTTGACATTGCCCCTTACCGTTTCAGGCGCCGTCCATCGAAGTCGATCTTTTCCTCCCCATGCAATCCAACTCTGTCGAACCGATCAACGCAGCGCCTTTCGTGCCTTTGCCGTCGTTCGATCCGCGAACGGTGCCCGTCTCCGCCGTAGACGACCATCTGCCCGCGGTGGCCGCGTTGCAACTGACCGACATCGCATTGCGCGCGCGTTTTGCGACACCGCCGATCTGGTCCCCGGAAGTTTGGCGCGAGCCGCGCTTTGCCGACCGTGCGCCGGCCCAGGCGGCGGTACTGGTGCCGATCGTCATGCGCGACGTGCCGACCGTGCTGCTGACCGTGCGCACGACGCATCTGTCGACCCATTCTGGCCAGGTGGCGTTCCCGGGCGGCCGGGTCGATCCCGAAGACATCAATGTCGCCGCAGCGGCTATGCGCGAAGCGTGGGAAGAGGTCGGACTCGAGTCGCGTTTCATCGAAGTCCTGGGAAGCTTGCCGACTTACACCACAGGCACGTCTTTCATCATTACGCCGGTGGTTGCGCTAGTGAAGCCAGGATTCGAACTCACGATCAATCCTTACGAAGTTGCGGATTCGTTCGAGGTGCCAGTGGAATTCCTGATGAATCCTGCGAACCATCGTCGTCACACCATCGAGTGGGAGTCCCCTGAGGGCGAATCGCAGCGGCGAGAGTGGTTCTCGATGCCTTACCAGGATGGCGCCCACGAGCGCTTCGTCTGGGGTGCAACGGCTGGGATGTTGCGAAACCTATACCGCTTCCTGAGCGCCTGAGCCTGAGCGGCCGATAGCGAGACGTCACCGCGTCACCGCTTCATTGCGTTACCCCTCGTCGCTATCATCGAAGGATGAGCTTTTTTGCCATCCTGTGCGCTTTGCTGATCGAGCAGGTGCGGCCGCTCGCCTTCCACAATCCGATCTACGGCGGCGTGCTCGCCTGGACTCGGTGGATCAGCCGTAACTTCGACGCAGGCAAGCGGCATCACGGATGGATCGCATGGAGCCTTTCCGTGCTTGTGCCGACGTTGATTGCGCTGGGCATTCACTGGGCTCTCGTGCTCACGCTGGGCTTGCCCTTTGCCGTTCTTTGGAGCATCGCTGTGCTCTATGTCACATTGGGCTTTCGCCAGTTCAGCCATCATTTCACTGGCATTCGCGATGCGCTCGACGACGGTGATGAGCCGCTCGCACGATCACTGCTGGCGCATTGGCAAAGTGTCGACGCAGCCGACTTGCCGCGCAGCGAAATCGTGCGCCACGTGATCGAGCATTCGGTCATCGCGGCCCACCGGCACGTGTTCGGCGTGCTGGCCTGGTTTTCAATCCTGGCTGCCTTCGGGATGGGGCCGGCCGGCGCTGTCTTCTATCGGATGAGCGAGTTCGTGGCACGCTACTGGGCGCATAAGAGCGGAGCGGCGAACCAGCCGTCGAGCGTCTGGGTGCAGCAAGCGGCAGACCGTGCCTGGAGCGTCATCGACTGGCTGCCAGCGCGCATCACTGCGCTCGGTTTTGCGGTGGTCGGCAGCTTCGAGGATGCGATCGATTGCTGGCGCAACGACGCCGGCCGTTTCCCCGAGGCGAACGATGGCGTGATCCTGGCGGCGACTTCCGGGGCTGTGAACGTGCGGCTCGGTGGCGGCACGCTGAGCCCGGTGCCGATCACCGATCCGTTACCAAGTGCTCAGGCCGGCGACCCGCTGTCGACCGCACGCAGCCTGGACAGCGGGAGTACACCGGGGCGCGAGCCGGAACCTGCCCACCTGCGCAGCGTGGTTGGCCTGGTATGGCGATCGGTCGTGATGTGGATGGTGTTGCTGGCGCTGCTGACGCTGGCGCGGCTGCTCGGATGACACAGGTGACCGCACCTGAGTCGAGCTTCTGGAGCCCGCGTGTAAAGGAATTGCAGCCCTACGTGCCGGGCGAGCAGCCGCGCATCGACAACCTCGTCAAGCTCAACACGAACGAGAACCCGTATCCGCCATCACCGCTCGTCATCGATGCGATTCAGCGTGCGTCGGAAAGTGGGCTGGAGCGCTATCCCGATCCGACTTCGATGGCGTTACGCGAAGCGATCGCACAGCGCCATGGACTGGAGGCGCAGCAGGTATTCGTCGGCAACGGCTCGGACGAGGTGCTTGCGCATGCGTTCTTCGCGTTTTTTCAACAAGCTGAACCGCTGCTCTTTTCCGACATCACCTACAGCTTCTACAAGGTGTACGCGCAGCTCTATGGCATAGCTTGCTCGCTGCAACCAGTAGACGATGGCTTGCGCGTCGACGTCGATGCGCTCGCAGCGCGCGCGCAGTCTGTCGAAGGATGCGCCGGCATCGTGATCGCCAACCCGAATGCACCGACGGGCATCGGCTTGCCGCTCGACGCTATCGAGCGATTGCTGATCGCCTGCCCGCATCGCGTCGTGCTGGTCGATGAGGCATACGTCGACTTTGGCGGCAAAAGCGCACTACCGCTGGTGGCGCGCTATCCGAACCTGCTCGTGGTGCAGACTTTGTCGAAGTCGCGCTCGTTGGCCGGTTTGCGGGTCGGGTTTGCCTGCGGACAGTCGCATCTGATAGAGGCGTTAACGCGCGTCAAAGACAGCTTCAATTCGTACCCGCTCGACCGGCTTGCCAGCGCGGGTGCCATCGCGGCGATCGACGATGAGCGTTACTTCGAAAGTACGCGCAAAGCGATCATGGACACGCGTGAGGGCCTCAGCTTGCAGCTCGAGGACCTGGGCTTTGCGGTGTTGCCGTCACAAGCTAACTTTGTCTTCGTGCGCCATCCAGACCATGGTGCGGCTGCTATTGCCGAAGCCTTGCGCAAACAGGCCGTGCTGGTGCGCCACTTCAGGCAGTCGCGCATCGAACAATACCTGCGGATCAGCATTGGCACGAGAGACGAGTGCAGTGCGTTGATCGATGCGCTGCAGCTTGTGCTTGGTTGATGTACCGGACGTGCCTGTTGGCCGTGGTGTGGTTGTCGCTATTGGCCGGCCCGGCGCGCGCGGCCGGGTGTCCAGCCGCCCCTGAAGAGGCGGCGAGCCAACTCACACCGGTCCAAGGCGAACCGCGCGATCGCGGGCTGCTGTGGCGCATCAGCGCAGCCGGCCACACGTCGTGGCTCTATGGAACGATCCATGTCAACAGGCAAGAGTGGGCTCTGCCAGGCCCCACGACCAAGGCGGCTCTGCGATCGAGCAAGGTGCTCGCACTCGAGATGGACCTCGGCGATCCATCGATCCAGCAGCGTTTTGCGAAGCTGATATCACGCCACGCCGGCGAGTTGTCGCCTGCACTTGCATCGCGCGTCAGCGCCCAGCTCGCCCGAGTCTGTCTGCCCGAAGCGTTTGTCGACCGAATGCACCCGACGATGCTGCTAAGCACGATCGAGTTGATCGGCTTGCGCAACGATGGGCTGTATTTTGAGTATGGCGCCGATCAGATGCTGGCCGAGCAGGCACGCTCTGAACGCAAGCCGATCGTCTCGCTCGAAACGCCTGAAGTGCAGGCCGATGCGATGCTCGGCCCGGATGCGGTAATCGATATCGACGAGATCACGGAGTCGCTCCAAGCGCTGGAAGAACATCGCTCCGAGGCCGTGACCCGAACGCTGCTGACCGCGTGGGCGGCGTCGGACTTGCCCACGCTCGAAAGCTATGCGACCTGGTGCGACTGCATGACCACGTCCAAGGAGATCGCGGCGACCAGGCGCTTGATCGACGACCGCAATCCCGCGTTCGCCGATGTCATCGACGCGCTGCACCGAAAAGGGCGCAGCGTGTTTGCCGCAGTGGGCGCGCTCCACATGATCGGGGCCATTGGGCTGCCGGAGCTGTTGCGACAACGCGGCTACCGAGTGGAGCGCGTGGCGTTCGCATCAGGTGCGGCCGTCATACGCGCGGCGCCCGCAGTTCGCTAACTGCTCAGTAGCGCGTCTGGCTCAACTCGGCAAACAGTTCGCCGTAGATTTTGTAGCGGGTCGCGCTGATGTCTCCGGGCTTATCGGCGGTTTCGACGTTGGAAATGACCCCGCAACCGGGCTCGTGTAAATGCGTGCAGTTGTAGAACTTGCAGTCGTTCGCATGCGCGGCGATATCGGGCATCAACCCGGCTAGTTGTGTCGGCGCGATGTGGTGCAGGCCGAACTCCTGAAAGCCCGGTGAGTCGATCAGCCCTGTGTTGTGGTCGGCATCGACCCAGTACCAGGTTGTGCTGGTGGTGGTGTGCTTGCCGGAATTCAGCGCCTGTGAAATTTCGCGGGTCAGCACTGAGGCGCCCGGCACCAGCAGGTTGATGAGCGTGCTCTTGCCGGCGCCCGAGGGGCCGAGCACCAGCGTCGTTTTGCCAGCCAGAAGCTTCATCAACGATGCGCGGTCGACTTCGCCCGATGCCTTGAGCGACAGCGGCAGCACGCCGTGCTGCATCCGCCGATAGGGCAGCAGCTTGGCCCATGCGCGCTCGAAAGGCAGCGCGAGGTCGCTCTTGTTGAGCGCGATGATCGGCGTTATGCGCTCGGCCTCGGCAGCGATCAGGGCACGTGCCAGTTGATGCTCTGAAAAATCCGGCTCGGCGGCGATCAGGATCAGCACGTGATCGAGATTGGCCGCGAACGACTTGGTACGGATCTCGTCTTGCCGATAGAAGAGATTGCGACGCGGCAATACCTGCTCGATGGTGCCCTCGTCTTCTGTCGCTTGCCAACGCACACGGTCGCCGACGACCGACTGGCTTTTTTTGCCACGCGGATGGCAGATGAGGCGTTCGCCTGCGGGCGTTTCGACGAGGCAGTGGCGGCCGTGGCTGGCGATGACGAGGCCATCGCGCAGCGTGGCGCCGCCGGGGAGATCGCGTGGCTGCTTAGCCAATGGCGCAATACCTGATGTCACTCATTCAACGGAGCTCATGAAGCAGAACTGGTCGACAGCAATGCATCGGCCTGACGGGCGCAATCGAAGTCGGTGGCTGAAAGACCGCTTGCGTCATGCGTGTTGAAGCGCACCACGCAGCGGTTGTAGTGCACCGACAGATCGGGGTGATGGTCCTGCGTGTGAGCGATGAAAGCCAGTGCATTCACAAAAGCTATCGTCTCGAAATAATTGTCGAAGCTGTAGGTCTTTTGGATTGCGACATCCGCGCCATCGCCGCTCAGCTTCCAGCCATCGAGCTTCGACAGGCTGGCAACGATCTCGGTCGCGGTCAGTGCCCGGCGCGGTAACGTTTTCCAGTCTTTGGGTTTGAACATGCTGTTGCTCATGGTGCGCTTTCAGGATCAGGCTGTTCAGGCTGTAGCCGGCGCAAGCGCCATGCGTTGCAGGCGCTCGGAGGCGGGGGGATGCGAATAGTAGAACTTCACGAAGACCGGGTCTGGCGTAAGCGTCGAGGCGTTGTCCTGATAGAGCTTGAGCAGTGCGGCAGACAGGTCGGTGCCACTGGTTTGCGAGACGGCGTACGCGTCGGCTTCGAACTCGTGCTTGCGCGACAGGCGGGCCGACAACGGCGCCACGAAAAAGCCGAAGACCGGTACAACGATCATGAAAAGCAGCAGTGCCAGTGCGCTGTTGGGCGCGCCCATGTTGGGCTGCACGCCCAGACCCGTGAAGAACCAGCTCTGCAGCGAAACCCAACCCAGCAACGCGAAGCCGACAAGGCTCAATGCGAACATGGCGACCAGTCGCTTCACGATGTGCTTGTGCTTGAAATGTCCGAGCTCGTGCGCAAGCACGGCCTCGACCTCTGCCGCACTTAACTGCCGTAGCAAGGTGTCGTAGAACACCACGCGCTTGCTGGCGCCGAAGCCAGTGAAGTACGCATTGGCGTGCGCGCTTCGCGTGCTGCCGTCCATCACGAACAGGCCCTTGGCCGCGAAGCCGCAACGCTTCATCAAGGCGGTCACGCGTGTCTGCAGTGTCGGATCGTCGAGCGGCTTGAATTTGTTGAAGAGTGGTGCGATGAAGCTCGGGTAGATCAGCATGAGCAGCAGGTTGAAACCGATCCAGGCGCACCATGCCCACAGCCACCAGAAGGTACCGGTCGCTCCCATCAGCCAAATGATCAACGCAGCGATGGGCAGGCCGATCGCCGCACCCAGCAGAGTCGACTTCAGCGCATCGGCTAGCCACAGCTTGAACGTCATTTTGTTGAACCCGAAGCGCTCTTCGAGCCCGAAGGTTTGCCAGAGCGTGAATGGCAGTTCGAGCAGACCGCCGATCGCTGCGAACGCCACGAGCAGCGCCAGTTGTTGCGTCATGCCGCCACCGACCCACGAAAGAAGCAACTTGTTGACGACATCGAGTCCGCCGAGCAGCGTCCAGCCCAGCAAGATGACGGCACCCCATGCCATTTCGACCAGCCCAAAGCGTGACTTGGCGATGGTGTAATCCGCCGCTTTCTGGTGTGCTGCAAGACTGATGGTCTGTGCAAACGGCGTTGGTACGGTGTTGCGGTGCCGAGCCACATGGCGAACCTGACGCGAGGCGAGCCAGAACCTCACGAGAAGGCCGGCAACCAACGCGGCAGCGAAGGCAATGGTGAAAACGATCGATGGGGACATGGGCGGAGAGTTTAGTCTCCGGCCCTTGGCCCTCGCAGGCCATCGGCGACAATCACCCGATGCCTGAACCTATTGATTCGAGTGGCGCTTCGACCACTGCTCCGGACGCAGCCCCGACGGTTGCCGCCACGCCCGCAACGCTTAAAAGGAGCGACCTGAACCTTGTCTGGCTGGATTGCGAAATGACTGGGCTCGACCCTGAAAAGGAGCGTTTGATCGAGATCGCAGTGGTCGTTACCGGCCCCGATCTGACGCCTCGCATCGAGGGCCCCGTACTGGTCATTCACCAGACTGATGAAGTGCTGGACGCGATGGACGCCTGGAACAAAGGGACGCATGGCAGGAGCGGACTGATCGACAAGGTGAAAGCGTCGATGCTCGACGAGGCTTCGGCTGAGCAGCAAGTGCTCGAATTCATTTCCAAATACATTCCCAAGACAAGCTCGCCGATGTGCGGCAACACGATCGGGCAAGACCGGCGGTTTCTGGTGAAGTACATGCCGAAGCTTGAGGCGTATTTTCATTACCGGAACCTCGACGTCAGTACGCTGAAGGAACTGGCCAAGCGCTGGAAGCCGAGCGCCTATAGCAGCTTCAAAAAGCAGCAAGCGCACACCGCACTGGCCGACGTCCATGAATCGATCGAAGAGCTGGCGCACTACCGCACTACCTTTCTGCGCCTGACCGACTGAAGATTAGGTAAAAACCCGAGGCCATGCGATAATCGATAGCTACGCTGAAGTTAGTCCTTGGAGGTAGCGGCAGCGTCTCTTGCATCTCCCTGTCTTGCACACCGCGCCCGATTGCTTCCGGTATCCATTAAATGGTGCCGGTCGCGAATCAAAAAGGGCCGCAGCCCTGGCGAAAGCCTTTGCTGAATGTCGTTGGATGGTTGATGTTTTTAACCACCAACGGAGCGCCGCTCACGGCTGCGCTCGCGTATGAAGATTGAATCATGACCGACGCTTTTGAAGCGCAGGGCGAACTCGCGCCTGTGCAACCCACTGAATTTTCCGTTGCTCCCGACGCCGTGTCGGAAGCGCCAATCCTTGAAGCACTCGACGCAGTTGCGCCAGATGCCGAAACCGGCAACGAAGCTAATGAAGCTGTTGTTGAAGCGCCTGCGTTGCCGAACGGCTTCATCCGCCTTGGTCTGGCACCTGAGCTGATTGCTGCAGTGGCCGACCTGGGCTTCACCCAGCCGACCACCGTGCAAGACAAGGTCATTCCGCTCGCCATGGGTGGAGATGTCGATCAAAACGGCGCTGCCCGTTTCGTTGACTTGATGGTGTCGAGCCAGACCGGCAGCGGCAAGACCGCCGCTTTCCTGCTGCCCGTGCTGCACACTCTGCTTAAGCGCCAGGCTGAAGCAGAAGCCGAAGCCAAGGCGGAGTTTCAGCGCCAGGCCGCTGATGCTGCTGCGCGCGGTGAAGCACCACTCAAGAAGCCGAAGCGCAAAGACCCGACCAGCAACCGCAATTTTAAGGCCGCCACCCCTGGCGCCTTGATCCTGTGCCCGACGCGCGAACTCGCGCAACAGGTCGCGCACGATGCCATCGAACTGGTCAAGCACTGCCGCGGCCTGCGCATCGCCAATGTGGTGGGTGGCATGCCTTACCAGTTGCAGATCGCCAAGCTGCAGAACGCCGACCTCGTGGTCGCCACGCCGGGCCGTTTGCTCGACCTGCAACGCTCGATGCAGATCAAGCTCGACCAAGTCAAGTTCCTGGTCGTCGACGAAGCCGACCGCATGCTCGACCTCGGTTTCTCCGACGACTTGGCTGAAGTCAATCAGCTCACCATCGGGCGCCAGCAAACGATGATGTTCAGCGCGACCTTCGCGCCGCGCATTCAGCAACTGGCTCAGCGCGTGATGCGCGAACCTCAGCGCATCACGATCGACAGCCCGCAGGAAAAGCACGCGAACATCAAGCAAGTGCTGTTCTGGGCCGACAACAGCCAGCACAAACGCAAGCTGCTCGACCACTGGTTGCGTGACACCACCATCAACCAGGCGATCGTTTTCGCCAGCACGCAAGTCGAGTGCGACGGCCTCGCTGTCGACCTGCAGCAAACCGGCTTCAGCGCTGTTGCATTGCATGGCGCCTTGAGCCAGGGCCTGCGCAACCGTCGCCTGATGGCACTGCGCCAGGGCCAGGTTCAGATCCTGGTGGCGACCGACGTCGCCGCTCGCGGTATCGACGTGCCGACCATCACCCACGTCTTCAACTTCGGCTTGCCGATGAAGGCCGAGGATTACACCCACCGCATCGGCCGTACCGGCCGTGCAGGGCGCGATGGCCTGGCGATCACGTTCGCAGAGTTCCGCGATCGCCGGAAGATCATGGACATCGAGCAGTACAGCCGTCAGCAGTTCAACTCCGAGACGATTCCCGGCCTTGAACCGCAACAGCGCATGCCGCAATCGCGCCCACCGATGGGCGAGTTCCGCGGCGGGGCCCGCGATAGCCGTGACAACCATTCACGCGACCGCAAGTTCGGCGGCGGTGGTGGCGCAGGGGGCCACCGTGGTGGCTTCGGCGGCGGCAGTGCCGGCGGTTTCGGTGGTGGCGGCAACAGCGGCGGCTACGCTGGCGCCACTGGCTTCAACGACCGTGCTCCGCGCGGTCCGAGCGCACCGGGTCCGCGTGGCAACTACCAGGGCAACAGCGGTAACAGCGGCTTTGGCGGCGGCAACAGTGCCGGCTTCGGTGGCGGCGCTCGTGAAGAAGGCGGCGGCTATGGTCGCAAGCCCGGCTTCGGCGACGG
>JANXTS010000042.1 GCA_025352265.1 Variovorax sp. | reverse complement strand
CGTGTCGTGTGCCCGCACCACGCCCTTGCCGAGTGTGCTGGTGACGAAGGTTTCGAGCTGGTCGAGCACAGCTGGCTGCGTGGTCGGCGTGTTGATCAACTCGACCAGGAACATGTAGCGCGGCGGGTTGAAGAAGTGAATGCCGCAGAAGCGCGGCTTCAATTGTTCGGGCAGTGCCTCGCTCAGCTTGGTGATCGACAAGCCAGAGGTGTTGGACGCCAGGATGGCGTGCTTGGCTACGTGTGGCGCGATCTTTTTGTAGAGGTCGAGCTTCCAGTCCATGCGCTCGGCGATCGCTTCGATCACGAGGTCGCACTCACCGAGCTTGACCAGGTCGTCTTCGTAGTTCGCAACTTCGATCAACGTTGCATCGGCCACATCGCCGAGCGGCGCGGGCTTGAGCTTTTTCAGGTTGTCGATGGCGCGCGTGACGATGCCGTTCTTCGTTCCTTCTTTCGCGGCAAGATCGAACAACACGACCGGCACGCGCACGTTCATGAGATGCGCCGCGATCTGTGCGCCCATGACGCCGGCGCCGAGGACGGCGACTTTTTTTACGTTGAATAGGGACATGGTTTGTTCGGCGTGGGTCACTGAGCCCTGACCCATGTTTGCGTGCGCCAGAAGGGGCCGAGATAGCCACGGACCTCAAGCTTCTTGCCGCCATCGATAGGTGTGAAGGCGGCGCGATACTCCTTGCCGTTTTCAGGGTCGAGGATCTTGCCGCCTTCCCAGACGTCCTTGCCTTCGACCTTCTTGCCGCCGCGGATGATGTCGAGGCCGACGATGGGCTTGCCCTTGCGCTCATCGGCGCATTCTTCGCACACCGAGTCAGCCGCGGAGTCTTTCTTCAACGACTTCTCGATGCGCCCATCGAGCGCCCCGCTCTTCTCGACAATACGGATCTCGGCCTTGGTTTCACCGGTCTTGTCGTCGACGTTGCGCCAGAGGCCAACGGGTGACGACTGCGCCACAGCTGAACCGACCATGGCAGTCAACAGCAGCGTGAGGACAAGAAGGTACTTGGTGTGCTTCATATGCTTCCAGTGTTTTGAGGGGTCAGGCCAGCGCCGCGTCCGTGTCCATCAGCACCTTGCTGCCGGCCCGCGCAGTGCGCATCAGCGTCGCGGTCTCGGGGAACAGCTTGGCGAAGTAGAAGCGCGCCGTCTGCAGCTTGGCGACATAGAACGGATCGGCGTTGCCAGCGGCGATCTCGCGCAACGCCACCTGCGCCATGCGCGCGAACAGATAGCCGAAAACGAAGTGCCCTGCAACGCGCAGGTAGTCCACCGCAGCCGCACCCACTTCGTCGGGGTTCTGGAATCCCTTGAAGCCGATCTCCGTCGTGAACTTGGTGAGTTGCTCGCCCAGCACCGCAACCGGCGTGATGAACTCGCTCATCTTTTCGTTCACGCCTTCTTCGGCCACCAGCGCACCGACCAGCTTGCCGAACTTCTTGAGCGATGCACCGTTGTTGCCAAGGATCTTGCGGCCCAGCAGATCCAGCGACTGGATCGTGTTGGTGCCTTCGTAGATCATGTTGATGCGGTTGTCGCGCGTGAACTGCTCCATGCCCCATTCCTTGATGAAGCCGTGACCACCGAACACCTGCATGCAGGCATTGGTCGCGATGTGGCCGTTGTCGGTGATGAAGGCCTTGACGATGGGCGTCAGCAGAGCGACCAATTCGCCCGAGTCCTTGCGCACCTTCTCATCCGGATGGTTGTGTTCCTTGTCGAGCAGCAAAGTGCAGAAGATCTGCAGCGCGCGACCGCCTTCTGCGTAGGCCTTGGCGGTCAGCAGCATCTTGCGCACGTCGGGGTGCACGATGATCGGATCGGCTTCCTTGTCCTTCGCCTTGGGGCCGGTCAGAGAGCGCATCTGGACTCGGTCCTTGGCGTAAGCCAGCGCGTTTTGAAATGCCACTTCCGTGAGCCCGAGCGACTGGTTGCCAACGCCCAGACGCGCCGCGTTCATCATCACGAACATCGCGGCCAGCCCCTTGTGCGGCTGCCCGACCAACGAGCCGATGGCGCCATCGATCACGATCTGCGCGGTCGCGTTGCCATGGACGCCCATCTTGTGTTCGAGCCCGCCGCAATAGATCGGGTTGCGCTCGCCGAGCGAACCGTCGGCGTTGACGTGGTACTTGGGCACCGCGAACAGGCTGATGCCTTTGCTGCCCTTGGGGGCGTCCGGCAGGCGTGCCAGCACAAGGTGGATGATGTTGGGCGCCATGTCGTGCTCGCCGGCCGAGATGAAGATCTTGTTGCCGGTGAGCTTGTAGGTGCCATCCGCCTGGGGTTCGGCCTTGGTGCGCAGCATGCCGAGGTCGGTGCCGCACTGCGGTTCGGTCAGGCACATGGTGCCCGTCCATTCACCGCTGGTCAGCTTGGGCAGGTAGGTCTTCTTTTGCTCGTCGGTGCCATGCGCGACCAATGCTTCGTAAGCGCCGTGCGACAGGCCCGGGTACATCGTCCATGCCTGATTCGCGCTGTTGAGCATTTCGAAGGTGCACTGGCTCACCACGAACGGCAGACCCTGACCGCCAAATGCCGGGTCGCACGAGAGCGCTGGCCAACCGCCTTCAACGTACTTGGCGTACGCGTCCTTGAAGCCCCTGGGCGTAGTGACTTCGTGCGTTGTCCTGTCCAGCACGCAGCCTTCTTCGTCGCCGCTGATGTTGAGCGGGAAGATGACTTCGGACGCGAACTTGCCGGCCTCTTCGATCACTGCATTGATGGTGTCGACATCGGTGTCGGCATGCGCCGGCATGGCCCTCAGTTCAGCGGCAACGTCAAAGACTTCATGCAACACGAATTGCATGTCACGCAGCGGCGGGTTGTAGATCGGCATTGGGGAAAGGCTCCTGGGCAGGTTCTAAAAGATGGAAAAAAGTTAAGCGAAAAGACAGGGCGACTCAGCGCACGCGCTTGAGCGGCGGTTTGGCGGCAGCCGGGGGTGGCGCAGCCGCCGTGGCGCATCGTTCGAGCAGGTTGTCGAAGCCACGTCGCGCCCGCTCGATCGAGCCGGGCACGCGCAAAAAGCGCGCCTCGTAATGGAGCGCGAGGATGACGCCGTGGATCTCGAAAGCGATCTGCCGCGCGTCGGCGTCGGCCGCGAGATGCGCTTCGTCCTGGGACTGCACGATGGCGCGCAACACTGCGGCCTGCCAAATGCTGACGGACTCGACCAAGGCATCGCGCACAGGGCCGGGGCGGTCGTCGAACTCGGTCGCGCCGCTGATGTAGATGCAGCCGGAGTCGATTTCTTCCGATGTGCGCTTCATCCAGTTGTCGAACATGGCGCGCAGCCGGGGCAGCCCGCGGGCGACGGAAAGCGCTGCGTAAAACACTTCCTGCTCGAAGCGCGCGTGGTACTCGCGCACCACCGAAATCTGCAGTTCTTCGCGCGAGCCGAAGTGGGCGAATACGCCCGACTTGCTCATCTTCGTGATCTCGGCCACGGCGCCGATGGACAGCCCTTCCAGGCCGATCTGCTGCGCCAGGTTGAGCGCGGCGTCGACGATGACGGCCTTGGTCTGCTGCCCCTTTTGGGCCGCGCGGGCGTTTTTGGCGGGAACGGCTTCGAGGGACATGGATGGTACAAAATAAAACGAACGATCGTTCTATTTTGCACGCATTGACTCTCGCCGGTCAAAGCCCGACGGTCACGAAAGGTAAATCAGCGAACGACGATCGGCTCGAACTTGCGTCGCGCCTTTAGCTGCGCCGGGTCCCACTCGATCCCAAGCCCCGGCGTCTCGGGCGCGACCGCGTGGCCGGCCTCGATCTGCAGGCGGCTGGTCGTCAGGTCGTCGAGTTGCGGGATGTACTCGACCCAGCGCGAGTTGGGCACCGCGGCGCACAGGCTCACATGCAGCTCCATCAAAAAGTGCGGGCACATCGCGATGTTGTGGGCTTCGGCGAGATGCGCGACCTTGAGCCACGGCGTGATGCCGCCGATGCGCGCCACGTCGGCCTGCACGATCGAGCAAGCGCCCTGTTTCACGTACTCGCCAAACTGCGACAGGTGGTACATCGACTCGCCGACCGCGATCGGCACGCTGGTGCTGGCAAGCAGTTGCGCATGCGCTGCCACATGCTCGGCGGGCATCGGCTCTTCGAACCATGCGAGGTCGAGCTCGGCGTACTGGTGCGCGCGCCGGATCGCCTCGGCCAGCGAGAAGGCTTGGTTGGCATCGACCATCAAGTCGAAGCCCGGACCGACCGCATCGCGCACCGCCGACAGCCGCGCCATGTCTTCTGCCACATGCGGCTTGCCGACCTTGATCTTGGCGCCTAGGAAACCCTGCGCCCTGGCCGCCAGCGTTTGCTCGACCAGCGCCGAAGGCGCCAGATTCAGCCAGCCGCCTTCGGTCGTGTAGACCGGAATGCGCGACTTGGCACCGCCCGCAATGCGCCACAGCGGCAGGCCCTGCGCCTTGCCGTTGCGGTCCCACAGCGCCGTATCGATGGCGGCCAGCGCGAGGCTGGTGATAGCACCGACAGCGGTGGCGTGCGTATGAAAGAACAGGTCGCGCCAGATCGCTTCGTACTGCTGCGGGTCGCGGCCGATGAGCTGTGGCGCCAGGTGATCGCGCAGCAAGGCGACGATCGACGAGCCGCCGGTGCCGATGGTGTACGTGTAGCCGATGCCTTCCGATCCATCGTCGCAGCGCACGGTGACCATCACGGTTTCCTGCGTCACGAAGGACTGGATGGCATCGGTGCGGACCACCTTCGGCGGAATGTCGACCTGGGTGATCTCGACCTGGTCGATCTTTGCCATCGCGTGCGCCTTCGGGGTTCGGTTCGCTGGCTCAGGTGCCGTTCTTCGTCACTTCGTCAGGCAGATCGGCACCGTGGAACTTCTTGTAGATCGCGTTGAGCTTGCCGTTCTTGAGGTTGGTGCGCACCCAGGCGTCGACCTTCTCCTTGAGCTTTGCCTCGCCCTTCTTGAAGCCGACCGCAAGCATGTTGACCTTCATGACGAACTTCACTTCCATCTGCTTGGCCGGGTTCTTTTCGTTGATGGTTTTAAGCAGCGAAGGAGCGGTCGCGAAGATGTCGGCCTGGTTGCTGACGATGGCCGTGATCGACGTGGCGTCGTCGTCGAAGCGCACGATGGTCGCGTCTTTTGGAAGGATCTTGGTCACCTCCTGGTCGTTGGTGGTGCCACGCGTCGAGATCACTTTCTTGCCTGACAGATCTGCCGCGCTGGTGATGGCCATGCCCTTGGGCGCGCCCACGACGGCAGCGATACCGGCATAGGGAATGGAGAAATCGACGACCTTCTCGCGCTCGGGCGTGACCGAGAGGCTGGAGATCACGATGTCGGCCTTGTCGGTCTGCAAGAACGGAATGCGATTGGCCCCGGTGGTCGGCACAATCTCCAGTTCCAGCCCAAAGTCTTTGGCGAGCAACTGAGCAGTCTCGACATCGGAGCCGGTGGAATTCAGCTTGTCGTCCTTCATGCCGTAGGGCGGTACCGCCATGTCGATGGCGATGCGGATCTTCTTGGCGGCGGTGATGGTGTCGAGCTGGTCGGCGTGCGCGGTGACGGAGCTGAGTGCGACGCCTGCGAGCAGCAGGCTGGACAGCAGGACGTTGAGGTGGCGGCGTTGCAGGTTTTTCATGTCTCGTGGTTTCTTGATGGATGTCGAAAGAGGAAGGGACGGCTACAGCCCGTTGCCCAGAAACTGCCGCAGCTCAGGCGTCTTGGGGTCGGCGAGCATCGATGCGTCGCCCTCCTCCCAGATCTGGCCCTGGTGCATGAAGATGATCTTGTCGGCCACGCCGCGCGCGAAGGCCATCTCGTGGGTGACCAGCACCATCGTCATGCCGTTTGCTGCGAGTGCTTCGATGACACGCAGCACCTCGCCGGTGAGCTCCGGATCGAGGGCGGACGTCACCTCGTCGAACAGCATCAACTGCGGCTTCATCGCGAGCGAACGCGCGATGGCCACTCGCTGCTGCTGGCCGCCCGAGAGCTGCTCGGGATACGCATTGGCTTTCTCCGCCAGGCCGACCTGTTGCAGCACTTCCATCGCAACGGCATGCGCATCGGCAGCGCTCATGCGCTTGACCGAAGTGGGTCCTAGCGTGATGTTCTGCAGCACGGTGAGGTGCGGAAAAAGGTTGTAGCTCTGGAACACGATGCCGACATCGCGCCGCAGTGCGCGCACGTTCAGCGCCGGATCGTGCACCGCATGACCGCAGACGTTGAGCGTGCCGCTGTCGACGGTTTCGAGCCGGTCGATGCAGCGCAGCGCGGTGCTCTTGCCCGAGCCGCTCTTGCCGATGATGGCGACCACCTGGCCGCGCTCCACCGAGAACGACACGCCGCGCAACACATGCAGCGCGCCGAACTTCTTGTGGACCCGATCGAGTTCAACCACGGCTGGCATTGAGCTTCCTTTCCAGTGTGCGACTCCAGCGCGAGAGCGGGTAGCACATGGCGAAATACATGAGGGCGGCGCAGCCGAAATAGATGAAGGGCTGAAA
>JANXTS010000003.1 GCA_025352265.1 Variovorax sp. | reverse complement strand
CAGCGCCGCTTCCCGCGCCTTGATCGCGGTCAGATCGTGCCAGACCACCAGCAGGGCCAGTCCGATCGAGTCGATCGGCAGCTTGCGAGTGGGGCTTTCACGCTCCTGGTAGATGGCCCAGGAAGCCAAGGCAGCGATGATGCCGACCGGGATGTTGATATAGAAGATCCACGGCCAAGAGATGTTGTCGGTGATATAGCCGCCGAGCAGTGGCCCCATCACCGGCGCGACCAGTGTGGTCATTGCCCACATCGCCATCGCAAGGCCAGCGAGCGCGCGTGGATAGCTTGCCAACAGCAAAGTTTGGGACAGCGGAATCATCGGCCCGGCGCAAAAGCCCTGGAGCGCCCGAAACAGGATCAACGTGGTCATGTTCGGCGCGATGCCGCACAGGAACGACGCCACCATGAACAGGATCACGCTGGCCATGAAGAGCTTGACCTGGCCGAATCGCTGCGACAGCCAGCCGGTGAGAGGCACCGCGATGGCGTTGGCCACCGCGAAGCTGGTAATGACCCAGGTGCCCTGCGTCGAGCTGACGCCGAGGTCGCCGGAGATGGCTGGGAGCGACACGTTCGCGATCGACGAGTCGAGCACGTTCATGAAGGTCGCGGCCGAAAGCGCGATCGTGCCCCAGGCGCGCGCGGCGCCTTCGAGAGGCGCGTGGGTGGTGTGAGCGGATGCGGGAGCAGTGGCCATCGCGTGCGTATGTGGCTGAACGTGAAGACGGGGGGCCGGAGAACGGGCGGAAATTAGCGGGCGGCGGACGCGGCGGCGACTAGCTGTGATTGCCCGACATGGCAACGGCCGCGGGCCGCATGGCGCTGGCCTGCGGCGGCACCGACGACGACCCCGCTGCCGGTGCAGTTACCTTCGCGGCTGGATCGGCCGAGACCTTGGCCCCGTTCGCCGTCGCGGGCGCTGCGCCACCGAGGTTAGCCGCGATGATGCGTTGCACGACCGCGTCGGAGCCGTTGTCTTCCGAGCTGTAAACCTGAGTTTGCGACAGCGCTGAGGCGCGTGGCGCGTCGGCCAGCATCTTGCCGTCCTTGGCGCTAACGTCGATCTCGACGTTCATCGACAGGCCGACGCGCAGTGGGCTTGCCTTCAGCTGCTCCGAGTCGAGCGTGATGCGCACCGGCACACGCTGCACCACCTTGATCCAGTTACCAGTCGCGTTCTGCGCGGGCAGCAACGCGAAGGCCGCACCGGTACCGACGCCGAGGCCAGCGACCTTGCCGGTGTATTCGATCTTTTTACCGTAGAGGTCGGCGGTGAGCTTCACGGGCTGACCAAGACGGATGTTGCGCAGCTGCACTTCCTTGAAGTTGGCATCGACCCACACCTGGCTGAGCGGCACGATCGACATCATCGGCGTGCCGGCCGCGACACGCTGGCCAAGCTGCACCGTGCGTTTGGCGACGTAGCCATCGACGGGCGCCGGCATCGCCACACGCTGCGTGGCGAGGTAGGCCTCGCGGACCTTGGCCGCGGCGGAAAGCACGCTCGGGTGTTCGGCCACGCTGGTGCCATCGGTCAACGACTGGTTACTCAACAGTTGTTCACGTGCAGTAACGACGCCTGCTTGGGCTGCTGCAAGCGCGCTCTTGGCATTGGCGAGCGCGGTTTCGGAATGGTTCAGCTCTTCTTTCGACACCGCCCCATTGCCCGAGAGCGCCTGTCGTCGTTGCAGGTCGTCTTGCGCACGCGCGATGTCGCTCTGTGCCCGGGCTATGTCCGACTGGCGCAGCGTAACCTGTGCAGCCAGCGAGCCGTTGTTGGCATACAGCGTGCGCACCTGGCGCACCGCTTGGGCGAGCGCGGCTTCGGACTGGTCGAGCGCGACCTTGGCATCGGCCGGGTCGAGTTGGACCAGCGGCTGGCCAGCTTTCACGAAGTCGGTGTCGTCGGCCATGATCGACATGACGGTGCCGCTGATCTGCGGCGTGATCTGGATGACGTTGCCCTGCACATAGGCGTTGTCGGTGTCTTCGTAGTGGCTCGCGACCAGCCATTCGTACACGCCCCAGCCACCACCGACGACGATAACGACTGCAGCCAGTGCGGTCAGTGCGCGACGGCGCTTGCCGTTGCTGGCCGCGGGCGCCTCAGGAGTGACGGGCGCTGCGGGATCGGTCGTTGGCGGAGTGTTGTTGTCGTTCATGATGATGAGTCTTCTTGATCGAGAAATTAAGCGAAGTGTTGGGGCGTCAGTCCGTTGCAGCTGCGGCAGTGTTCAACAGCGGCTGGTAGCCGCCGCCCAGGGCACGCGCCAGCGACACCTGCGTGTCGAGTGCGCGCGCTGCCAGGTCGACTGCCAGCCGACGTTGCGCCAGTACGGTCGTTTCAGCCGTCAGCACCTGGAGGTAGTTGCCGAGGCCCGCGCGGTAACGCTGCAAGGCGATGTCGTAGGCACCTTCGGCGGCTGCTTCTGCGTTGCGCTGCTCGGTTTGCTGGCGCGTGATCGACTGCGCGCTGGCGATTTGGTCAGCCACGTCTCGCACCGCGTCGATCACGGTGGCGTTGTAGGTTTCGATCGCTGCATCGAGGTCCGACGCCTTTCCACGCAGATTGGCGCGAAGGCGGCCGCCTTCAAAAATAGGCAACCGAATAGCAGGGCCCACACCCCACTGCTGGCTCCCACTCTTTACAAGATTGCTGAAGCCGATCGCCTGGAAGCCGGCGAACGCAGTGAGATTGATGTTGGGATAGAACTGCGTCCGCGCATTGGAGACATCGCTCGTCGCGGCTTCGATGCGCCAGCGCGCGGCAGCGATGTCGGCGCGGCGGCCCAGCAGGTCGAATGGAATGTTCGACCGCAACGCAATCGGCTTTAGGGAGTCCAGAGCGGGCGGTACCAGATTCTGCGTGGCGTTGTGCTTGGCGACAAGCGCGTCGAGTGCGTGCTGCGCCAATGCGATCTGCTCATTGAGTGACTCGATTTGCTGCCGCGCCTCGGGCAGGCCGCCTTCGCTCTGGCGCAGTTCCAGGCGCGTGTCGAGTCCGGCGGAAACGCGGTCGCGCACCAGCTTCAGCGTTTCATCTCGCTGCGCCAACGTGCGTTGAGCGACGGCGAGTTGGCCGGTCAGGCGGGCCCACTGAAAGTAGCTGCGTGCGACGTTGGCGGCGAGCATGACGCGCGAGGCCTGCTCATCGGCGGCAGCAGCGTTGGCCGACCCGATGGAGGCGTCGAGCGCTGTGCGGTTCTTGCCGAAGAAGTCGAGCTCCCAACTGCCGTTGACCTGCAGTGTTCCGAGCTCCCGAATGGATCCGCCCAGTGGCGACGGATAGATGTAGTTCCCGCTGAACTTGGTTCGGTTGGCATCGAATTGGCCGTTGAGTTGCGGCTTGTCGGCCGCGCCGATGACATCGACCGAGGCCTGCGCGCGAGCCAGGCGGGCGCGAGCAACCTGAAGGTTCGGGTTGCCCTCAACTGCTTGATCGATCAGGGTGTTGAGTTGTGCGTCGCCAAAGGCGGTCCACCAGCGCGAATCGACACCTTCGGATGGATCGAGAGTAGCGGTACCACTCGATGCAAGGCCGAGCGAATCGGCATCGCGAAGCTTGGCGTGCGAGCCGATGCCGGCCATGTCGGCACAGCCGGCCATCATCAATACAGACGCGAGCGCTAGCGCGCTGATCGTGAAGGAGCCACGATGCAAAGACTCAAGGGGACGACGAAGTGTTTTCATTTTTTTCTCCACGAGCCGACAGGGCTTGTGCGTTGTCGAGGATGCGGCGGAGGTAGCCTTTGAGTTGCTCCCACTCTTCATGACTGAAGCCGGCAAGATGTTCGTTTTGCACGCGACACAGCACGTACGGCACTTGCTCCGCCGCCGAGCGGCCTTCATCGGTCAATTCGATGTTGACGACACGACGGTCGGTCAGCGAGCGCACGCGCTTACAGAGTCCCTTGCTTTCGAGACGGTCGAGCAGGCGTGTCATTGCACCCGTATCGAGTTCGCATTCGCGCGCCAACTCGGCCACAGTGGTCGCCTTGCCCATTTGCAATTTGTGAAGCGGGATCCACTGCGGATAGGTCGGATTGCCGGGACCGCACATCTTGGATTCCACCGATTGGCCCACCGCCGTCATGATCCGCCGCATCAGGTAACCCACGCTCTCTTCAGCGCGATAAGTCTCCGCCCTATAGAAAGCAGGCACCGATTCGAATGGGGTTTCCCCTAGCGAAGACGCTACTTCTTGGCTTTTTGACTCGTTCATGGTGAATAAATATTAGCTGCCTCGGCAATTACTGTCAAGGCGACCTTTGTAACGACAGCATTCGTTAGAATCAATTTATGCCTGTCCCCGCTGTGCCTTCCGCCGCACCATCCGATGCGTCCCCATCCGTGTCTGCCGTCATCTCATCAACTGCTTCTTCGACCGCCACGGGCGCGCCGAAATCGCTGTCCGGCTTACGGCCTTTTTTGCGGCCATACATCTTTCAGATCGGTATGGCTGCGCTGTTCCTGGTGCTTGCGGCGGTGACGACTCTGGTCTTCCCGCTGGCGTTGCGTAGCTTGATCGACGGCGGGCTCGTCTCGACCGACAAGGGTGCACAGACGATGGCCCTGCGCGACCACTTTTTGGAGCTGTTCGGCGTCGCCGTGGCGCTGGGCCTTTTCTCGGCGTTGCGCTTCTACACGGTGAGTTGGCTCGGCGAACGCGTCACCGCCGACTTGCGCAACGCGGTCTATGCCCACGTGTTGCGGCAGAGCCCGGTTTTCTTCGAATCGACTCAAACCGGTGAAGTACTTTCACGCCTGACGGCCGACACCACCCTCGTTCAAACAGTGGTCGGCTCGTCCCTCAGCATGGGGTTGCGCAATGCGGTGATGGGTATCGGCGCGCTGGCGATGCTGGTGTGGACCAATCCCTATGTCATGACGCAGGTGCTGCTCATCCTCGTGCTGGTGGTGCTGCCGAGCATGTGGTTCGGCCGTCGTGTGCGCAAGCTGTCGCGGGCCAGCCAGGATCGCGTCGCCGACTCGAGCGCCATTGCCGCGGAAGTGCTCAATGCCATCCCGGTCGTGCAAAGCTACACCGCGGAGAACCGCGAAGCAGCGCGTTTCGACGCATCGACCAACGCGGCCTTCGACACCGCCATCAGGCGGACCAAGGCGCGATCGGTACTTGTGGCTTTCATCATCATCGCCACGTCTGCAGCGTTGCTTTGGGGCCTGTATCAAGGCACGCAGGCTGTGCTGCACGGCGAGATCACGGCCGGCCATCTCGGACAGACGGTGGTTTACGTGATCATTCTTGCCAGCGCGGCCGCTGTGCTCGGCGAGGTCTACGGCGATTTGCTGCGTGCGGCAGGCGCCACCGAGCGACTGATGGAATTGCTGCATGCAGTGCCTGCGATCGTTTCACCGGTGAGGCCGGTTGCTGCACCGGTACCGCCATCAGGAAGCGCTGTGAGTTTCGACGCGGTGACCTTCCACTACCCTTCGCGCCCCGGAACGCCAGCGCTGCGCGACTTCAGCCTGACTGTTGCGCCCGGTGAAACAGTGGCGCTGGTCGGATCGAGCGGTGCGGGCAAAAGCACGGTATTCCAGTTGCTGCTGCGCTACTACGACCCGCGGTCGGGTCAGTTGCTGTTGGACGGCGTGCTGCTGGCCGACTGGTCTCTTGACCATCTACGCCACCGCATCGGTCTGGTGCCGCAGGACGCGGTGATCTTTTCGACCAGCGCCTTCGAAAACATTCGCTACGGCCGGCCCGATGCCACCGCCGACGAAGTTCATGCTGCTGCGCGTGCCGCCTTCGCGCATGACTTTCTGACTGCCTTGCCTGAAGGCTACGAAACCTTCCTTGGCGAGCGCGGCGTGCGGCTGTCGGGCGGTCAGCGGCAACGCATCGCGATTGCGCGCGCCATTCTGAAAAATCCTCCGCTGTTGTTGCTGGACGAAGCGACCAGCGCGCTGGATGCAGAGAGCGAGCGAATGGTGCAAGCTGCGCTGGAAACCGCGATGGCCGGCCGCACGACGATCGTGATAGCACATCGGCTCGCGACCGTGCAACAGGCCGATCGCATCATCGTGCTCGACCATGGTGGCATCGTCGAACAGGGCACGCATGCGGCGCTCGTGGCGCAGGGCGGCGCCTATGCGCGACTGGCAGCGCTGCAATTCACCGCTTGAGATCTCCACCAGAATCTGATGCCGAACACCAGCGCCGCGTGGGCGTCGACCGCTAATCTCCGGTGGCGGGTGCCGATGCGATGGCCGCCAGAAAAGCGGTCTACTGCAGCGTTTCTTTGAGGGCCGGTGACAGTGGTAAGGGCATAACCGCAATGCCCTCGTCGAGCAACGCTTCTGTTTGCTCGCGCGTTGCCTGACCACGGATGCTGCGCTCTTCGGCTTCGCCGTAGTGAATCTTGCGGGCCTCGTCGGCGAACCGGTCGCCCACATTTTCGGTATTGGCCATAACCTCGCGCACCGCGCGCATCCAGCGCGCTTCGGGCGAGATGGGCATCGCAACTTCACGCGGAGACAACGACTCGGCTTCAGGCGCTTTCGAATTACCGAGGTTGAGGCGAGGCGCAGTCAGGAGCTTGACGATGCCGGTGTCGCCGCACATCGGGCATTCGACCAGACCACCTGCAAGCTGTGTGTCGAAGGCTTCGTTAGACGCGAACCACCCCTCGAAGCCGTGGCCCTGTGCGCATTGGAGGTTGAGGACCTTCATGCCTCGGATTATCAGGTGGCGGCGGCGGCATTCGCCGTTTGCCACTCGAGCGTCCATGTCCTGGAGAGGACATTTTGCAGCCACAGCGCACAAGTGAGCGTCTTGGCATCGGTCAGGGTGCCGTCCCGGCACCACGAGAGCAACTCAGCGGGCGTCGCCGTGAAAACGTCAAGAAACTCGCCATGGTCCAGCTGACGCTCCCCCAAAGACAAGCCCCGCGCAAAGTAGATGTGAATGATCTCGGTCGAGTAGGCCACGGCCAGATGCATCGCGCCCGCATGCGCCCACTCGCTGGCCGTGTAGCCTGTTTCTTCGAGCAGTTCGCGTTTCCCGCACATCAGCGGTGCTTCGCCGGTGTCGAGCTTGCCGGCCGGAAACTCGATCATCACCTGCCCGATCGGGTAACGGTATTGCCGCTCGAGCACGACGCGGCCGTCGTCGAGCATCGGGATCACCACCACCGCACCGGGATGGATAACGTACTCGCGCGTGGCGCTGGCTCCATCGGGCAACCGCACGGTGTCGCGGCGCGCGTGCAGAAAGTTTCCGTCGAGCAGCACTTCGCTGCCAATGGTTTCTTCCTTGAGGTGCATGTCGATCATCAGCCAGCTCGGTGTTTGCGATGTTTGAGCAAGTAGCGCCAGATGAATCCGGGGAAGGCCAGCACGATGAAGAGCGTACCTGTCACCGCATAGAACTCCCAGCCCTGCGGCGATATCTGGCCGAGTCGGCGCTCGAACAGCAAGCCGATGCCGCCCACCGCGAAATAGAAAAGGATGAGTTCAGCGAACCGTGCAGCGAGCGGTTTGTGCGCGCGTGTCCATATCGGAACGAGCGCCAGCAAACGTTCATTTGCAAACGGAAGGTTCGCGGCGACCAACGCCACGACGAGCACCAGCCAGACCGAAGCACTCTGCGACACGCGGCCCGCTCAGCTTGTCAGCGTGGCGACGATGGCCTTGGCACACAGCGTCATCAGACCGCCGGGCACGATGCCGAGGATCAGGATCAACGCACCGTTGAGCGTCAGCACGAAGCGCACGTCGATGCTGGCGGAAACCGTGCTGGCGGTGACCGGTTTGTCAAAGTACATCACCTTGACGATACGCAGGTAATAGAAAGCGCCCACGAGCGACATGATTACCGCGAACACCGCGAGGCCGATGTAGATGGCCTGCCCCGATGCGATGAGCGCCTGCAGCACAGCCAGCTTGGCGTAGAAGCCGACGAGCGGCGGCAGGCCGGCCAGAGAGAACATCGCCACGGCCATGACGCCGGCATACAGCGGGCTGCGCTGGTTCAGACCCGCCAGATCGACGATCTCTTCACTTTCGAAACCTTCGCGCGCCAGCAACAGGATGATGCCGAAGCTCGCCAGAGTCGTCAGCACGTAGGTCACGATGTAGAACATCGATGCGCTGTAGGCAAACTGTGCGTTGTAGGTATTGCCATTGACTACGCCTGCCACCAGGCCTAGCAGCATGAAGCCCATCTGCGCGATGGTCGAATACGCCAGCATCCGTTTGAGGTTTGTCTGAGCGATGGCGGCCAGATTACCGACCAGCAACGATGCGATGGCAAGCAACGCGAGCATTTGCTGCCAGTCGATCGCGAGTGGCAGCAGGCCCTCGACCAGCAGCCGAATGATGATGGCGAATGCCGCCAACTCCGGTGCGGCGCCAATCAGCAACGTGACCGCGGTCGGCGCGCCCTGATAGACGTCGGGCACCCACATGTGGAACGGTGCGGCACCGACCTTGAAGCCAAGACCTGCCACGATGAAGACCAGGCCGAACACCAGTACCTGGTGATTGACCTTGTGCGTCGAGATCGCCTTGAAGACTTCGTTGACGTCGAGCGAACCGGTGGCACCGTACATCATCGACAGGCCGTAGAGCAAGAAGCCACTGGCCATCGCGCCGAGCACGAAGTACTTCATGGCCGCTTCGCTGGCGACTGCGTTGTCGCGGCGCAGTGCGACCAGCGCATAGCTCGACAACGTTAGCAATTCGAGCCCGAGGTAGATGACCAGAAAGTTGCTGCCCGACATCATCACGAAGATACCGAGCAGCGCGAACATACTGATCGTGAACATCTCGCCGCCGCGCAGCATGTCACGGTCCGCAGCATAGGGTCGGCCGTAGACCAGCGTCACCATCAAGGCGATGGTCGCGAAGCACTTGAGCCAGTTGCCCATCGGATCGCTCACGACCATGCCGCCGAAGCCATAGATCGTGTTGCCGTCGGCCGCATTCAAGCCGGTAAGAACCGCGACCACTGCCAAGGTTGCGAGCGTAAGCACATACGTGCGAGTGCGCCGTGCTCCAGGCTCGCCAGACAGGTCGACCAGCGCAATGATGCAGGCCATGACCAAGAGGACGACTTCAGGGTAAATCGTGATCCAGCTGAGTTTGTCTATCATCTCGTTCTCTTCTTCAGCTTGGGATCTTGGAGACCGCGACGTGCCGCAACAAGCCGTCGACAGAGGCGTTCATCGCATCGGTGAACGGCTTGGGATACAGACCCATCCACAGCACGGCGATGGCGAGCAGCGAGAGCATCAAGAACTCGCGGGCGTTGATGTCCTTGAGCTCCTTGACGTGATGGTTGCCGACCGGGCCGAGGTAGACGCGCTTGTACATCCAGAGCGTGTAGGCAGCACCGAAGATCAACGCCGTTGCGGCACCGAAGCCGATCCAGAAGTTGTATTTGACGGCGCCCAGAATGACCATCCATTCGCCGACGAAACCGGCGGTACCGGGCAGGCCGCAATTGGCCATGGCGAACAAAAGCGCGAAGGCAGCGAACTTGGGCATGGTGTTGACCACACCACCGTAGTCGGCGATCTGGCGCGAATGCACCCGGTCGTACAACACGCCGATGCCCAGGAACATGGCACCCGATACAAAGCCATGCGCGATCATCTGAACGATGCCGCCCGAAACGCCGAGCTCGCTGAATATGAAGAAACCGAGCGTGACGAAACCCATGTGCGCCACAGACGAATAGGCCACCAATTTCTTCATGTCCTGCTGAACAAGTGCGACCAGGCCGACGTATATCACGGCGATCAACGACAGCGTGATCATCAGCCACGCCCATTCATGCGATGCGTCCGGTGCGATCGGCATCGAGAAGCGCAGGAAGCCGTAGGCGCCGAGCTTCAACATGATCGCCGCAAGCACCGCGGAACCGCCGGTGGGCGCCTCGACGTGTACGTCGGGCAACCAGGTATGGACCGGCCACATCGGTACCTTGACAGCGAATGCAGCGAAGAACGCGAAGAACAGGAAGGTTTGCTCACTTCCCGCAAGCGGCAACTGGTGCCAGGCCAGGATGTCGAAGCTACCGCCGGATTTGTTGTACAGAAAAATCAGAGCGACCAGCATCAGCAGTGAGCCGAGCAAGGTGTACAAAAAGAATTTGAAGGCTGCGTAAATCTTGTTTGGACCACCCCAGATACCGATGATGAGGTACATCGGAATCAACGTGGCTTCGAAGAAAACGTAGAAGAGCAGGCCGTCGAGCGCAGAGAACACGCCGATCATGAAGCCCGACAAAATCAAAAACGCACCCATGTACTGGTTGACGCGCTCGGTGATCACCTCCCATGCCGAGATCACCACGACGACGGTAATGAACGACGTCAACAGCACCAGCCACATCGAGATGCCATCGATGCCAAGGTGGTAGTTGACGTGGAAGCGATCGATCCAGCCTTCTTTTTCAACGAACTGCATCGCCGCGCTGCTGTTTTGAAATCGCGTGAAAAGCGGAATCGTGACGATGAAACTGAGGATTGACCCGATCAACGCGATCCAGCGCACTCCTGTCGCATGTTCGTCACGGCCAAACGCCAGCAACACGGCGCCGAATGCAATCGGCACCCAGATGGCAAGGCTCAACAAACCCATTTTTATTTTTCTCCAGAGCTCGGCGGTTTAGCGGTTGAACCAGACGAAGTACGTCATCAAAACGAAGATGCCCAACAGCATCGCGAAAGCGTAGTCGTAGATGTAGCCGGACTGCAGCCAACGTACGGCGCCAGAAATACGGCCGACAAGCTTCCATGATCCGTTGACCAGTGCGCCATCGATGATCGCCTGATCGCCGCCCTTCCAAAGACCTGTGCCGAGAGCCCGCGCGCCGCGCGAGATGACGTTCTCGTTGAACCAGTCGAGGTAATACTTATTCTCGAGCAGGCGGTAGATTGGGTCACACGTGCGCTTGATCGCGGAAGGCAAGGCCGGATTTAACATGTACATGTACCAGGACAGCGCGACGCCTGCTAGCGCCAGCCAGAACGGCAGCGCGGTGAAACCGTGCAAGGCCATGCCGACGGCGGAGCCGGCGTGCTCGAAGCCTAGTGCCAGTTCTTCCATCGCCGGATGCTTTTCCGCATTGATGAGGATCGCGTCCTTGAAGAAGCCGCCGTACAACATTGGCTTGATCGTGAGAAAACCGATCACCACGGATGGGATGGCCAGCAAAACGAGCGGCAGCCAAACCACCCAGGGTGACTCGTGCGGCTTGGCATGCGGGTCATGGCCGTGACCGTCGTGCGACGCGTTGGGCTCGTCGTGACTTAAGTGTTCATCTTGCGCGTCATGCGTCGCGTGTGCATCGTGATGCGCATCCGGATTCTGGTCGTAACGCTCTTTGCCGTGAAACACCAGAAAGTAAAGCCGGAACGAATAGAACGCGGTGATGAATACGCCGGCGAGGACAGAAAAGTAGGCAAAGCCCGAACCCCACAAATGGCTCTCGTGCACCACTTCGATGATGCTGTCCTTGGAGTAGAAGCCGGCAAAGAACGGCGTGCCTATCAGCGCCAGCGAGCCGAGCAGAAAGGTTATCCAGGTGATCGGCATGTACTTGCGCACGCCGCCCATCCAGCGGATGTCCTGGTTGTGGTGCATGCCGATGATGACCGAGCCGGCACCGAGGAACAGCAGCGCCTTGAAGAAGGCATGCGTCATCAAATGGAACACCGCAACCGAATAAGCCGAGGCGCCCAGCGCAACCGTCATGTAGCCGAGCTGCGACAGCGTCGAGTACGCGATCACGCGCTTGATGTCGTTCTGGATGATGCCTAGGAAGCCCATGAACAGCGCGGTGATAGCGCCGATCACCATGATGAAACTCAGCGCGGCATCACTCAGCTCGAACAGCGGCGACATGCGCGCCACCATGAAGATGCCGGCCGTTACCATGGTCGCGGCGTGAATCAGCGCGGAGATGGGCGTGGGGCCCTCCATCGAGTCGGGCAGCCAGACGTGTAACGGAAACTGCGCGCTCTTGCCCATCGCGCCGATGAACAGGCAGATGCAGATTACCGTGATCAACATCCACTCGGTGCCGGGGAAGTTGAGCTTGGCCAGGCTGTCGGCCTTTGCAAAGGCTTCACCGTAGTTCAGCGTGCCAGCGTATGCCGCGACCAGGCCAATGCCCAGGATGAAGCCGAAGTCGCCCACTCGGTTGACGAGGAACGCCTTCATGTTGGCGAAAATAGCTGTCGGCTTGTTGAACCAGAAGCCGATCAACAGATACGACACCAAGCCCACCGATTCCCAGCCGAAGAACAACTGAAGCATGTTGTTGCTCATGACGAGCATCAACATCGAAAAGGTGAAGAGCGAGATATAGGAGAAGAAGCGGTTGTAGCCCTCGTCTTCTTCCATGTAGCCAATGGTGTAGATGTGCACCATCAGCGAGACGAAGGTGACAACGCACATCATCATCGCCGTGAGGCCGTCGACCAGAAAGCCGACTTCCATCTTCAAGCCGCCAACCACCATCCACTCGTACAAGGTCGCATTGAAACGAGCGCCATCGACCACTACGCTTTTGAGCGTCAAGGCCGAAATGACGGAAGCCACCAAGACGCCGACGATGGTTAGCCAATGGGTGACTTTGCGACCGATGTGGTTACCGCCAAACTTGGTGCCGAAAAGGCCGGCGATGACGGAGCCGACCAGCGGAGCCAGGGGAACTGCCAGCAGTGTGGATGCAGAAAGCGTTGCGCTCATGGTTAAAACTCTTAGCCCTTGAGCGAGTTGAGCTCGTCGACGTTAATGCTCGACTTATTGCGGAACAGCAGCACCAGCAGCGCCAGGCCAATGGCCGACTCGGCGGCCGCCACCGTCAGGATAAAAAACACGAAGATCTGACCGTGCATATCGCCAAGGTAATACGAAAAGGCGACGAAGTTCGTGTTGACCGCGAGCAGCATCAGCTCAATGCACATCAAGAGCACGATAAGGTTTTTGCGGTTGAGGAAGATCCCGATGACCGACAGCGCGAAAAGCATTGCGCCCAGCGAAAGAAAGTGTCCGAGCGAAATCGTCATGCCTTGCCCCCCCCTGATACAGGCGCCGCAGGTGCGCTTGGCGCGGCAATATCCAGCACCGGTTGCGCCGGCCGCGTGACGCCCATTTGCACAACGCGTACACGGTCGCGTGCCTTGACGCGGACCTGGTCCGACGGATTCATGTGCTTGCTGTCCTTGCGAGTGCGCAACGTCAGCGCGATGGCCGCAATGATGGCCACCAACAAAATAACGGCGGCAATTTCAAGCGGGTAGAGATAGTCTTTGTATAGCAACTTTCCGAGTTCCAGCGTGTTCGAACTGTTGGCAGCAGAAGCCATCGCATGAGGCGACTCGTTGAGGCGGAAGCCACCCATCAACACGCCGGCCATTTCGAGCGCGATGATCGCGCCAACCGCCGCCGCCAAAGGGAAGTGCTTCCAAAAGCCCTCACGCAAGCTGTCGACGTTGATGTCGAGCATCATCACGACGAAGAGAAACAAAACCATCACGGCACCGACGTAGACCAGCACCAGCGCGATGGCCAGAAACTCGGCGCGCAGCAGCAACCAGATTGCAGACGCCTGAAAAAATGCAAGCACCAAATACAGCGCCGCATACACGGGATTGCGCGAAGTGATGACGCGGAACGATGCAAACAATAGCACCGCGGCAAATAGATAAAACAGACCGGTCTTGACGTCCATGGAGCGAGTTGGTTGCGAGTTTTGGACCAATCCGCCTCAGCGGTATTTGGCGTCGGCAGCCTTGTTGGCCGCGATCTCTTTTTCGTAGCGATCGCCCACGGCCAGCAACATGTCTTTGGTGAAGTACAGGTCGCCGCGTTTCTCACCGTGGTATTCGAAGATGTGCGTTTCGACAATCGAATCGACTGGGCAACTCTCTTCGCAGAAGCCGCAAAAGATGCACTTGGTCAGGTCGATGTCATAGCGAGTGGTGCGGCGCGAGCCGTCGTCACGCACATCGGTTTCGATGGTGATCGCCAGCGCCGGGCAGACGGCCTCGCACAGCTTGCAGCCGATACAGCGCTCTTCCCCGTTTTCATAGCGGCGAAGTGCGTGTAGCCCACGAAAACGTGGCGACTGCGGCGTCTTTTCTTCAGGGAATTGGACCGTAATCTTCCGAGCGAAAGCATATTTTCCAGTGATCGCCAAGCCCTTGAACAACTCGAACAGCAAGAAACTGCCGAGAAAGTCTTTCAAGGAGAAAGGCGTGGACGGGATCGTAGAAGAGCGCGCAATCGCGCTGGCGGTGGGCGCAGTCATGGCAGTTCCGTTCATTTCCAGATGTTGAAAGGGGTCTGCATCCACGCGCCGACCACGACCAGCCACACGAGCGTGATCGGAATGAAGATCTTCCAACCGAGCCGCATGATCTGGTCATAGCGAAAGCGCGGGAAGGTGGAGCGAACCCACAGGAACATCGTGACCACGCAAAAGGTCTTGATGCCCAGCCAGATCCAGCCCGGGATGAAGCTGAGGAACTCGAACGGCGGTAGCCAGCCGCCGAGGAACAACACCACGGTCAGGATCGAGACGAGCCACATGTTGGCGTACTCCGCCAAGAAGAACATGGCAAAACTCATGCCCGAGTACTCGATCATGTGACCCGCGACGATTTCCGATTCGCCTTCGACCACGTCGAACGGATGGCGGTTGGTCTCTGCCAGGCCGGAGATGAAGTAGACGACGAAGATCGGCAACAACGACAGCCAGTTCCAGGAGAGGAAGCCGACGCCCATCGATGCAAAAGTGCCTTTGCCCTGCCCCATCACGATGTCGGTCATGTTGAGACTGGCCGACACCATCAACACCACCACAAAGCAGAAACCCATCGCGATTTCGTAGCTGACCATTTGCGCCGAAGCGCGCAGTGCACCGAGGAATGCGTACTTCGAGTTCGAAGCCCAACCGGCGATGATCACGCCATAGACCTCGAGCGAGGTGATGGCCATAACGAACAACAGTCCTGCATTGATGTTTGCCAGCGCGACTTCGGGACCAAACGGAATCACAGCCCATGCAGCGAGCGCCGGCATGATGGTCATGATCGGGCCGAGCAGGAACAAACCCTTGTTGGCGACCGTCGGAATGATGATTTCCTTGGTCATCAACTTCAGCGCGTCGGCGATGGGCTGCAACAAGCCCAGAGGGCCAACGCGATTCGGACCAATGCGGATCTGAGTGAAGCCGATCGCCTTTCGCTCCCAAAGGGTCAGGTAGGCGACCGCGCCCATCAGTGGCACCACCACGACCACGATCTTGATAAGCGTCCAGATGATCGGCCACACCACGCTGGTCCACCAAACGGCCCCGACCAAACCGTGGCCAAAGCCGAAGATCGCGTCGATCATGATGCCAGCGCCTCCGTGGCCGGGACTGAATGGTGCCCGTCGTAGGTGCCGCGAGCGTCAGCGGTGAGTTGCAGAGATGGCGCGCGACGCACGATGGAATCAAGCTGATAGATACTGGCCACGACCGGCGCCGAGGCAGCTTCGATCGACACCGTTGCAACGGCTTGCGTGGCATTGCTCAACTTGTCGGCCGACACCTGCGTACCCTCGCCAATACTGCGAAGCACGTCTGCCGTCGACTCGAATGCGAAGCCTTGAAGACCGAGCAAATTGGCGAGCACGCGCAGCACTTTCCACGCGGGACGCGCTTCACCGAGCGGCTTGACCACCGCATGGAAGCTCTGCAGCCGGCCTTCGGCGTTAACGAACGTACCCGGCGTTTCTGTGAACGGCGCGATGGGCAACAGCACATCGCTAAATTCCAGATTGGCCTTGAACGGGCTCAGCGTGACGACCATCTGCGCCTTGAACAAAGCGTCCGCTGCGGCGGCGCCGATGGCTGAGTCGAAGACCGGTTCGTTGTTGAGAATCAAGACCGCCTTGAGCCCGCCCGACATCATTTGCGCCGCGTTCAGGCCGTGGCCCTTCGGCATCGCACCAACCAATTGGGCACCGACCGTGTTGGCCGCTTCGGTAAGGTAGCCTACGCTCGCGCCTGTTTGTGCACCGATCCACTGGGCCAGCGCCAGCAGCGCGCCAGCGTTGGCGTGGTGTGCGGCGGCGTTGCCGAGCAGGATAGCTTTGCGTTCGCCGCCGAGCAGCGACTTCGCGATGGCTTGTGCCGCCTCGCTCGGCGCGTCATCGCCCTCGACCGGCGAGGTGATGCCAGCGCTTTGACCGATGGCGGAAGCGATGCCTGCCAACTGGGCAAACCATTGGTCTGCACCCACGCGAACGATACTGCGGGCCTTCATGGCCCATGCGTCATCGTCGACCATCAACACGTCCGACGTGATCACGCTCAACGCACCGCCCTTGCGAACCGATTGGCGAATACGTTGCGCGAACAGCGGATGGTCCTTCCGCAGATTCGAGCCGACCACCAGCACGCGTTGCAGCTGCGACAACGATGCGATCAAGGTGCCGAGCCAACGTATGCCTTCGAACGCGCCGAACTCTGCGTTGCGCAGGCGATAGTCGATGTTCTCACTGCCAAGTTCTCGCGTCAGAAGCGTCGCGAGCTGCAATTCTTCGAGCGTGCTGTGCGGGCTCACCAGCGTGCCGATGCTCTGCGCGCCGTGGTCGGTCTTGATCTGCTTCAGACCGTTGGCAACGTATTCAAGCGCGGTTTGCCAGTCGACTTGCTGCCATTGGCCACCCTGCTTCAGCATGGGCTGCGTCAGGCGCTCGGGACCGTTGAGCGCTTCATACGAGAAACGGTCGCGGTCGGCGATCCAGCATTCGTTGACATCTTCGTTCTCCAGCGGAACGACGCGCATCACTTTGTTGTTCTTGACCTGAACGATCAAGTTGGCACCGGTCGAGTCATGCGGACTGACCGACTTGCGACGTGATAGCTCCCACGTGCGTGCACTGTACCGAAAAGGCTTGCTCGTGAGCGCGCCGACCGGGCAGATGTCGATCATGTTGCCGGACAGTTCAGAGTCGACAGAGTCACCGACGAAGGTTTCGATCTCGGCGTGCTCGCCGCGGTGCGACATGCCCAGTTCCATCACGCCGGCGACCTCCTGGCCAAAGCGGACGCAGCGCGTGCAATGAATGCAACGGCTCATCTCTTCCATGCTGATCAGCGGACCGACGTCCTTGTGGAAGACGACGCGTTTTTCTTCTTCGTAACGCGAGCTCGATCCACCGTAGCCGACCGCCAGGTCTTGGAGCTGGCATTCGCCGCCCTGATCACAGATCGGGCAATCGAGTGGATGGTTGATGAGCAAGAACTCCATCACGGACTGCTGTGCCTTGATGGCCTTTTCGCTCTTGGTGCGAACGATCATGCCCTGCGTCACTGGCGTGGCGCAGGCAGGCATCGGCTTGGGTGCTTTCTCGACATCGACCAGGCACATTCGGCAATTCGCCGCGATGCTTAGCTTCTTGTGATAACAGAAGTGCGGGATATACGTCCCCGCCTTGTCGGCCGCATGCATGATCATGCTGCCCTCGATGATGTCGACCTTCTTGCCGTCGAGTTCGATTTCAACCATTTTTGTTTACCGGACCTCAGGCTTTGGCAGCCGCATTGGGCGCATAGCCCGGAATCAGTGCCTCGAACTTGTGGCGGAAGTGCTTGATCATGGCGCGCACCGGCATCGCGGCGGCGTCGCCCAATGCGCAAATCGTGCGACCCTGGATGTTGTCGGCGACGGAGTTGAGCAGGTCCATGTCGGTCGTCTTGCCAAGTCCGTTGTGGATGCGGTCAACCACGCGCCAGAGCCAGCCGGTGCCTTCGCGGCATGGCGTGCACTGGCCGCACGACTCGTGCATGTAGAAGTACGACAAGCGACGCAGCGACTCCACCATCGAGCGACTGTCGTCCAGGACGATGACTGCCCCCGACCCCAGCATCGAACCGGCTTTGGCTATGGAGTCGTAGTCCATCGTGCAGTCCATCATGATCGAGGCTGGCAACACCGGAGACGACGAGCCGCCAGGGATCACTGCCTTTAGGGTGCGGCCTTTGCGAACGCCGCCCGCCAGTTCGAGCAGTTTGCTGAACGGTGTGCCCATCGGCACTTCGTAATTGCCGGGCAACTCGACGTCGCCGCTGACCGAATAGATCTTGGTGCCGCCGTTGTTTGGCTTGCCGCATTCGAGGTACGCCTGCCCGCCGTTGCGGATGATCCACGGCACGGCCGCGAAGGTCTCGGTGTTGTTTATCGTCGTTGGCTTCCCATAAAGACCGAAGCTTGCCGGGAACGGTGGCTTGAAGCGCGGCTGACCCTTCTTGCCCTCGAGCGATTCGAGCAATGCCGTCTCTTCACCGCAGATGTAGGCGCCGAAGCCATGTGCCGCATGCAACTGGAAGTTGTACGTGCTGCCCATGATGCCGTCGCCGAGGTAGCCGGCGGCACGGGCTTCATCGAGTGCTTCTTCAAAGCGGTCGTAGCTCGCGAAGATCTCGCCGTGAATGTAGTTGTAGCCCACGCTGATGCCCATGGCGAAGGCGGCGATTGCCATGCCTTCGATCACGATGTGTGGGTTGAACTGAAGGATGTCGCGATCCTTGCAAGTTCCGGGCTCGCCTTCGTCAGAGTTACAGACCAAGTACTTTTGCCCCGGGAACTGGCGCGGCATGAAGCTCCACTTGAGGCCGGTTGGAAATCCCGCACCACCGCGACCGCGTAGCCCTGAGGTCTTGACCTCGGCAATCACCTGGTCGGAGGTCATACCTTCGCTCAGGATCTTGCGCAGCGCTGCGTAACCACCGCGGGATTCATAGTCTGCGAGGCGCCAGTTCATGCCGTCGAGCCCGGCGTAGATTTGCGCGCCGATGTGACGGTCATGGAAACAGGTTTGGACTCCCGTCGCCTGGAATTGCGAAAGGACTTGATCGGGCGACATCAGGAAGCCTCTCCGGTGGTTGCACCGCGCAAACCGTCAATAAGTTGATCGAGCTTTTCGTTGCTCATGAAACTGCACATCGTGCGGTCGTTAACCAGGATGACCGGCGAGTCGGCGCAGGCGCCAAGGCACTCGCTCTGCTGCAGCGTGAAGAAACCGTCGGCGGTGGTGCCGCCCATCACAATCCCGAGCTTCTTCTCGAGGTGTGCCAGGGCCTTGGCGCCATCGCGCAGCAGGCACGGCAGGTTGGTGCACACGTTGAGCTTGAACTTGCCAACCGGATGTTGGTTGTACATGTTGTAGAACGTGGTGACCTCATGCACTGCGATTGGCGCCATGCCGAGGTACTCTGCCACGTCACGCTCTCGCTGGAGGCTCACGAAGCCCTCTTCCTGCTGGATGAACGCGAGGCATGCCATCACGGCCGATTCTTTTCCGGCCGGTGGGTATTTAGCGACTTCACGAGCGAATTTGTCGATCATCTCTTGCGATAGAGGCATCGAGGGGTGTTTCGTGGCGTCTGGATTCATGTGTCGATCACCTGTCAATTTCGCCGAACACGATGTCCATCGTGCCGATCACGGCCACTGCGTCGGCGATCATGTGACCGCGGGCCATTTCGTCGAGCGCAGCCAGATGAGGAAAACCCGGCGGCCGTATCTTGAGGCGGTACGGCTTGTTGGCGCCATCGCTCACGAGGTAGATGCCGAACTCGCCCTTGGGGTGTTCAACGGCGGCATACGCCTCACCCTCGGGCACATGGAAGCCTTCGGTGAAGAGCTTGAAGTGGTGGATCAACTCCTCCATATTCGCCTTCATCGATTCGCGCGCCGGTGCCGCCACCTTGTGGTTGGCCGTAATCACAGGCCCGTCGTTCACACGCAACCAGGCCGAACATTGCTGAATGATCCGATTGGCCTGACGCATTTCTTCGATGCGCACCAAGTAGCGGTCGTAGCAGTCCCCTGTCTTGCCGATGGCGATGTCGAAATCCATCTGGTCATACACGTCGTAAGGCTGCTTCTTGCGCAAATCCCATTCGATTCCGGAACCACGCAGCATGGGCCCGGTGAAGCCGAGATTCAACGCACGCTCCGGCGTCACAACGCCGATGCCTACCGTGCGTTGTTTCCAGATGCGGTTGTCCGTGAGCAGTGTTTCGTACTCGTCGACCATCATCGGAAAGCGCTTGCTGAAGTCATCGATGAAGTCGAGCAAGGAGCCTTGCCGATTCTGGTTCAGACGGTCAATTGCCTTGGCGTTCTTGATCTTACTGACCTTGTATTGCGGCATGGCATCCGGCAGGTCGCGGTACACGCCACCCGGTCTGAAATACGCTGCATGCATGCGCGCACCCGACACTGCCTCGTACATATCGAACAGGTCCTCGCGCTCGCGAAAACAATAAATCAGCACGTTCATCGCACCGCAGTCCAGACCGTGCGCACCAAGCCAAAGCAGATGGTTCAGCAAGCGCGTGATTTCAGCGAACATGACGCGGATGTACTGCGCCCGGATGGGTACTTCAAGCCCGAGGAGCTTCTCGATGGCAAGGCAATACGCGTGCTCATTGCTCATCATCGACACGTAGTCGAGCCGATCCATGTAGGGCAGGGATTGAATAAACGTGCGCGACTCGGCGAGCTTTTCAGTCGCACGGTGCAGCAGCCCGATGTGCGGATCGGCGCGTTGTATGACCTCGCCGTCGAGTTCGAGCACGAGACGCAACACACCGTGTGCCGCCGGGTGCTGGGGACCGAAGTTGAGCGTGTAATTCTTGATTTCGGCCATCAGCGGAGTCCGCCGTAGTTGTCTTCGCGAATCACGCGTGGCGTGACCTCTCGCGGTTCGATCGAAACGGGCTGATAGACCACACGCTTTTGCTCGGCGTCGTAGCGCATTTCGACGTGTCCCGACACCGGGAAGTCTTTTCGAAACGGATGACCGATGAAGCCGTAATCAGTAAGGATGCGGCGCAAGTCGTCATGCCCTTCGAACACAATGCCGTAAAGGTCGAAAGCTTCGCGCTCGAACCACGTCGCTGCGCTCCATACCGGCTGCAATGACTCGACGACGGGTAAATCTTCACTGGGCGCGAACACCTTAAGCCGCACCCGCTGATTGAGGCTGACCGACAGCAGGTGCGTCACGACGCAAAATCGTTGACCTTGCCATTCGCCGTCGCGATAGTCAGAGTAGTCCAACCCGCACAAATCGATGAGTTGCTCGAAACGGCAACCGGGCGCATCGCGCAGCGTGAGGGCCGCCTGGATGTAATCGGTAGAGTCAACCACCACCGTCACCTCACCCAACGCCAGCTTGATGCTCTTGGCCATGGCACCCAGCGTCTTGGTGATGTTGGCCAAAAGCGCGTCGGGCGAAATTGCAAAGTCGGTCATCGTTTGCTATTCCTCAGGCGCGAGCAATGGTGTTGGTACGGCGAATTTTTTGCTGCAGCTGGATCACGCCGTACAGCAATGCCTCGGCGGTGGGCGGACAGCCAGGGACGTACACATCGACAGGTACGATGCGATCGCATCCGCGCACCACCGAATAGCTGTAGTGGTAGTAGCCACCGCCATTTGCACACGACCCCATCGAGAGCACCCAACGTGGCTCGGGCATCTGGTCGTAGACCTTGCGCAAGGCAGGCGCCATTTTGTTGCAGAGCGTGCCGGCCACAATCATCAGATCGGACTGGCGCGGGCTCGGCCGAAACAACATGCCGAAGCGATCGATGTCATACCGGGCAGCGCCCGCATGCATCATTTCGACGGCACAACAGGCCAAGCCAAATGTCATCGGCCAAAGTGATCCGGTCTTCGCCCAATTCACCACCGAATCATAGGTAGTGGTGACGAAACCTTCTTTCATGACGCCTTCAATGGCCATTGCGCAAATTCCTTTTCATTCCCAATCCAGGGCGCCCTTTTTCCACTCGTAGGCGAAACCCACGACAAGGATGGCGAGAAAGATCATCATTGCCCAGAAGCCGACAGCCCCGATCTCCTTGAGGGCAATAGCCCACGGGAAAAGGAAGGCGATTTCTAGATCAAAAAGGATAAAGAGAATGGCAACGAGGTAGTAACGCACGTCGAACTTCATGCGTGCATCCTCGAAGGCCTCGAAGCCACACTCGTAAGGTGCGTTCTTGGCAGCGTCGGGCCGGTTGGGCCCGAGGATGTAACCGATGACTTGGGGAAGAATGCCTACGCCAACGCCCACCAGGATGAACAGCAAGACGGGCAGGTAGGAATCGAGGTTCATCGCGAGTTTTTATCACCGCTTGCCATCGACACGCAGCGACGCGATCGTTGCTGCATGTCGATGAGATTTGGTGCGGTCGGCGAGACTCGAACTCGCACAGCTTTCGCCACTACCCCCTCAAGATAGCGTGTCTACCAATTTCACCACGACCGCGGTTTTCTTCTGTCCGGATGGCATGAGGAACCCGCGAAGGTTTTGGCTTTCCAGACAACTTAAGAGTTTACCCTCAAATGCGACGTTTTCTGCGGGCACGTCGCATCGAAAACAACACGATTACTTAGATGGAATCTGCGCAGCGCCCGATGCCGGTGCGCTTGGCGGTGTTGCTGGTGCTGGCGCGGAAGAAGAACTGCCCGAAGGGATCTGCGATGGGGAAGGCGCGCCAATAGCCGCCCGCTCCAGCAAACTCCCCCCGCCCACAGGCCGCGCGTGGCTGAAATAGGCCAACAACAAAGTGCAGACAAAAAAGACCGCGGCAAGGACGGCTGTAGTGCGCGAAAGAAAATTTGCACTCCCACTGGCACCGAACAAGCTGCCAGCGCTGCCGCTGCCAAATGCCGCGCCCATGTCGGCACCCTTGCCGTGCTGAATCAGGATCAGGCCGATCATCACTAGCGCCGACAGCATCTGCACGCCAACCAAAAGATTGAGGACTATGTTCATTCGTTCTTACTCCAGGGATTGCAGCGCGCTCAGGCGACTGCGGCAATGATTTGCAAAAAGTCAGGGGCCTTGAGGGACGCGCCGCCGATGAGACCGCCGTCGATGTCGGCTTGCGCCAGCAGTTCTGCAGCGTTCGCCGCATTCATGCTGCCGCCGTAAAGGATGCGAATGCCGGGGGCATGCTCGCTAGCCGCGTGGTGCAACTGCGCACGCAACACCGCATGTACCGCCTGGGCTTGCTCAGGTGTCGCCGTCTTGCCGGTCCCGATCGCCCATACGGGTTCGTAAGCCACGACGATCTCGCTGATGCAATGGCCGTTGACGTGGATCACTGCGGCAAGCTGTCGCTTCACGACTTCTTCGGTTTGGCCCGCGTCACGCTGTGCCAATGTCTCGCCGACGCAGACGATCGGCGTGATGCCGTTCGCCAATGCCGCTTCTGCCTTCGAAGCAACGACGTCATCGGTCTCGAAGTGATATTGCCGACGCTCCGAATGGCCGACGATCGCATACCGAACGCCGAACTCTTTCAGCATCGCAGCGGACTGCTCGCCGGTGTAAGCACCTTGAGCATGCGCAGAAATATCCTGCGCGCCCAATGCGATCGGCGATCCGGCAAGCAAGGATTGCACTTGCGAAAAGTACGGTGCGGGAACACAGACGGCCACATCGCATCGCGCGCCGCCCGCGCCTTGCAGAAGCGCGCGCAAAAGTGCCTCGTTGGCATTCAGGCCACCGTTCATTTTCCAGTTGCCAGCAATCAGCTTCGCGTGTTTTGTCATTGCACTCACCATGTCAACACGATTTTGCCGATGTGCTGGTTCGACTCCATCAACGTGTGCGCCTGCGCTGCC
>JANXTS010000064.1 GCA_025352265.1 Variovorax sp. | reverse complement strand
GTGCCAGCGCCGCCATGGCCTTTTCGACGCCAGCCACCACCACCGCGGCGTTCTGACCCTTGGTCATGCTCACGACGCCTTCGACCACGCTGTCGTGATCGTCGTAGGCGACGATGCCCGACCTCGGCTTGTGGCCGAGTTCCACCTGGGCGATGTCCGACACCAGCACGGTGCGGCCTTGCTTGGCCTGCACGATCACCTGGCCGATGCTGGCGAGCGAATCGACCAATCCGATACTGCGCACGACCAGCGCCTCGTCGCCTCGCCGCAGCACACCGCCACCGACATTCGCGCTGTTGTTCGTCAGTGCCAGCGCGACCTGGTCGAGGGTCACGCCGTAGCGCTTGAGCCGCGCCGGGTCAACCAGCACCTGGTACTCCTTCACCGTACCACCGAAGCTCGCCACGTCGGCCACTCCCGGCACCATGCGCAAGGCCGGACGCACCACCCAGTCCTGCAGCGCACGCACGTCGTTCTCGGCCATGTCCGGCGGCGCCTGCACGACATAGCGCAGTACCTCGCCGACGGCGGTAGTGAGTGGTGCGAGTGTCGGTTGCACACCCGTGGGCAGCGTCACGTTACCAAGATGCTCCAGCACTTGCGAGCGCGCGAAGTAGTTGTCGGTGCCATCTGCAAACGTCAGCGTGACCACCGACAGACCGGTCATGGAAACCGAGCGCAACTGGGTCTCGTTGGGCACGCCGCTCATCTCGCGCTCGATAGGAAGCGTCAGCGCGCGCTCGACTTCTTCGGGCGCCGCACCCGCGCTCTGGGTGATGATTTGCACCTGCACGTCCTGCACGTCGGGAAACGCCTCGATCGGCAAGTGCATCACCGCGTTGATACCGAAGGCCGCCAACGCCACCGTCATCACCAGCACGAAGACCGGTTGGGCCAACACGAAGCGAACGAACTTATTCAGCACGGGCAGGAAACTCGGAAGCCAGCAAGAGAGCGCCTTCGGACACGATCCGCTCACCGGCACGCACGCCTGCGGACAGATAGGTCGTGTCCGGCCCGCTCCATCGGAGCTGCACCGGCCGCCGCGCAAAAACGCCCGGCTCCTGCTCCACGATGACGAAGCTCTGCATCCCGTTCAGCACAAGACTGCCGTTGGGCACCCGGACGGCTGTTACCTGGGAATCGGAAAGAAATGCCACTCGCGAAAACATCTCGGATCTGAGGCGGCCGTCGGCGTTCGCAACCTCGCAACGCACCTGCAGGCGCCGCGATGCGGCATCGAGCGCGGCACCGACATGGCGCACGACGCCGGCAAAACGCTGGCCGGGCCACGCATCGACCTCCAGTTCCACCGACTGTCCGTCGTGCACGGCACCGAGCGCGGTTTCGGGCACATCCACCAAGGCCCAGAGCTTTCCAGTGTCGGTGATGACGAACAGCGGGCTGGCGAGATCGGGGCGCACTTCCATGCCGGCGTTGATCTGCCGGTCGACCACCACGCCGTCGATGGGCGCCCGGAGCATGAAGCGGCCTGAACCACTGACCGTCGCGGTCGCGGTCTCGGTCGCCAGGTTGTGGATCCGCTGTGCAGCGCGACGGGTCTCGGCAACGGCCTGCTGCAAATCGGCCTCGGCGGCCTCGTTGTCCTTGCGCGAACCGGTTTCGGTTTCGGCCAGTGCCCGGGTGCGCTCGACGCTCTGCCGCTTATGCGTCTCGTCGGATTGCGCCTTGGCCAGGTCGGACTGGGCGGACGCCAGGTCGGGCGAGTCGAGTTCTGCCAGCGCGGCGCCACGCCGCACGCGGTCACCCGCCCGGACCATCAAACGAACCACGCGACCCGCGACCGGCGAGCTGACCCTGGCCGTCACGTCTTCGTCATAGGCCAAGCGGGCATTGGCCGGCGGCAGCGTCGGTAGCGGCACGACCTCGACCGGCGTGATGCGGATCGATGCGAGTTCCGGTGCATCGCGGGCATAGCGCAACAAGCCGGAGCCGGCCACCGGAGCGGTCGTGGCTGCTGCGACGGATGCGTTTGGTGCAAGCGCAGTTGCCGCAGCCAGGACCGCCGTGCGCCGCGCGACCTGCGTACCGATGCCGATGCCCGCAGCCAGCACGAGCAAAAGTACGGTCAGCGTCCGCCAGCCGGAATGCGCAGATCGACGCGAGATTTTCATTGAGGGGCGCTGCCACGAAGCCAGAGAGGCGCGCAGCCTAAGGGTCGTGGTTTAAAAATAGATAACGGCCACATCGCCTAGAGTCGCCAAGTGGACGCCCTGATTCTTATCGTCGAAGACGACCTCCAAATTGCAGAGTTGCTGGGCCGCGAGCTGCAGCATCGCGGCTACCGGGTGCTGAAGGCGCACAACGGCGCGCAGGCGCTGGTGAGCATGCGGCGCGACCTGCCGGCCTTGATGCTGCTCGACATGGGGTTGCCGGACATGGACGGCAGCGACGTGCTGCGACAGATCCGCGAAGCCGGCAATTCGCTCCCTGTCATTGTGCTGACTGCACGTGACGAGCAGCACCAGCGCGTCGGCGGGCTGCGTGCCGGCGCTGACGACTATGTGGTCAAGCCTTTCGACATGGCCGAACTCGACGCTCGCATCCAGGCCGTGCTGCGGCGCGGCGGCCATCCGCAAGCGCAGCGGTTGTCCGCCGGTGCGCTGTGCCTGATGTCCGATGCCGCACGCATCAGCCTGGGCGGCCTACCACTGAGCCTCACGCCACGCGAGTTCCAGTTGCTGCAGCGCCTGATGGGCAACGTCGACCGCGTGGTCACGAAGGCACAGCTGACCGAAACACTCATGGCTTTTCATGGCGACGTGGCCGGCAAGACCATCGAGGTCTACCTGCACCGCATCCGCCAGAAGATCGCCGGTCACGATGTCGAGATCGTGACGGTCCGTGGCTTCGGCTATTTGCTACGCCGTCTGGCAACCGCGTCGTGAGGAGAAGCTTCGAAGGCGCTAGCGACAGCCTGCAGCGGCGGCTGGAAACCCGATTGCTCTGGCGGCTGGCGGCGCTTTTTCTTCTGAGTGGCGCGCTCTCTTACGGCATCACGCGGTACTACGTGCACGAGGTCTTCGACCGCTGGCTCTACGACTCGGCCAACAGCCTGGCGCAGGCGGTGCGGCAGATCGGGCCACGCGCCGGGCTCGACCTGCCGCGCTCTGCAGAGGCCATGTTCCAGTGGGACGACGAAGACCAGACCGTCTATCGCGTCGTCGGTTCGCGCAGCGGCTATATCGCCGGAGTTTCCGAAGCGCCGCGTGAGCCCCGAACGCCGGATGTGTTTCGCAATGCGCGCCTGTTCGACGCGGACGTGGGCGGCCGTGTCATGCGGTGGGCCGTCGTGGACGTACCGCTCGCCAGTGCCGGCGAGCAGGTCTCGGTGATGGTCGGGGAGACCACGCGCAAACGTCGCCATCTCGCGGGCGAGATTCTGCTGGCCGTGTGGATTCCGCAGTTGGTGTTGCTGTTGCTCGCAGGTTGGGTGCTGCACCGCGTGATCTTTTTCCAGACCCGCAACATCCTGTCGCTCGGCAACGCATTGCGCGACATGAGCCACCGAAGCTTGCAGCCGGTTCCGGAGAACAGCCTGCCCGCCGAACTGCGGCCGTTGATCGGGGCGTTGAATGCGGTGATCGCCCGGCTCGAACAAGCCGGCCAGGCACAACGCGAATTCATCGCCAACGCCGCGCACCAACTTCGCACGCCACTCACGGCGCTGAAGCTGCAAGCGGAGCAGGCGCTGCGCAGCGAGAGCCTGCCGGCGATGCGGGCATCGGTCATCGAGTTTCAGCAGTCTGCGCAACGCACCGTGCGGCTGGCCAATCAACTGCTGCTGCTTTCGCGCGCCGAGCCGGAAGCGCAAACCGACGCAAATCATGACTTGATCGACTTGAAAATGCTTGCTTTCGAGACATCGCGCGAGTGGGTGTTTCGCGCGTTGTCCAAAGGATTCGACCTCGGCTTCGACGAGGCATCGGAGCCCGCCTTCGTAATGGTCGATGCGGCGCTCGTACGGGAGGCCATCAATAATCTGCTGGACAACGCGCTCAACTACTGCACGGCCGGCGCACGCGTGAACGTCAGCGTGTTCCTGCATGCCGGCAGCGGCTGCATCGCAGTGGACGACAGCGGACCGGGCATCGAACCCGCCGACCGGGACCGGATCACTCAGCGATTCCAGCGTGGTCACAGCGTCGAGGCCGAAGGCAGTGGCCTTGGCCTGGCGATCGTTCGCGAAATTGCGAAGGTTCATTCCGGGCGCCTGGTGGTGCAAAGTTCGGCGCTGGGAGGTGCCCGGTTCGAGTTGCACTTTCCACTGCACAGCGACTGACGTCGAACGTATTCCGACTCTCTAAATCCATGGCTTTTACTTAGCGCGATGATCCTTCGACACAACCGCATCTACCGGCAATTGCGAGCTCGACCCCGCCTGCTCGTCGCCGCGCTCACTGCAATCCTGGTGGGTGTGCTCTTTCCCGCCCGGCTCGAGGCACATCTCGTCACCCGATTGCTGATCGCATGGAACACGGGTGCGATGCTCTATGTCTTTCTGGCGGTCAGCATGATGGCCCGGTCGTCCCGCGAACACATGCGCTACCGCGCCAGAGCGCAGGACGAAGGGCAGTTCGTGATCCTGACCCTGGTCGTGGTTTCTGCCGTTGCGAGTCTTGCGGCCATCGGCGGCGAACTTACGGTGGTGAAGGACATGCACGGCACAGAGAAAATCGCGCATATCGGACTCGCGGCACTCACGGTTGTTTCGTCCTGGACTTTCACCCAGATCATGTTCGCGCTGCACTACGCGCACGACTACTACGCGGCGCAATCCGACGGGCGCAAGCCAGGCTTGAGCTTTCCAGACGACGACGAGCCCGACTATGGAGACTTCTTCTACTTTGCCGCCGTCATCGGCACCTCGGGCCAGACGGCCGACGTCTCTTTCGTCTCCAAGATGATGCGTCGCATCGGCTCGGTGCATTGCATCCTGGCCTATCTGTTCAATACGACAGTGCTCGCCCTCTTGATCAATATCGGCGCGAGTCTGTTTTAAAGATCGGCGAGATCGAGCGACAGATATTGCCGGCGCACACGAACAGCACTGATTGCAGTGCAATGTTTTCTACATCGGCTTTCAAAGGAGATGTCACAGGATCAGGAGCGCCCTGAAGTCGTTGACGTTGGTGTGCGTCGGCCCTGTCACCAACAGATCGCCGATGGCGTCGAAGTACCCATAGGCGTCGTTGCGGTCGAGATGCGGTGCGAGCTTGAGTCCTTTCGCTTCTGCACGCGCCAGCGTGTCGGGCGTGACGAAGGCTCCGGCGTTGTCTTCGACACCGTCGATCCCGTCGGTGTCCGCGGCCAGTGCCCACACGTCGGGCTGGCCCATCAGCGCGCCGGCCAGGCCCATGCAGAACTCGCCAGCACGACCGCCACGGCCTTTGGGTTGACCCGGTTGGCGAGGCCGGATGGTGACGGTGGTTTCGCCGCCGGACAAGATCACGCATGGCTTGGCAAAGGGCTGGCCGCGCTGCGCGACCGCACGCGCAAGCGCGCCGTGCACCTTGCCGACCTCGCGCGATTCGCCTTCCATTTCGTCGCTCAGGATATGTGCCTCGATGCCGGCGGCACGCGCTGCGGTTGCTGCGGCTTCGAGCGATTGCTGCGGCGTCGCGATGAGGTGCGCGGTGTGCCCCTTGAACACGGCATCGCCGGGCTTGGGCGTTTCGAGCGCACCACTTTCGAGGCCGGCGCGCACGGCCGGCGGAATGTCGATCTTGTAGCGATCGAGGATCGCCAGCGCCTGCTCGCAAGTCGTGTCGTCGGGAACGGTCGGGCCACTGGCGATGATGCCCATGTCGTCGCCCGGCACGTCGCTGATCGTCAGCGTGACGACCCGTGCCGGCGCGCAAGCTGCGGCAAGCCGCCCGCCCTTCACGCGCGACAGATGTTTGCGCACGCAGTTCATCTCGCCGATGTGGGCGCCGCTGTCGAGCAGTTGCTGGTTCACGCGCTGCTTGTCGGCCAAGGTCATGCCCTCGGCTGGCAAGGTGAGCACCGACGAACCGCCGCCGGAGATCAGACACAGCACCAGGTCGTCGGCGGTCAGTCCCTGGGTCAGCGCGAGGATGCGCTCGGCTGCCTTCATGCCGGCCTCGTCGGGCACCGGATGCGACGCCTCGACGATATCAATGCGTTGCTTCAATCCTGCAGGTCTCGGCGGTACGTGGCCGTAGCGCGTGACGACCAGGCCCGACAGCGGCGCATCGGCTGGCCACAGTGCTTCGAGCGCGTGCGCCATCGAGCCTCCGGCCTTCCCAGCGCCTATGACCAGCGTGCGGCCCTTGGCCGGATCGGGTGGCTCGGGCAGGTACGCGCCCATGCTCGCCAGCGGCAAGGCGCGCTGCACTGCGATGCGGTAGAGCTGTTCAAGAAAGTGGCGCGGTGCTGCATGCGGATCGGCCAGTTCAGCGAGGGGTTTCGATGCGATCATTTGTGTTGTCTCCACCCTCCATTCTCGCCCGCCACCATCGCCCGCCATGACCACTCTGCTGATCCGCAATGCCGACTGCGTGGCCACCTTCGACGACGCGCGAAAAGAGTGGCGCAACGCCTCGGTGCTGCTGCGCGACAACGTCGTCGAAGCCATCGGACCCGCCGACCAGTTGCCGCAAACGGCCGACGAAGTGATCGACGCGCGCGGCCACCTCGTGATGCCGGGGCTGATCAACACGCACCACCACATGTATCAGTCGCTGACACGCGCCATTCCGGCCGTGCAGGACGCCGAACTGTTCTCGTGGCTGCGCGGCCTGTATCCGATCTGGGCCGGCCTCACGCCGGAGATGGTGCAGGTGTCGACGCAAATCGCCATGGCCGAACTGCTGCTTTCAGGCTGCACCACCAGCAGCGACCATCTGTACATCTACCCCAACGGCGTGCGGCTCGACGACAGCATCGAAGCGGCGCGCGAAATCGGCATGCGCTTTGTCGCGACGCGCGGCAGCTTGAGCGTCGGCGTATCGCAAGGGGGCTTGCCGCCCGATCGCGTGGTCGAGCGCGAAGTCGACATCCTGAAAGATACCCAGCGGTTGATAGAGACGTGGCACGACGCATCGTACGGAGCGATGACCAACGTGGCTGTCGCGCCGTGCTCTCCGTTCAGCGTCAGCCGTGACCTGATGCGCGAATCCGCACTGCTGGCGCGCTCGTTCAAGGGCCTGGGAGTTCGCCTGCACACGCACCTTGCCGAGAACGACCACGACATCGCCTACAGCCGCGAGAAGTTCAACTGCACGCCCGCCGAGTACGCGCAAGACCTGGGCTGGCTCGGTCACGACGTGTGGCACGCGCACTGCGTAAAACTCGACGCACCCGGCATCGCGCTGTTCGCGAAGACGAAGACAGGTGTTGCGCATTGCCCGTGCAGCAACATGCGGCTCGCGTCTGGCATCGCGCCGATCCGCCGCATGCTGGACGCCGGCGTGCCGGTCGGGCTGGGCGTGGACGGCAGCGCCAGCAACGACGGCGCGCACATGGTCGGCGAGGCGCGACAGGCGCTGTTGCTGGCCCGCGTCGGCCGCTCGCTCGACCCGTTCGGTTGCGACCATGGTCCATCGGAAACGACAGCGCGCGACATGCTCGCCGTAGCGACACGCGGTGGCGCCGAGGTGCTCGGCCGCAGCGACATCGGACATCTGGCAGTCGGCATGTGCGCCGACCTGGCACTGTTCGATTTGCGCACGCTGGCGTTCGCCGGCGGTGCGGTGCATGACCCGGTGGCAAGCCTGCTCTTGTGCGCGAGCGCGCAGGCGGCCTACACGGTAGTCAACGGACGCATAGTGGTGCGTGAAGGGCAATTGACGACCGTGGACCTGGGGCCGCTGGTGGAACGCCACAACCAGCTGGCGACGAGCCTGATGCGGTTGGCCGGCGCTTGATGCTCCCGGCCAAGCGGCATCGGTTTAAAGCTGCACGCCTTTTGTCAGCCCGCCGTCGACCACCAGGTTCGTCCCAGTCACGAAGCTGGCCGCAGGACTGCACAGAAACACCGCCGCGTTCGCAATCTCTTGCGGTGTCGCCATGCGGCCCATCGGATTCATGCCGAGCGCCTCTTTGAAGAACGCCGGGTTGCCCTGCTCGATCTGCGTCCACACACCGCCGGGAAAGTAAGTGTTGCCCGGCGACACCGAATTGGCGCGGATGTTCTTGCTGGCCAGCTGATACGCCAGGCCTTGTGTGTAGTGGACGATGGCCGCCTTGAAGGCGCCATAAGGCCCCGCCGCGAAATCGATCTCTCGGCCCGACACACTGGAGATGGTGACGATGGCTGCGCTCTTGCTCTTCTCCAACATCGGCATCGCGGCGTTGACCAGCCGCACTGTCCCCATCATGTCGACATCGAAGCCGCGCTGCCAGGCCGCCTCGTCGCCAGCGATCGCCAATGCACTCACGTTGGCGACCACGATGTCGATGCCGCCCAAGGTGGCCCCAGCGTCGGCGACCCACTTGGCCAGCGCCGCACCGTCACCGACATCGACGACGCTGCCGATCACCTTGGTGCCGCCGGCTGAAAGCTCAGCAGCGGTCGCGGCTACTTCCTCCGCATTGCGCGCGCACAGCGCGACGTTGACGCCCTCTGCCGCCAGCGTTTGCGCAATGGCGCGACCGATGCCTTTGGTGCCGCCAGTGACCAGTGCGTTCAGGCCTTTGAGTCCGAGATCCATGGTGCGTCCTTGTGTGTTGTTTAAGTTGGTGGCAGCTGGCCATCACGCCGGGAATGGCGCCAGATATTCTTTGCTGATCCCGGCACCGACGGTGTATTTCGGATCAACGAAATTGCCAAGCCGGACCTTGCCGCACTGGCTGAGCATCATGTAGGCATCCCAGCGGTCGTAGCCGTACTCGGCTTCCATCCACAGAATGAGTTCCTTGTAGGCGATGCGGGTCGCGTCTTCGAGTGGCCGGGCGCTGCCGATGGCCATGATCATGGTTTCGGTTTCGAGTCGAGGCCATTGCAGCGTCCAGCCCTTGATGAGGTCGACACGAATGGTCGTCAGGCTCGGGTACTCGACTGCTGTGCCGCACACCTCGCCGTCGCCCTGGCAGGCATGCGCATCGCCGATGAACAAGCGTGCGCCCGGTGTCCACACCGGCAGGTAAGTGATGCTGCCCGGCCCCATGTCGGGCAGGTCCATGTTGCCGCCGTGTTGGTCTGGAGTGAGGGTGTTGATGGAGTCGATCTCGGGCGAGCAGCTCAAAGTACCGATGTGCGGCTTGTACGGCAACGTGACGCGCTTGCTCCAG
>JANXTS010000043.1 GCA_025352265.1 Variovorax sp. | reverse complement strand
GGCATTGAGCGAGGTGGAGTCACCACGCATTATAAAAAGTGAAATGCGCCGTATTGAATGCGCCACTCTGCAGAAATTGGGGCACGGGGATTCATGACCTATGTTGCGGGCCTCGTCACCTTTTGACAACGGATGAGCGCTCTACACCTTCTTCAGCTTTGTTGCCGGTGATTGTTGCTGATAGCATGCAACCACTCGCAAATATTTCCAATCGTTACAACCGACAGGACCGTAACTTGACCGACTTGGGATCGCTTTTTCGCCGGCAGCCCGCGCCATTGCTTGGGTTGGACGTCAGTTCGTCCAGTGTCAAGCTGGTGGAACTCGGTCGCGATGCCACCGGGAAACTGGTGCTCGAACGTTGTGCCATCGAGCCGCTGGAACGCGGTTGGATTACCGACGGCAACGTCGAGAAGTTCGACGAAGTTGCTGAAGCTGTGCGCCGCGTGGTCCGCAAAAGCGGTACGCGCACCAAAAACGTTGCGCTTGCTTTGCCGCCTTCTGCCGTGATCACCAAAAAGATCGTGCTGCCTGGCGGCATGAGCGAGCAGGAACTCGAGCTCCAGGTCGAGTCTGAAGCTAACCAATACATCCCGTTTTCGCTCGACGAAGTTAGTCTTGACTTCTGCGTCATGGGGCAAAGCGCCAACTCAACGGGCGATGTTGAAGTGCTAATCGCCGCTTCCCGTAAAGAGAAGGTGCAGGACCGCCAGGGGCTTGCTGAAGCTGCTGGCCTGAAGGCGATGATTCTCGACGTCGAGTCTTACGCTTCCCGCCTTGCAACTGCGCGGCTGATCGAGCAATTGCCAGGTCAAGGCAGAGACGCCGTCGTCGCGTTGTTCGAGGTCGGTGCCTTTACGACCAGCATGCAGGTGCTTCGCAATCAGGAAGTGCTTTACGACCGTGATCAGGCATTCGGTGGCGCCCAACTTACTCAGTTGATCGTGCGTCAATATGGTTTCTCGGCGGAAGAAGCCGAGACCAAAAAGCGCAGCGGCGATCTGCCGGACGACTACGGTTCAGGCGTTCTCCGGCCGTTCGTCGCCAGCATTGCGCAGGAAATCGCGCGCGCTCTCCAGTTTTTCTTCACCAGCACACCGCACAACCGAGTCGACTATGTGCTGTTGGCCGGCGGTTCGGCGGCCCTGCCCGGCTTGACCAGCGCCGTGACCCGGCAAACTTCGTTTGCATGTTCGTTGGTCAATCCCTTCGACGGCATGGAGATCGGCCCAAATATTCGAGAGAAGAAGGTCCGCCGTGAAGCGCCGTCTTACCTGACGTCTTGCGGCCTGGCGATGCGGAGGTTCCTGCAGTGATTTTGATCAACCTGCTTCCGCACCGCGAAGCGGCACGCAAGCGTCGGAAAGAGACTTTTTACGCCTCGCTGGGGGCGGCTGCTTTGCTCGGCGTTCTGCTTGCAGGTGGTGCATACGTTTGGTACCAAACGCAAATTTCAGGTCAACAATCGAAGAACACCTATCTGCAGTCGGAGATCGCCAAGCTTGAAAGCGAGATCAAGGAAATCTCGACGCTTCAATCTGAAATCGCGGCATTGCGCGCGCGGCAGACTGCCGTAGAAGATTTGCAGGGCGATCGCAATTTACCGGTGCATTTGCTCAACGAATTGGTCCGCCAATTGCCCGACGGGGTCTACCTCACCAGCATGAAGCAGGACAACCAGACGGTAACGCTACAGGGTATGGCGCAATCGAACGAACGGGTTTCCGAATTGCTGCGCAATCTGGGAAACAACAGTCCTTGGCTGGTCAAACCGGAGCTGGTCGAAATTACCTCTGCGAGCGTCAACCTCACGCCACGCGACCAGCGTCGCGTGGCGAACTTCACGATGCGCATCGGCGTCAAGCGTCCGACTGATTCGCAAAAAGGCGCGCCCGGCGCACCGGTGGCCTCGGCCGCTGCAAAGGGGTAGGAAGCAATGGCAACACGACGCCCCATACGCAATATCGATTTCGCGACCTCCATGCGGCGGTTTGGCGATCAGTTTCGCGGACTGAACCCGAACGATCCATCCATGTGGCCTACAGCGCCACGCTACGCGCTGTTCATTGCCGTGGTTATTGCCGTGCTCGCGGCCCTCTGGTTTGTCTGGCTGACCAATTCGAATGACGAACTGGAAGCAGAGCGCGCGAAGGAAGTTGCGCTGCGCATCGACTTTCAAAAGAAGGTCGCACTGGCAGCCAATCTCGACCTTCTTAAAAAGCAGCGCGAGCAAGTCCAACAGTACGTCACGTCGCTTGAGAAGCAGCTGCCGAGCAAGGCTGAAATGGACGCTTTGTTGTCGGACATCAACCAAGCCGGGTTAGGCCGGAGTCTTCAGTTCGAGCTGTTCCGGCCTGGGCAGATCGTAGTGAAAGACTATTACGCTGAGCTGCCTATCGCGCTCAAGGTTACCGGCCGTTATCACGATATGGGCGCCTTTGCCGCCGACGTCGCCAATCTATCTCGCATCGTGACGCTGAACAACCTGGCGATCACACCGCAAAAGGACGGTGGGCTCACCATGGACGCCACTGCTCGCACATTCCGCTATCTGGACCCTGACGAGCAGGCTTCCCAACGCGCTGCCGCTGCAGCTGCGGCAAAGGCCAAAAAATGAAAGTGGCCGCCTTGTTATGCATTGGTGTCGCGACGCTTGTGCTGGCCGCATGCGGTAGCTCCGACCGCGACGATCTTCAGCGCTGGACTGCAGAACAGCGGACGCAGGTCAAGCCGACCGTGCCACCGATTTCCGAGCCAAAGAAATTCACCCCGCAGGCCTACACCGAGGCGGCTTCGTTCGAGCCCTTCAACATGCAAAAGCTGACACAGGCTCTGCGTCGCGATTCGAGCCAGCCCAGCAGCTCGGGCCTGATCGCTCCGGAGCTCTCCCGTCGGAAGGAATCGTTGGAAGCGTTCCCGCTGGATTCGATGGCGATGGTCGGCAGTCTCAGTCGTAACGGCCAGCCGGTCGCGCTCGTGAGCGTCGACAAACTGCTCTACCAGGTACGCGTGGGCAACCACCTTGGTCTTAATTTCGGCCGTATTACCAACATAAGTGAAACCGAACTCGGCCTGCGTGAAATCGTGCAGGACGCCGCCGGTGAGTGGATCGAACGCGTGGCGACGTTGCAGTTGCAAGAGAAGGCAAAATGAACCGACAAAAAACAGTGCTTGCTCGGTGGCTGCGCGCTGCCAGCGTGACCCTCGTGGCGCTCAGTGTGGCTGCGCTCGCACAAGCGCAAAACGCCATCGAATCGATCACCAGTTCGGTCCAGTCCGGCACGGAAGTTATCCGTATCGATCTGACCCAACCGCTGTCTGCGGTGCCAACGGGTTTCGTCATTCAAACGCCTGCTCGAATTGCGCTCGATTTTCCGGGCATCACCAATGCCATTGGTCGATCCACTGTCGACGTGAACCAGGGCAACTTGCGTTCTGTGAACGTTGTCCAAGCGGGCGACCGGACGCGTCTGGTAATGAATCTGAAGCAGGCGACCGCATACAAAACCGAGATCCAGGGTAAGTCCCTGATCGTCTCGCTCGAACCGGTCGCTGGCGCCGCCTTGGTCGCTTCAACACCTTCGCCGTTTGCCGAGAACCGCAACCGCGACATGGTTCCGTTGCGTGACGTCGACTTCCGACTTGGCGCGGACAAGACGGGGCGCGTGATCGTCGATTTGGCGAACAACCAGGTTGGCGTCGACATCAAGCAGCAAGGCAAGAACCTTGTTGTCGAATTTACCAAGTCGACGCTGCCCGAAGGCCTTCGCCGTCGCCTCGACGTGTCTGACTTCGGCACGCCGGTGCAACTCATCACCACGCAACAGGCGGGAGACCGTGTTCGCATGGTCATCGAGCCGCGCGGCGAGTGGGAACACAGCGCTTACCAGAGTGAAAACCAGTTCGTCGTCGAAGTTCGTCCGCGTAAGGTCGACCCGACCAAGCTGACGCAAGGCGTGGGTTACAACGGCGAGAAGTTGTCGCTTAACTTCCAGAATATCGAGATTCGCTCGTTGCTTCAGGTTATTGCTGACTTCACGAACTTCAACATCGTGACGTCGGATTCAGTCACCGGTGCTCTCACACTGCGGCTGAAAGACGTGCCCTGGGACCAGGCCCTTGAAATTATCATGCAGGCCAAGAACCTGGGCATGCGCAAGAACGGCACCGTGCTCTGGATCGCGCCGAAAGATGAAATCAACGCCAAAGAGAAGGTCGAATTCGAAGCCAAGGCTGCGATCGAAAATCTCGAACCGTTGCGCACGCAATCGTTCCAGCTGAACTACACCAAGGCTGTGGATTTGCAAGGGCAGATCACCGGCTCGGGTTCGGCTAGTGGCGGCTCGGGCTCCAGTAGTGCTCGCCTGTTGACAGCCCGCGGCAGCGTGATTGCCGAGCCGCGTACCAATCAATTGTTCGTGACCGACATTCCGTCGCGGTTGGCTCAAGTCGCCGAAATGATCACCAAGCTCGACATTCCAGTTCGTCAGGTTCTGATCGAAGCACGAATCGTCGAAGCATCCGACACCTTCGGCAAATCGCTCGGGGTGCGGCTCGGCGGTGGCATCGGCGGCGGCGTGGTCGGATCAAACAACGGCAATCGTGTCTTTGGCAACCTCGGCGTGGGGCCGACCGTGACGCCTGCTACGGCGACCACTGCTGGCAGCGCACTCACTACGTTCACCAATTCGAACTTCATCAATCTGCCAGCGACGAGCCCGAGCGGTACCGGCAACGCTCCCGGCACCTTCGCCATCTCCCTGTTCAACTCCAGTTTCTCCCGAATGCTGAACCTGGAAATCTCCGCGCTCGAAGCCGATGGCAAGGGCAAAGTCGTATCCGCTCCCCGCGTCGTGACCGCCGACCAGACCAAGGCGCTCATCGAGCAAGGTACCGAGCTGCCGTACCAGGTGGCGACTTCTAGTGGCGCAACCTCAATCGCTTTCCGCAAGGCCAATCTGAAGCTTGAGGTGACACCGCAGATCACGCCCGAGGGCAACATCATCCTGACGCTCGATGTCAACAAGGACACGGTCGGTCAAGCGACGACTGCTGGCTTCGCCATCAATACCAAGCACGTGCAGACCTCGGTGCTGGTCGAGAACGGCGGCACGGTGGTGATCGGTGGTATCTTCGAACTCACCGAATCCAACGACGAATCGCGCGTGCCGGTGCTTGGTGAAGTGCCCTACCTCGGCGCACTGTTCCGTACGCGCAACCGCGTTGCAAACAAGACCGAAATGCTCGTCTTTATCACCCCGAAGATGATTACCGACCGCAACGCCGCGCGCTGATCGCGCGCAGCGTTTGCCGATCCGCGTGGCGATCGCTTTCGTCGGTCTACCCGGCGCCGGAAAATCCGCAGTGGGACGGCGCATGGGTCAGCGCCTGCAACTCCCATTCGTCGACACCGATCAGGTTATCGAGCAGCGTGTCGGCTGTTCGATTCGTGAATTTTTCGATCGCGAGGGCGAAGACGCTTTTCGGGATATCGAGCAACAGGCCATTGCTGATCTGGCGGCGAACGCACACGGCGTTTTAGCAACAGGTGGCGGCGCCGTGCTTCGCGAAGCCAATCGGAGTCAACTGCGCGACCACTTCCACGTCATCTATTTGCGCTCCTCGCCCGAGGATCTGTTTCGGAGATTGCGGCATGACGTCAAGCGCCCTTTGCTGCAGGTCGCCGATCCGCTCGGACGACTCCGCGAACTCCATGGCGTACGAGATCCACTGTACCGAGACACCGCGCACGATGTTGTCGACACTGGCCGACCATCGGTTGTCATGCTTGTCAACATCATCGTTATGCAGCTGGAACTCGCTGGCATCGTCATCCCCGAACCACCGATCGAGCCAGCCGTCTGACGGCGCGTCTCCTTTACGGCGCGGCCCCCTCTACACTCGAGCCCATGCCACAGACCGCACTTCACGACCGTGTCGAGATCGATCTCGGCGACCGCAGCTATCCCATCCTGATCGCTGCTGATTTGCTGGGCGAATCCGGTGTGTTCGATGCCGCGCCGCCAGCTTCGATGGCGTTGATCGTTACCGACACGATGGTGGCGCCGCTCTATGCCGGCGGCTTGCACGTAACGCTTTCAAAGCGCTATCGCCGCGTCGAGACGCTCGTGTTGCCCCACGGCGAAGTGCATAAGGATTGGGTCTCCCTCAATTTGATCTTCGACGCCTTGTTGGGACATGGCGCCGATCGCAAGACGGTGCTCTTCGCACTCGGTGGCGGCGTCGTCGGCGACATGACTGGCTTCGCCGCAGCGAGCTATATGCGTGGCGTGCCGTTCGTCCAGGTGCCGACCACGCTGCTGGCGCAGGTTGACTCGTCGGTCGGTGGCAAGACCGCTATCAACCATCCGCTCGGGAAGAACATGATCGGGGCGTTCTATCAGCCGCATCTGGTGCTGTGCGACCTTGCCACGCTGCAAACGCTGCCGCCGCGCGAACTGAGTGCCGGGTTGGCCGAGGTGATCAAGTACGGCCCGATCTATGACATGTCGCTATTCGACTGGATCGAAGCCAATGTCGACGCACTGGTCGCAATGGAACCGGTTGCGCTTGCCCATGCCGTCAAGCGCAGTTGCGAGATTAAGGCCGAAGTGGTGGCGCAAGACGAGCGGGAAACGGGCCTGCGCGCCATTCTCAATTTCGGTCACACCTTTGGGCACGCGATCGAATCCGGCTTGGGATACGGCGAGTGGCTCCACGGTGAGGCAGTCGGCTGCGGCATGGTGATGGCGGCCCATCTCTCTCAGAAGCTTGGCGGTGTCGACGCGGCCTTCGTAGCGCGACTCACCCGGTTGATCCAGCGAGCCGGCTTGCCAATTACAGGGCCGGCCCTTGGGGCAGACCGCTATCTCGAGTTGATGCGCATAGACAAGAAGTCGGAAGCCGGCGAGATCCGCTTCGTCGTCATCGACAAGCCCGGCTCCGCCAAGGTCGCAACAGCGCCAGAGGCCATGGTGCGCGAGGTGCTTGCTCAATGTTGCGAGGGCTGATCGCGCCGTACGCTTGCGATCCGGCGCAGTCGCGTGGCCGGCTGCATGACGAACCACCGGCGCCTACGCGCGACGACTTCCAGCGCGATCGCGACCGCATCGTTCACTCGACCGCGTTCAGGCGCCTCGTCTATAAGACACAAGTTTTTTTGAATCATGAGGGAGACCTGTTTCGCACCCGCCTCACTCATTCGCTCGAGGTCGCGCAACTGGGGCGCTCCATTGCCCGCGCGCTGCGGCTGAATGAGGATCTGGTCGAGGCGATCGCTTTGGCGCACGATCTCGGGCACACGCCCTTCGGTCATGCAGGCCAAGACGAATTGAACGATTGCATGCGGACGCACGGTGGCTTCGAGCACAACCTGCAAAGCTTGCGAATGGTCGATACGCTCGAACATCGCTATCCGCAATTCGACGGGCTCAATCTCAGCTTCGAGACCCGCGAAGGCATTCTCAAGCACTGCTCGCGTGCCAACGCCGAGCGCATCGAAGGCGGGGAGCCCAACGGCGTAGGAAGGCGCTTTCTCGACGGCACGCAACCGGCGTTGGAAGCGCAGCTCTGCAACATGGCTGACGAGATCGCATACAACGCACACGACATCGACGACGGCGTGCGATCGGGGCTCATCACTGTCGAGAGTCTTTCCGAGGTCGAGTTGTTCGAGCGATATCGCCGCGAAGCGCTACAGGAGTATCCGCAACTGACGGGGCGTCGCGTGCTGTACGAGACGATTCGACGGATGCTCAGTGCGCAGGTCTATGACGTTATCGAAGCGACGAAGGCAGCTCTCCGTGCCACGGCACCGGTCGATGCGGAAGCGGTACGCAGGGCTGCGCCTCTGGTCTGCTTCAGCGAGCCGATGCGTGCGCAATCGACCCAACTCAAGCGCTTTCTGTTCGCCAACCTGTACCGTCATGCGCAAGTGACAGCGACCTCGGAGCGCGCTCAAGCCGTAGTGCGCGGCTTGTTTGTGGCGTATCTGGAACGTCCCGCCGACATGCCTGAATCGTTCGCTGCGCGCGTTGACCGCCATCGCTCGGTGGCCGACTACATCGCCGGCATGACCGATCGCTTTGCGATGCGTGAGCACGAGCGGCTGACCGGACAACGATGGATCGCATAGCACCGGCGATCGCTCCGACAGCGCGCATACCGGTCGCGGCGTTCGCGGTGATCGCGGCCGGCGTGAGCGCCGCGTTGCATCTTGGCAAGCTCCCGCCGGCGGTGCCTGCGCTTCAGGCCACGATCGGCATCGGTCTCGTCGAAGCTGGATTCCTGTTGTCTTTGGTGCAAGCTGCCGGTATGACACTGGGGCTTCTGGTCGGGTTAGCCGCCGACACCATTGGTCTGCGGCGCAGCATGCTGACCGGGCTGCTCGTCGTCACGCTCGCCAGCATCGGCGGCGGCTGCGTGACGGCGGGGCCGAACGCGGTGTCGCTGCTCATGGTGCTGCGCGCATTGGAAGGGCTTGGCTTCCTGTTGGTGGTGATGCCCGCGCCTGGACTCATCCGGGCGGTCGTCCCTGCCGACGTAGAGAAGTTGGCGATGGGCTTTTGGGGTGCCTATATGCCGCTTGGCGTTGCCCTCGCTTTGCTACTTGGTCCGCTTCTCATCGCCGTCGTGGGGTGGCAAGGCTGGTGGTGGGCTTTGTCCGCTGTTTCGGCAGCCGCCTGCGTCTGGGTGTGTCAATCAGTGCCGGGCGATCGTGAGCGCGTTGCGCTCAGCATTCAAGGTGGGTCGCGTTGGACGGCAAGGCTCGGCAGCACCTTGCGCGCCAGTGGGCCGCGCTGCGTTTCGCTCGCCTTCGCGGTGTACTCGTCGCAGTGGATAGCGGTTATCGGATTCCTGCCGGCGATCTACGCCGAAGTTGGCGTACCTGCTGGCTGGAACGCCGTGCTGACCGCGCTGGCAGCGGCGATGAACATCTTCGGTAACTTGGTCGGCGGACGCCTGCTGCAGCGGGGCGTCGCGCCCGCGTTTGTGTTGCGGTGTGGCTTCGGGACGATGGCGGCCGCTGGCATCGTGGCGTTTGCCCAATGGGGCCAAGGCGTCGATGCGGTGATGTTGCCGCCGGCGATTCGGTACGCGGCTGTGTGCCTCTTCTCCCTCGGCGGCGGGGTGGTGCCAGCGACGCTCTTCATGCTGGCGGTGCGAGTGGCGCCGGGCGCCAATACCATTTCCACAACCGTCGGAATGATGCAGCAGGCTTCGGCGCTCGGCCAGTTTCTTGCGCCACCTGTCGTGGCCTGGCTGGCGCATCGCGTCGGGGGATGGCAATGGACGTGGGTCGTCACGTTGGCATGCTCGGTCGCCGGCATCATGATGGTGGCCAAGCTGACGGACACACGCACTTCGATGAGTGCGACGTGAGCTTTCTATCGGCACCATTGAACATGAACGCCAGATGAGCATCGCTGCCACAATCAACGAGAGGCAGGCAGAGGCCGATACGCGACACTGGCTCGAACGCGCGGTGATCGATCTCAACCTGTGTCCGTTTGCCAAGGCGGTGCACGTCAAACGGCAGATTCGATACGCCGTCCACTTAGCAGCGAACGACGATATAGGCTTGATGGAAGCGTTGATGCGGGAGGCGGCCGACCTTTCCCATTGCGCGGCTTCCGATCGGGACACCACACTTTTAATGGCACCCAATACCTTGGCGGACTTCTTGGACTTCAACGATTTCACGCAGCGTGCCGAGCGTCAGCTTAGGCGCGCCGGCTATGCTGGCGAACTGCAGCTTGCGAGCTTTCATCCACGCTTCGAGTTTGCAGGAAGCGCGCCGGACGACACCGCCAACGCAACCAATCGCGCGCCGTACCCGACGCTGCATCTGCTGCGGGAAGACAGCGTGAGCCGAGCCGTCGATGCATTCCCTGAAGCACACGCCATTTTTGAGCGAAACATCGAAACGCTGACGGCGCTCGGCGCTGAAGGCTGGGCTGCGCTCGATGTCGGCCCTGGAGGTGCAAATCGATGAACGCCGTCATCAAAACGCCTGGCACGCACAAGACGGCGAAGGTCGGAAAGGCAGCAAAAGCTGAAGCGGACGTGCTGCAAGAGTTGCGCCCCGGCCAGTCGATAGAACTTCTAAAAGAGCTCCACATCCTCACGCGCGAAGGTCGGCTCAACCAGGATTCCCGGCGCAAGCTCAAGCAGGTCTACCACCTGTTCCAGTTCATCGAGAAGCTGTTGCGCGAGTTGCCGGACAACGGCGCGCATGCGACGCTGGCAGACCATGGTGCAGGCAAGTCCTACCTGGGTTTTGTCGTCTACGACCTTTTCTTCAAGGCACTTGGCGACGGTCACGTATTTGGCATAGAGACGCGTTCGGAGCTTGTTGAAAAATCGCGCGTGCTGGCTACCCAACTCGGCTTCGGGCGGATGTCTTTTCTCAACTTGACTGTGACCGAGTCCACCGAATCTCTTGCGTTGCCCAACCGCATCGACATGGTGACCGCACTGCACGCATGCGATACCGCGACCGACGATGCAATCGTCTTCGGCCTCGCAAAGCACGCGGCGTTCATGGTCCTGGTGCCCTGCTGTCAGGCCGAGGTGGCGTCATGCCTTCGCGAGACAAAGGCGCTGTCGCTCTCACGCACACCGCTCGCCGAGCTGTGGCGGCATCCGCTCCATACGCGAGAGATCGGCAGCCAGCTTACTAACGTGCTGCGCTGCCTGCTGCTGGAGGCGCATGGCTACCAGGTGACCGTCACCGAGCTGGTGGGCTGGGAGCACAGCATGAAGAACGAACTGATCATTGCGCGCCGCACTGGCCAATTCAAGGCCAGCGCGGCGGAGCGATTGAAAGGCCTGCTTTCTGAGTTCGGTCTGTCGTCGTTGCTGCAAACACGCTTTCGCCTGCCTTGAGCGCGAGCCATGGCACGCCTGCCCCGACTTACGCTGGCGGGCCTTCCGCACCATGTGATCCAGCGCGGCAATAACCGTCAATCGATCTTTACTGACCGCATGGATCGCGAGCGACTCCTCGCACTCTTGGCCGAAGCCGCCCCGCGCCTGGGCGTGGCGTTGCATGCGTACGTGCTGATGGACAACCACTTTCATCTGTTGATGACGCCTTCGACCACCAACGGGCTGCCACAGCTCATGCAGGCGGTGGGCCGCGGCTACGTGCGCGGGTTCAACGACCGCCATGGGCGCAGCGGCACCTTGTGGGAGGGTAGGTACCGGTCGACGGTCATTCAGCCTGAGCTTTGGATGATGAGATGCATGGCCTACATGGACCTCAATCCATTGCGTTCGAGTGCGGCGATCGACGTGGCCGAATTTGCCTGGTCGAGCTACGCGCATTACGCTGGCCACAGGCATGAAAAAGCACTCACGCCGCCGTCGCAATATTGGTTGCTCGGCAACACGCCTTTCGCGCGCGAGGCGGGTTATGCGGAGTTGGTGCGCAAGGGCGTTTCTGCTGCCGACACGGTTTCTTTGACCGATGCCGCTTTGAGTGGCTGGGCTCTCGGCGATGCGTCATTCGTCGAATCGTTACAGAAAACAACTGAGCGCCGCGTCGCAAAGGCCAAAGCGGGTAGACCGTTACGCTCAGCGCGCCCATGAGAACACTGTCGAATCGTTTCTCACATTGAATAGTTTGCTATTAAATTCAACATGTCCCTTGTTTATTAATGTCAGTTCGCATTCAGATTTAATTAGTATCTGACCCTTAATAAACTATTTGGCATTGTTTGTGCATCGCAATATCCTCGGAATCCCTGCGAAAAAATGAAGGAGCGCCCATGACCACGGACGACGAAATCAAGCACCTCGAACAGCATGGGCTGTATTCGGCCTCGAACGAGCACGACGCCTGCGGCCTCGGCTTCGTCGCCCACATTAAGGGCGAAAAGCGCCACGACATCGTGACGCAGGCGCTCAAAATCTTGGAGAACATCGACCATCGCGGTGCAGTCGGTGCAGACAAGCTGATGGGCGATGGTGCCGGCATCCTGATCCAGATTCCGGATGCACTGTATCGCGAGGAGATGAGCAAGCTGGGCGTGACGCTGCCACCGTATGGCGAGTACGGCGTCGGCATGATCTTCTTGCCAAAGGAGCACGCGTCGCGCATGGCTTGCGAGCAGGAGATGGAACGCGCCATCAAGGCCGAAGGCCAGGTGTTGCTGGGCTGGCGCGACGTGCCAGTCAACCGCGAAATGCCGATGTCGCCGGCGGTCAAGAAGACCGAGCCGATCCTGCGGCAGGTCTTCATCGGCCGCGGAAACGATGTCATCGTGCAAGACGCGCTGGAACGCAAGCTCTACGTGATCCGCAAAACTGCCAGCGCCAACATTCAAAACCTGGCGCTCAAGCACAGCACCGAGTACTACGTGCCGAGCATGTCGAGTCGCACAGTGGTCTACAAGGGTCTGCTGATGGCCGACCAGGTCGGCACCTATTACTTCGACTTACTGGACGAGCGCTGCATTTCGGCCATCGGTCTGGTGCATCAGCGCTTCTCGACCAACACCTTTCCGAAATGGCCCTTGGCGCATCCGTATCGCTACGTAGCGCACAACGGCGAAATCAACACGGTCCGCGGCAATTACAACTGGATGAAGGCGCGCGAGGGCGTGATGGCTTCACCGGTGCTCGGCCCCGACTTGAAGAAGCTGTACCCGATCAGCTTTGCCGGCCAGTCCGATACCGCGACCTTCGACAACTGCCTCGAGTTGATGACGATGGCCGGCTACCCGATCAGCCAAGCCGTGATGATGATGATTCCGGAGCCGTGGGAACAGCACACGACGATGGACGAGCGGCGCCGCGCGTTCTACGAATACCACGCCGCGATGATGGAGCCGTGGGACGGCCCGGCATCGATCGTATTCACCGACGGCCGCCAGATCGGCGCCACGCTCGATCGAAACGGTCTGCGCCCCTCGCGCTACTGCGTGACCGACGACGACCTGGTCATCATGGCCAGCGAATCGGGAGTACACCCGATTCCCGAGCACAAGATCCTGCGCAAGTGGCGCCTTCAGCCGGGCAAGATGTTTCTCATCGACCTGGAACAGGGCCGCATGATCGACGACGACGAGCTCAAGGCCTACGTCGTCAACACCAAGCCGTACAAGCAGTGGATCGAGAACCTGCGCATCAAGCTCGACAGCGTCGGCTCTATCACGACACCGGTGGAGATTCCTGTTAGCGCGGTATCGCTGCTCGACCGTCAGCAGGCCTTTGGCTATACCCAGGAAGACATCAAGTTCCTGATGAGCCCGATGGCGCAGGCCGGCGAAGAGGGCATCGGCTCGATGGGTAACGACAGCCCGTTGGCCGTTCTCTCCAACAAGAACAAGCCGCTGTACAACTACTTTCGGCAGATGTTCGCGCAGGTGACGAACCCGCCGATAGACCCGATCCGCGAAGCCATTGTCATGTCGCTGGTGTCGTTCGTAGGCCCCAAGCCGAACCTGCTGGACATCAATCAGGTCAATCCGCCTATGCGGCTCGAGGTGAGTCAGCCGATTCTCGATTTCGCCGACATGGCCAAGCTGCGCGACATCGAGCAGCACACCAAGGGCAAGTTCAAGAGCACCACGCTCGACATCACCTACCCGGCCGATTGGGGGCGTGAAGGCGTGGAAGCCAAGCTTGCCTCGCTGTGCGCCGAAGCGGTCGACGCGATCAAGAGCGGCAGCAACATCCTGATCGTGAGCGACCGCGCTGTCAGCCTGACGCAGGTTGCCATTCCTGCTTTGTTGGCATCGAGCGCGATCCATCAGCATTTGGTGCGCGAAGGCTTACGCACGACTGCCGGTCTGGTGGTCGAGACCGGTAGCGCCCGCGAGGTGCATCACTTTGGCGTGTTGGCAGGCTACGGCGCTGAAGCCGTGCACCCGTACCTCGCGATGGAAACGCTGGCCGCTATGCACGCCGACCTGCCCGGCGATCTGTCGGCCGAAAAGGCCGTTTACAACTACGTCAAGGCGATCGGCAAGGGCCTGTCGAAGATCATGTCCAAGATGGGCGTGAGCACCTACATGAGCTACTGCGGCGCGCAGTTGTTCGAGGCCATCGGCCTGAACAGCGACACGATAGGCAAGTACTTCACCGGCACTGCGAGCCGGGTCGAAGGTATCGGCGTCTTCGAGATCGCGGAAGAAGCGCTGCGCATGCATGCGGCCGCGTTCGGCGACGACCCGGTGCTGGAAAGCATGCTTGATGCTGGTGGCGAATACGCCTGGCGTACGCGCGGCGAGGAACATATGTGGAGCCCCGACGCGATCGCCAAGCTGCAGCACAGCACGCGCGCCAACAACTGGAGCACTTACAAGGAATACGCGCAAATCATCAACGACCAGAGCCGTCGCCACATGACCTTGCGCGGCCTGTTCGAATTCAAGATCGATCCGGCCAAGGCAATTCCGGTGGAAGAAGTCGAATCGGCGGCTGACATCGTCAAGCGCTTTGCCACCGGCGCGATGTCGCTGGGTTCTATCTCGACCGAAGCCCATTCGACGCTCGCCGTCGCCATGAACCGCATTGGCGGAAAGAGCAACACGGGCGAGGGGGGTGAAGATCCGAACCGTTATCGCAACGAGCTCAAGGGCATCCCGATCAAGCTCGGTGACACGCTGAAAAGCGTCATTGGCGAGGCAAATGTCGAAGTCGATATGCCGCTGCAAGCCAACGATTCGCTGCGCTCGAAGATCAAGCAGGTGGCATCGGGCCGCTTCGGCGTCACGGCGGAATACCTGACTTCCGCCGACCAGATCCAGATCAAGATGGCGCAAGGTGCCAAGCCGGGCGAGGGTGGCCAGTTGCCCGGCGGCAAGGTAACCGAGTACATCGGCAAGCAGCGCTATTCGGTGCCGGGCGTGGGTCTGATTTCGCCTCCACCGCATCACGATATCTATTCCATCGAAGACCTGGCGCAGCTGATTCACGACCTGAAAAACGTCGCACCGCACGCCACGATCAGCACCAAGCTCGTGAGCGAAGTGGGCGTGGGCACCGTCGCTACGGGCGTCACCAAGTGCAAGAGCGATCACATCGTGATTGCCGGACACGACGGCGGCACCGGCGCATCGCCGTGGTCGTCGATCAAGCATGCCGGCGGCCCGTGGGAAATCGGCCTTGCCGAGACGCAGCAGACGCTGGTGCTGAATCGCCTGCGCGGTCGCGTGCGGGTGCAGGCCGATGGCCAGATGAAGACCGGCCGCGACGTCGCCATCGGCGCGTTGCTGGGCGCCGACGAGTTCGGCTTTGCAACTGCGCCGTTGATCGTCGAAGGCTGCATCATGATGCGCAAGTGCCACCTGAACACTTGCCCGGTGGGCGTGGCCACGCAAGACCCGGTGCTGCGCAAGAAGTTCTCCGGCAAGCCTGAGCATGTCGTCAACTATTTCTTCTTCGTTGCGGAGGAAATGCGGCAGATCATGGCGCAACTGGGCATGCGCACGGTCAACGAAATGATCGGTCGGGCTGACCTGCTCGACATGAAGAAGGGCATTGCGCATTGGAAGGCCAGCGGCCTCGATTTCAGTCGTCTGTTCGCACTGCCGAACGTACCGGCCGACGTGCCACGTTTCCACGTTGAGAACCAGGACCACGGGCTGGAGCACAACCTCGACACCAAGCTCATCGAGAAGTCGCGTGCGGCCATCGACAAGGGCGAGAAGGTGCAATTCATCGAGGTGGTTCGCAACGTCAACCGCACCGTCGGCGCGAAGTTGTCGGGTGCACTGACGCGGGTGCATCCTGAAGGTCTGCCCGACGACTCGATCCGCATCCAGCTCGAAGGTACGGGGGGGCAGTCGTTCGGTGCGTTCCTGGCGCGCGGCATTACGCTGTACCTCATTGGCGATGCCAACGACTACACCGGCAAGGGCTTATCGGGCGGTCGTATCGTGGTGCGGCCTAGCCTCGATTTCCGCGGTGAAGCGGTGCGCAACACGATCGTCGGCAACACGGTGATGTACGGCGCCACCACCGGCGAGGCCTATTTTTGCGGCGTAGGCGGCGAGCGCTTCGCGGTACGGCTTTCGGGTGCCACCGCGGTGGTTGAAGGCACCGGCGACCATGGCTGCGAGTACATGACGGGTGGCACGGTGGCCGTGCTCGGCAAGACCGGCCGGAACTTCGCGGCCGGTATGAGCGGCGGCGTGGCATTCGTCTACGACGAAGACGGGCAGTTCGCCTCGCGCTGCAACATGGCGATGGTCACGCTCGAAAAGGTGCTGACCACCGCCGAGCAGACCGCGACTATCAAGCGCTCGATCTGGCACAACGGCATCACCGACGAAGCGCAACTGCGCAAGCTGCTCGAAGAGCACCACCGTTGGACCGGCAGCAAGCGCGCGCGTGAACTGCTCGACGATTGGCCCATGGCACGCAGCAAGTTCGTGAAGGTGTTCCCGAACGAATACAAGCGCGCGCTCGGCGAGATTCACGACCGCAAGGTAGAACTCGCCAGCAGCGGAAACAATGCGCAGGCGGGGCTCGAACCCAAGGCGGTTCGCACGCCGGCCGCGGTCTGAGGCGCAGCGCGCACCGATCACGACACGATCTACAAAAACAGACAGGACAGCACGATGGGAAAGATCACCGGTTTCATGGAGCATGAACGCATCGAAGAGGGCTATAAGCCCATTGACGAGCGCGTCAAGGACTACAAGGAATTCGTCGTTGCATTGACGCCAGAGCAGGCAAAGGTGCAGGGTGCCCGCTGCATGGACTGCGGAACGCCCTTCTGCAATAGCGCTTGCCCGGTCAACAACATCATTCCGGACTTCAACGATCTCGTGTATCGAAACGACTGGCAAAGCGCCTTCGCGGTCCTCGATTCGACCAACAACTTTCCGGAGTTCACCGGTCGCATTTGCCCGGCCCCTTGCGAAGCGGCGTGCGTGCTCAATGTGAACGACGACGCCATCGGCATCAAGTCGATCGAGCACGCGATCATCGATCGCGCATGGGTCGAAGGCTGGGTCACACCGCGCGTGCCGAAGCACAAAACGGGAAAGAAGATCGCCGTGGTCGGTGCCGGACCTGCCGGGATGGCGGCGGCGCAACAGCTCGCGCGTGTCGGTCACGATGTCACGCTGTTCGAAAAGAACGACCGCATCGGTGGACTGCTGCGTTACGGCATTCCCGACTTCAAGATGGAAAAGACGCACATCGACCGGCGTGTCGAGCAGATGAAGGCCGAAGGCGTCGTGTTTCGCACCAGCGTCGTGATTGGTGCCACTAAAGATCCGATGGGCAGGGGCTCGAAGGTCACGAACTTGGCGAAGGAAACCGTCACACCCGAGCAGCTCGACAAGGAGTTCGACGCGGTGCTGCTCACCGGCGGTTCCGAGCAATCGCGCGACCTGCCGGTGCCCGGCCGTGATCTGGACGGTATTCATTTCGCGATGGAAATGCTGCCACAGCAAAACCGGGTCAATGCGGGTGACAAGGTCAAGGGTCAGCTGCGCGCTGACGGCAAGCACGTGATCGTGATCGGCGGTGGCGATACCGGCTCCGACTGCGTCGGCACCAGCAATCGTCACGGTGCGGTCAACGTGACGCAGTTCGAGGTAATGCCGCAGCCGCCTGAAGAAGAAAATCGGCCGATGACCTGGCCCTACTGGCCGATCAAACTGCGCACCAGCTCCAGCCACCAAGAAGGTTGCGAACGCGAATTCGCGATCTCGACGAAGGAGTTCATCGGCGACGGCAAGAAGGTCACCGGCCTGAAGACTGTTCGCGTGGAATGGAAGGAAGGCAAGATGATCGAGGTGGCGGGCAGCGAGCAGATCCTGAAAGCCGACCTCGTCCTGCTGGCGATGGGGTTCGTGAATCCCGTGGCCAATGTGCTCGACGCTTTCGGCATCGACAAGGACGTGCGCGGCAATGCCAGAGCGAGCGTCGACTTCATCGGCGGTTACGCGACCAACGTCCCCAAGGTGTTTGCTGCGGGCGACATGCGTCGCGGCCAATCGCTCGTAGTGTGGGCAATCCGCGAAGGCCGTCAGGCGGCGCGGTCGGTCGACGAGTTCCTGATGGGGTTCAGCGACTTGCCACGTTGAAGTCGTCGCCTTAGCTGTAGCTGCAGTACAACGGTTGCCCCCTTATCATGGGGGAAACCCCACGCCGGTACGCCTGAAGAGGAGCCCGGCTTTTTTTATTCAATGGACCCTGTTGCGCCCCCTCTCGTCGCGTTCCGTGAAGTCGTGTTCGGCTATGGCGCGCGTCCTACTCTCGATGGCGTCTCTTTCGAAGTGCCACGCGGCAAAGTTACGGCGTTGATGGGCGCTTCGGGCGGCGGCAAGACGACCGTGCTGCGGCTGATCGGTGGTCAACTGCGCGCTCAGGATGGCCAAGTGCTGCTCGATGGCCAGGACGTCGGCCTGATGAAAGCCGCCGCGTTGTATGCAGCGCGGCGACGCATGGGCATGCTGTTCCAGTTCGGCGCGCTGTTCACCGACATGAGTGTGTTCGACAACGTCGCCTTTCCGATTCGCGAGCACACCCGGCTGACCGAGGCGCTGATCCGCGACATCGTACTGATGAAGCTCGACGCCGTCGGCCTAAGAGGCGCGCGGAATCTGATGCCGAGCGAGGTGTCCGGCGGGATGGCCCGTCGCGTGGCGCTTGCTCGCGCCATCGCCCTCGATCCTGAACTGGTGATGTACGACGAGCCGTTTGCCGGGTTGGACCCAATTTCGCTCGGCACCGCGGCGCGCCTCATTCGCCGCCTGAACGACACGCTGGGACTCACCAGCATCGTGGTATCGCACGATCTCGACGAGACATTCCGCATTGCCGACCATGTGATCGTGCTGGCCAACGGCAAGATCGCCGCGCAGGGAAGTCCGAGCGACGTTCGCCAGAGCGTCGACCCGCTGGTGCACCAGTTCGTCAACGCGCTGCCCGAGGGTCCGGTGCACTTCCACTATCCCAGTGTGAGTGTCGAAGAAGACTTCGGCCAGGTGAGGGGCGAACAGCGATGAGTTGGTGGAAGCCTTCCGACATCGGGTTTGCGGTGCGCAGCAAGCTGGCGAACCTGGGCTACGGTGCGCGGCTGTTCCTGCGCCTGCTGTTTCAGGGCGCGCGCAGCCTTCGTCGCTTTGGCCTCGTGCGCGACCAGATCCACTTTCTCGGCAACTATTCGCTGGCCATCATTGGCGTGTCCGGGCTGTTCGTCGGCTTCGTGCTGGGGTTGCAGGGCTACTACACGCTGCAGCGCTACGGCTCCTCCGAAGCGTTGGGACTGCTTGTCGCCCTCGCTTTGGTACGTGAGCTCGGCCCGGTGATCGCGGCACTGCTCTTCGCTGGACGCGCTGGTACGTCGCTCACGGCTGAGATCGGTCTTATGAAGGCGGGTGAACAGCTAAGTGCCATGGAGATGATGGCGGTCGACCCGGTGCAACGCATCCTCGCGCCGCGCTTCTGGGCTGGCGTCATCACGATGCCGTTGCTCGCAGCGGTATTCAGCGCCGTGGGTGTTGGCGGTGGTTACGTTGTGGGCGTATTGATGCTCGGCGTCGACCCTGGTGCGTTTTGGGGCCAGATGCAAGGCGGCATCGACGTCTGGCGCGACGTGGGCAATGGCGTGCTCAAGAGCATCGTTTTCGGTTTCACGGTCACCTTCATTGCGCTGCTGCAAGGCTTTGAGGCTCACCCGACCCCTGAAGGCGTCTCGCGCGCCACCACTCGCACCGTTGTGGTGGCTTCTCTGGCCGTCCTTGGGCTCGATTTTCTGCTGACGGCAATGATGTTCAGCATCTAGAAGGACTACAGCAATGCAACGCTCCAACAAAGATATCTGGGTCGGGCTCTTCGTGCTGATAGGCGCGGCGGCCCTTCTCTTTCTGGCACTGCAATCGGCGAACCTGCTGAGCCTCAATTTTCAAAAGACCTACAGCGTTACGGCTCGCTTCGACAACATTGGTGGCCTCAAGCCACAAACGGCTGTCAAGAGCGCAGGGGTAGTGGTCGGGCGCGTCGAATCGATCACGTTCGACGACAAGAACTTTCAGGCAAGCGTGACGCTCGGGTTGCAGAACCGCTACAGTTTCCCGAAGGACAGTTCCCTGAAGATTTTGACGAGCGGCCTGTTGGGTGAGCAATACATCGGCATCCAGGCCGGCGCAGACGAAAAAAATCTTCAGGCGGGCGACACGATCACCGACACCCAGTCGGCCGTCGTTCTCGAGAATCTGATCAGCCAGTTTTTGTTCAGCAAGGCGGCGGACGGAAAGACGCCGCCAGCAGCTCCAGCGACTCAAGCGACTCCAACTAAAAAATGAAAACTACGATTCAGCGGCGAGACGCGACGCCAAACATGGCCCGCTTCGCCCAATGGGCGATTGCTAGCATTGTGCTTGCGTCGACGTTCGGTTGTGCGACTTCCACCGGTCAGGCGCCGAACCCGATCGACCCTCTCGAGCCGATCAACCGGAGCGTTTACCGCTTCAACGAAGGTGTGGACCGCGCCGTGCTGATTCCCGTTGCGACGGTCTATCGCGACACCTTGCCGCTGATGGTGCGCACCGGTGTCAGCAACTTCTTCGGCAATCTCGGCGACGTCTGGAACCTGGCCAATAACGTGATGCAACTCAAATTGCAGAACAGCGCCGAAACCTTCATGCGTCTGAACGTCAACACCATCTTTGGTCTGGGTGGCTTGCTCGACATCGCATCGGAGGCCGGCATCGAGCGGCATCACGGAGACTTCGGGCAGACGCTGGGTCGTTGGGGTGTTCCGACCGGGCCCTATGTCGTGTTGCCGCTGCTTGGGCCGTCGACGGTGCGCGATACCGCGGCATTGCCCGTCGATCACTATGGCGATGCGCTGACGGCAGTGCATGACATCGGCGCCCGAAACTCTTTGTCCGTGTTGCGAATCGTCGATGAGCGGGCGAATTTTCTGCGTGCGAGCCAGATGCTGAATGAGGCAGCCCTCGATAAGTATTCGTTTACGAGAGACGCGTTCATGCAGCGCCGTCGAAGCCAGGTGTCCGACGGCAACCCCTCGGGCGGTGGCGGCGAGTAAGCATCGGTTGCAAGCAAATGCAGTTTTCAGGGGAACCCTGTCGTCGCCGCCTCGCTCCAAACCGTTTCGATAAGTGAACAGTCATTTTGCAGAAACCGAATCAAATGAAATCCACCAGCATCTTGCAGCGCAGAACCCTTGGACGATTTGTGATTGCCAGTGCTTTGCTGCTTGGCGGCGCAGTGGCAGTCGTATCGTCTGCTCGGGCGGCTGACGAATCTCCGGATGCGCTGGTCAAGCGCATTACCAGCGATGTGCTCGACACGATCAAGGCCGATGCGTCGATCAAGGCAGGCGATACACGCAAGATCATGGTGCTGGTCGACAGCAAGATCATGCCGAACCTCGACTTCCAGCGCATGACTTCTTCGGCGGTCGGACCGGCCTGGCGCCAGGCGACTCCGGAACAGCAGAAGCGCCTGCAGGACGAGTTCAAGCTGCTGTTGGTCCGGACCTACGCTGGCGCGTTGGACCAGGTGAGCGATCAAACCGTGACGGTGCGCCCGTACCGTGGCTCACCCGATGACAAGGAAGCGCTGGTGCGTACCGAAGTGCGTGGCCGTGGCGATCCGGTTCAGCTGGATTATCGCCTGGTACGAACGCCCGGCGATGGCAGCGGCTGGAAGGTCTACAACCTCAACGTCCTCGGCGTCTGGCTGGTGGATACATACCGCACTCAATTCGCAGAGCAGATCAACAGCAAGGGCATCGACGGCCTGATAGCTGCACTGGCGGCACGCAATAAGACCGACGGCAAGAGCTGAGAAAACCACGCTTAAACCCATGATGCTTGTTCTGCCCTCCAAGCTTACGCACGAGGAGGCGCCTGCCTGCATGCGCATGCTGCAGCAGGGCATGGAAGGGCAGTCGGAGCCCGGCATTGCCACGGTGATCGATGCCAGTGCACTGGCGCAGTTCGATTCATCGGCGATTGCTGTCCTGCTCGAATGTCGTCGTGAGGCCAGTGCGCTCGGCCGTGGTTTTGCCGTCAAGGGGCTCTCGTCTCGCTTGCGTGAACTGGCCTCGCTCTACGGCGTTGCCGGCCTGCTGCCCGCTGCTCCCTGAAGTAGCGCCCGCACTCGAATAAACGCTGAGCGCTGCCCTTACGGCGCCCCAGAGTCGCGCAGACCCGTAAAATCGTGGGATCCTCATGCCTGCGATCTCCTTTCAATCGGTCTCCAAGACCTACCTTCCCTCCCGTCAACAACGCGCTCAAGGCAAAACCGCCTTGCGCGCGGTCGACGATGTCAATTTCCAGATCGAAGAGGGCGAATTTTTCGGCCTCTTGGGCCCGAACGGTGCGGGTAAGACCACGCTTATCAGCATGCTCGCCGGGCTTTCGCGCCCGACCACCGGCAGGATCAGCGTCCGCGGTTTCGATGTGCAACGCGACTTTGCCGATGCGCGACGCCAACTCGGCGTGGTGCCGCAAGAACTCGTATTCGATCCGTTCTTCAACGTGCGCGAATCGTTGCGTATCCAGTCGGGTTACTTCGGCATCAAGAACAACGACGCATGGATCGACGAGCTGCTTCAGAGTCTTGGGTTGGCAGACAAGGCGACCGCCAACATGCGCCAACTCTCGGGCGGTATGAAGCGTCGCGTGCTGGTGGCGCAGGCGCTAGTGCACAAGCCGCCGGTGATCGTGCTGGACGAGCCCACGGCCGGCGTCGATGTTGAACTGCGCCAGACGCTTTGGCAGTTCATCGCCAAACTCAACAAGCAGGGCAGTACCGTGCTGCTCACCACTCACTACCTCGAAGAAGCGGAAGCGCTGTGCAACCGCATCGCCATGCTCAAGCAAGGTCGCGTGATCGCGCTCGACAGCACCAGTGCGCTCCTGAGTTCGGCCGCAAGCAACGTATTGCGTTTCAAGACCGACGCAACGCTGCCCTGGGCCATTGCGCAGCATGCCCGCATCACTGGGCGCATCGTCCAATTGCCCGCGCAAAACGCGCATGAGGTCGAACACTTACTCGCCGCGATTCGCGAGGCCGGCGTGTCGGTGGAAGACGTCGAAATGCGCAAGGCCGATCTCGAAGACGTGTTCATCGATTTGATGGCGGGCGAGCAAACGCCTTTGGAGGTGGCACGATGATCTCAGTCGTCGGTTGGCATGCGTTGCTCTACAAAGAGGTACTGCGTTTCTGGAAGGTCGGCTTCCAGACGGTTGGCGCCCCGGTGCTCACTGCAGTGCTCTACCTCATGGTGTTCGGCCACGTGCTCGAAAACCACGTCAAGGTTTACGGCACTGTCGGCTACACAGCTTTCCTGATCCCGGGCCTGGTAATGATGAGCGTGCTGCAAAACGCGTTTGCCAACAGCTCGTCGTCGATTATCCAGAGCAAGATCATGGGCAGCATGGTCTTCGTGCTGCTGACGCCGCTGTCGCATTGGGGCTGGTTTTTTGCTTACGTTGGTTCATCGATCATCCGTGGCTTGGCGGTGGGGCTCGGCGTTTTCATCGTGACCATCTTTTTCGCAATGCCGCAGTTCGCGGCGCCGATCTGGATCTTTTTGTTCGCATTTCTGGGTTCGGCGATGCTTGGAACGCTTGGGCTGATCGCGGGCCTCTGGGCCGAAAAGTTCGATCAGATGGCGGTGTTTCAAAACTTCCTGATCATGCCCATGACCTTCTTGTCCGGCGTGTTCTATTCGATAGGGTCGCTGCCTCCGTTCTGGCAGGCCGTCAGCCATTTGAATCCGTTTTTTTACATGATCGATGGATTTCGTTACGGCTTTTTTGGCGTGAGCGATGCTTCACCCTGGCTTAGCTTCGGCATTGTCGGGGTCGCATGGCTCGTGGTGAGCGCGATCGCAGTCAATCTGCTGCGCATTGGCTACAAGATTCGGGGCTGACAAGATGACATCGGAAGAACTTCAATCGATCATTCAATCTGGCTTGCCTTGTGAACATATCGCGCTGGAGGGCGACGGCAGGCATTGGTACGCAACTATCGTGTCGGCAGAATTCGTAGGCCAGCGAGCCATTCAGCGACATCAACGCGTCTACGCCACCCTCGGTGCGAAAATGCATACCGACGAAGTGCACGCACTTTCGATGAAGACTTTCACGCCGACCGAATGGGCGGCGTCGCAAACATAGCGGCTGGCTTTCGATGGCCATCCGATGGCCCTGATTTTTTCGCTGGACTCTTGATGGACAAACTTCTGATTCGCGGTGGGCGCACGCTCCAGGGCGAAGTGCTTATTTCCGGTGCCAAGAACGCCGCGCTGCCCGAGTTGTGCGCGGCGTTGTTGACAGACCAGCCTGTGATTCTTCGCAACGTTCCACGTCTGCAAGACGTATCGACCATGCTGAAGCTGGTCCGTAATATGGGCGTCAAAGCCGAACGCGAGGAGAACGGCACGGTGCGGCTCGATGCGAACGATCTGACCAGCCCCGAGGCGCCGTACGAACTGGTAAAAACCATGCGCGCCTCGGTGCTGGCTCTCGGCCCGCTGCTGGCGCGCTTTGGTCACGCGAAGGTGTCGTTGCCGGGCGGCTGCGCAATCGGATCGCGTCCGGTCGACCAGCACATCAAGGGCCTGCAGGCCATGGGCGCCGAGATCGTCGTCGAGCACGGCTACATGATTGCCCGGCTGCCGACGGGCCGCACGCGGCTGCGTGGTGCCAGCATCCTGACCGACATGGTGACGGTGACAGGCACCGAAAATTTCCTGATGGCCGCGGCCTTGGCCGAGGGCGAAACGCTGCTCGAAAACGCGGCGCAGGAGCCCGAGATTGTCGACCTTGCTGAAATGCTCATCAAGATGGGCGCGAAGATCGAAGGCCACGGCACCAGCCACATTCGCGTGCAGGGCGTCGACAAGCTGCACGGCTGCGAACACGCGGTTGTGGCCGACCGTATCGAGGCCGGCACCTTCCTGTGTGCGGTAGCGGCCACCGGCGGCAACGTGCTGCTGCGCCATGCGCGTGCCGACCATATGGACGCGGTCATCGACAAACTGCGCGAGGCCGGTTGCAAGGTAGTCGCAGAGGCCGGTGGAGTGCGCATCAGCTCCCAGGGGCCGGCGCATGCACACCTTAAGGCACAGAGCTTCAGTACCACCGAATACCCCGGATTCCCGACTGACATGCAGGCGCAATTCATGGCGCTCAACGTGATTGCCAAGGGAGCATCGATGGTTACAGAAACCATCTTTGAAAATCGCTTCATGCATGTAAACGAGATGGTCCGCCTCGGCGCCTCCATCCATGTCGAAGGCAAAGTCGCGATGGTCGAAGGAGTGCGGCAGTTGTCGGGCGCCACTGTGATGGCGACCGATCTGCGTGCGTCCGCTAGTTTGGTTATCGCTGGACTGGTGGCCGACGGCGAAACGCTGATCGACCGCATTTACCACCTCGATCGGGGTTACGACCGCATGGAAACCAAGCTGCGTGGCCTGGGTGCAGACATCGAGCGGCTGACGGGAGCGCCAGCGTGATCACGCTGGCGCTGTCCAAAGGGCGAATTTTTGACGAGACGCTGCCAATGCTGGCCGCGGCCGGGATCGAGGTCACAGAAGACCCTGAAAAATCGCGCAAACTGATTCTCGGAACCAACCAGCCCGACGTGCGCGTGGTGTTGGTGCGGCCGTCCGACGTCCCAACCTACGTCCAGTGGGGCGGTGCCGATATCGGCGTAACCGGGCTCGACACCATGATCGAGCACGGCAACGCCGGCTTGTATCTGCCGCTAGATTTGAAGATCGCCGGCTGCCGCATGAGCGTGGCGGCGCGCGCCGACTTCGACTACGCGCACGCAGTTCGGCAAGGCTCGCGGCTGAAGATCGCCACCAAGTTTGTCGGCATCGCGCGCGACTTTTTTGCCATCAAGGGTGTGCACGTCGACCTTATCAAGCTTTACGGCAGCATGGAACTGGCGCCGCTAACCGGTTTAGCCGATGCCATCGTCGACATCGTGTCGACCGGCAACACTCTGCGGGCCAACAATCTGGTTGAGGTCGAACACATCATGGAAATCAGCGCGCGGCTGGTAGTGAACCAAGCGGCGCTGAAGCTCAAACGCGAGCCCATTCGTCGCATCATCGATGCGTTCGCATCGGCCGTTGCCACAAAGCCTTGATCCTTGCGCCGCTACCCTTCTTACCAACTTCTCTGCGATCCTTTGACGTCATGAAATTGACAGCTGCTCCGGTCCGACTTTCCACGACATCAGCTCACTTCGAAGCCGAGTTCAAAGCGCGACTTCATTGGTCGGCCGAGGCCGATGCGGCCATCGAAAAAGTAGTTGCCGACATCCTGGCCGACGTTCAGCAACGCGGCGATGCTGCGGTGCTCGAGTACACGCGCCGTTTCGACGGACTCGACGCAGCGTCGATGCAGCAAGTCGAGCTCACTCAGGCGGAAATGAAGACGGCGTTCGACGAACTGCCGGCCGTCCAGCGTGATGCGTTGCAAGCCGCTGCGGCGCGCGTACGCAGCTTTCACGAGGCGCAGAAAAAGGCGTCGGGTGAGAGTTGGCGCTACCTCGACGCCGATGGCACCTTGCTTGGCCAGAAAGTTACGCCACTCGACCGCGTCGGCGTCTACGTGCCGGGTGGCAAGGCGGCCTACCCGTCGAGCGTACTGATGAACGCGATTCCTGCGCATGTCGCGGGCGTCGGTGAAATCATCATGGTGGTGCCAACGCCGCGTGGCGAAAAGAATCCGCTGGTGCTGGCTGCTGCCTACGTTGCCGGCGTCACGCGCGGCTTCACGATCGGTGGTGCGCAGGCCATCGGCGCGCTGGCCTACGGGACTGCAACCATTCCAGCCGTCGACAAGATCACTGGCCCTGGTAACGCCTATGTGGCCGCGGCCAAACGCCGCGTTTTCGGCACCGTCGGCATCGACATGATCGCCGGCCCGAGCGAAATCCTGGTGCTGGCCGACGGTACGACGCCGCCCGACTGGGTTGCGATGGACCTGTTCAGCCAGGCCGAGCACGACGAGTTGGCGCAGAGCGTTTTGCTGAGTCCCGATGCCGACTACATCGATCGCGTGCAAAGGGAAATTGACAGGCTGCTGCCGGACATGCCACGCGCCGAAATCATCGCCGCGTCGCTGAATGGCCGCGGCGCGCTGATTCATACCCGCAGCATGGAAGAAGCTTGCGAGATCAGTAACCGCATCGCACCGGAGCATCTCGAGGTGTCGAGCAACGAGCCGCATCGCTGGGAGCCTTTATTGCGCCACGCTGGCGCAATCTTTCTCGGGGCTTTCACCAGTGAAACGCTAGGCGACTACTGTGCTGGCCCGAATCACGTGCTGCCGACTTCCGGCACGGCACGCTTTTCGAGCCCGCTCGGCGTCTACGATTTTCAGAAGCGCAGCAGCCTGATCGAGGTGAGCGAGCAGGGCGCGCGGACGCTCGGCCCGATAGCTGTCACGCTCGCTGAAGGCGAGGGCCTGTTCGCCCATGCGCGCGCAGCAGCGATGCGGCTGCGCAATTTCCACGGTTCCTAAGTCAAGTCCCAAACTCCATTCGCGATGTCCGATATGTTCTATTTTCTGAGGCGGAGCGCCGCCGTTTCTCGATTCTCGGTGGTGCTGGTCAGTCTGAGCGGGGTGCTCGTGTTCATGCTGCTTTGTGCAACCACTGCCAATGCCATGACCGTTCGCCAGCTCAGACTGCTCGAAGCCAACGAGAAGAACGGCAAGACCTACGCGGGCTATTACCTGGTCGGCGTGATGGAAGGCTTGCGAGAGGCGACCGAGGCGTCGCAGCGCGAAGGCCGGAAGCCACCGTTCTGCGTCGAGAATCGCAAGCTCGATCCGGAAATGGCGCGCTCGCTCTACCAGACCGAACTGAAGCGCAACGCCGACAGTTACGAGGCCGATATGCCCGTGCCACTAGTGCTTTCGGCGGCGCTTCGCAGCAGCTACCGCTGCACGCACTGACCGACCCCGCGACGCGCAAGTTGTGACCGTGCAACCCTTAGATTTTTTGACCGTTCAATGACTTCTCCTGTCTCCGTCGACGCTTCGAACCCCGCGCTGCAACGCTTTCGCGCCGACGTGAAGTCGATGCATGCCTACGCAGTGCAAGACGCGCGTGGCATGGTCAAGCTCGACGCGATGGAAAACCCGTTCAGCTTGTCGCCCGCGTTACAGGGCGAACTGGGTGCGCGGCTCGGTGCGCTGGCCATCAACCGCTATCCCGGCGCACGGGGCGTGGACCTGCAGTGCGCCCTGGCAGCTCACGCCTGCATGCCAGAAGGCTTCGCGCTGATGCTCGGGAACGGTTCGGACGAACTGATTTCGCTTTTGGCGTTGGCCTGCGACCTGCCCGGCGCGACGGTGCTGGCGCCGGTACCTGGCTTTGTGATGTACGCGATGAGTGCGCAGTTGCAGGGGCTCAGGTTTGTCGGTGTACCGCTCACCGCTGACTTCGAACTCGATGAAGTGGCAATGCTGGAAGCAATCGCCCGTGAGAAGCCCGCCATCGTTTACATCGCTTATCCGAACAACCCGACAGCGAACCTGTGGGACGACGGAATCATCGAAAAAATCATCGAGGCGCAAGGCGCGGGGGGCGGCTTGGTCGTGATGGACGAGGCGTACCAGCCTTTCGCTGGCAAAAGCTATCTCGATCGAATTGCCAAACACCGGCACGTGCTGCTGATGCGCACGCTTAGCAAGTTCGGCCTGGCCGGCGTGCGGCTCGGCTACCTGATGGGACCGGCGGCGCTGATCGCCGAGATCGACAAGGTGCGACCGCCCTACAACATCAGCGTTCTGAACTGCGAGTGCGCGCTGTTCGCTCTTGAGCATGCAAAAGTGTTCGAGGCACAAGCGGCCACTATCCGCGCCGAGCGCACCAAGTTGCTTGCCGCATTGGCGACATTGCCGGGTGTGACGGTCTGGCCGAGTGACGCCAACATGATCCTGGTGCGCATCGACGGGGCAGAGCAGGGCGGAGGCGATCGCGCTGGAAAAACCTTCGATCGAATGAAGGCACACGGCGTGCTCGTGAAGAACGTTTCTAAAATGCACCCACTGCTCGCGAACTGTCTGCGCCTCACAGTCGGAACCGCCGACGAAAACGCGCAAATGCTAGTGGCAATCCGAAAATCCTTATGAACACCCTCACGGCACCCGACCAGGTTCTCGCAGCCGCGGCAGTTGCTGCGCCCGGTTCCCCTGGTACGTCCGGTGTGCGCACGGCCTCAGTCGCCCGCAACACCGCCGAAACGAAGATCGCTGTCAGCGTCAACCTCGACGGCTCCGGCCAGGCAAAGCTTTCGACCGGCATCGGCTTCTTCGATCACATGCTCGAGCAGATCGCGCGCCACGGCCTGATCGATCTCGAAATCGATTGCCAGGGCGACCTGCACATCGACGGCCATCACACAGTCGAAGATGTGGGCATCACGCTGGGCCAGGCGGTCGCAAAAGCGATTGGCGACAAAAAGGGCATTCGCCGGTACGGCCACGCCTATGTGCCGTTGGACGAAGCGTTGAGCCGCGTCGTCATCGATTTTTCGGGCCGACCCGGACTGGTCATGGACGTGCCGTTCACCAGCGGGATGATCGGGACCTTCGACAGTCAGCTCACCTATGAATTTTTCCAGGGCTTCGTGAACCACGCTTTCGTCACGCTGCACATCGACAACCTGAAAGGTGTCAACGCTCACCATCAGTGCGAGACGGTCTTTAAGGCTTTTGCGCGTGCCTTGCGAGCCGCGGTCGAGGTCGATCCACGTTCGATCGGCGTCATTCCATCGACCAAAGGCTCGCTCTGACCACTAACACCGTCGCCGTCGTGGACTACGGCATGGGCAACCTTCGTTCCGTGTCGCAAGCCGTGCAGCACGCTGCCGACCAGGTCGGCGTGCAGGTGTTCGTTACCTCGGACCCCGATGTTGTGCGCAAGGCGACGCGCGTGGTGCTGCCGGGCCAGGGTGCTATGCCCGACTGCATGCGCGAGTTGCGCGATTCGGGCCTGCAGGAGTCGGTGCTGGAGGCGGCAGCCGGCAAGCCGCTCTTTGGCGTTTGCGTCGGCATGCAGATGCTGCTCTCGCACAGCCACGAAGGGCCGACAGATGGCCTCGGTCTCATTCCGGGTGAGGTGGTCAAGTTCGATCTTGCCGGACGGATGCAGCCAGACGGCAGCCGCTACAAGGTGCCGCAGATGGGCTGGAACCAGGTTCGCCAAGCGCAGTCGCACCCGATCTGGGCGGGCGTGCCCGACCAGAGCTACTTCTATTTCGTGCACAGCTTCTACGCCAAGCCCACTAACGCCAAGCACAGCGTCGGTGAAGCCGACTACGGAGCGCCCTTCACCGCCGCCATCGCACGCGATAATATTTTCGCTACCCAGTTTCATCCCGAAAAGAGCGCCGACCACGGTCTGCAGCTCTACCGCAATTTTCTCCACTGGAACCCTTGAGCCCCGTTTTAGGGCTGCCCTGCCATGTTGCTGATTCCCGCCATTGACCTCAAGGACGGCCACTGCGTTCGCCTCAAACAGGGCGACATGGGCCAATCGACCATCTTCAGCGAAGACCCGGCCGCCATGGCGCGCAAGTGGGTGGAAGCCGGCGCGCGGCGGCTGCATCTGGTCGACCTGAACGGAGCATTTGCCGGCAAACCGCAGAACCACGCAGCGATCAAAGCGATCCTGCGCGAAGTCGGCGACGAAATTCCGGTGCAGTTGGGTGGCGGGATTCGCGATCTCGACACGATCGAGCGCTACATCGACGACGGCCTGCGCTACGTGATCATCGGCACCGCCGCAGTCAAGAATCCCGGCTTTTTGAAAGACGCCTGCGTCGCGTTCGGTGGCCACATCATCGTCGGTCTCGATGCCAAGGACGGCAAGGTCGCTACCGATGGCTGGAGCAAGCTCACTGGCCATGAGGTTGCCGATCTGGGCAAGAAGTTCGAAGACTATGGCGTCGAGTCGATCATCTACACCGACATTGGCCGCGACGGCATGCTGTCGGGCATCAACATCGAGGCGACTGTGCGCCTGGCCCAGGCGCTGACGATTCCGATCATCGCCTCGGGTGGCCTGTCGAACATGGACGATATCGACAAGCTCTGCGCGGTCGAAGCCGACGGCGTCGAAGGCGTGATTTGCGGCCGGGCGATTTACTCTGGCGATCTCGACTTCGCGCGAGCGCAGGAACGCGCCGACGAACTCGGCGCCGTCTGACGCGCAATCGGCGAATCCAGTGGTCTGGCCGAGTGCGCGTTTGCTGCACGCGTGCCCGAAGAACGGTCGATCACTGGGTGAGCTTCAGTGCACCGAATCGGCTCCTGGCGGTGGCGACAGGGGTAACGGTGATTGAACGTTATGCAGTCTCTTGCTGCCCCGCGCGGCGCGCTACCTAGAATCGAGTGCATGCCGATCCAATCTCTACTTTTTCGTGGACAGCCTGCGCTGGCAGTGGCGCTATCCGGCGGCGATCGCGCGGTGGTGGCGTTGCACGGTGCGCATTTGGTGTCATGGACCACGGCCGATGGCGTCGAGCGGATCTATCTAAGCCCGACTGCGCAGTTCGACGGTAAGAGCGCGATCCGCGGCGGTGTGCCGGTGTGCTGGCCCCAATTCAACGAGCGCGGTCCTTTGCCCAAGCATGGTTTTGCGCGGAACTTGCCGTGGGAAGCCGTGAATGCAGGTCCGGAACCCAAGGTGGGCGAACTGACGCTGATGCTGCGTGACAACGAAGCCACCCAGGCGCTGTGGCCGCGAGCCTTCAACTTGCGCTTAACCGTCTCGTTGATGCCTGGCGGCTTACGTTTGACACTTGTAGCGATGAACACCGACAGTGCTCCGTGGAGCTTCGCTTCGGCGCTGCACAGCTACTTGCACGTCGAAGATATCGCCGATGTCCGCTTGGAAGGCCTGCAAAACGCGAAGCGCTGGGACTCTGTGCGCAATGAGCGGCATGTCGAGATGACTGAATCGCTGCACTTCGATGCGGAGTTCGACAGCGTTTACGGTGCGCCCGTGGCGCCGCTGAAATTGGTCCAGGCTTCCAGCGCACTGCAGATCGCCCAAAGCGCGAGCTGCACCGAAACCGTGGTCTGGAATCCAGGCGCCGCGCTCAGCGCGAAGATGGCCGACATGCCGGACGACGGTTATAGGCACATGCTCTGCGTGGAAGCCGCGCGCATCGATGAGAACGTGTTGCTGGCGCCCAGCGAGCAGTGGCAGTGCTGGCAACAATTTACCGTGCTGTGAATCTCCTTGCTTTGGATTTCCTGCAGATTTCCTGCTGACCTTCTACGACCGATCAATGCTCGCCAAACGCATCATCCCTTGCCTCGACGTCACCGGTGGCCGTGTCGTCAAGGGCGTCAACTTCCTTGAACTGCGCGATGCCGGCGACCCGGTGGAAATCGCGGCACGTTACAACGCTCAAGGCGCTGACGAACTCACCTTTCTGGACATCACCGCGACGAGCGATGGCCGCGACCTGATCTTGCCGATCATCGAGGCGGTGGCGTCGCAGGTCTTTATTCCGCTGACTGTCGGCGGCGGTGTGCGAACTGTCGAAGATGTACGACGGCTGCTCAATGCGGGCGCCGACAAGACCAGCTTCAACTCCGCCGCCATTGCCAACCCGCAGGTCATCGACGACGCTTCGCACAAGTACGGCGCTCAGTGCATCGTGGTGGCGATCGACGCCAAGCGCCGCAGTGCCGAAGAGGCCGAGCGCATCGGGCCGAACGGCCTGCGCGCTGGCCCCGGATGGGACGTGTACAGCCACGGCGGCCGCAAGAACACGGGCCTCGATGCTGTGCAATGGGCTACGGAAATGGCGCGGCGCGGCGCAGGCGAGATCCTGCTGACCAGCATGGACCGGGACGGCACCAAGAGCGGTTTTGATCTGGAACTCACGCGCGCGGTGAGTGACGCTATCGGTATCCCGGTGATCGCATCTGGCGGTGTCGGCACCTTGGCCGATCTGGCAGACGGCGTGCAGACCGGCGGTGCCGATGCGGTGCTGGCGGCAAGCATCTTTCACCACGGCGAATTTACGGTGGGCGAGGCCAAGGCGCTGATGGCTTCTCGCGGCATCCCGATGCGGATCTAGGTGATCCGGGACACTGCACCGATGAACTGGCTCGATGAAGTGAAATGGGATGCGAACGGCCTGGTACCGGTCATTGCACAGGAGCGCGGCAGCAATGACGTGTTGATGTTCGCGTGGATGAATCGCGAGGCGCTCGAAAAGACCGCCGAGCTCGGCCGCGCGGTGTACTACAGCCGCTCCCGCAGCAAGTTGTGGTTCAAGGGCGAGGAGTCGGGCCATGAACAAAAGGTCCACGAGATCCGGATGGACTGCGACAACGACGTCCTGTTGCTCAAGGTCACGCAACTCGGTCACGAGCCCGGCATCGCATGCCACACCGGGCGTCACAGCTGTTTTTTCAGCAAATATGAAGACGGGGAATGGACGGCGGTGGAGCCGGTCCTGAAAGACCCGGCAACGATCTACAAGCCATGAGCAACACCCGAATCGACGACGCACTCGAGCGCCTGGCTGCCGTGATCGAAAGCCGGCTGCCGGCGCGCGGTGGTGATCCCGACAAAAGCTACGTGGCCCGATTGTTGCACCATGGTCCCGATGCCTTCCTCAAAAAAATCGGCGAAGAAGCCACTGAAGTCGTGATGGCCGCTAAAGATGCGGACCACGGCGGTGACGCCAAAAAAATAGTGAACGAAGTGGCCGACCTCTGGTTCCACAGCATGGTGGCGCTGGCACATTACGGGCTGTCGCCGCGCGACGTGGTGGCTGAACTGGAGCGCCGCGAAGGCACCAGCGGCATTGAAGAAAAGTCCTTGCGCAAGGCGCAGGATCGCGAAGACCGCGAAGCATCGAACGATTGAAATCCAAATACTGAAAGGACGTAATGCCCAACGACATCGTGACCGTTCAACCCGACGACTCGCTCAAGACATGGGGCTGGGTCAGCTACGTGCTCCATCTGGTGGTCGCCATCGGTGCGGTGGTGCCGGGCGCGCAGGTGTCGGTATTGCTGCTGCTGGTGGCACTGGTGATCGACGTCGTCAAGCGCGACGATGCCGCTGGCACCTGGCAGGCATCGCATTTCAGCTGGCGCATTCGTTCAGTCCTGTGGGCCGGCGTGCTGTATTTGCTGACCTCGTGGCTCTGGCTGCTGCTAGTGGTGCCGGGCTGGATCGCGTGGGGCCTCATCTCGCTATGGTTTCTTTACCGCATCGTCAAAGGAATGATCCGCATGAACGACGGCCGACCGATGGATACGAGCAATGTCGTCTGATCCGAACTGCGTTTTTTGCAAGATCATCGAAGGCAAGATTCCTTCGCGCAAGGTGTACGAAGACGACGAGCTGTTCGTCTTCCACGATATTTCGCCCTGGGCCCCCGTGCATTTCATGATCGTGCCCAAGGACCACATTTCGTCGATGGCGCAATTGACGCCGGAGCACGCCGCGCTCATGGGAAAAATAATGATGCTCGCTCCCAGGTTGGCATTGGCGGAGGGTTGCCGGCCATACCCGGAGGGGGGCTTCCGCGTGGTGGTCAATACCGGCGCCGAGGGCGGGCAGGAAGTGCACCATCTCCATGTTCACGTCATGGGCGGCCCTCGTCCCTGGCTGCGCGGCTGAGATCGCCGCAAGACTAAAATTCACACATTCTTCAGGAGTCTTCCATGGGTTCTTTTTCTATCTGGCATTGGCTGATCGTGCTGCTGATCGTGGTGATGGTGTTCGGCACCAAGAAGTTGCGCAACTTGGGCAGCGACCTCGGTGGTGCCGTCAAGGGTTTCAAAGATGGCGTCAAAGACGGGTCGAACACCGACACGGCGGTACCGCCTGCCGGTCACGTGACGTCGAATCCGGCCACCGACAAGTCGACGATCGACGTCGAAGCGCGGCAGAAGTCCTGAGTCGCCGCACCCAGTGTTCGATCTCGGTCTAGAGAAGATGGCGCTGATCGGCGTGGTCGCGCTGGTGGTGATCGGCCCCGAAAAACTGCCCCGCGTGGCGCGCACCGTCGGCATGCTGCTGGGCAAGGCGCAGCGCTATGTCAACGACGTCAAGTCCGAGGTCAATCGATCGATGGAGCTCGATGAGCTGCGCAAGATGAAAAGCACGGTCGAAGACGCGGCGCGGGACGTACAGAGCAGCATCCAGTCGAGCGCGAGCGACCTTGAGAAGCAGCTCTCCGGCAGCAGCGCCGAAACGCTGTCGGCGCTGGTCGAACCGGAGCCAGTCATTCTTGAATACAGGCATCCCCGGAAAAACTGGCGTCTGAAACAGGGCGCCACCCCGCAGTGGTACAAGTCGCGCAACGGTGTGCGCACCAAGGCGCTTTCGGGTGCGGCGCGCGTTGCGCGCTTTCGCCCCCACAAGATCAATTAGCGCACCACACCAGCGACCCTTTCGCGCCGCACGGCGCCCGACGGCGCTCCTTGTTCTTCATTGCTTTCCATGGCTGATTTCGATACCCACAACAAAGAAGACGAACTGGCCGGCACCGAGCAGCCTTTCGTCGCGCACCTTGTCGAGTTGCGCGACCGCCTGCTCTACTGCGCCTACGGCCTCGCCGTTGCCGCAGCGCTCCTCGCAATCTGGCCCGGCCCAAGCGGGCTTATCGACCTGATCGCGGTGCCGATCCGCGCGCACATGCCGAACGGAGGCAAGCTGATCGCCATTGGCGTGTTTTCGCCATTCTTCGTGCCGCTAAAGGTGTTGGGCATGACCTCCGTGTTGCTAGCGCTGCCCTGGCTGATGTACCAGATCTGGATGTTCGTAGCGCCTGGTCTCTATAGCCACGAAAAGCGCTTTGCCGTTCCGCTAATTTTCTTCGGCAGCTTGTTGGCGTATATCGGCATCGGTTTCGTGCAGTTCTTCGTGCTCGACAAGATGTTTGGCTTCATCCAACGCTTTACGCCGGTGTCGGTAAATGCGACGCCCGACATCTCTTCGTACGTCGAGGCGATTCTGTCGCTGTACATCGCTTTCGGCGTGGCGTTTCAGGTGCCGATCGTCGTGATGCTGTTGGTGCGCTTCGAGATGGTCACGGTCGAGAAGCTGCGCTCGTTTCGCGGCTACTTCATCGTGGTCGCGTTCGTGGTCGCGGCCGTGTTGACACCGCCTGACGTCGTATCGCAACTGGCCCTCGCCATCCCGATGTGCCTTTTGTACGAAATCGGCATTCTCGGTGCGAAGTATTTCGTCAAGCACAGCAAGGCGCCCGATGATGTTGCGGCATCGTCGGAAATTGACGCCAAACCCTGAGCCTCGCTACTCGTTTTCGGGCGTTGGCGCTTTGCGAATCGGCGTCTTGGGTCGCAAACCCGGCGTCACGTCGAGTTCCATCTTGTCGCCGCCGCGGCGCAGCGCAAAGCGCGAGGCGTCGCCCGGCCTGAGCCCAGCGACCGCGGTCAACAGCTCCTGCACGTTGTCGATCTTCTTGTCGCCCACACCGGTGATGACGTCGCCCGGACGAATCCCCGCTTTGGCAGCCGGCCCGGCCTGCAAGACGCCGGTGATGATGACACCGGTGTCGGCTTTTACGCCGAAGGTCTCGGCCAGTTCGGGCGACAGGTTGTTCGGCTCCACGCCGATCCAGCCGCGGCGCACCTGACCTTCTTTGACGATGCCTTCGAGGACGATCTTCGCCATCGACACCGGGATGGCAAAGCCGATGCCCATGCTGCCGCCAGAGCGCGAATAAATCGCGGTATTGATACCTTCGAGGTTGCCATTGACGTCTATCAGCGCGCCCCCGGAATTGCCAGGGTTGATGGCCGCATCGGTCTGGATGAAATTCTCGAAATTGTTGATGCCCAACTGGTTGCGGCCAAGCGCGGAAACAATGCCACTCGTCACCGTTTGGCCGACGCCAAAGGGGTTGCCGATGGCCAGCACCTGGTCGCCGACCTCCAGCCCATCGGAATTGCCCAGCGTGATGACGGGCAGTTTGTCGAGTTCGATCTTGAGCACCGCCAGGTCGGTATCGGGGTCGGTGCCGATGATCTTGCCGTGCGCACGACGGCTGTCGTTGAGCGTGACCTCGATCTCGTCGGCGCCGTCAACGACGTGGTTGTTCGTCAGGATGTAGCCGTCGGCGCTGACGATCACGCCGCTGCCTAGTCCGACCTGCGGCTGGTCGTCACCCTGGTCGCCGAAAAAGAACTTGAACCAGGGGTCGTTGCTGCGCGGGTTGCGCTGCGCGGCCTTGCTGGTGTTGATGCTCACCACGGCCGGCGAAGCCTTCTTGGCAGCCGCGCTCAGGCTGCCCGGCGCGATCCTGCTCAGTGCGCCAGCGGGCGCTTCGATAACGGACACGACTCCGCCGAGCGACGTGGTGCGACGGTTAACCCATTCGGGCTTGAGCGTCGACACGACGAAAAAAGCTGCCAGCAGCACGGTGACGGCTTGGGCGAATAGCAGCCAGATACGTTTCATGGGGAGTACGAACAAGAAAAAAGATGCGTTAAGAAAGAAACACATTCTCCCTCAGCCCTTGAGCTCCGGCCGCCGCCACAATCGAACGATGAGTACGACACGCCACGAACTTCTGAACGCGTTCGACCTGCTGCTGGCCCCTGCGCGATTCAAGGACTACGGACCGAACGGCCTGCAAGTCGAAGGCCGCACGGTGGTGCGCAAGATCGTCTCCGGGGTTACCGCCAGCCGCGCGCTGATCGAGGCCGCCATCCACGCGGACGCCGATGCGATTTTCGTCCATCACGGCCTGTTCTGGCGCGGCCAGGACGGACGCGTGACAGGGTGGATGAAGCAGCGGCTCGGGTTGTTGCTGGGTGATGACGTGAATCTGTTTGCATATCACCTGCCGCTGGACGCGCATCCTGACCTGGGCAACAACGCACAACTCGGGCTCAAGCTTGGATTAGTAGCGCGGGCCGGCTCCAGCGGCCGCTTCGGCGAGCAAGAGCTGGGGTTTATCGGTGGGCGCACCGATGGAGCCGCGTTCCCCAGCGCCGCATTGCTCGCGTTGCACGCCGAGAAGTTGCTCGGTCGACCCGTGACGCTGGTCGATTGCGCGCATCGCCCCATCAAGACCATTGCATGGTGCACCGGCGGCGCGCAAGGGCACTTCGAGGCGGCGATCGCGGCTGGAGCCGATGCGTTCCTCACCGGAGAGATCTCGGAGCCGCAGGCGCACTACGCCCGAGAGATGGGTGTGGCGTACCTCGCCTGCGGGCATCACGCGACGGAACGCTACGGTGCGCCAGCCGTGGCCGGCCACGTCGCGGCGCAGCTCGGCTTGGCGCACGAATTCATTGACATCGACAACCCGGCATGAAAGCCCTGAAACCCATCGCCATCACCCTGGGCGATCCGGCAGGCATTGGCCCCGAAATCATCATCAAAGCGTTTCGTGATGCGCCAGCGATGACGCGGGGCTGTTTCGTGGTGGGCGACGTTGCAACTGTGCGCGCCGCATGTCTGGCGTTGGCGTCGCCAGGACAACTCGCTTGGTCGGTGGCGGTGCTTGGAAGCGCGAGCGAAGCCGCCGATGTGCCGCCCCGGTGCATTCCGGTGTTGCAGGTGGTCGAGCCACCGCCGACCATCGACGTGGGCATTGTGAGTGCCGCAGCCGGGCGGGTGGCGGGCGATTGCGTAGTGTGGGCGGCTCGTGCTGCGCTTCGTGGAGAGATAGATGCCATCGTGACCGCGCCACTTCACAAGGAAGCTCTGGCAGCGGCGGGCTTTCCGTATCCTGGGCACACTGAGTTGCTTCAGGCCGAAGCGGCAGCGTATCTCGGTCGCACCGTCTCCGAGGTGCCGGTGCGCATGATGCTGACTAACGACGAACTGCGCACAGTGCTGGTCAGCATTCACCTGTCGCTTCGACACGCCATCGAGGCCGTGACTTTTGAGGGTGTGTTGCAGACCCTTCGCATCACGCATCAAGCCTTGGGGAGGGCCTTGGGGCACTCGCCGCGGATTGGCGTCGCTGGCCTTAATCCGCACGCGGGCGAGGGCGGGCTGTTCGGGTCGGAAGAGCTGGAGACCATAGTGCCGGCGATCGTTGCAGCGCGCGCTGAGGGGATCGATGCGCACGGGCCGTATTCGCCGGACACTGTGTTCATGCGCGCGCGCACCACGCGAGGTCGCATAGGCGAGTTCGATGTGGTCGTCGCCATGTATCACGACCAGGGGCTGATCCCCATCAAGTATCTTGGTGTCGACAGAGGCGTCAATGTGACGTTGGGCCTCCCGCTGGTACGCACCAGCCCCGATCACGGCACCGCTTTTGATATTGCCGGTACCGGACAGGCCGACGCATCGAGCCTGATCGAGGCGCTGCGAATCGCCCGCACGCTGGCAGGCGTCGACAAAGAGACGGCAGCGGTTACGAGCGCTTGAGGCTGTCGCGAATTTCGCGCAGCAGCACGATGTCTTCGGCCGTCGGTGCAGGCGCAAGCGCCACATCGTCTTGCCTGCGCAGCTTGTTAATCTGCTTGACCATCAGGAAAATTATGAAGGCAAGAATCGCGAAGTTCACCGCCACGGTAATGAAGTTGCCATAAGCGAGCACCGGAACTCCGGCCTTTTTCAAATCGGCCAACGTGTTCGCGACGCCCGGCGGCGCTGTGCCCATCACGACGAAGTAGTTTGAAAAATCGAGCTTGCCGAAAACGAGCCCGACGATCGGCATGATGATGTCGCCGACCAGAGAGTCGACGATCTTGCCAAACGCTGCTCCGATGATCACGCCCACTGCCAAATCGACGACATTGCCTTTGACGGCGAACTCGCGAAATTCCTTGAGATAGCTCATGCAGGTTCCTCGTGCGCTAGGGTGGAGTCAGGCGCCGAGTATAGGAGGCCCAAACGGCGTTGCGGGGTGCGCTCATGGCCCGCCGCACGTTGAATTCGCCTCTGTCGCTCCGCTACAATCGCGGGTTGAGTCAAGCCCCAGCGAAGAAGATTGAGGACCCCCATGAGTGACATCACTGTCGGCCAACCCAGGATCGACACCAGCAGACGAACGTGGTTGATCGCATCCAGTTGTGCAGGCGCAGTGGGCGGCGTTGCCGTCGCAGTGCCCTTTATCAGCACTTTCGAGCCTTCGGAAAAGGCCAAGGCAGCGGGCGCACCGGTGGAAGTAGACATCAGTGCTCTCAAGGTCGGCGAGAAGATGACCGTCGAATGGCGCGGCAAACCCGTCTGGATTTTGAAGCGCACGCCTGCGCAACTCTCCGATTTGTCGAAGCTCGACCCGCAACTGGCTGACCCGCTGTCCAAGCGCCATCCCGACGAGTTCACTCCAAAATACGCGCAAAACGAGCACCGCTCGATCAAGCCTGAAGTGCTGGTGGTCGTTGGTATCTGCACTCATCTTGGCTGCTCGCCGAGCGACCGCTTGCAAACTGGTCCGCAGCCGTCGCTGCCCGCCGATTGGGAAGGTGGTTTCTTGTGCCCTTGCCACGGCTCGACCTTCGACCTGGCCGGCCGCGTGTTCAAGAACAAGCCCGCACCGGACAACCTTCCGGTGCCGCCGCACATGTACATGACCGATACGCGCTTGCTTATCGGTGAAGACAAGAACGTGAAAGCCTGAGAGGCAACGACATGGCTGAATTCCACGAGATCTCTCCAAACGCGCCGGCCGGTGAAAAGCTGTTGAATTGGGTCGACAACCGATTCCCGCTGACCAAGCTTTGGAACGACCAATGGGGCAAGTACTACGCTCCAAAAAGCCTCAACTTTTGGTACGTTTTCGGCTCGCTCGCGATGCTGGTGCTGGTCATACAGATCGTGACCGGCATCTTTTTGGTCATGCACTACAAGCCCGACGCAACGCAGGCCTTCGCGTCGGTCGAATACATCATGCGCGATGTACCTTGGGGCTGGCTCATCCGCTATATGCACTCGACAGGCGCCTCGGCGTTTTTTGTCGTGGTGTATTTGCACATGTTCCGCGGGCTACTTTATGGCAGCTACCGCAAGCCGCGTGAGCTGATCTGGGTTTTTGGTTGCGCCATCTTCTTGTGCCTGATGGCCGAAGCTTTCATGGGCTATCTGTTGCCGTGGGGTCAGATGAGTTACTGGGGCGCTCAGGTGATCGTTAATCTGTTTGCGGCGATCCCGTTCGTCGGCCCTGACCTTGCGCTGCTGATCCGCGGTGACTACGTGGTGAGCGACGCCACGCTCAATCGCTTTTTCAGCTTCCACGTGATTGCGGTGCCACTTGTGTTGCTTGGCCTGGTGGTTGCGCATTTGATCGCGCTGCACGAAGTGGGGTCTAACAACCCCGACGGCATCGAAATCAAGGCGAACCGCGGCGCCGACGGTCATCCGCTCGACGGCATCCCCTCACACCCGTACTACACGGTGCATGACATCTTCGGCGTCGTGGTGTTCCTGACGATCTTCTCGGCGGTAATTTTCTTTGCGCCGGAAGCGGGCGGCTATTTCCTCGAGTACAACAACTTCATCCCTGCCGATTCTCTGAAGACGCCGAACCACATTGCACCGGTCTGGTACTTCACGCCGTTTTATTCGATGCTGCGCGCGACGACCGACGACATGGTCAACGTATTCGCGCTCATATTGGCGATCGCGGCGGTCTGGAACTTCATCAAGGGTAGGTCCGGGATGTTTATCAAGTTTGCCGCCGTTGTCGCCGTCCTCGTACTCATCGTCTTGTTGAAGTCGTTCGATGCGAAGTTCTGGGGTGTCGTGGTGATGGGAGGTTCGGTCATCATCTTGTTCTTCCTGCCGTGGCTCGATCACAGCGAAGTTCGGTCGATCCGCTACCGGCCAAGTTGGCATAAGTATGTTTATGGCACGTTCGTCTTCTTTTTCCTGATCCTGGGGTACCTTGGTATCGAGCCTCCGGGTGTCTGGGGCAGTCTCACGATCGGTTCGTTCGCGCTCGACATCGCGCAGACGGTTTCGCAAATCGGCACGTTGCTCTACTTCGGTTTCTTCCTGTTGATGCCTCTCTGGAGTCGCGCAGGCGAGTTCAAGACGGTGCCCGACCGTGTGGTCTTCGCCGCGCATTGAAGCTGCAATCAGCATGACCAAAACAATAAATGAAGCGGCGCTCGCAGCGACCACGATGAAGAAACTGCAGAAGGGCATCGCCGCCTGGCTGGCCACCGTTACCCTCGCCCTCGGCTTTGCATTTGTGGTGGCTACCCCGGCCGCTGCCGAGAGCGAAGGCTATGCCTGGGACAAGGCGCCCAACAAGACCAACGACGTGGCCGCGTTACAAAACGGCGCTAAGCTGTTCGTCAATTACTGCCTCAATTGCCACTCTGCTGCGTTCATGCGCTACAACCGGCTACAGGACATCGGCATCACCGAGCAGCAGATCAAGGACAACCTTCTCTTCACGACCGACAAGGTCGGTGAAACCATGAAGACCAACATGGATCCTCGGCAGGCAAAGGAATGGTTTGGCGCCAATCCGCCCGACTTGACTCTTGTAGCCCGCTCGCGTGCTGGTCATGGTGGCACCGGCGCTGACTATCTCTACACTTATCTGCGTACTTTCTACCGCGACGACACCAAAGCCACGGGCTGGAACAACATGGCTTACCCAAGCGTAGCCATGCCGCACGTGCTGTGGGAACTGCAGGGCGACCGTCGCCCGCTCTACGAAAAGATAGAGCAACACGGTCATGAGAGCGAGGTGTTCAAAGGCTGGCAACAGATCACGCCGGGCCTCATGACGCCGTTGCAGTACGACCAGTCCATTGGTGATCTCGTCAGCTACCTTCAATGGATGGCCGAGCCTGCACAAAACACGCGCGTACGCATCGGTGTATGGGTCCTGTTGTTCCTGCTGATGGCGGTGGTTTTTACGTGGCGTTTGAACGCGTCTTACTGGAAAGAAGTCAAGTAGCTCCTGTTCACCGCCGATCGGCCGCTCTGATGCGTCCGATCCTCCAGAGTGGGTTGCGGATGCTGCCCACTCTTTTCGATTTTTAGGAGTCTTTCGCCATGATGGTTCTGTATTCAGGAACAACCTGCCCCTTTTCCCATCGCTGCCGCTTTGTCTTGTTCGAGAAGGGCATGGACTTCGAAATTCGCGACGTCGATCTCTACAACAAGCCTGAAGACATCAGCGTGATGAACCCGTACGGCCAGGTGCCGATCCTGGTCGAGCGCGACCTTATCCTGTACGAGTCGAACATCATCAACGAGTACATCGACGAACGCTTTCCGCATCCGCAGTTGATGCCCGGCGACCCGGTCGACCGCGCACGCGTCCGGCTGTTCCTGCTCAACTTCGAGAAGGAACTCTTCGTACATGTGTCGACGCTCGAAAACCGGACATCGAAGGGCAACGAGAAGGCGCTGGAAAAAGCTCGTGCACACATTCGCGATCGCCTGACGCAACTCGCGCCGGTGTTCCTGAAGAACAAGTACATGCTCGGCGACAACTTCTCGATGCTCGACGTCGCGATCGCACCGCTGCTCTGGCGCCTCGACTACTACGGCATCGATCTGAGCAAAAACGCTGCCCCGCTGCTCAAGTACGCCGAACGCATTTTTTCGCGCCCGGCCTACATCGAAGCGCTGACGCCTTCTGAAAAGGTCATGCGCAAGTAAGCGCTCTGTGCCGGTGGCTTTGTCAAAATGATCAACGCGCTCGAATCATCTTCCACGCGTCCGTACCTCATTCGGGCGCTGTACGAATGGTGTACCGACAATGGGTTCACCCCCTATGTCGCGGTCCAGGTCGACGACACCGTGCAGGTGCCGCGCGAGTACGTCAAGAATGGTGAAATCGTGTTGAACATCAGCTTCGACGCCACAAGCTCGCTGAAGCTCGGCAACGATTTCATTGAATTCAAGGCGCGATTCGCAGGAAGTGCGCGAGAGATTAACGTACCGATCGGTCGCGTGATCGCCATCTATGCACGTGAAAATGGGCAGGGCATGGCCTTCCCGGCACCCGCTCAGCCTGCAGCTAAGGGGGGTGATGGAGGTCCACTGTCGACCGCCGAAGCGACGGACACGCATGGCCAACAGCGCGACACGCAGCGCGGCGAGGGTGGCGGCGATGCCAAAATAATGCATCTCGTCACCGGCGACGAGTTAGCTGGCCACCGTGGCACGGTGAACGATGCGCCAACCAATCAGGACGACCCGCCGCGCCCCTCGGGCGGTGGTGGTGCCAAGCCATCTTTAAAGCGCATAAAGTAGCGGACGCAGTCGCGGCGACCAGCCAACACAGTGAGGCGTGCCACGCGCACCGCTAAAATCAACATCCCGCCGCTTTAGCTCAGTTGGTAGAGCAACCGCCTTGTAAGCGGTAGGTCGTCAGTTCGATTCCGACAAGCGGCACCATTCATGACCGGGGCTCAAGATGCCCCGCACGAACAATCCCAGCACGGCGCTTAGGCGCTCCATGCCCTTGGCGAGCCTTGGTGGCTCGTCGTTTAGCCACCGACGCACCTCGATCAGATAGAGACTGAAGATCAACGAAGCGATCTGGTCCGCGGGCACATCGTCCAGCGCTTCTTCGCTTTCCTGAGCAGCGCGCACTATCTGTTCGATATGGCCGAGGATCACCGGGCGGCGCGCATAGAAGCGATGTGCCTCTTCTCCCTGGTTTGCATCTGGTGTCAGAAATTCGGACGTCTCGCGCAGCGCCGGACGTGCCAATCGCGGCTCACTCGCCCAATAACGGTATCGGAGCTCGAAGTACGGTAGCAATCGTTCGCGAAGCGAGCCCGGTCGTTCCAGCAATGCTTGTCCTTTGAGATTGACGACATCGAGTTCGTCGTTGACCACTTGCAGCAACAAGTCGCGCTTGTCCTTGGCGTAGACGAACACCGTGCCGGTAGAGACGTCGGCGCGCGTTGCGATCTCGCGCGTGGTCGCTGCCTCGTAGCCGTGCTCTATGAACACGGCGCGCGCCGCTTCGATGATGCGCTTGCGCTTGTCTGTTTTGCTCCGCTCACGCAGGCCTGTGGGGGGTGCTTGCATGGTCTCGGTTTCAAAGTTGTGCATTGACAATTGATCGGTCAGGGACTTGTGAGTGTCGCAGCACCGCACCCCAAAATTACCATGCTGTTCGACCGGTTTCGCCTGACATGCCGCGTCACGCCTAGTCATCCTTTGTCTCGCTGTTGACTCCTAAATTGAGCGTAGTTATATTTGAGCACGCTCATTTTATCGCCCACGCCTACCAAAGCGGTCAATAACGACCTCCGAAAGCAAGACACGTATGTTCCCGAAGAATGCCTGGTACGTCGCCTGCACGCCAGAGGAAATCGACGACAAGCCTCTGGGTCGAAAGATCTGCGACGAGGCCATCGTTTTTTACCGGGGCTCCGACAACATGGTCGCCGCGCTCGAAGACTTTTGCCCCCACCGTGGTGCTCCGCTTTCACTTGGGTCAGTGGTCGAGGGCAAACTGGTCTGTGGCTATCACGGGCTCGAAATGGGATGTGACGGCAAGACCATCGCCATGCCGGGCCAGCGTGTACGTGGGTTCCCCGCCATACGCGCTTACCCCGTCATCGAGCGCTACGGCTTCGTCTGGGTCTGGCCCGGCGACCCGGCGCAGGCCGACGAGGCCAAGCTCCACCGACTCGAATGGGCTGAAAGCCCGGAGTGGGCATACGGAGGTGGGCTTTATCACATCGGCTGCGACTACCGCCTCATGATCGACAACCTGATGGATCTGACGCACGAGACCTATGTGCACGCGACCAGCATCGGGCAGCCGGAAATCGACGAAACGCCGACCACAACGACAACCGAGGGTGATGCGGTGATCACTGCGCGTCACATGGAAAACATCATGGCGCCGCCGTTTTGGCGCATGGCACTGCGCGGCAATCACCTGGCCGACGATGTCTTGGTAGACCGCTGGCAAATCTGCCGCTTCACGCCGCCCAGTCATGTGTTGATTGAAGTGGGTGTGGCGCATGCGGGCAACGGCGGCTACCACGCTGACGCCAAGTTCAAGGCATCGAGCATCGTGGTCGACTTCATTACGCCCGAAACAGAAACGTCGATCTGGTATTTCTGGGGCATGGCACGTAACTTCAATCCGAACGACAAAGCGTTGACCGCCAGCATTCGAGAGGGACAGGGAAAGATTTTTAGCGAAGACCTTGAGATGCTGGAGCGCCAGCAGAAGAATCTGTTGGCCCATCCCGACCGCGCACTTCTCAAGCTCAACATCGACTCGGGCGGTGTCCAGTCGCGGCGCGTGCTCGACCGAATTCTCGCGGCGGAGAGTGTCGCGTGAGCGCGGGTGACCTTCAGGTTCGCATCGCTCGCAAAGTCGACGAAGCGATCGACATCGTGAGCCTCGAACTGGTGAGCGTCGGCGATCGTCCACTGCCCGCGTTTTCAGCCGGATCCCATATCGACATGCACTTGCCAAACGGCTTGATTCGACAGTATTCACTGTGCAACGATTCCAACGAAACGCATCGCTATCTGATCGGCGTCCTGCGCGACCCGGGCTCACGCGGCGGCTCGCAAAGCCTTCACGAAGCTGTCAATGAAGGCGACGTCTTGCACATCAGCGCACCGAAGAATCACTTTCCGCTAGCGCACGAAGCGAAGCACAGTGTGCTCGTTGCGGGCGGCATCGGGGTCACCCCCATCCTCTGCATGGTGGAGCGCCTCGCGGTGACAGGCGCGTCAGTCGAAATGCACTACTGCACACGCTCGCCCGAGCGCACCGCCTTCCGCGACCGTATCTCCACTTCGCCCTTTGCCGACAAAGTGCAGTTCCATTTTGACGATGGCGATGCGGCGCAGAAGTTAGACCTTGCCAAACTGCTCGCGACGGAGATACCGGGAGTGCATTTGTACGTCTGCGGGCCCAAGAGCTTTATGGACTGGCTGCTTAACGCCGCCCGCAAGGCTGGGTGGCCGGCCGAGCAACTCCACTGCGAATTCTTCGGCGCTGAAGTCGTCAAGTCAGGAGAGGATGCCAGCTTCGAAGTGAAGCTCGCAAGTTCGGGCAAGGTCGTCCCGATACCCAAAGATCAAACTGTGGTTCAGGCCTTGGCCGCCGCGGGTATCGAAGTCTTGACGTCGTGCGAACAGGGCGTTTGTGGTACTTGTCTGACGCGCGTCCTCGAGGGTGAGCCTGACCATAGGGACATGTACTTAACGCCAGAAGAGCAGGCGGCAAACGACCAGTTCATGCCCTGCTGCTCGCGTTCGAAGTCGCAGCTTCTCGTGCTCGATTTGTGACCTTCAACTACAAGGCGTTCTTATGCCCCGCTCCATTGCGAAACTCGTTCTGATTTTTTCCGCTGTTGCTATAGCCGGCACGCTGAACATTGCCGATGCCGCTCCCGTGAAGCACCACCGTGCGCACTCGGTAAAAAAGGCATCGGCTAACTTCGATGCGCCTAAGCCGGAACAACTGGTCCGGGCGCCCGGTGGAGTTATGGTGCCAAAGCAGGCACCAGCGGGCCGCAATCCGGGCTTCATGGACGACGGTGCAAGCAAGCGCGGCGAGAAGCCCTGAGCGGCGGGAGAAAACTTAAAGCCTTGCGATGCAAAGCGGCGATCCCAAATCAGCGTCGGATTTGCTGCACCTTGATTCTCAGCGTTGCCACATCCCATCCCTTAGTCTTTAGCCGAGCGACGATCACCGGTGCCAGCTGGCGAAGCTTGGCCGCTGCCGCACTGCCGTTGACCAGCACGCACCACACATCGCCATCTGCTGGTCCAGGCTGGACTGCGGCACGCATTTCCTTTGGTATTAGCTCTTCCACCGCCTTCAGACGCTCCGAAGCGTCGCGGGCGCGTGCCAGCAAGCCCGCCAGGGTGGGGGAGTCGTCGGCAGCCTGTAGCAATGTGAAGGAGGTCGTGCGGCGGATCATAGGGAAATAGCAGACTGAAACAAGCCGGCTAAAATGCGAGGTTTGTCGGCGCTTGCGCCTGGCATCAGGGCCGCTTGCATTTAATCCAAGTGCGCCCAATTGCTTCCACCATATTTTAGGGATTTGGATCGCAGTGCCCCGCGTGCAGGGCGTCCGTCGATCCTCCACTCATGGCAACCAATTTTCTGACCCAGATTTTCGGCAGTCGCAACGACCGTCTCCTGAAGCAATATCGGAAGACGGTCGATCGCATCAACGCGCTCGAATCCGAGTTCGAGAAGCTGAGCGACGACGCCCTGCGCGCCAAGACCGAGGAGTTCAAGGCCCGCGCCGCCAAGGGCGAAACCCTCGACGACCTGCTGCCCGAAGCTTTCGCGACAGTGCGCGAAGGTTCCAAGCGCGTCATGAAGATGCGCCACTTCGACGTGCAATTGCTCGGCGGCATGGCCCTGCACAACGGCAAGATCTCCGAAATGCGTACGGGCGAGGGGAAGACGTTGACCGCCACGTTGCCGGTGTACCTGAACGCGCTGTCGGGCAAAGGCGTGCATGTCGTCACAGTGAACGACTACCTTGCCAGCCGCGACGCGAAGTGGATGGGTCGGCTGTACAACTTCCTCGGTCTCTCAGTCGGCATCAACCTGCCAAACATGCCGCGCGAAGAAAAGCAGCAGGCTTACGGCAGCGACATCACGTATGGCACGAACAACGAGTACGGCTTCGACTATCTTCGCGACAACATGGTTTACGAGCCCGGCGATCGGGTCCAGCGCGGCCTGAACTACGCGATCGTCGACGAGGTCGATTCCATTCTGATCGACGAGGCTCGCACGCCACTGATCATCAGCGGCCAGGCCGAAGACCACACCGACACTTACCTCGCGATTAACAAGGTTGTGCCGCTGCTCACCAAGCAGGAAGGCGAAGCTGATCCGCGCACCGGCGAAGGTGTCACCAAACCCGGCGACTTCACTGTCGACGAAAAAACGCACCAGGTCTTTCTGACCGAGGACGGCCACGAGAATGCCGAGCGCATCCTGAGCGAGTTCAAGCTCTTGCCCGATGGCGCATCCCTCTATGACCCGACAAACATCACATTGATGCATCACCTCAATGCCGCGCTCCGCGCGCGGCATCTCTACCACCGCGATCAGCATTACGTGGTTCAAGAGGGCGAGGTCGTGATCGTCGACGAATTCACCGGTCGCCTGATGACGGGCCGTCGCTGGAGCGATGGTTTGCATCAGGCCGTCGAAGCCAAGGAAGGTGTGCAAATCCAGGCCGAGAACCAAACGCTGGCGTCGATCACCTTCCAGAACTATTTCCGCCTATACGGCAAGCTGGCCGGTATGACGGGCACGGCAGACACCGAGGCCTACGAGTTCCAGGAAATCTACGGACTCGAAACCACGATCATTCCGCCGAATCGGCATAGCAAGCGCGAAGATCAACTCGACCGCGTCTACAAGACTACGCGCGAAAAGTACGAGGCTGCGATCGAGGATATCCGCGAGTGTTACGACCGCGGGCAACCGGTGCTGGTCGGTACTTCGTCCATCGAAAACTCCGAAATCATCGACGAGTTGTTGAACAAGGCAGGGCTCCCGCACCAGGTGCTCAATGCGAAGCAGCACGCGCGCGAGGCCGATATCGTGGCGCAAGCGGGCCGCACCAAGATGATCACTATCGCGACCAATATGGCCGGTCGCGGCACCGACATCGTTCTAGGCGGTAACGTCGAGAAAATGATCGAGGCAGTCGAGGCCGACGAAGGTCTCGACGATGCGGGCCGGCAGACCGAAATCGCGTTGCTGCGTGCCGAATGGGACAAGGATCACGAATTTGTGAAGTCGCTCGGCGGCTTACGCATCATCGCCACTGAGCGACATGAATCGCGTCGTATCGACAATCAATTGCGCGGCCGTTCAGGCCGGCAAGGCGATACCGGCTCATCGCGCTTCTACCTGAGCCTGGACGATCCTCTGATGCGCATTTTCGCGGGCGATCGGGTCAAGGCGATCATGGACCGGCTCAAGATGCCGGACGGAGAGGCCATCGAAGCGGGCATCGTTACGCGCAGCATCGAGAGCGCGCAGCGCAAGGTCGAGGCGCGCAATTTCGATGTGCGCAAGCAACTGCTCGAGTACGACGATGTCTCGAATGATCAGCGCAAGGTGATCTATCAGCAGCGCAACGATATCCTTGATGCATCAGACCTGACAGCCCAGATCGAGGCGCTGCGCGAAGGCTGCTTTACCGATCTTGCGCGTCAGTTCGTCCCTCCGGAATCGGTTGAAGAGCAATGGCAGTTGGCTGAACTCGAAAAGTCGCTAAACACCGAGTGGGGCCTCGACATCCCGTTGCAAAAAGAAGTCGAATCGGCCACATCCATCGCCGACGAAGAGGTTGTCGAAAAGGTCGTTTCAGCAGCCAATGCCGCCTTCGACGCCAAGGTGGCGTTGATCGGACAGGAGAAATTCACGCAGTTCGAACGCATGGTCTTGCTGCAAAGCATCGACACGCATTGGCGCGAGCATTTGGCGTCGCTGGACTATCTGCGCCAGGGCATCCATTTGCGCGGCTATGCGCAAAAGCAGCCGAAGCAGGAATACAAGCGCGAGGCCTTCGAACTCTTCGGCCAGCTGCTCGACTCGGTTAAGAACGAAGTGACGCGTCAGCTGATGACGGTACGGGTGCAGTCCAGCGAGCAGCTTGAAGAAGCCGCCGAAGCGCTGGAGAGCCGCGGCGAGAACCTTGCCAACATTACCTACTCGGCGCCCACGGAGTCGGGTGAAGTCGAAGTGCGTGTCGAGGAAGAAAGCCAGCGTCGCATCGCAGCGGCTGGACTCGGCACGCTGGGCGTTGAAGCCGCTGCGTTGGCGCGCGTCGGACGCAACGATCCGTGCCCTTGCGGCAGTGGAAAGAAATTTAAACATTGCCACGGCAAGTTGAACTGATCCCAAGGAACGCACGCGCCATGCCCGTCAATCTGTCTGCTCCCGATCCTGCCGCCTTGTTCGCGGTGTCTGGCGTTCGTATCGGTGTGACTGAAGCCGGCGTGCGCAAAGCCAACCGCAAAGATCTCACCGTCGTGTTGATCGACGAAGGCGCCGCGGTCGGCGGCGTCTTCACGCAGAACCGCTTTTGCGCGGCGCCCGTGCAGGTATGCCGCGATCACTTGAAGGCGGCCCATGGCATTCGTGCCATGGTCATCAACACGGGCAATGCCAATGCAGGCACCGGAGAAGATGGACTCGCGCGCACCCGAACAGTCTGCGTTGCGCTGGCGCGGCATCTGAACATATCACCCGAACAGATACTGCCGTTTTCGACGGGCGTCATCATGGAGCCGTTGCCGGTTGATCGCATCGAAGCCGGGTTGCCAGCGGCGCTTGCCGACGCGGCGCCGGACCATTGGGCGCGTGCTGCTGAAGGCATCATGACGACCGATACGGTGCCCAAAGCATTCAGCGAGCGGGTTCAGATCGGCGGAACCACGGTGACTATCACCGGAATCAGCAAGGGCGCCGGAATGATCCGCCCCAACATGGCGACGATGCTCGGTTTCATGGCAACCGACGCGAAGATCGATGCGGCGCTGATACAGCCACTGGCCCTGCGATTGGCCGAGGCTTCTTTCAATCGCGTCACGATCGACGGCGACACGTCGACCAACGATTCGTTTGTAGTCATCGCAACGCAGAAGGCCGCCAACCCGACGATCGATTCACTCGATTCGGCCGACGGCCACGCGCTCGTTTTGGCCATGCAGAACGTGGCGCGTCAACTTGCACAAGCGATAGTTCGCGATGGCGAGGGTGCCACCAAATTCATCACCATTCGCGTCGAAGGCGGCAACAATTCGGCTGAGTGCCGTCAAGTCGCGTATGCCGTCGCGCACTCGCCGCTGGTGAAGACAGCCTTCTTTGCCAGCGATCCTAATCTCGGCCGCATTCTGGCCGCTGTGGGCTATGCGGGGATCGATGATCTCGACCAGACCAGCATCGATCTTTATCTAGACGACGTGCACGTCGCAGTGCAGGGCGGGCGCAACCCGGCCTACCGCGAAGAAGATGGCCAGCGAGTGATGAAGCAAAGCGAGATCACGGTACGCATCGGTCTCGGTCGCGGCCATGCCAGTGAGACCGTGTGGACGTGTGACCTGAGCCACGACTACGTTTCGATCAACGCTGACTACCGTTCCTGACTGGCTGCTTCGATGAACGATAAGTTCGAACACCTGCTCGTGCGCGCTGAGCAACTCATCGCGCGCATCGAATCAATTCTTCCGCAGCCGCTGGTCGCGCCCACTGACTGGAACGCGTCGATCGCGTGGCGTTATCGTCGCCGCAGCTCTGGCCATGGCGCACTGGAGCCTGTGCGCCATGTCGGCACCATGCCCCTCGACGCATTGAAGGAAATCGAGGTCCAGAAGGAAAAGATCGAGCGCAACACCCGGCAGTTCGTTGAAGGCAAACCTGCCAACAACGTGCTGTTGACGGGCGCTCGCGGGACCGGCAAATCGTCGCTCATTCGTGCATGTTTACAGGCTTATGCACCGCAAGGCTTGCGCCTGATCGAGGTCGACAAGGCGGAACTGGTGGACTTGCCGGACATCGTCGATGTCGTGTCGGGTCGGCCTGAAAAATTCATCGTCTTCAGCGATGACTTGAGCTTCGACGAAGGCGAGCCCGGTTACAAAGCGTTGAAGTCGATTCTCGATGGCTCCATTTCCGCGCCAACGCCGAACGTCCTGATCTACGCGACCAGCAACCGGCGTCACTTGTTGCCGGAGTACATGAAGGACAACCTGAGCTACACCCACACCGAGGAGGGTGAGGTACATCCCGGCGAAGTGATCGAGGAGAAGATCTCGCTGTCGGAGCGCTTCGGCCTGTGGGTCAGCTTCTATCCGTTCAGCCAGAACGAGTACCTGACGATCGTTGCGCAATGGCTGTCGTCTTTCGACGTCGACGCCGCAGCCATCGATGCGGCCAAGCCTGAAGCGCTGGTGTGGGCCTTGGAGCGCGGCTCGCGCAGCGGTCGGGTGGCTTATCAGTTCGCGCGCGATTACGCGGGGCGGCGGGCGGTGTGAACGACACGACCACCGAGCCGCGTCGGCACACCGAAGTCGCCGTCGGCATCCTGATCCGCCATAGCGACGATGCCTTGCTGCTGTCGACGCGCCCGGAAGGCAAGCCGTACGCCGGCTATTGGGAGTTTCCGGGCGGCAAGGTTGAGTCAGGCGAAACCATCGAAGAAGCCTTGCGTCGTGAACTGCACGAGGAGCTCGGCATCACGATCGGCAACGCCTCGGTGTGGAAGGTGACCGAGCACGACTATCCGCACGCGCTGGTGCGTCTTCACTGGTGCAAGGTAACCGCGTGGACCGGTGAGTTCGAGATGCGAGAAGGCCAGGCGATGCGCTGGCAGCAGTTGCCGCTGGAGGTGACACCGGTGCTGCCTGGCGCGCTGCCGGTGTTGGGCTGGCTGGGCGTCGAGCGCGGCTTGCCGAGTTCTTGATCGACGGCTGATCCTGACGCTCTACTGAAGCCGCGGGTCGCCGAATGGATCATCGTCCGGCGGCGCATCGGCCGGCATCCTGAACTCTTCACTGGCCCAGGCGCCCAGGTCGCTCCCCTTGCAGCGCGCGCTGCAAAACGGCCGATACGGATTGCTCGGCCCATAGACGCTGTCACCGCCGCATGCGGGACACCGCACGATTCGATCGCCCGCCTTGTTGCCTTTGCTTGTCGCCACGTTCGCTCTCCTGCCGTCCGATTTCACGCGCAAAGCGTGAGCTCGAGTGGCGCGTCGTCGGTACTCTGGTGCAGCCTGTCGTCGTTCTCGTGGCGCATCAATCTCACCGAGACCATCAAGCGGTTGCCGCTGATTTCGGGAATCAAGCCGAGCTTCGGATCGATGCGAAGGCGCAGCAACTGAAAGCTGCGTCCCTGCGGAAGCGTCTGCTGGAACTGTCCGTGCGCTGCAATCACCTTGTAGGGGACGTCAGCATCACGCAGCAGCTTGAGCAATAGGTAAATCGATTCGGCCAGTGGCGCGAGGGTCGTCAGCCAGCGCTCGATGTCGGTGCGACGCGTCTTGGCCGTACGGTTCTGCCAGGCGAAGTACGCAGGCAAATCGAACTGGCAGGTTCCGCCAGGAATGCCGACGCGGCTGCGGATGCTCATCAACCACTCGTTTTCGGTCAGTGATTGACCGGCCTTTCCAGGCACCGTATTGAGCGTGGTGAAGTTGCGTTCCAGCTGCGCAACCACTTGGTCGAGCACGGCTTCAGAGATCTGCGGATTGCCGCGATAGCTGTTGAAAACACTCTTATGCTTGTCGAGGTCACGAAGCACGTCGGCCTTCAAGTCGGCGCGTGCCGCCACGTCCATGATCTCGAAAATCGTGACCAGTGCGTAGTGATGCGACAGCGCGGAGTCGGAAGGCACCAACTCGCCAAGGCGGCGAAAGAGATGCTCGAGCCGAAGGTAGGTCCGGATGCGCTCGTTGAAAGGGTACTCGTAAAGGATCACGCTGTTCCGTTCTGGTCAGGAATCATAGTCTCACGGCAGCCGCGGCGCGGGCGGCGGCAAGACCTGGCGGACGGCCTGCAGCATGCGGTCGCCGACGATCAGCTGGCCATGCATCGAGAGGTGCGTGTCGTTGGGGAAATAGAAATCGCGAACCCTGGCGCGTTCGTCGGCGGCAAAGCTGAACAGATCGGGGCCCAAGTCGGAAGTCTTGAACGCCGTAACGAATGGTGCCGCGTGTTGCGTGTCGACGTAAACCGTGGTCTTGTCGGGAATGACCATCCAGACGAACTTGAGGTCGGACTGGGCTTTGGTAAAAGTCTTCATCTGCTCGACGGCTTCGGGCTTGAGCGGCGGGTTGTCGGTGTCTTCAAAAAAAAACAGGGCTTTCTCGCAGAGCTTGTGACTGAAGTACCGGCAACCGTCCGGCACCGGACGCACCCAGGTTTCATCGCCGAACAGCGCATCACCCGAAAGCGCACGTACTTTTCTCATGTTCGCGTAAGTAATGAGTCCGGTAGTCAGCTTGGCGCTCCAGTTCAGCGCAAAGCCAGGCACAGCTTCGAGCGGCTCAAGGAACGGCATAGTCTTGACCACAGGCTCTTTCGACATGGTTGTACAGGTCGAACCGCCCTTGAGCCGATCGCCCAGGAGGCGCTCCACGCTCTCGACCACTATCAACTTGCCCTTGAATCCGGCGCGCTGTATCCATGGCGTGAAGTCGCTGCACAGCGGGCCGGTCTGGCCCCAATAGATCGTCGCTACTTTGTATCCCTCTTTGACCAGCCGCGATTGCCAACGCAGCGTCATTGAAAAACTGTCGCCTACTACCAGCACATCGGCTTGATCGAGCGGCACGCCCTTGATGTATGCCTTGGTGACCACCGGAGGCGCAGCCTGCCAACCGAATTCGGCGTCCGAGAGACGGCCGATTCGCGTGAGGTCGCCATACGGCGCCGGGGTGAAAAGCGTCACCAGCAGCATCGAAATAATGACGATGAAGCCTGCTGCAAAGTAGCGTAGCCACAAGCGTGCCGGCATCATTTGTCAGTTTCCTTCAGGGCTTGCAACATGCGAGCGCCGACCAGTTGATACCCGGCACGCGAGAGGTGCGTGTCATTGGGTGAATAGAGGTCCATCACGTGTTGGCGATTCTCAGCGGCAAGCGCAAAAAGATCCGGTCCCAGCTTCAGTGCGCTGAGCGCTTGCACGAAAGAAGTCGCGTGGTCTTGCTTCAAATACACCGTGGTTTTGTTCGGGATCACCATCCAGATGATTGTTGGCATCCCGGTGCCCTCGGCGGCTCTGGCGAAACGAGCCATGAAAGCAGCTGAGCTCTCGGCAAGTACTGGGTTGCGATCGTCGTCGACCAAGAAGATTCCTTTGTCGCACATGCGGTTGCTGAATTCCTTGCAGCCATTGGGCAGAGGTCGCGAGGCAATCAGAGCGCCCCATCCCGGGTGGTTTAAGGTGAGCACGCTTTTGCTGTTCTTGATGTTGCGCGTATGAATATAGGTCAGCCAGCCACTTGCCCACTCGGCGTCCCAGTTGAGCCGCTGCGGCAAGGCCATGGCCAAGTCTGCAGTCGCTTGCGTAGCCCTTGGAATCGCCTGAAAAGGCTGCGACATGGTCGTGCATGCAGCCGCTTCGTCGAGTCTCTCAGGAAGCAGGCGTTCGATGCTTTCGATGATGACGTAGCGCCCCTTGAAGCCTGAACGATGCAGCCAACCGGGAAAGTCTGCGCACAGAGGGCCGGTCTTGTCCCAATGCGTGGTGACGACGTGGTAACCGGCCTCCACCAACGCAGCTTGCCAAGCGAAGCGAATCGAAAAGCTGTCGCCGATGACGAGCACGTCGGCAGCCGCAACCGGAGAATCCACGAGGTGTACCGCATTGAACTTCGGAGCGGGTCGACGCGCCGCGAACTCGGTTTCCGAGATCCGCCCCACGCGGGTCAAGTCGCCGTAGGCAATCGGTGTGAGCAGCGTGATCCAGAGAAACGCGAAGCAAACGATGAAGCCAACGCCGTAGATGCGGAGCCACAGAACACCGGGCTTCATTTAGAACTGGAAATACAAAAATGGGCTGTAAGTGCCTAGCCGCGATACACAGAGGCCCAGCAAGACAACGGTGCCGAGCGCGGTCAGTGCGGGCGCGATGCGCGCCAACGCAGCTCGATGTGCGACAGCACGTGGCATCGGA
>JANXTS010000037.1 GCA_025352265.1 Variovorax sp. | reverse complement strand
CGCGCAAGTGCTGGCCGAGCTGCGGCTGGCCTTCGGCTTGCTACAAGACCCGGAGTTTCTGCACGCGCCGTATGTCGACATGAACATCAACATCCTCGAACTGGCCGAGAGCGGCGAATCTGCCCGCGCAGCCACAGCGCTCAACGACTACCTCGTTCACTCCGAGCGCATCGTGCTCGCCGTATATGCGCGGCACATCAGCGACTCGGGCTGGGGCGGCTGAGGCGGCTGTTCTCGCTCGCAGACCAACCGCCATGAATGCATCGAACAGTGCTCGCCTCATCTGCTTCAACAAGCCCTACGGCGTCCTCAGCCAGTTCACCGCTGAAGGTCGCTGGCAAGGCCTGAAAGACTTCATCGATATCCCCGGCGTTTATGTAGCGGGCCGGCTCGATGCCGACAGCGAAGGGCTGCTCCTGCTCACAGACGATGGCAAGTTGCAGGCACGCATTGCCGATCCACGCTTCAAGATGGAGAAGACCTATTGGGTGCAGGTCGAAGGCGTGCCGAGCGAGGCCGCGCTGGCATCGCTGCGCGCGGGGGTGCCGTTGAACGACGGCATCACACGCCCGGCACGTGCCCGCCTGCTCGACCCGCCACCGGATGTATGGGAGCGGCAGCCGCCAATACGCACGCGCCGGTCGATTCCGACCGCATGGATCGAGTTGGCGATCAGCGAGGGCCGCAATCGGCAAGTGCGGCGCATGACGGCGGCCGTGGGCTTGCCAACCCTGCGGCTGATACGCGCCGCGATCGGGCCGTACACGCTCGACGGTCTTGCGCCGGGAAGCATGAAGACAGCCGCTGTCGCTGTGTGAGCGCGCGAGCGCGAGTGGCTCAGCGCTCGCCCAGAAATGCGCCGTTGATCGGCTTCTTCATCCACTTGATGATGTCGCTGCCCAGGGTGTACGTCACGCTGCCCACCATGCTGCAGGTCGACCGCGGCACGCCGAAGTAAATGAACATCTGACGCCGTGCGGTGAATTGCGTCGGTGCCACGCCCGGACGTTCGAGCGTGCCGTGGATGTCCACGATCTTGGGACCGCCGTAGATGCCGCCGGCGTTCGCCAGGAGGTCGGTGATTTCGATCTTCAACACCGGTGCCGCCTCGGCACCTGCAGTGGCTGCGGGCAACAGATACAGCAGCGGTTCTTCGAGCTGGTCTTGCACGTTCTGGCGCAGCAATGTGGGCACGTCGCAGTTGTCGTCCGACTTCAGGATTTTTACGCCTTTGGGGGTGCTGCCATAGGTGATGTGCGGCATGACGATGCTGTTGACAGCGGTGGCCGAAGGCGGGGGCGGCTCCGGCGCGACCGGTCCGCGGGTGCCGCAAGCGACGAGCAAGCCGGCTGTGGCCAGTGCGGCAGCCAGCACCGTAAGCACACGCGCGGCGCGGCCTGCATTCTTCGAATGAATCAATCTGAACTCCCTGATGTTGTAAGCCACGTTCAAGACGCGGCGGCCCGATTGTCGGAGCGTCAGCTGGACCGATGGACGTCGCAGCCTTCGCTTGCCGACGCGCAACGTGACTTTGCTGGCGGTTCGGCATCGCATGCGATGGGCGTGGCGTCGTAGCTAGACTGACGGCATGCCTTCTCATATAACTTTCGCATTGCATCGGCGCTCAGCCGTGCTCGGCGCACTGGGCCTGGTGGCGCTGCCTTCTTTTGCCGCCCTCGCCGCGACGAAGACCGCTCCTACCGCGTCACGCGTCACGTCGTCTTCGGTCGCCGATATCTGGCCCCAAGCGTCGCAGGTGCCGGGCGGCGTTGCGCGTTTGTCGCTTGGCCCGGCTGCGACGCGACCCCGTGCGATGACCACCGGCGACGCACCGTTGCTGGTGCTCGGTGACCCGATCGAATGGATCGCGCTGGTCGGCATTCCCCTGGCAGCCGCGCCCGGCGAGGGACGTATCGCGGTACCGGCCAAAGACGGCGCAGCCACGCGCGAAATCATCTATGCGATCGCGCCCAAGCAATACCGCGAGCAGCGGCTGAACGTCGCGCCCGGCACGGTGGACCTGTCGCCGGCCGACCAGGCCCGCTACGAGCGCGAGCGCGATCACCTCGCCATCGTCATGGCGACCTTCTCTGAGCCCCTGCCAGAAGCCGCGTCGCTGCACATGCGCGTGCCGGTGCCGGGCCGTCGCTCCAGCTCGTTCGGGCTGCGCCGCGTCTTCAACGGGCAGTCGCGCAATCCGCACAGCGGGATGGACATCGCGGCTGGCACGGGTACGCCGGTGCTGGCGCCGATGCCGGGTCGCGTCATCGACACCGGCGACTACTTCTTCAACGGCAACACAGTGTGGCTCGATCACGGCGGCGGCCTGCTCACGATGTACTGTCATTTGAGCGCGATCGACGTAAAGCCCGGCGATGTGCTGAGGACCGGCGAGCGCTTTGCCGCGGTAGGTGCGACGGGTCGCGTGACTGGGCCGCATCTGCACTGGTCGGTGATGCTTAACCGCGCGATGGTCGACCCGGCGCTTTTCGTCTCCGGGCCTGCCGCATAAGCTTTATTTCGCCCTTTTTGTGAATTGCTTCGCGTGCGTTTTCACGGTGTTTTTGGTAGCAACCTCCAAGCGTGCGCATTGCGCTGTAAGCCGTTTTGCCTCATAACGTTAACGCGTCTCCACATTTACGAAAGCACCGCTGGTCATGACAACGCAAATTACAGACGATCGCGCCAGCCCAGCTGCCCCAGCCATTCGTGCCCGCACGGGCACTGCGCTATTGGGAACCGGGTTGATGACGCTGGTCGCTGGCGTCGTGCTGCTGACCGTCATTCCGGCCTTGGTGCATGGCTCCATTGCCGCGGGCATCGAGCAGGCGGTGCGCCCGGCCGGCTGGATTGCATTGATTCTGGGTACCGTACTGTTGGGTTTGCACTACACGATGCGACGCAGCAATGCGCAGGCGAACTGGGGCGGCTCAGCCGGTGATGCAGCGAAGGTCGACGTCTACGTCGACCGATCCGCGGATTCGTGGTCGTCGTACAAAAGCGAGCCCACCCTCGAGTTTGAAGAGACATACCCCGCTCCCTCCCCTTCCAGCATGACGGTCGAGGCGTTGTATGCGCCGCGCCAGCCAGCCGCAACGCCATTGCATCAGCGTGAGCAAGCCTGGAGCCCGAGAGTTCTGACCAGCATGCACTGGCAGCGCTTCGAGGCACTGTGCGAAGCCTTCTTTTCGCAAGTAGGTTTCGCGACGCACGCAAGGTCGCACGGAGAACAGGGCGGCGTCGACCTCTGGCTGCAGTCCACTCGGATGGACGCACCACGCATCGTCCAATGCAAGCATCGGCCGTCCAAGCCGGTGGGCCTGAAGGACTTGCGCGACTTCTCCGGCTTGATGAGGGCGAACCAGCTCAGGCACGGCAGCTACGTCACGAGTTCGACCTTCACGCCCGACGCGTTGGCCTTTGCAAAGGAGCACGGCATTCAGGCACAAGATGGTGCGGCGCTGCTCAAGCTGATCGCCCTTAGAACGACCGAGCAGCAAGCCGAATTGCTCGCGGTGGCGTACGGCGAGGCGCCACACTGAAAATCGCTTGATCAGCGCCTTGCCGACCCGGTCGGCGCGCGCGGCGCAGTTGTGCTCCACCCGATCAGAGCCAGCAGCGCAACCTGAATCGGCAATCGCAAAATCAGCGCCCAGTACGGAATCGACGGGAACAAATCGGGCCGCTGCAGCATGAAGAAATGCGCTGGCGTCACGGCCAGCGTCAATATAAAAAGCCCGATGCCTGCAGCACGGCGCGTCGGTCGCCAGAGCAAGCCCGCGGCGCCCAGCAATTCGAACACGCCACTCACCAGCACCGCGCCGCGCGGCCACGGAATGTACGGCGGCACGATGCGCATCTCGGTTTCGATCGCAACGAAGTGTGCGATGCCGCCCAGTGCGAACCACAGGAACACGAAGGCCACACCAGCCCAGCGCGCGCGGCTCATCGCTTCAGAAAATCGGTTTGGTCAGATACACCGCCTCGCGTCCGACGATGGGCGCGCGCGTAGGCATGAACACGGTGCAGTTGTCGCACGGCGAGCGGATTTCGATGGCATCGCCATCGGTCGCGATGAGCTCGCCTTTTGCAAAGGTCTCGAAGCCGATGAGCGGCCGCGTAAAAGCGAAATGGTCGGTCATGACCATGCGCGTTTCCAACAGCTCGAAACGCCGCTGCGCATCGAGCAGAGGCGCCGGGCCTTCATGGTCGACGATGCCGAAGTACGCCAGAAAACGCGCCGTCACTTGCACCGCGACGTCGGCCGTCTTCTGCATGAAATGCTGACCGCATTCGGCCACCATCGCCGCACCGGGTGCGCCGGCGCCGGCATGCAGGCCGTGCTGGATCAGCGGTGTGCCGGAGCCCAGGCCGTTGGGCATGACGAGGTGTACCGAGGGCAATCCGATAACAAAGGCAGCATCGGCGTTGCGGGCGAAATCGGGATACACCCAGAAGGGCACGACGTCCTGGCTGGTCGAATGGATGTCGAGGATGTGATCGGCCGCCGCCACAACCGGCCGCAGCGCGCGGGCCCGCCGAAGTTCAGGGCTGTCTTCGTTGCCGTCCAGCAATTCGTCGGACCAGATGCGGTTGAGGTTGTGGACGATCTGCCGATTCTCGAACGGCTTCGAGGGATCGAAGGCGTTGTAGGCCTCGACGTGCGCAAAGCTCAACGTCAGCGTACCGATCTTCGGCCGTACGCCCGCATCGAGCAGCTGCTTGACGGCGACCATGCCGCAGATTTCGTTGCCATGCGTCAGCGCATTGATCAGAACGTGCGGGCCGGGCTTGCCGGATTCGAAACGGTGGACGTAGTCGACGCCAATATTGCCTTGGCGGTAGGCAAAAAGATCGCCCTGGATCACTTCGATCAACGGTTCGTCGGGTGGTTGTGTTGTGGTTGTCATGGGCCTGAGTTTGCCGAAGTTCGTCAAAGTCCGCTGACACGCAACACCGTCACGATTGCATGTGATGATGTGTCTTACGGCGAACCCAGGAGAACCCATGACGCATCACGCGACCATTCAAGGCCATGTGGCTTACACCCCCGGCGACGGCGTGCCGTTGACGATTCCCGAAGGCCTGGTCGAGATCGACCTGGCTGCCGACAGCGCAACGATCAGCTGGGACGCAGGCGACAACACCGGCGGCCTGACAGCTATCCCGCGCGACGAATACGACCGCTATGTGCGCGAGGGGAAGATCAAGCTGAAAGGTTGATGCCCGTCAGCGCTTTGCATCGAGTCCGGGGCAGGCTGTTTTATGACCAGGCAGCTTCTTCCATCTCAGAACTGGAAGTAGATGAACTCGCGGCGGCCGAACACCCCGAACAGCAGTATCACGTAGGTCAGCGTTACACCGAGAACGATCGACAGGCGCGGCCCGACGAGTTGGTCGATGCTCTGGTAACGGTCTTTGCTCACGACCCATTCGACGATGAACGTGAACGGGATAAACAATGCCGCCAGCAATATCTCGAAGCTCGCGAAGCCAAGAACCTTGAAGGTGTCGTAGTCGAGGGCGGCGAGGTGCCGAAAGCTCTTGAGTACGGTCCACGCATCGCCCAGTGTCGCGGCGCGAAAAAAGACCCATCCCACCAACACCACGATCATGGTCGCGGCCCAACCGAACGCCCCACGGGCCAGGCGCTGTGCTCTGCCTGAACCACCGGTCGTGTCGAGTCCGTTCCAGCGAACGACGCGCTCGACCACCAAACCCAAGCCGTGCAGCAAGCCCCATACCGCAAAGCACCAAGATGCACCGTGCCAGATGCCGCTGATGACAAAGACGATCAAAACGTTGCGCAGCGTGTTCGAGTGGGCGCCGCGACTACCGCCCAGCGGCTTGTACAGATAGTCGCGAAACCAGGTCGAGAGCGAGATGTGCCAGCGGCCCCAGAACTCCGACAGAGAGCGTGAAAAATACGGCTGCCTGAAGTTGATCATCAATTCGAAGTCGAACAGCTTGGCCACGCCACGGGCAATGGTGGAATAGCCTGAAAAATCGCAATAGATCTGGATCGCGAACAGCACTGTCGCCAGCAGCGTGTAGCTGCCCGAATAGTTGCCCGGGTCGCTGTAGATCGCATTGACGAACGGCGCAATCTGGTCGGCCACGCACATCTTCTTGAACAAGCCCCAGCCGATGAGCCACATCGCCGGCGAGACGTTCTCGGCCTTGAAGTAGTGGTGCGCCTTGAACTGCGCAATCATGTGGCTGGCCCGTTCGATCGGCCCCGCCACCAGTTGCGGAAAGAACGCGACGTACTGTGCGTAGGTCAGCAGATTTCGCTCAGCCGGCGTGCGCTTGAAATACACATCGAGCGTGTAGCCGACCGACTGGAACGTGTAGAAAGAAATGCCGACAGGCAACACGAACTGCACGATATTCCAGTGGCCGCCTACGCCGGCGGAATGTGCAACCGCCTCTGCGTTTTCAATCAGGAACTTGCCGTACTTCAACACGATGAGAATGCCGAAGTTAAGGGTAAGCGCCACCACCATTGCGAGCTTGCGCACATGCGGCTTGCCGCTGTTGGCCATCACCAGCGCAGTCGAAAAATCGACCAGTGTCGTGAGCAGCAACAGCAGCACGAACTTCGGCTCCCAGCTCATGTAGAACACGTAGCTAGCGACCAGCAGAATCCACGGGCGATAGCGAAACGGACTCGCAAAGTAGACGAGCAAGAATGCGCCGAAGAAGCCGAAGAACTCAAAGGAATTGAACAACATTACTTCAACTCCCCGGCGCCTTTGAGGAAGGTTGCAAGACGCTTGGTGTAAGCCTCGGCACCGCCCGAATTCATGTGGACCGGGTCCGAAAACGAAGGTGGTGGATAAAGCCAGTAATTGGGCCCGCGCTCGGCGATGTACGGGTCTTGCGACACAATTTTCAGACCGCCGTCGTCGGCCGGCGCGTATTCACCGGTACGCGCCGACCACGGCACCAGCACCACCTTGAAGTCGTATTGCTTTGCGAGCGCGAGCAACGCGGCGTAGTCCTCGCCGGAAGGCGCAAGCGCACGCACCGGCTTGGCCTGCGCGTTGTCCGTAGCCAGGGAAAAGTCGGCCGGTAACTTCCCATCGGGATAGTGACTCTGACCGCTGATGAAGTACCAGCCCCGGTTCTTGTCCACCGACTCGATCTCGCCCTTGATGCGCGTCCATTCCGGCCCAACACCGGTCTTGAGCGACTGAAAGAGGAACAGCGTCAAGTCGCGGAAGAAGCGCCTGAACGGGATCAGTGCTATCAGAATACGGTTGTCGTCCTTGAGCAGTGACAGCTGCTTGGCGGTTGCCTCTGGTGGCGCCCAGGGCAACTGGAGCAACAGGTGCGTCGGACGGTTTCCGCTCGTCAGGATCGACCTCAAGACCGGCAGGAATTGCGACTCGCCCGGCAGACCGAAGTTGTATGAACGCACGTCGCCGGGGAACACCGCATCGAAGACGTCGGGCTTGAAACTGCTGAGCGTCTTGCTGTTGCCCATCGCGATCACACGGTACTTTTCCTGTGCGGGAAAGAGCGCCTGCTTTGAAAGCTTGTCGGACTTTTCCTTCGACACAAGATCGGATCCTGCTTGAACGAAGCGCAATTTCTGGTGCGCGAAGTTGAGTGTCAGCCAAACCAGTGCAAACAAACCAACGAAAAATAAAACGTTCCGGAGCAGCCGGCGCAACGACTGAGGACTGTCGGATGGCATTTTTTTAGCAAGCGATGAGGGATTCCAGAGTGTATCCAAAAGTAAACAACACCGATCGCCAGCGCCACCGCTTCTGAGGCGGTTTGTTATGACCTTGCGTGACTTAAATCCGCTGAATGGACTCGGCCTTACAGGCCGGGCCGGACGTTCAAGGTCGTCGTATCTGGGCTGGTCACGTCAATTCGAGTCGGAAGGCACGTCGGCCTCGGGTGGACCTCCTGCACCGGCACGCTTGTTTCCTCGAGCAGCCTTCTTGATCTGGCGCTCGGCGTCGAGTTGCTGGCCCGCCACAAGCCATTGGGCAAACTCCTCAGGGGTTTCCAGCGTGATGCGGCCGAAGTTGCCGGCACGGAATTCATGCATCACGATCTCCGACGCCTTCTGCAGATTGACGCGTCCCTTGCCGAGGATGGCACCGCGTTTGCGGGCGATGGCTTCCAGCAAATCTTCGTCCTTCATGGCCGCGATGGCGGACGCCGTCGTGTCGAGCTTGAAGCGGGTCGCGACCGCTGCCGGATAGTGCGTCTTGAGGTAGGCCAGCAGTTCCAGCGCAACCTCTTCGTCGTCGAAGGCATTGCGACCGATGGCGCCGCTGGCCGCGAGGTTGTAGCCGCTCTTGGCCACGATGATCCGCGGCCACAGCATGCCGGGCGTGTCGTACAGGTAGAAGTCGTCGGCCAGCGTGATGCGCTGCTCCAGCTTGGTGATGCCTGCTTCGTCGCCGGTCTTGGCCTTCTTGCTGCCTGTAAGGGTGTTAATGAGCGTCGATTTGCCGACGTTGGGGATGCCGCAAATCAGCACGCGCATCGGCTTGGCAAGGCCGCCCCGGTTCGGCGCGAGCTCATGGCACGCCCGGACCAACTGCTGCGCTGGCGTGCTCTGGCTTGCGTCGAGGCCGATGGCACGCGTTGCCGGTTGCGCGTTGAAGTGAGCGAGCCACTGGGCCGTGCGTGCCGGATCTGCCAGGTCCTGCTTGTTGAGCACCTTAAGCGTGGGCCGCGACGACGTAAGTTGCGACAGCATCGGATTGGCGCTGGACGCGGGCAGTCGGGCATCGAGCAATTCGATGACGACATCGGTGTCCTTGACGCGTTCGGAGATTGCCTTTTGCGTCAAATGCATATGGCCGGGAAACCACTGAATGGCCATGGAAACTGACTTCTTTCTCGGTGCGCAAGGCGCCCGTCGCGTGAATCGGAAGTGACGAATTGTGATGTGCCCCGGCACCTACAGGCTATCGTCTGATTTTGGGAGCACAGTGGGGGTGCACATATTTACGTTCACTCAGAGAGACACAGCATGCAAATTCAGGTCAACACGAGCAACGGCATCGACAACAAGGAAACGCTGGAGCGCTGGGCCGACACCGAGATCAGGCAGCACCTCAGCCGTTTTACGGAAGACGTGACACGAGTCGAAATCCACCTGAGCGACGAGAACCACGGCAAGGCCGGCGCAGACGACAAGTGCTGCGTGATGGAGGCACGTCTGGCGCACCATCAGCCGCTGGCGGTCACGCAACATGGCAACACGATGGACGAAGCGTTTCGCGGCGCCACCGGCAAACTGAAACGCTTGCTTGACAGCACATTGGGCCGCCTGAACAGCCACCGAGACCACGGCTCCATACGCAAGGACAACACCCTGATACCCGATTGAACCGGACCGAGTCGTCGAGGCGACTCAGTGCGACCGAAGCGCAGTGTTCAGCGTGCCGCGCCAGCCAACGCCTTGGCAATTTCGTTGCTGCCCTGCGCAGAGCCGCTCAACGGTACGGTTTCGCCGGCCCGTTCGGTTACTTCGTCGAGTCGTGCGGCCAGCTGTTCCGGCGCCTCGCCACCGATGCCGATAAAGGCGCCGCAAGTGAGCGTGATGTTGGCAGCTTCGAAGGTGCCAGCGCCAGCACACAGGATCGTGCGCGTTGGAGCGTCCTGCGACGCGAGCACCAGCATCGCCGGGACCACGGCTTCAGGCCTGAGTGAGTCGAGCACCTCTTTCGACAGCAGGCCTTCGGTCATGCGTGTTGCGGCGGTCGGCGCCAGGCAGTTCACGCGGATGTCGTTTTTCGCGCCTTCGATGCTCAAGGTTTGCATGAGGCCGACGAGTGCCATCTTCGCCGCACCATAGTTGCTCTGCCCGAAGTTGCCATACAGCCCGGATGATGAAGTCGTCATCACGATACGGCCATATTTCTGCGCGTTCATGATGGCCCACACTGCTTTGCTGCAATGCACGGCCCCCATGAGGTGCACATCGACCACCAGCTTGAAATCTGAGAGCTCCATTTTGCTGAAGCTCTTGTCGCGCAGGATGCCTGCGTTGTTGACGAGGATGTCGACACGGCCCCATGCGTCCATGGCTCGTTGCACCATAGCCTGCACCGCTTCGAAGTCGGTGACCGACGCGCCATTCGCTATCGCTTCCCCACCTGCCGCCTGGATTTCATCGACGACCTTCTGCGCTGCGCCGGTCGATCCACCTGCGCCGTCGAGCGCACCGCCGAGGTCGTTGACGATCACTTTCGCGCCGCGCCTCGCGAGCGCCAGTGCGTGTTGACGGCCGAGGCCACCGCCTGCGCCAGTCACGATGGCCACTCGGCCGGCGAAGTCGATCTTGCTGGCGTTGTCGACGATGTTGCTTGTAGTGCTCATGCGTAGGATTCCGTTATCGATTACGGAAAGGTTTTACCGCAAGAGTCTTTGCCGCACAGCGTAGAGCCGGGAAAACTCCAGTTTTCAGCGAAACATGAGAGCTAGCGTCGCGTGGCGCAGAGTCGTTCGCAATACTCAACCAATTCGTCGATCTCAGCGGACTTGTCGAAAAAAGCATCGGCACCCAGCGCCTTCGCGCGGTCGCGCATTGCGGGCGTCGCATAGTTGGTCAGCACCACGACTTTTTGGTCCGACGACCTATCGCGGCACGCAACAACCACCTCGAGACCGTTTCCCTGCTCGAGAAAGAGATCGATGATCGCAATGTCCCACTGATCGTGATGGGCCTTCAACCAGGCAACTGCTTCGGTTTCGGTACTGGCGTGGGCAATGACTTCGGCGTGGGCGATGTCTTCAAGAAACCCAATCAGATTGTCCCGAATCAACTGGCTGTCTTCAACCAGATAGGTTTTGAAAGTCATGAAGTCGACGGTCGGGATCTTTGGGTGGAACGGATGCTGAAGTGCCGCGAGATCATGCGTGCATGTGGCCCCACGAGGGTGAGCCATGCCGGCCAATGCAAGTAGGTCTGTACCTACCAGGTGCCATCATGGTTCGTGCAGTTGTACCGCACCACCGTCGAGCCCATACCGGCGAAGGTTCAGGCCGTCATCGCCGTGCGGCCGCGCAAGCCGAGGCGTGCCGGAGACACGTACTGCTCGCGGTAAATTTCGAACGGCAACGCGTCTGCCGCTTCGATGCGCTTCTGCTCGTCGATCGAAGTCTGCGTCATGCTCTCGAACGTCGCTTGCTGCTCCGCCGTCCAAGGCAAGCCGAGCAAGGTCACACGCGTCGCCTCGGACTGCGCGCGGATGAAGCCGGTAAACGAATCGGCATGCGCTGAATTCATTTCGGTCAACACGCGGGCAGAAGTCAGGCTATCTGGGTTCTGCAAGGCTGCCTTGGCCGCATGCACGGCGTCGCTGTGCAAAGTGTCGCCATGCACCGCATCGAGCGCCGCTGCGACGGGCAGGCATTGGGCTACCAGGTCTGCGCCCCACTCCACCAAAGAGACTTCTCGACCACCGCGCTGCAGGGTGAGGCTCGGCTCGCGACCCCTCGCCGCCGTCAGATGCTGGTTGTGCGCCAGTTCGGCAATTTCCTGCGGCGTATCGTCAGGACTGTCGCTCAGCAGGCAATGCAGCAAGAATACGTCGATGAAGCGCATCGTCTGCGCGTTGATGCCGACCGGCTCGAAAGGGTCGAGATCCATCAGCCGCACTTCGACGTACTCGACGCCGCGCTCGCGCAACGCATGCAGCGGACGCTCGCCGGGGTAGATCACCCGTTTGGGCCGGATGGTGCCGTAGAACTCGTTCTCGATCTGTAGCAGGCTGGTCGCGAGCTGGTTGTAGTCGCCGCCCAGGTTCTGGATGCCGATTGCCTGGTAAGCCGGCCAAGGGCGCGTCAGTGCGTCTTGCAGCGAGGCGCCATACCCGTCGAGGCTGTTATAGCTCACCGCCAACGAAGCCTGCGCATCGCTTTGGTAGCCGAGCCGGCCCATGCGCAGCGAGGTGCCGTAGGGCATGTGCACGCTGCCCTCGCCCAACGGCTGCAACTCGTGCGGACGGCCGGCCACGAAGCTGCTGCACAGCGCCGGCGATGCACCGAACAGGTACAACAGCAAAAAAGCGTGGCGCCTGAAGTTGCGGATCAACCCGAAATACTGATCGCTTCCGACACCTGGCAACGACCAGTTGTAGTGGATGCCCGAAATAGTCTGCATGCGCCGGCCGTAACGATGGCTCAGCCCCATGCGGTAGACGCTCTTGGCGCGCCCGACGTTGGAGGAGCCGTAGCGCCCGATCGGAATCGTCTCGTCGGTCGGCAAACCGCACGGCATGCTCGACACCCACAGCCGCTCGTCGCCGACGGCGTCGAGCACACGGTAAGTAAACTGGTGAACGCGGATCAACTCGGCAAGCGCCGTATCGACATCCCCGTGCACGCCAGTGATGAGTTCGACCTGCGATTCGCTGAAATCCGTCGTGATGTGCGGGTGCGTAAGCGCGGAACCCAGTGCCGACGGGTGCGGCGTCAAAGCAAGAGCGCCGTCGGCCGCAGAACGCAAGCTTTCTTTTTCGATGCCGCGGCGCATCCCCTTCAGGCGCCCCGGCGAAAGCGAAGCCAAACGCTTCTGCAATGTGCTGCTCATATCGTTATGCCCCTCATTACTGGGGCTGGAAGTTAGCACGGGCGCGCCGTCGCTGCTGGCTCAGGGCCATGGAGTTTCCAACGGTGCGCGAGGCGATCACGCTACTTTTCCCGTGTTTTCCCGGGCCTGCAGCACACGTAGCAAGAAGGCGTTGAGGTCGACGATCTCCTCGATGCAGACCGAATGCTCCATCGGGTACTCATGCCACTCGACCTCGTATCCCATGGCTGTTAGCGCGTTCCGGGAATCGATGGCGCGCGCCACCGGCACCACACCGTCTCGCGTGCCATGGCCCATGAAAACGGGCGTGTCGTGATTGGCAGGGTGGCGTTCCGCGGCGGTGGTCGAGGCGATCGGCAGGTAGCCCGACAGGCCGACGATGCCCGCAAGCCTCTCGCCGTGGCGCAGCCCAGTGAGCAGCGCCATGGCGCAACCCTGCGAAAAGCCAGCGATCACGATGTGATCAGCCGGGATGCCGCGAGATTTTTCGTTCGCGATCAACGCCTCGATAGCAACGCGAGACCGCCGCAAGCCAGCTTCGTCTTCGCGCGCGCCGAGGTCGGCCACCGCGATGTCGTACCAGGCCGGCATGGCATAGCCGCCGTTAATGGTCACCGGGATGATCGGCGCATTGGGGAAGACAAAGCGCACCGGACCGACGGCCGACAGGTCTAGCTCGTTGACTATCGACACGAAGTCGTTGCCGCCGGCGCCCAGCCCGTGCATGAGGATGACGGTGGCAACCGGATTGGGCGCGGTTTCGATTTCGATCGGGGGGCGGGTGGGGACGGATGACATGGCGTGACGATATCGCATTCGGGTCGTGCCGAAACGGCGGGTTCGCTGACGACGCGTCCGGCCAATCGCGGGGATGATGACATTCAAAAGGACAACGCGTGAGCCATTCCCACATTGCAGCTGCACCCGACGACTCGCTGCTCGTCAAAGTCAAGTTTGCCGGCGTCGTGCTGGTCTGTAGCGATTGTGAAGAACGCAGCGACGGGCCGTCGAAGTTCAAGGCCAAGTTGGCGCGCAAGGAGCTCAAACGGGGACTTGTGCGATCGCCGGTCCGCCTGCGCATCGTGGAGTCGACTTGTCTCGGGCTGTGCCCGAAAAAAGCCATCGCGGCCGCCGCAGTGACGCAGGGCCACAAACTCATGGCGGCCGAGTTGTGCGACCAAGACGATGCAAAAGCCTTCGCAGCCACCATCGCATCACACTTCGGGAAATGACCCGGCCTCCACCCCTCACCGTTCTCTATTCATTTCGCCGCTGCCCTTACGCCATGCGGGCGCGCCTCTCCCTGCTGGCAAGCGGTGAACGCTGCGAGTTACGTGAGGTCCTGCTGCGGGACAAGCCCTCGGAGATGCTCGATGCCTCGCCCAAGGGCACGGTACCGGTGTTGGTGCAGCACGACGGCACGGTCATCGACGAAAGTCTGGACATCATGCTGTGGGCACTGCGGCGCAACGATCCGGCAGGGTGGTTGCGGCCGTCGCAAGGCACGCTGGACGAATCGCTGGCGCTTGTCTCCGAATGCGACGGCGACTTCAAGTCGCAGCTCGATCGCTACAAATACCCGGGGCGCGGCGCCGCACCGTCGGACGCGTCCGATGGCGCGACGCATCGTGATCGCGCCGTGCCATTCATCCACCGACTCGAACATCGCCTCGCCAGCTCTGGTCATTCGGCCGGCCAGGCGCCAGCGCATTTAGCCGGAACGAAGGCGAGCCTTGCCGATGCAGCGCTCATGCCGTTCATCCGGCAATTCGCGGCGGTCGACCCGACTTGGTTCGCGTTGCAGCCTTGGCCACGCCTTCGCGCATGGCTTGAGAGATGGGCCGACTCCGCGCTCTTGATGCAGGCGATGCACCGCTATCCGCGTTGGTCTGCCGGCACGACGGGCGACGACTTCCCGCCGCGCTGAATCGCATCGCTGTACGACGAAGAAGGCGATCAGGTCCATGTGCCATTCCGGGCCGAGCACCACGATGCTGCTCAAGATGCCCCCAAAGCCGCGCGTGCCGGCGTCGTGTCGCCGGTTTGACGCATCAGGCGAGCCACTGCTGGGTTGCTTCTCTCCGCGCATCGGCCTGCTATGGTCGATGGATCACACCGGCAATGACATCAACGTCGATGTTGCCGCCTTGCCGCGAGCGGCGTAACAAAAGAGCCCAATGCAACGCACCGCAGCCACCCGACATTTTTCCGGAACCTACGTCGAAGCCCGCGGCAAGTTCCTGGACGCCGCAGCACAGGCTGGCGCCAGCGTCGAATCGTTCGTCATGGACCACGTGCGCGGTGCACTGGGCGAAGAACTCGCCACCGACGTGGCCCGCCTCGGCGCAACCGATGCAGAGAAGCTGTTGATTGTCACCTCGGGCACCCACGGCCCCGAAGGCTTCTGCGGTTCGGGCTGCCAGATCGCGACGCTGAACGATGCCAACCTGCTCGAACGACTGCAAAAAGCGAACGTCGCCCTGTTGCTGATTCACGCGGTCAACCCGCACGGCTTTTCGCACCTGCACCGCACCAACGAGGACAACATCGACCTGAACCGCAACTTCGTCGACTTTAGTGCGCCGCTGCCGGTGAACGCGAGCTACGCTGATGTCGAGCCGTTCGTGCTGCCGTCGACCTGGCCGCCGGCCCCGGCTGACGATATCGCCATGGCCGCGTACATCGAAGCGCATGGCATGCGTACCTATCGCGCTGCCGTGACTGTCGGCCAGTACACGATGCCCGACGGTTTGTTCTACGGCGGCACCGCGCCATCTTGGAGCAACCGCACCATGCGCGCCATCCTGCGCACGCATGGAGTCTCGACCACGCACCTAGGCTGGATCGACATCCACACCGGCCTCGGCCCCTATGGTCACGGCGAAAAGATCTATCCGGGCCGCAACGCGCCGGCCGAGTTGAAGCAGGCACGTGCATGGTGGGGCGCCGACGTGTTCGCGCTCTTCGACGGCGACTCCGCTTCGGCCAACACGTCGGGGCCGGTGGTGTCCGCGATATACGACGAATGCCCGCAGGCTAGCGCCGCGTTGATGGGCCTGGAGTTCGGTACGCTGCCCGACCAGGACGTGTTGCTGTGCTTGCGCGCGGACACGTGGCTGCGGCGGCACCCGGAGGCATCGCTCAAGTTGCGCAGCGTCATCAAGCAAGACTTGCGCGACGCCTTCTATTGCGACAACGAAGAATGGAAGGGCATGGTGCTGGGGCAGACGCGAGTCGTATTGCTGCAAACGCTTCAAGGACTGTCCAAGGCCTGAATCCCGGGTAGACGAACAGGCTTCAATCAGGGCCAAAAGTGAGGGGAAACCCGCAAAGCGACGCGGGTAATATCCGACCCCTCTATCACTTGGCGGCCACATGCAATCTCCACTCAAGGTCGGTGTCATCGGTATCGGCGCCATGGGGTTGGCGATGGCAACCAACCTGCACGGCAAACGGTATGCGGTACAAATCCGTGACGTTGCACCAGCTGCTGTAAGCGCCGCGGCAAGAGCGGGCATCGGCGCGTGCGATTCACCACGCGAACTTGCTGAGTGGGCCGACCTGCTGGTAGTGGTTGTCGTCAACGCGAAACAAATCGAAGACGTGCTCTTCGGCGTCGGCGGCGTCTCGCACTGCAGCCGCGCCGGCAAGCGGAGCGACCACGGCGATGACCAAGGCAATGCACCGGTGGTGATGCTCTGTTCAACCATCTCGCCAATCGACAGCGCACAGTTCGGACAACGCCTTGCTGAACACGGTATCGCCACGCTCGACGCGCCCGTCTCCGGCGGCCCGGTGCGCGCAGCCAACGGCACGATGACCATCATGCTGGCCGGTGACAAGCGCATTGTTGGGCGCCTCGACAGCGTTTTGAACGACCTTGCATCGAAAGTCTTTTTCATCAGCGAAACGATCGGCGATGGCGCCAAGACCAAGCTGGTGAACAACATGCTGGCCGGCATCAACCTCACAGCGGGCGCCGAGGCATTGGCGCTGGGCCACCGGCTCGGACTCGACCGCCAGCAGTTGTTCGACGTCATCTGCGCGTCGAGTGGCGCCTCGTGGATTTTTGAAGATCGCATGGCGCGCGCACTGCGCGACGACTACGCGCCGCGCGCGCAGGCACACATCCTGACCAAAGACGTCGGTCTCGCGGTCGACATGGCAGCCGGCGCCGGCATCGATACGCCGCTGGGCGACGGCGCGTTGCGTGTTTTCAAGGCGACGATCGCGGCCGGATTTTCAGACGAAGACGACGCGGCAGTCATCAAGACGATAGACCCGGACTTCAACCGCAAAAAGCAACGAGCGCCGTCGCATGACTAAACCTGCTGCATCGACCGCTCGCACTCAACCGGTCGCGGTGGTCACCGGCGCGGCGAGCGGCATCGGCGCCGCGACGTTGGCCCTGCTGGCGTGCCGCGGCTGGCGCGTGGCGGGCATCGACATCGACGGCATGAAGTTGAAGTCGATCGTCGGTCGCATCAATGCTGAAACCCCGTCCGGAATCGACTCTGCGCCTGTTGCCAGCGCCTTCATTGCAGACGTTGCAAACGAGGTCACCGTCGTCGCGGCCTTCAGGCAAATCGAATCTGCCTTCGGCACGATCGACGCCCTCGTCACCAGCGCAGGCATGGCCGACATGACGCCGTTCATGGACCTCAGCATCGATATCTTTCGCCGCGTCTACGACGTCAACGTCGTCGGCACCTGGCTCTGCATGCGCGAAGCCGCGCTGCGCATGAAGCCGGGCGCGCGCATTTGCACGGTGGCGAGCGTGGCTGGCATTCGCGGCGGCGGCCTGTCGGGTACAGCGGCATACGCGGCATCCAAGGGCGCTGTGCTGGCGCTGACCAAGAACGCGGCACGGGCGCTGGGTGAGCGCGGCATCAGCGTCAACACGGTGGCTCCAGGCGCCACCGAGACACCGATGATCGCGGCGCCGCTGGCCATTCCCGGGAACCGTCAGCGCCTCGAAGCGATGAGCGTTCAGCAACGCATCGCGAGCCCTGAACAAATCGCCAACGCCGTCGCGTTTTTGATCTCGCCTGAATCGTCGATCGTCACCGGCTCGACGCTGGTGGCCGACGGAGGCTTGCTGATGTATTGAAGCACCCTCGTTCTCCATACATCTATCGACAAAACCAGGAAACAAGCCATGACCATTTCTCGCCGCAAATTCGTCCAAGGGGCCGCCGCAGCCAGCAGCATTGCGCTTGCTGCCACCCATCACATCGCGAACGCGCAGACCGCCGAGTTCCAGATGAAGTGGGCCAGCAACATCCCCGTCACGCACCCGACCAACGTCCGCGTAAAAGAAGCGCTCGACCTCATTCGCAAAGACACCAACGGCAAGGTCGACATCCAGTTGTTCCCCAACAATCAGTTGGGCGGCGACACCGACATGCTGTCGCAGGTGCGCTCGGGCGCCATCGATTTCTTTCCGCTGTCGGGGCTGATCCTGCAGACGCTGGTGCCGGTGGCTGGCATCAACGGTGTTGCCTTCGCCTTCAAGGACTACGCCACGGTGTGGGCCGCGATGGACGGCGACCTTGGCGTGCATGTGCGTGCGGCCATCACCAAGGCCAACCTTTATGTATTCGACAAGCCGCTCGACAACGGCTACCGCGACATCACCAGCTCGACGCGCCCGATCGTCGTTCCCGACGACCTGAAGGGCTTCAAGATCCGCGTGCCGGTGAGCCCGTTGTGGACCTCGCTGTTCAAGGCTTTCGGCGCATCGCCGACCAGCATCAACTTCGCCGAGGTGTACTCCGCACTGCAGACCAAGGTGGTCGAAGGACAAGAGAACCCGCTGGCAATCATCGAGATCGCCAAGCTGTACGAAGTGCAAAAGTATTGCTCCATGACCAACCACATGTGGGACGGCCAGTGGATTCTGTCGAACACTAAGAAGTGGGCTGCGCTGCCACCGGACATCCAGGCCATCATCACCAAACACATCACCGAAAAGGTGGTGGCACAGCGCGACGACCTGCGACGCCTCAACAACAACGTCGAGGTCACGCTGAAGGCCAAGGGCATGACATTCAACACGCCCGACGTCGAACCGTTCCGCGCGACGCTGAGCAAGGCCGGCTTCTACAAGGAGTGGAAGGGCAAGTTCGGCGACGAGGCCTGGGGCAAGCTCGAAAAATACGCCGGCAAGCTCGCCTGAAATCGTTCCATGCACCTTGAAGACGAAGCAGGCGCGGCTCCGGTCGCGCTGCGCCGCTTTCCTCGGCTGGACCGTGGGCTCGCGCTGCTGACGGAGATTCCGGCGGCGGCACTGGTCGCGCTCGAAGTCGTCATCCTGCTGGCGGGCGTGATATCGCGCTACGTGTTCAACCAGCCGCTGACCTGGTCGGACGAACTGGCGTCGATCCTGTTTTTATGGCTTGCAATGCTCGGTGCCGTGATCGCACTGCGGCGCGGCGAGCACATGCGGCTCAGCACCTTCGTCGGGCGCATGTCACCGACGGTGCGGCCTTGGGTCGAGTCGCTGGCATTGATGCTGGTCATCGTCTTTCTCGTCATGTTCCTGCCGGCTGCGCTCGAGCACATGGAACAACAGTGGCCGGTGGTCACGCCAGCGCTAGAAATTCCGGATGGGATGCGCGTCGCCGCTATTGCGTGCGGCGCTGTACTCATGCTGCTGATCGCGGTCATCAAGTTGATCGAGAAATGCAGCTGGAAGCAAGTGACGATGGTGGTGGGCACGACACTGGTAGTGGCGCTGGTGCTGTGGTTCGCACGGCCGTTGTTCAGGCAGCTGGGCAACCTCAACCTCGTGATCTTTTTTGTGATCGGTGTCGGTGCAGCGGTCGTCATGGGAACACCGATCGCGTTCGCCTTCGGCGCCGGCACCGTGAGCTATCTGGCACTGGCCACCAACACGCCGATGTCCATCGTCGCCGGACGCATCGACGAGGGCATGTCCTCGCTCATCCTGCTGTCGGTGCCGCTCTTCGTCTTTCTGGGCGCCCTGATCGAAATGACCGGACTGGCGCGGGCAATGATCGAATTTTTGTCGTCGCTGCTTGGCCACGTCCGCGGCGGCTTGCAATACGTACTGCTCGGCGCGATGTATCTGGTCTCGGGCATCTCCGGGTCCAAGGCGGCCGACATGGCGGCGGTCGCGCCAGCCCTCTTTCCCGAAATGAAGAAGAGAGGTAGCAAAGAGGGCGACCTCATCGCCCTGCTCTCGGCATCGGGCGCCATGTCGGAAACCATTCCGCCCAGTCTGGTGCTAATCACCATCGGGTCGGTCACGGGGGTCTCGATCGCCGCGCTGTTCACGGGCGGCCTGTTGCCGGCGCTGGTCGGAATGCTGGCCCTTTGCGTGGTGGTCGCGTGGCAGACGCGTGGCGAGAACATGAGCGACGTGCAGCGTGCCAGCAGACGCCAGATTGGCCGCGCGCTGTTGGTCGCGCTCCCCGCCCTCGCCTTGCCTTTCGTGATTCGCACAGTGGTGGTCGAAGGCGTCGCGACGGCCACCGAGGTGTCGACTGTCGGTGTCGTCTACACGCTGCTTGCCGGTCTTTTCATCTATCGTCAGTTCGACTGGCGCCGCGTTTATCCGATGCTGGTTGAAACCGCGTCGTTGTCCGGCGCGATCCTGCTCATCATCGGCTGCGCAACCGCCATGGCCTGGGCGCTGACGCAATCGGGCTTCTCGCATCAGCTGGTCGAAGCGATGCAAAGCATGCCGGGCGGCAAGGCCGGCTTCATGGCGGCGTCGGTCGTGGCCTTTGTGATTCTGGGCAGCGTGCTCGAAGGAATTCCGGCCATCGTGCTGTTCGGGCCGCTGCTGTTTCCGGCGGCGCGCGCGCTCGGCGTGAACGAAGTGCACTACGCGATGGTGGTGGTGTTCGCGATGGGCCTCGGGCTCTTCGCGCCGCCGTTCGGCGTCGGCTTCTACGCTGCATGTGCCATCGGGCGGGTGGCACCCGACAAGGCCTTCAACCGTGTGTGGCCGCACCTCGCGGCGCTACTGGTCGCGCTCATAGTCATCGCGGCGGTGCCGTGGATTTCGATCGGTTTTCTCTGAGCCTCCCGTAACGTTCAGCCGCCGGAAGCCAGCTCGCGGCAGCGCTTCAGATTGCTGTCGAAGCGCAGTGCCAGCCGCGGCTCGCACACATCGCCGTTCGGGATGATCCGGCACAACCCGACCACCAGAAAGTCCGACACGGCTTCGGTGCATGTCGTGTAACGCGTGAGCGCCGGGTTGCCCGTCGACTTGAAACCCCACTGCTGCGAGAAGTCGAGCATCCGACCCATCGCATCTTCGAAATAGTCGCGGTCGCGCTCGGTCACGGCGCTTTCCATCTTAGGCAACTCTTCGTTCAGAAAACCCATCGCAGCCCGCGGAAATTCGGTTGCCGCCGCGCCGTTCGACCCAGTTGCTTGCGCCAATGCATCCGGCGCAGCTGTGACGGCGAGCCACAGCATCGAAGCGGATAGCAGCCGCGGGAATACAAAGCGGACGGTCGTTGATTTGGTTCGCATGCCGCGGATTTTGCTACGAGCACTTGCTACCATGCGCAACCGGTGTTCGACGCCGGATCTACGAAAAACACAGGAGACACACGATGCCCTCTCTCAAAACGTTTGCTGCCATCGCAGCGCTTGCTACGCTGGCCGGCTGCACCGGTATGGCGACCATCGCACCGCAGCGGCAACTCATGCTCGTCGCGAACGACGAAAAGCAGTCGTGGAACGATGCCGGCGGCGTGATCCTGAGCGCGCAAGGGCGTGACACGGTGCAGGTGCTCGACATCGGCACCGATCCACTGGCACCGAAGTCGCTCGGCTCGCTGCAACTCGACAACACCATTGCCGGTCCGCCGACCAACCTCGCGATCAACCCCTCCGAAACACTGGCACTGGTTGCCAACTCGCTCAACGTGATCGAAGAAAACGGCGTGAAAAAGCAGGTGCCTGATAACCGCCTTTTCGTAATCGACCTCACCACCAACCCACCCCGACTTATCGACACGCTCGCCATCGGCAAGCAGCCGTCAGGCCTGACGATCAATCGCGCTGGCACGCTCGCGTTGGTCGCGAACCGCGCCGACAACTCGGTGAGCGTGTTGCGCATCGCGGGCAAGCAAGTCACGCTGATCGACACGGTGGCCATGGGCGACTCGGTTGCGCACGTGCGCTTCACACCTGACGGACGGCGCGCGCTGGCGGCCAAATTTCCAAGCCACAAGATCGCGCTGCTTGATGTCGACGGCGAAAAGGTCAGCTACAACAAGGTCGACCTTGCAGCCGGACTGTGGCCGTACAACGTCGACGTGACGCCTGACGGCAAGCTCGCCCTCACGGCGGACAACGGAAACTCCGGCGCATCCGACGGCCAGATCGACACCGTGAGCGTGATCGACATGGAAGCCAAGCCACCTCGCGTGATCGACAAAGTCGTGGTTGGCGATGGCCCCGAAGGCCTTGCCATTAGCCCGACCGGCCGGCACGCGGTTGCAGTCATCCTGCGTGGCAGCAACGCCGCGAAAAATGCCTATTTCTACAATCGCAATGGGTCGGTCGTACTGCTGAAAATCGACGGTAAAAAAGTAACCCGTGGCAACGAGGTCGAAGTGCGCGGCCTGCCTGAAGGCGCGGTGTGGAGTGCCGACGGCAAATACCTCTATGTCGGCAATTTCATCGACCAGGACATCAGCATCCTGCGTGTGGACGGCGACACGCTGGTTCCAACAGGCAAGTCGTTCGCGTTGCAGGGCCACCCGGCCGCGATGCGCAGCAAAACCAATTGACGACACGGCAAAAGGCGCCGGAGCGCTGATTAGCCGTTGTGCTGGGCGCGACACTCATCGTAGTTGACCTGATATCGCGCAGCCGACATCGCAAGTAAGCTGCGTTTCTCCAAAAATCCAGTTCAACAGGAGACATCTGATGGAAAAAACTCTCCCTATTCCGAAGCAACCGGCACGGCCGGCGGGACTCGCTTTGGCAAGCGAAGAATCCACCTACCGCAAGGTCACGCTTCGCCTCGTCCCGTTTCTCTTTCTTTGCTATGTGGCGGCTTACCTCGACCGCGTGAATGTCGGCTTCGCCAAGCTCGGCATGCTGGCCGACCTGCAGTTCAGCGAGACGGTCTACGGCCTCGGTGCCGGCATCTTCTTCATCGGCTATTTCATCTTCGAGATTCCGAGCAACCTCATCCTGCATCGCGTCGGCGCCCGCATGTGGATCGCACGCATCATGATTTCGTGGGGCGTCATTTCGTCCGCGATGATGTTCGTGCAGACGCCAACCCAGTTCTACATCGCGCGCTTCTTGCTGGGCGTTTCAGAAGCAGGCTTCTTCCCCGGCATCATTCTTTATCTCACCTACTGGTACCCAGCAGCGCGTCGCGGCCAGATCATTTCGATGTTCATGACAGCCGTCGCCGTCGCGGGCATCATCGGCAGCCCGCTCTCGGGCTGGATCCTGCAAAGCATGGGCGGCGTCAACGGCTATGCGGCGTGGCAGTGGCTCTTCTTGCTCGAGGGCATTCCTTCGGTGCTGATCGGCATCTGGGTCATCTTCTATCTCGACGACTCGATCGACAAAAGCAAATGGCTCGATGCTGGCGAGAAAGCCATGCTTGCGCGCAACGTCGCGGCCGACAACGTCGGCAAGGTCGCCACCTCGGCGGCCGAAGGCCTGAAGAACCCGAAGATCTGGCTCATGGCGCTGATCTATTTTTCGTTCGTGATGGGCCTCTATGGTGTGAGCTTCTGGTTGCCCAGCATCATCAAGGCGATGGGCGTGAAGAGTGCGCTCGACGTCGGCTTGCTGACGGCTATTCCCTGGATCGCCGGCGCCGTTTGCATGGTGCTGGTGGGACGTCGGTCAGACCGCACGGGCGAGCGCCGCTGGCACATCATCGTGCCGGCGTTCCTCGGCTGCATCGGCTTCATTTTGAGCGTGCAGCTGGCCTCCAACACTGTCCTTGCCATGGCTTCGCTGACGTTGGCCACGGCCGGCATCCTGGCAACGCTGCCACTGTTCTGGAGCTTGCCGACGGCCCTGCTCGGCGGCACCGCAGCAGCAGCGGGCATTGCGCTCATCAACTCCTTTGGCAACCTCGCAGGCTTCGTCAGCCCCTACATGATCGGCTGGATCAAGGACGTGACGAAGAGCACCGACAACGGCATGTACATGCTGGCAGGCGCGATGCTTCTCGGCGGCTTGCTGGTGTGGTTCGGCGTATCTTCGCGCGAAGTCGAGAAGAAGTAAGCAAGCAGAGGTAGCTCGGGGTGTTCAGCCCTTGCGTCGAACCCGTTTGACGAGTTCGACGCCCGCCAGCACGATGGCGCCGGCAACGAGGCCGATGCCGGCGTTCACCAGCATCGAGCCGATCGTGCCCAACACGCCGGCAGTGGCGGCCCAGGCCTCGATCGCATGGGCGAACGCCGGCACACCGTGCACCAAGATGCCGCCGCCGACAAGGAACATCGCGACCGTGCCCGCCACCGACAAAGCCTTCATTAGCCAAGGCGCCGCGACCAAAATGCCGCGACCTATGGCCTGAACGCCGGAACCAGGCCGCTTGCTCAAGTAGAGCCCGGCGTCGTCCAGCTTGACGATTCCCGCGACCAGTCCGTAGACGCCGATTGTCATGATCAACGCGATGCTCACGAGAACGGTCAGCTGCGTGACGAACGGCTGACCCTGAACGGTGCCGAGCGTGATCGCGATGATCTCTGCAGACAGGATGAAGTCGGTGCGAACCGCGCCCTTGATCTTGTCTTTTTCGACCGCCACGACATCGATCGACGGATCGGCAACCGCCTTCTCGTGCCGCATCGTGTCGGCAGCGTGTTCGTTCTTGTGCAGGAACTTGTGCGCTAGCTTTTCGCAGCCCTCGAAGCAAAGAAAGGCACCGCCGATCATCAGCAGCGGCGTGACCAGCCAGGGCAGCCAGCTGCCGATGACCAGCGCTGCCGGCACCAGGATCGCCTTGTTGATGAAGGAGCCCTTGCACACGGCCCACACCACCGGCAATTCGCGATCGGCCTTTACGCCGGAAACCTGCTGCGCGTTCAGCGCGAGGTCATCGCCGAGCACACCGGCCGTCTTTTTAGCGGCGACTTTGGTCAGCAGGGAAACGTCGTCGAGCACCGAGGCGATGTCGTCCAGAAGCAGGAAAAGACTGGTGGCCATGAACGCGTAATCTCTAAAAAACGAAGGTCGAAAGCGGAATCAGAAGCTGCTCAGTGCGATGCCGACCACTGCGGCGAGCGAAGCGCCGAAAATGGTCAGTCCGAGAGCCCGGCGGCGCGTGGTCAGCACCCAAAGCGTGACGCCCGAGAGCGACAAGAAGATCAGGCTGCCGGCCAGCGTGTCGATCAGCAGGATCCAAGCGAGCGGCATGCCGCTGCCCTTGTGCATGCTGGTCAGTGTCGCGACGATACCGTTGCGCGTGGTGTTGACGCCGATCGAGCGGTTGCCCTGCCAGTAGTCGGCCTGAATAGTTTCATTGGGCCCACCAAAATTGAAAACCCAGTGCGCAGGCTGCACTAGCGCGGGTGCCGACTTGTCGCTTTTGTCGGCCCACGCCACGGGTCGAGCGCTTTCTATGCGGCTGGAGTTGGGCGGGCCATCGGTACGCAGGGCGGTCACGAGCCACGCACTCATCGCTTCAGGCGTATCTGGAACCGGATTTGGCAACGCCAGTTGGGCCCGTGTGCGGTCTTGCGCCTGCGGCAGCTTCAGCACATTGCGGTGGTTCAAGAAGATACCGCTGAACCCCATCAACAGGCCCAGCACGGCACCCCAAAGACCGAACCAGCCGTGCGTTCGGCGAATCCAGCGAACGATGTCGGCCCGGCGCTGGTGTTCTGCGGCAGCGGCGGTGGCCATTAGACGACGGCGCGCTTCAACCGGATTTCCTCGATCTTGACCGTGCCGAAGGCGGTGGTCTTGAGCGTTTTCATTTCGCGCTTGAAGCCGGCGAGCTCATGGAAGCGCATGGCGCGCTCGTTGCGGACCGGCACCCAGATGGTGACGGCCGTGCAACCCTCTTCTTCGAGGCCTTCGCGCGCTGCATCCCACAGCATGACGCCGACGCCTTCGTCCCAATGGCCGGGCTTGACGTAGATCGACCAGATCTCGCCGGTGGTCGAAGGCGTCTTGGCATCACGCGATCGGTCGTAGCCGACGAAGCCGACGATTTCTTCGCCGTCGTCGGTGGCGCGTACCACGACCTGCACCTGCGGCTCGCTGAATTCGATGGCTTCGCGCCACTTGGCTTCGCGCGTGGTGGGCGCCAGGGAGCGCAACTGGTCTTCGGCCAGGATGCCTTCGTAGGCAGCCTTGGCAGAAAGGGCATGGACTTCGGCGATGGCTTTGGCATCGGCCATGACGGCGGGGCGGACTTCGTAATCGGACATGGATCGGGGCAGTAACTGTTGGGCCCACTATTGTCGCCGCGCCGCTAAACTCCCCGATCGCAACCGCATTACCAGGAGTGTCAGATGGCCAAAAGTCAGCAGCGCAGCAGCAAGGAGACCAAGAAACCGAAGAAGGACACCTCGCCTCCCAAGCCACCGGCAGTGGGTGGAGAACCCGTGCGCGCAACCGTCACCACCTCGGTAATTCCGCGCGGCAAGCTCAAGAACAAGTGACCGACGAGGAGACATCTCAAGGGTCGCTGCCTCCGGAGACGGCGGTGCCGGTCCAGAAGACAGCACAGCCGCACAATCCGCTTCATGGGCTGACGCTCGAGGCCATCGTGACGGCGCTGGCCGACTTCTACGGCTGGGAGGGGCTCGGGCAGCAGATCCCCGTGCGCTGCTTTACCGTCGACCCCAGTGTCGGCTCGAGCTTGAAGTTTCTGCGCAAGACGCCGTGGGCTCGGGACAAGGTTGAAAGCCTCTATCTCTTTATGTTGCGTGAGCAGAAGCGCGAGCAAAAGGCGGAACAAGAACACGTTCGGCCGCCCGCCTGAAGTTTTTTAGATGAAGGTGCGCATCGAGCCCGCGGGGTTTCGCTTCGAGGCCGATGGCGAGGCGACGCTGCTTCAGTCGGCCGATGCAGCCGGTATCGAGTTGCCGAGCTCTTGCCGCAACGGCACCTGCCGTACCTGTATCTGCAAGCTGCTGGAGGGTCAGGTGCGATATCGGATCGAATGGCCTGGCGTCAGCCTTGAAGAAAAGGCCGAGGGCTGGATCTTGCCGTGTGTAGCCGAACCGCTCGGCGACGTCACGCTCGAGGTGTCGTTGGCGATGCTGGCCGCCTTGACGCGCTGAATCGACCGGCCCATCAGTTCTTCGGTTCGACCTCTTCCGGCGTGATGGGTGACGCCGTGATCGACGCGATTCGGTCACGTTGCGCCAACGAAGGAAACAGCCTGAACCAGGTAAGTGCCACGAGCACCGTGCCGACACCACCCGCTACCACCGAGCCGACCGGCCCGAGCAGCGCCGCCGTCGCGCCCGACTCGAACTCGCCCAGCTGATTGCTGGCGCCGATAAAAATCGAGTTGACCGCGCTCACACGTCCGCGCATGGCGTCGGGCGTGTCGAGCTGCACCAGCGTCTGGCGAATCACGACGTTGACCATGTCGGCGCCACCCGAGATGGCCAGCGCAATCATCGACACGACGAAACTTTTCGAAATGCCGAACACGATCATGCAAACGCCGAAGAGCCCGACAACCAGAAGCAACGTTCGCCCGACATGTCGCTCGATCGGCTGGCGCGTCAGCATGATGGACATTACCAGCGCGCCAACCGCCGGCGCGCCGCGCAGCAGTCCTAGGCCCCAAGGACCGGTGTGCAGGATGTCGCGCGCATAAATAGGCAACAGCGCGACGGCGCCGCCGAGCAGCACTGCGAACAGATCGAGCGACACGGCGCCAAGAACCGTTTTGCGTTTCCAGATGAAATCGACGCCCGCCAGCACCGTGGCGACCGTAGTCGGCTCGCGCAGTGCCGGCGTGTAGGCATACCGAAGCCGCACGACCAGCAGGCAGCCAACCACGAAGCACAGCACGCTCGCCCCGTAAACGGCGCCCACGCCGAGGATGAAAAGCAGACCGCCCAGCGCAGGCCCACCGATGATCGCGCCCTGCATGCCGGCCGAGCTGAAGGCCATCGCACGCGACAGCATCGTCGGTGGCACCAGCAGCGGCGTGAGGGCCTGCTGTGCCGGCATCTGGAAAGCGCGCACGCCGCCCAGCACCAGCGACAGGCCAAGCAGCAATCCGCGCGAATCGTGATGCGACTGGTGTGCCATCAGCAAAGCGAGCGCCACCAGTCCCTGCACAGCAAAGCAGGCCGCCACGATGCGGCCGCGATGATGCCGGTCGACCAAATGGCCGGCATAAAGCGCGAGCGCCAGCGCCGGCACGAACTGGTAGAGCCCGACCAGCCCAAGATCCCACGCGCTGGCCGTGAGGTCGTACATGTGCCAGCCGATAGCGACCAGCAGCATCTGCGACGCCGCGGTACCGAAGAGGCGCGCGACCCACATCCGCATGAACGGGCGCTGGCGCGTCAGGTCGGAAAAGCTGGGAGGAGAAGTCACCTCTAGGCCGTGGGCGGGGACGGGGACGGGAGCAGAGACGGAAGCGGGGCCGGGCATGGACCACGAGGATACCCGAGGCGATTGAGGCTGGCATGAGGCGGCTTCTACACTCGTCGACACACGGACCGCCGATGATCGATCTCGACCTCATTCACGAAGATGCGCACCTACTGGTGTTCGACAAGCCCGCCAACCTGCTCTGCGTACCCGGCCGTGGCGAGGACAAGCAGGATTGCCTGAGCGCCCGCGCACAACGGCGCTGGCCTGATGCGCTCGTCGTGCACCGGCTCGACATGTCGACCAGCGGACTGGTGGTGATGGCCCGCGGCATCGAAATGCAGCGCGCGCTCGGCGCTGCGTTTGCGAGGCGCGAGGTGCACAAGCGCTACGAGGCGTTGGTCGATGGTGAACTGCCTGTCACAGGGGAATGGGCAGTGATCGACGCGCCCTTGATGGCCGACTGGCCGCGACGGCCAATGCAGAAAATCGATGCGGCGGGGAAGTCGAGTGTGACGCGGTGGAGGGCGCGCAGCACTATGGCGCTCATGGGCGCCGGCGAAAGCGCCGGCAGCCGGACGGTCAGCCGCGTTCTGCTGGAGCCGCTAACAGGTCGATCGCATCAATTGCGCGTTCATCTCGCATCGATCGGGCATGCAATCCTGGGGGACGCGCTTTATGCGGTCGATGGCATTCGGACAGCAGCGCCGAGGTTGATGCTGCATGCGACGGTGCTGGAATTTGTGCAGCCGGCGACGGGGCATACGGTGCGATTCGAAAGTGCGGCCCCGTTCCAGTGGTTCCTCAGTCGTCTGGCACCCTGACCTGGGACAAGATTCCTATGCGCCCTTCACCACCAGCACCGGCATCGACGCATCCTGCAGCACGCGTTGCGTCACGCTGCCGAGCAGCAACTTCTCGATACCCGCCCGCCCATGCGAGCCCATGACAATCAAATCGGCGCCGATGCCGTTGGCTGTGTCGACAATGCCTTCATGCACCACATGCCCGTCGATCACGCGCTGATCGCTGTGCAGACCCTCAGCGGCCAACGACGCTACGCCGCGAGCCAGCGCCGCATTGGCGCTGCTGGTGGCAGCCTCGATGTACTCGTTTTGGCCGAGCGCGTAGTCGGCACCGATACCGATGAAAGGATAGTTGTCGATCACGTGAATCAGGGTGATGCGGCTGCCGAAAGCCAGCGCGAGTCCACTCGCCTTGCTGACGGCGTACATCGATGTCTCGGAGCCGTCGATGGGAACCAGGATGTGATTGAACATGCGGACTTCCTTTTGTCTAGCGACGACGTTCAGCCGCCCTGAAAACCGTGGGCGCGGCAAGTGACGACGAGCGTATCCCGAAAGCCCGGCGCCGTCTCGTCGATCGGCTGGATCGGGGTCGACTCGTGAATTACGCGCGCATCGTCGAGCAACAGTAGGCTCCATGGTTCCGTCATCGTAAAGCGTTCGCCGCGACGCCCGTTCGCCTCGAACACGCGCGTCTCACCGCCCTTGATGTTGTGACGTCCGACGAATGCCACCGCGACCAGATCGACGCCGTCGCGGTGCGCGCCCTCCGGCGTCGGTCGGCCGATGCCGCCGGCCGTGTCGATGCGAAACTGATGCGCCTCGACAAACCAGCGTCGATCGCCTCGGAGCCCGCTGGCCAAACCTGCAAGACCGCGCATCAGGTGCGTCCACGCCGGCTGCGCGACCGTGCCGGCCAGCATCGGCTTGAACCACCGCTGCATGCCGCCATGCAGCGCGTTGTATTCGACCGGCTGCCAGTGTGCGCGGTGCGGCACCTGATTCACTTGCGCGTCGTCGACCGTGAAGCAAGCGTGACGACGCTGCCGGTAGCGGCCACCGTCCTTCAAATATTCGTCGGGCGGCAGGTTGCTCCAGTCTTCGCGCAAAGCTTCTAGCATTGCCAGTGGTTCACCGAGCCACTCGGAAACACCACTCGGGCTCAATACGGCATACCCCTGCTCCCGCAGGAGCGACAGCGTCTCCGACGGTGTGCTGAAGGGCGGTGAAAACGGTGGCGAAGTGGGTAAAGAAGCGGATGGCGATGCAGCCATCGGCTTCACGCGGCGACCTTGACGCCCTTCCAGAAGGCAACCCGGTCCTTGATTTCATCTGCCGCGGGCTTCGGGTCGGGGTAATACCAAGCAGCGTCTGCATTCATTTCGCCGTTGACCAAGAGCGAGTAATAACTCGCCATGCCCTTCCACGGACAGGTTGTCTTGTGATTACTGAAGGTCACGTGTTCGCGGTTGAGCGAGCTCAGCGGAAAGTAGTGATTGCCTTCGACGACTACGGTGTCGTCGCTTTCGGCGATGGTGGCGCCGTTCCAGGTTGCTTTCATTTCATATCTCCAGGAGAGCTTCTATTGTGCCGCCGGCGCGTAAAGCCAGTGCACGCTGAACAGGCGCGCCTCGTCGGTCCACACCGGGCCGGGTCGAAAGCCGGCGCGAACCGCCAACGCACGGAACCCTTCGACAGTGAACTTGTGCGAGTTCTCGGTATGGATGCTCTCGCCTTCGAAGAAGTTGAAGCGCTCACCGTTGATGTTCACGGTCTGCGCGCGCCTGCTCACCAAATGCATCTCAATGCGCTGTAGCAGCGGGTTGTAAAACGCGTAGTGACCGAACGCATCGAGGTCGAAGTCGGCACCCAGCTCACGATTCGCCCGGCGCAACAGGTTCAAGTTGAAAGCCGCGGTCACGCCCTGCGCATCGTTGTAAGCGCCGTGAAGCCGCGAAGGTTCCTTCACCAGATCGACGCCGACCAGCATGCCCCCGCCGCGTAACAGGCGCGCCGCGAGTTGCATGAACGAAAGAGCTTCTTCCGGATGAAAGTTACCGATGGTCGAGCCCGGGAAAAAACCGACGCGCTGGCCGACACCGGCGCCTGTCGCCGGCAACACCAGCGGCATCGTGTAGTCGGCGACGATCGGCTGCACGACCAGTTCCGGATAGTCGGCGCGCAATCGCTCGGCTGCGCCTTCAAGGTGCTCGCCGGAAATATCGATCGGCAGGTAACGCCGCGGTGCGTCTTCGGGCGTGAACGCGTCGAACAGCAAGCGCACTTTGGTGAGCGAGCCGGCGCCGAACTCGACCAGCTCGGCGCGAGGCCCGATCTGCGCTGCAATTTCCGGCGCGCGCTCGGAAAGGATGCGCAACTCGGTCCGCGTCGGGTAGTACTCGGGCAGCTCGCAAATGCCGTCGAACAAGGCCGAGCCGGCCGCATCGTAAAAATACTTGGGTGGCACGTTGCGCGGCATGCGCGCGAGGCCCGCCATAAAGTCGCGTGCGAACTCGGACGGCGCAACCGCTGAGGACGTGCGCGCACGAGCGCGTGGCATATCGAGGTTGACGACTGGATTTCTCATTTCAGATATCGCGCGCCAGGCGCACGCCGGTAAATTGCCAGCGGGCTGCCGGCGGAAAAAAGTTGCGGTAACTCGGGCGGGTGTGACCCGGCGGTGTCGCGACGCTGCCGCCACGCAATATCAATTGACCGACCATGAACTTGCCGTTGTATTCGGCGGCGATGCCAGGCAATGGGCGAAAGCCGGGATACGGGTCGTACGAAGAGCGCGTCCATTGCCAGACGTGGCCAGTGGCTTGCGCCAGACCAGGAGAGCCGACCGCCGCCTCCCATTCGAACTCGGTCGGCAGCCGCGCGCCGGCCCATTCCGCATAGGCAGAGGCTTCATAGAAACTCAATTGCGACACGGGCGCTCCAGGCTCCAACGGGCGCACGCCGTGAAGACCGAACACCTGCCAACCTGCGGTGCTGGCGCCATGCTGTGCGACGCGAGGATCGTCCGGAAAAAGCCAATATGCAGGCGCACGCCATTCGTTCGCTTTGACCGCAGCCCAACCGTCCGCCAGCCACAGGTCAGGCCGCCGGTAACCGCCATTTGAAATGAACTGCGCGTAGTCGGCACAAGTCACCAGACGGTCGGCGATCTCGAACGGACGCAGCAACACCGAATGCCGTGGCGTCTCGTTGTCGAAGGCGAACCCCCCCATTTCATCACCTGCTCGATACCCGACGTCGACCACGCCACCTGGGTGGCGCAGCCACTGTGCGGGCGTGGACACGGCAGCGAGTCGCAGCGCCGGGCCATTAGCCGGACGGTACGCTGGCAGCAACGGGTTGCAAGACAGCGCATGAAGGATGTCGGTTACGAGCAACTCCTGGTGCTGCTGCTCGTGATGCAGCCCGAGCACGACGATTGGTTCAATGGTTTCCCACAACGCACTGTCGGCACCACCGAGCAGCGACATCACGGCGCCGTCGACATGCTGCCGATATGCATGCACCTCATCGACCGACGGGCGCGTCAACAAGCCACGCTGCGGACGTGGATGGCGCGGCCCCAACGCCTCGTAATACGAATTGAACAAGAAGTGAAAACGCGTATCGAACGGCTGATAGCCGGTCGCATGCATCTGAAGCAGCACCGTCTCGAAGAACCATGTGGTGTGCGCGAGGTGCCACTTGGTCGGGCTCGCATCAGGCATCGACTGGATGCACTGGTCTTCTCCGGAGAGTGGATCTGCAAGCGCGACGCTGTGCGCCCTGACCTCACCATAGCGCAGTCGCAGCGCGTCAGCCGCCTGCACCATCGGGCGTAAAAAGCTCATGAGCTCTCCATTGAAATAGCAGGAATGGTTGTATCCGAAGGTCGACGACCCGCCGCGTAGGACAAGCCCGCACGGGCCAGTCGCACTGGTGTCGCCGCACCGGTTTTCTGGTCGAGCAGCAACTCTGGCACAGGGCGTTGGTACGTGCACGGCGGCTGCGTATCATCCTGTGAATGAACACGCTTTCTTCTGCAACCCGCCCACGCATCGTCGTTATCGGCTGTGGTTTTGGCGGTCTCGAAGCGACGCGGACGCTCGAACATGCCGCAGTCGACATCACCGTCATCGAGAAGACCAATCACCATTTGTTTCAGCCGCTGCTTTATCAGGTAGCGACCGCCGGGCTGGCGGCGCCCTCGATAGCTGCGCCGGTGCGGCTCTTGTTCCGCCATCAACCCAACGTGACGACCTTGCTCGGCCAAGTTACCAGCCTGCTGCCCGAGGAACGAGAAATCGAACTGGCCGATGGCACCCGCATCGGCTACGACCATTTGATCGTCGCCGCGGGCGCAACGCACAGCTATTTCGGCCATGACGAGTGGAAGCCCGTCGCCCCTGGCCTGAAGACGCTGGCAGACGCCTTCGACATCCGTCGCCGCGTGTTGATGTCGTTCGAGGCGGCAGAAACGACGACCGACGCAGACCATCGCCGCCGGCTGCTCACGTTTGTGGTGATCGGTGCCGGGCCGACAGGCGTCGAGATGGCCGGCACGCTGGCCGAGATCGCGCGGCACACGCTAGCGGGTGAATTCCGGCGCATCGATCCGTGCAGCGCACAGGTACTGTTGGTCGAAGGCGGCCCGCGCGTGCTGCAGGCAATGCACGAAAGCCTCAGCGCGAAGGCACAGGTGCAACTTGAAAGACTCGGTGTCGAAGTGCGGCTCAACGCAAAGGTGACAGCCATCGATGCAAGCGGACTGGAGGTCGACGCGGCGGTTGGCCACTACCGCATCGACAGCAGTTGCGTCATTTGGGCCGCCGGCGTGGCGGCGTCACCGCTCGGACGCTTGCTGGGCGCTGCGACGGGCGTGGAATGCGATCGCGCGGGCCGTGTCAAGGTCGAGCCCGACCTGAGCCTGGCCGGCCATCCGGAGATCAGCGTGGTTGGCGACCTGGCGGCTGCGATGAGCTATGCGCCGGGAAAGTTGCCAAAGCCAGTGCCATGCGTCTCGCCTGGCGCCAAGCAGATGGGTCGCGCAGCCGCTGCCAATGTGCTGCATCGCATCGCGGGCGAGTCGACCGTCCCGTTCCGCTATCGCGACTACGGCAACCTCGCGACGATCGGCCGCAACTCGGCCGTGGTCGACCTTGAAACACCGCTGGGACCGTTACGCTTCAGCGGCCGGCTTGCATGGCTTTTCTGGCTCTTCGCGCACGCGTATTTTTTGATCGGGTTTCGCAACCGCATCGTCGTACTGATGGATTGGGCCAGTGCTTACTGGAGCTTTCAGCGCCATGCACGGGTGGTGGCAGACCTCAGCTCGAAAAACGAACCTTAATATTCATCCCGACACTTCCAGCATGTCCATCACGCTTCTTCATCGGCTTGCCGCCGCCACCCTGCCCTGCAACATCGAAGGCGGGAGCAACGTCGACGCCGTACGGATTCTGGTGATGGCGGGGCATATCAAGGCGATCATTCCGGCGCCTGTTCGCACGCTCGATGGTTACGTGCAACCCATCGCGACAGTCACAGCGGTCACGCCGATGGGCCAGACGATGTTGAAAAGGTTCGTGCCCCCGGGCAGTCGCAAACCATGAAGCGTGTTGCCGCTGCTTGACGCGCCTCAATCGACCTTCGACTCAGCCTCCTGCAGCAGCCGCCACATGACCTTGCCGCTGCCGCTCTTGGGCAACACATCGACGAACTGCACCTTGCGCGGAATCTTGTAGACCGCCATGTTCTCGCGGCACCAGTCGATGATCTGCTGTTCAGTCGTGTCCTTGTGCGTGGCGCGCAGCACCACCATCGCCTTGACCGATTCGCCGCGGTAGTCGTCCTTCATGGAGATGACGCACGCCTCCTGGATGGCCGGGTTTCGGAACATCAGCAGTTCGACCTCCGCCGGCCACACCTTGAAGCCGCTGGCATTGATCATCCGCTTCAGCCGGTCGGTCATGAAGAAGTAGCCATCTTCATCGACGCGGCCCATGTCGCCGGTGCGAAAGAAGCGCTTGCCTTCAAACTCGATGAATGCCGCGGCCGTCGCATCGGGTCGCTTCCAGTAGCCCTCAAAGACCTCTGGGCCGTGCGTGATGATTTCGCCTGACTCACCCACACCCAACTCCTTGAGCGTGTCGGGGTCGATCACGCGAGAGTCGGTACTCATGTACGGAATGCCAAGGCATTGCTGCTTGGGATGTTCAAACGGATTGGCATGGGACGGCGCGGCCGTCTCTGTCAGGCCATATCCTTCCTGGTACTTCAGGCCAAACTGCTCGAGTAGCCGCTGCGCCACCGCCTGCGGCATCGCCGCGCCACCACCACCGATGTAGGTCAGGCTGGTGAGGTCGTAGCTGGCGAAGTTCGGGCTCGCCATCAGGTCGATCACCATTGTCGGGATGTTGGTCCAGCTCGACACTTTCCAGCGCGAGATGAGCCGGCCGGCCACCTCGCGATCCCAACGCGGCATGATGACCAGCGTACCGCCGAAGAGGATCGACGTGTGCATCATGCTGACCGTGCCGGTGATGTGGAACATCGGCACCACGGCAAGCACGATGGCCTCGGACGAACCCAGACCCCATAACTGCCCGGCGAAAGCGTTGTGGTTCAGGCTGGAGTGGTTGTGGATGCAGCCCTTGGGCAAACCGGTGGTACCGCTGGTGTACGGAAGCAGCGCCATGTCGTTGGCACCGACGACATGCTCGGGCGGTGCGTGGCCAGCGTTCAATGCGTCAGTCCATGTCATCGTCTTGCCGTCTGCCAGCTCAGGCAATGGATGGCGCTTGAGCAACCAGTCGCGCCAAGCCACCGCAGGGGCTTCGTCGCCGCTGACCTCGGCATCGAAGGTGTCGGTGAACTGCGTGACGATCATGTGCGCCAGGCGATCCTTCACGTCGAGCGCATTGCTGGCCTTAGCCAGCTCAGGTGCCAGGTCGCCGGTGGTGATCGCGACCTTTGCGTCCGGGTCGGTAATGTAGTGCTTCAGCTCTTCGGCACGGTTCATCGGATTGACAGGCACGACCACCGCGTTGGCACGCAGGATCGCGAAGTGCGAGATCACCAGCTGCGGGCAGTTCTGCATGTCGAGCACCACGCGGTCGCCTCGCTTCACGCCCAGCGCGTGCAGCGTCCCCGCGAGCCGATCGACCTGAAGGGCGAACTCGCGGTATGTGATGACGCTGCCGAAGAACACCAACGCTGCTTTGTCCGGAAACCGAGCGGCGGAGGTGGCGAGGTTGTGCCAGAGCGAGGTCGCCGGCACGGTGATTGAATAAGGCAGGCGCTGCGGCCAGAACTTGTAGTGCGGGCGATCCATGTGTTTTTTGAGTCGGCTTCGGAAAGCCGGTCAGCCTACGCTTCGAAGCGCCCTGGCAGCATCGGGACAAGCCCCCAAGCCGTCGCCGATGCGTCAGTCCCTCGCAACGCTGAAAGCTCCGTTGCCGACCCGAGTTGGTGCATCAATCTCCCGGCTAGGTGCAGTCGGCTCTGCGCGTAGCCGCAGCACCCGACCCTCTGGCCGAGCTGCGCAGCGCGCTCGCGCCCATGGACAGCACGACCAACAAACCCGCTGCCAAAGCAGCGCCCAAGGCCAAGGCGCTCGGCAAGGTATGACTTTTGCAAGCGAGTTCCGGCAAGCCTGCCGACAACGATCCCTCATCCGACGCGCCCTTCTTCCAGGCGGTGTTCGCCGCCAAGAACGTGCAGATCAAGACCTTCGCCAACATGGCCGGCAAGACCGTTGCCGTGACGCGCGGCGCGATGGAAGACCAGGAGCTCAACAAGGTCGCGCCCGCTAAGGTCGACTACCGCCGCTTCGATGACAACAACGCCACCATCGCCGCCTACGCGGCCGGCGAGGGAGGTGGAAATAGGTTTCGCTGAAAGAAAACCCGGTCGGCGCCTTGTGCTTAACAATCGCAGTCCATGACAACGACCTCGACTCGCAATTTTCGTCCTTCGCCTCGCCCCGGTATGCCTGACAAGCGGCGCGTTTTTCAAGACCTTCACACGTCGGGATGCTTCGCCATTCCGAACCCTTGGGACGTCGGCAGCGCGCGCTACTTGCAAGGCCTTGGCTTCAAGGCGCTGGCGACCACCAGCTCCGGTTTTGCATGGTCCCGCGGTGAACCCGACGGGGCAGCGTCACGCGATGCCGTACTGGCGCATCTGCGAGAAATCGTCGAAGCAACCGACCTGCCCGTGAACGCCGATTTCGAAAGCGGCTTCGCGCACGATGCAGTCGGCGTGGCCGAGAGTGTTCGGCTCGCCGTCGAGACAGGCATCGCAGGCGTATCGATCGAAGACTCGACCGGTGACGCTGCCCATCCGCTGTACGACGTCGACACCGCGGTATCGCGGCTGCGTGCAGCACGTGGCGCCATTGACAAGGCCGGCGGCGACTGCCTGCTGGTCGGTCGCGCCGAATGCTTTCTGGTCGGCCGCCCCGACCTCGACGAAACGATTCATCGCCTGCGTGCCTATGCCCAGGCCGGTGCCGATTGCCTCTATGCACCCGGCATCAAAACGCGCGAGCAAATCGCGGCGGTCGTGGCCGGCGTGGCACCGAAGCCTGTCAACCTGTTGATCGGTTCGGCCACCGGTCTCACGATGGCTGACGTCGCCGCGCTCGGCGTGCGACGCGTCAGCGTGGGCGGTGCGCTGGCACGTGCAGCGTGGGGCGCCTTCTCCAATGCTGCCAAACTGATTGCCGACCAGGGCAGCTTCGACGGCTTTGCCCAGGCTGCTTCAGGCGACCAGCTCGATACCTTTTTTCGCGCAGACAGCGAACAACGCAACCATTGATGAACCTGATGATTTCCCATCGGCTTCCCGATCAGCTTTCTGGCCCCATCACTCGCCGCCGCATTGTCGGCGCGACGCTTCTGGCGGCGGTCTTGCCGGCCAGCGCCCCGGCGTTCGCGGGCTTCAACTTCTTCACCAACGAATACACCGCCAGTCGTTCAGAACTGCAGGCACAGATCGTCAAACGCTTTCCTGTCGCCCAGCGTTACGCGGAACTCTTCACCGTAGGCTTGCGCGAGCCGCAATTGAGCCTCGACGCACGAAGCAACCGCGCAGCCGTCACAGCCGTGCTGTCGATCGCCAGTCCGCTGCTGAGGCCCTCGCCGATCGAGGGCACGGTGTCCGTCAGCAGCGCGCTCAAGTACGACGTGGCCACCCGTTCGCTGCGCCTCGACCAGCCGAAAGCCGAACGCCTCGAACTGCAAGGCGTGGGCGGCCGGGATGCCGAGCGTGTGCAGCAGATTGGCGCGTTGGTCGCACAAGAGTTGCTGCGTGACCAGGTGCTGCGCAGCTTTACGGCGGAGGAACTCACCGTCGGCCGCAAGACTTACGAGATCGGCGACATCACGGTGGTCGACGATGGGATCAAGGTGCAGTTGCGTTAGCTCCGCTGCTGTGCCGCTGCTGTCGGCCGCCGTCAGGCCGCGTTCAGATGCTGGTACAAGATGGTCGAGCCGATGCCGATCAGCACCACGCCACCCAGGGCCTCTGCCCAGCGGCCTGCAATGTTGCCGAGCACACGGCCGACCATGACGCCGATGGTGACCATGACAAAGGTGGCAAAGCCGATCGCAGCAGCAATCGGAAAGATGTTGACGTTTAAGAACGCCAGGCCGACGCCGACCGCCATGGCATCGATGCTGGTTGCAAAGCCGGTGGTCGCCAACACCCAGAAGGAGTGGCGCGTCGGCTTATCGTCTTGCTCTTCATCAGGCGTCTGCAGCCCCGCACAGATCATGCGAATGCCGAGAACGCCGAGCAGCGTGAAGGCGATCCAATGGTCCCAAGCCTTGACATAGTCGGCAGCTGCATAGCCGAGTGCCCAGCCAACCAGAGGCGTTATCGCTTCGATCACACCGAAGATGATTCCGGTGCGCAACGCTTCCGACCAACGTGGTTTTTGAAGGGCGGTGCCTTTGCCGACAGCAGCGGCGAAGGCATCGGTGGACATGGCCAACGCGAGCAGGATGACGGCAGCGAAATTCATGGTGGGAAAGCGTGTGCGCATCTCGGTCGGGCAAGAACAGAGGCGTGCCATCACTGCCCGACTCACATCGTGCTGACACGCCAATGGTCTCGCCAACCTGCAAAGGCTGCCTGCGCCACAGCCTGCATGGTGCACGCCGAGTATGTTGACGCAGGCGCTTCCGTGAAACGAAAGCCGGCTACTCCCCAATGGGACGATTAGTGTAAGTGCTCGAGTACACGGCGGGCGTATAGAAATTTAAGGATCGCAATGGCACTGAGGCCGTCGTCGGGTAGCGCCGCAGCAGCTTCGAGCACCAGCAGACGACGGTGTGTCGGGCGCAAGTCCGCGCGCCGCAAACGTTCGCTTGGAGACACCCTGAGAGGCACGTTGAGAGGCACGCTCGATTACGCGTTCAGGTGTCGCTCCACTTCCGAAGGAGGTTGTGGTACGTGCCGATCAAGGTGCGGCGCGCCCGCTCGCCGGCGTCGCTTTGGTTGAGCCGCTGGATCGCGGCGTCCATGTCGAACAACAACGCGCGATCACCGGCATCGCGCACCAGGCTTTGCACCCAGAAAAAACAGGCGACCCGCATGCCCCGTGTGATCGGCGTGACCTGGTGCACGCTGGTCGCCGGGTAGACGACGAGATCGCCAGCCGCCAGCTTGACACTCTGCATGCCGTGCGTGTCTTCCATCTGCAGTTCACCGCCGTCGTAACTCTCCGGGTCGGACAGGAAGAGCGTTGCAGAAAGATCGGTGCGCAGCTTGCGACCGGTGTGCGGATGAATGCGCACCCCGCCGTCGACATGCAGGCCAAAGGTCATGCCCTGGCTGTAGCGGTTGAACATCGGCGGGTACAGCAGGTTGGGCAACGCCGCGCTGATGAAAATCGGGTTGCGCTCGAGCGCAGCGGCCACGATGTCCTGGCACGCGTGTGCCACCTCGGCGCGTTCGTCGATCTGCTGGTTGAACTTGACTGGCGCGCCCTGGTGGCCCGCGGTGACCCGACCGTCGATCCATGCATCGCCCGCTGCGTCGAGCAGCGCGCGTACCGCAGCCAGCGCATCGGCATCGAGGACTCCTGGAATACAGACGAGCATGAGGGCAGTCAGGTGCAGATCAAAAACGATAGTTGAGCGACACCGTGGCCGATCGACCCGAACCCGGCACCGAGCGCCCGCCATCCGATGGAATCAGGGCATCGTAGTAGTACTTGTTCGACAGATTGAACAGGTTCAGGCGAATGTCGTAGCTCGGCTGATGGTAAGCCAGCAGCGCGTCGAAACGAACGTAGCCCGGCACCCGCACGAGGTTTGTGTTGTTCGCGAAACGGTACGCGTTGTAAGTAGCACCGCCACCCACTTCCCATTCCGGCGTGATGGCATAGGTGGCCCAGAAACTGGCTGAATCCTTCGGTGTGTTGGCAGGCGTCTTGCCGAGCGTTCCGGGCGCTATGCCGTCGATGATGGTGGCATCCAGGTGCGTGTATGCGCCAAACAACTGGAGCTGTTCGGTGATGCGACCAGCGACGCCCGCGCGGGCGCCGTTCACGCGCACCGTGCCCGTAGCGGTGTAAGTGCCGTCGTTATTTTGTGCGCGCGCGTTGGTCTGCGTGATCTGGAACGCAGCCGCGCTGAACGACAAGTCGCCGTTCAGCGTGTCCCACTTGGCGCCAATCTCGTAGGACTTGTTTTTCTGCGGCGGCAAAGGCTGCGTGCCGCCAGTGGTCGCGACCAGTTGCTCCAGCGACGGATTGAAAGACGTGCTGTACGACACGTAGTAAGACTGCTCCGTGGTCGGCTGCCAGATCGCACCGGCACGCACGCTGTTGAAGTTGACCGTCTGCTGCGCGTAGCCCAGCGTGGTCGCGCTGGTGATGGTGTTCGCGATATCGGCCTTGTAGCGGTCGTGGCGCACACCCGCGACCAGCTTCCACTGCGGGCTCAGTTCGATCGTGTCGTTGACATAGGCGGCTACCGTCGTGGCAGTGGCGGTCGCCAGATTGCCCGGACGGCTCGGCGCGTTGAGTGGCGAATCGGTTTCGACAGGGAAAGCCAGCGGCGTGCAGGAGACATAGCCGCTGGTGGTCCCCGCCGGGTTCAGTGCGACACCGCCGCAGGTGCCGTTCCGGTAATACGCCTGGTTGCGGTAGGTGTCCCGCCCGAGCTCGAAGCCGGTCAGCAGCGTGTGCTTGATCGCACCGGTGTCGAACTTGGTGCTCAGCTCTGTCAGGTTGAACAGCGACTTGTCGTTGATCACGCGGTCGTGGCTTTGCTGACGCACCCAGAGTTGGTCGATCGGCAGCGTGCTGAACACCGCCGCCGGCACAGCGGTGGTGCCGGTCGACGACGCGACGAACGAGCCGTTGGCAGCGCGTCGACCGATGTTCTGCGGCGATGTTTCGCGAGCATCAGTCGTCACGTCGTTCAACTGCGTCTGATTGCGGATCGTCGTGGTCGGCGTGATCTTGTGCGTGACCAGCGCGCCGAACGCCCGGATGTCGGAAATTGTGCGGTCGTCGCTGTAGCCGTACGCGGAGTTGCGCTCGACCTTGGACGGCCGGCCATTGAGCCCGAGCAAGCCGTAGTCAGGCATATCGCGGTTGTGCTGCACCAGCGCCGACAAAGTCACCTGCGTGGGCGTGCCGATGCCGAACTTGAGCATTGGGGCGATGCCGACGTCTTGCAGGCGAGTCTGGTCGCGCGTGGTGGCATTGCCGTCCTGGCCCATCGCGGAAAGGTGAAAGGCCGACGTATCCGACATCGGCTGGTTGAGGTCGACGGTAGTGCGCAAGAGCCCGGTCGTGCTGGCCGAGACCGAAGCCTCGGCCGAAGGCGTCAGCGTCGGCCGTTTGCTCACCTGGTTGATGACGCCGCCGGTGCTGCCCCGCCCGAACAGCATGGACGACGGGCCCATCAGCACCTCGACCGAATCGAGCGCGAAGATGTCGCGGAAGTACTGGGCTCGATCGCGTGCGCCGTCAAGGTAGATGTCTGTGCGTGCTGAAAAGCCGTTCAAGTTGATGTTGGTGCCAATCTGGCCGCCCTCGGCGCCGCCGATCGTCAAGCCCGGCACGTTGCGCAATGCGCTCGCCAGCGATGTCGCGCCTTGCGATTGCATCAGTGCCTGGTTGATGACGGTGATCGACTGCGGAATGTCGCGCAGCTCGGCCGGCAGCCGGCTGATCGATGCCGCGTTCGGGCCAAAACTAGCTTTGTCGGCCGTGCCTTCGACCTGAATTTCGCGCAGGGTTGGCGGTACCGATGTGGATGCCATAGCTGCGGCGCTCGTTGCAGAGGTTGCTGCCGTCGCTTGCGCAGGACTTGCCGCCGGTCGGGCGGCTTGCTGGGCCCAGGCGCTGGAGACGGAAACAAGGCTGAGGAGCGCCAGCGCGATGGGTTTGCGGCGGCTTGGCAGGGTGGGGAGTCGGGTCATGGTTTCTTGTCTTCGATCGGGCTGCGACGCGGTTGCGGGGATGCACCGGAAAGCGTTCGAATTGTGACTGCGAATCGTTCTTATTTGTTGTCACTCGCGACTTTGTGAACGTGAAGGCACAAAACAACGCAAAGCATTCGCTAGTCAGGTTGAAGACAGGTTCTCTCCTGAACAAATAGGGGGTTTATCTTTGACAGAACGACTCATGTAATTCCGTCGTCCAGCTACATGCAAAACGGCAAAACGGCAAAACGGCAAAAACGTATAACTTCGGGTTCGCAAACGTAGTAGCTAACGAACCGATCGCGCTCTTACCATTCGCTCCGAGTGAGGTGCTTGACGCCGAACCACAGAGACAAACGGCGTCGACCTGAAGCAGTCGGCGACCGTCAACGGAGACAGTCGATGAAACCAGACCTCGAGGTCGTTCAGATAGGACGCGCCCACTCCTTCAAGGCATGGGAGCACGGCTATCCGTTCAGGACCGTACGCTGGCACTTCCACCCGGAGTGCGAACTCCATCACGTGGTGGAGACCACTGGCCGCTGCTTCGTCGGCGACTACATCGGCGATTTCGCGCCGGGCCACCTGGTGCTGACCGGCCCCAACCTACCTCACAACTGGGTCAGCGATCTCGCCGCCGGCACGTCCTGTGCGCCAGCCTGGCCTCTCAGGGCGGCGTGCTGACCGCAGCCCATTTGGCCTCGGCCAGCCAACAGGCCGGCACCGGTGACGTCGACCTGAACGCGATCGCCGCGGCCGTCATCGGTGGAACCAGTCTCTTCGGAGGTCGCGGCAGTGCCTATTCGGCGGTGCTCGGCATCATCGTGATCCAGTCGATCGCCAGCGGCCTGACGCTGCTCAACCTTTCTTCATCGCTGCGATTCATGATCACCGGCGCAGTGTTGGCGATCGCTGTGATCGTCGATTCGATCGCCCGCCAGTCTCGCGTGTCGCATGGCCGATCGTGATCAGTCGAGCCAACCCAGAACTCACACCATGAACGAATCTTTCAAGGGTCGCGTTGCGGCCATCACCGGGGCCGCATCGGGCATTGGCCTGGAATGCGCGCGCGCGCTGATCGACGCCGGTGCCAGGGTCGTGCTCGTCGACCGCGACGGCGACAAGCTGGCGCAAGTTTGCAAGGCGCTGGGGCCCGAAGCTCTGGCGCTGACAGTCGATCTTCTCAAGCCGGAAGAAAATTCTTCGATGCTGCCCAGGATCCTCGCGCTAGCGGGCGGTCTGCACATCTTTCATGCAAACGCCGGCGCCTACGTCGGCGGCGATGTGGTCGAAGGCCATCCGGACGAATGGGATCGCGTGCTCAACCTGAACGTGAACGCAGCGTTCCGATCGGTCCACGCCGTGCTGCCGCACCTCATAGCGCAAAAGTCGGGCGACATCATCTTCACCAGTTCGATCGCTGGCATCGTCCCGGTCGCCTGGGAGCCGATCTATACCGCGTCCAATTTCGCGGTGCAGGCGTTCGTGCACACCACACGGCGGCAGCTCTCCAAGCATGGGGTGCGGGTCGGTGCGGTCGCACCAGGTCCGGTAGTGACCGCGCTGCTCGACGACTGGCCTCAAGCCAAGATGGACGAGGCGCTGGCCTCCGGCAGCCTGATGCAACCGAAAGAGGTCGCCGACTGCGTGATGTTCATGCTGACTCGACCGCGCAACGTGACGATCCGCGACATCGTCGTCCTGCCCAACAGCGTCGATCTTTGATGAACATCCCGACACGCAAACCGCAGGACGGCTACGTCATCGGCGTGGACGTGGGCACCGGCAGCGCCCGGGCCGGCGTCTTCGATCTCACGGGGCGCATGCTGGCGTCCGCCAAGCAAGACATCGCTCTGTTTCATGCACCAGGTTCGATCGTCGAACAGTCGAGCAACGAGATCTGGGCCGCCGTGTGCACGTCGGTCCGGAGCGCCGTGGCGCAGTCGGGCGTGCCGTCCGAGCGGGTGGTCGGCATCGGCTTCGACGCCACGTGCTCGCTGGTCGTGCTCGGCCAAAACGGAAAGCCCTTGCCGGTCGGTCCGAGCGACGACCCGGCGCGCAACATCATCGTCTGGATGGACCATCGCGCCGTGGCACAGGCCGATCGAATCAATGCCACTGGCCACGATGTACTCAAGTACGTCGGCGGCCGGATCTCTCCGGAAATGGAAACGCCGAAGCTGCTCTGGCTGCTGGAGAACAAACCCGCTGTCTTCGCCGATGCATGGCAGTTTCTGGACCTTACCGATTTCTTGACCTGGCGCGCGAGCGGCGATCTGTCGCGGTCCACTTGCACGGTTACCTGCAAGTGGACTTACCTGGCCCATGAAGACCGCTGGGACGCGAGTTACTTCCGCGCCATAGGCCTGGACGTGCTGGCCGACGAGGACTTCGAGCGGATCGGCAACAACGTTGTCGCGCCGGGCACAGCGCTGGGCAGCGGATTGACGCCGGCCGCGGCCGAGGAGCTCGGCTTGCCAACAGGAACGCCGGTCGCCGCTGGCGTCATCGACGCGCATGCGGGAGGCATCGGCACCGTGGGGGTCGACGGTGATCCTTTCTCCGCGCTGGCCTATGTCTTCGGCACCTCGTCGTGCACCATGACCAGCACCCGTACGCCGGTGTTTGTACCGGGCGTCTGGGGGCCCTATTACTCGGCGATGGTGCCCCACACCTGGCTGAACGAAGGCGGCCAATCGGTGGCCGGTGCTGCGATCGAACAGTTGTTGTCGATGCATCCGCTGGCACCCGAAGCACGACTGCAGGCGCAAGCCGCAGGCCAGTCCCTGGTGACGATGTTGGCCGATATCGCCGCGCAAAAGACCCACTATTTGTCCGATGCGATGCGGCTGGCGGACGGCCTTTACGTCGTGCCGGAGTTTCTCGGCAACCGAGCCCCGATGGCCGACCCGCATGCAAGAGCGGTGATCGTGGGTCTGGGCATGGCCAACGACATGGACAGCCTCATCGCGCTGTACATCGCCGGCATCTGCGGTATCGCCTACGGGCTGCGCCAGATCATCGAGGCGCAAACCGCCGCCGGCGCGCCGATCGAGCGAATCATGATCAGTGGTGGTGCCGGGCGCCTGGATCTGGTGCGACAACTCCTCGCGGATGCGACCGGCAAAGCCGTGATCGCGACCGATGCTGAAGAGCCGGTGCTGCTCGGCGCCGCGATGCTCGGCAGCGTGGCGGCCCATGCCTTCGACGATGTCGGCGCCGCCATGTCCGGCATGTCGCAGTCCGGACGAACTTTCCTCCCCGACACCGGCGCCATCGCCGCACTGCACCTGGTGCGTTTTCGAGCCTTCGAGCAATTGCAAGCTCTGGCCCGGGAGCTTCGGCAAGCAAGCTCTGCATAGCGCAGGACGAGCACGAAAAAACCCACGCACTCCCCAAGTCTGGCGAGCAGCCGCATCAAGAATGTGGCCTTGCTCGACAACGTGAAGACTGGCGACAGGGTGCGATTCAGCGCCGACAAAGTCGACGTCCAGATCACCGTCGTCGGAATCGAGCCTGCGCACTGACACGGCGAGTTACCGGGCCGCACCGAGCGACCTCCATAATCGGCCGCCATGCCTTCCCAGTCGCCATCCCCGCCCCGTGTACGGGCCAGTGTCGCGCCCGATGCGGCTTCGTCGCCTTCCACATCGTCAGCCTCGCCTGACGGATCCATCACCGATGTCGCCGGCATCGAAGTCGGTCATTTCTCCGATACGCGCCGCCCCACCGGCTGCACCGTGATCATCGCGCGCGACGGCGCGGTCGGTGGGGTCGACGTTCGTGGTGCAGCGCCCGGCACGCGCGAAACCGATCTGCTCGCGCCTGGCAATTTCGTGCAGCAGGTGCATGCGGTCATGCTGGCTGGCGGGAGCGCCTGGGGCCTGGCCGCAGCCGATGGCGCGATGCGTTATCTGGAAGAGAAAGGTATCGGGCTCGATGTGCGCTTCGGCACGTTGCCGATCGTGCCGGCCGCGGTGCTGTTCGATCTGCCGATGGGCGATGCGCGCATTCGCCCCGATGCCGAGTCGGGCTACGCGGCCTGCGTCGCTGCGTCCCGCGCCGCACCCGCGGAAGGCAATGTCGGCGCGGGCAGCGGTGCGTTGGTCGGCAAACTTTTCGGCGTCGACCGCGCCATGAAGGGCGGCATCGGCACGGCCTCGGTCACGGTCAATGGCGTGACGGTGGGGGCGCTGATCGCGGTGAACTCACTGGGCGATGTGCTCGATCCGGACACGGCGCAAGTCGTTGCCGGCGCCCGCACGGCGGACGGCAAGTCACTGCTCGACACGCGCCGCGCCTTGCTGCGCGGTGAAATGCCCAAGCCATTGCTGGCTGGCACCAACACCACCATCGGCGTGATCGCGACCGATGCGGTGCTGACCAAGGTGCAGGCCAATCGTCTGGCCAACGTGGCGCACGACGGCCTGGCCCGCGCCATCAATCCCGTGCATACGATGAGCGACGGCGACACGCTGTTCGTGATGGCCACAGGCCGCGTCGCGCTGGCCGACGATGCACCCGGCATGACCGTGCTCGGCACCATGGCCGCCGAGGTCGTGGCCCGCGCCACCTTGCGCGCGGTGTGGGCAGCGAGATCGGTCAAGACGGACACGCTCGACATTCCTTCTGCGAGCGATCTCGATCGATCTTGGCATCCGCCAGTGACACTCAACTGAACCCTCGACTGCATTCATGCCCAAGACATTCAAGCTGATCCTGCTTTCCATGCGCGACCTGATCGTGTCGGCCGGTCCGGTCGTCTTCGTCGTGATCGGTGCGCTGATCGCGGCTTATTGGTACCTCGACCCGCAGCCACCGAAGCACGTGACGCTCGCGACCGGCCCTGCAGGCAGCGCCTATGCAGAGTTCGGCAAACGCTATGCCACCGCACTCAAAGCCAACGGCATCACCGTCGACCTGAAGCCCACGAACGGCGCAGCGGACAACCTGCAGTTGCTGCGCAATGGCGAAGCCGACGTGGGCTTCGTACGGGGAGGCAATGCCGATGCGGGCGCCGACGAAGACGCAGGCCTCACCTCGCTCGGCAGCCTGTTCTACGAACCGCTGTGGCTTTTCTATCGAACCGATTCCGCGCAGAAAATCGATCGCAAGACCAGCACGCTGACCTCGCTCGCGCAGTTGCGCGGCCTGCGCGTTAACGTCGACAAGGCCGGCAGCGGCGTGCCCGACATCATGGACAAGCTGCTGAAGGCCAACCACATCGACGAGACGACGATGCAGTTGTCCAACCTCGAACCGGCGCCTGCCACGGAGGCGCTGCAAGCCGGCATGCTCGACGCCATCGTGCTGGCGTCGGCGCCGCAATCGCCGCTGGTGCAGCGCTTGTTGCGCGCACCCGGCATTCAGCTGATGGACTTTGGGCAGAGCGATGCATATGCGCGGCGCTTTCCGTTTTTGTCCGCCGTGGCATTGCCGCGCGGCGTGGTCGACCTCGCTTCCGATCTGCCACCGCACGACGTGTCTCTGGTCGCGGCGACCACTTCGTTGATCTCGCGGGAGCACACGCATCCGGCTTTGCGTCAGCTGTTCGCTGAAAGCGCGCAATCGATTCACGGGGGTGCCGGCTGGTTCAATCGGGCGCGCGATTTTCCGAACACCAAGACCAGCGAACTGCCGGTAAGCCCGGAAGGCGACCGCGCCATCAACGGGACACCGCCGTTCTGGCAACGTTACCTGCCCTTCTGGGCCAGCAACCTGATCGAGCGCATGTGGCTGGTGCTTGGTGGCCTTCTGGTGCTGATGCTGCCGTTGAGCAAGATCGTGCCGCCGCTCTACCAGTTCCGCGTTCGCAGCCGGGTGTTCCGCTGGTATGCGCGGCTGCGCGAGATCGAAACCAAGGTCGACGCGCGTAAGGGCGATCGCGACGGCTTGCTCGACGAACTCGACGAACTCGACCGCGTGACGCACCGCATCACCGTGCCACTCTCATACACCGACGAGCTCTATGCGCTGCGGAACAACATCTATGCGGTGAGAAAGCGGCTGCTGGCGACCTGGCCGCGCAGTTCGCCGAAGGCATCGACAGCCCCCGCACCGACCCACTGATTCTTCAACGCTCCAGCCGCAGTAGCTTGCCATTGTCGGTAAGCAGCCAAAGCCAGCCGTCGAGGCCTTGCCGCACATCGCGAATGCGCTCGCCGCGATCGGCCAGCAGCCGCTCGCGCGACACGAACGCGTTGCCGTTCAGCGTTATGCGCCAGAGCGCCGCGCCGGCCAGAGCGCCGACGAACAAATTACCTTTCCACCCGACCAGTTTGTCGCCGGTGTAGAACGCGATGTTGCTCGGCGCCGTCGAAGATTTGGCCGTGCCGGGCACCCACGCCGATCCGTCAATCTTTTCCCAATAGGTCACCGGCTGCTCCATGCCGGCCTTGGTCGTGCCTTCGCCGACCTGCGTCGTCGTGCCGTACTCCTGGCCGTAACTGATGATCGGCCAGCCGTAGTTGCGGCCAGGCAAGTCGAGGTTGACCTCATCGCCGCCCTGCGGTCCGTGCTCCGCTGTCCACAGATCGCCCGTCGTCGGGTTGATCGCAGCGCCTTGCGGATTGCGATGGCCATAGCTCCAAATGCCAGGCTGTGCCGGCGCGGGCGCAAAGCTCGGATTGCCGGGCGCCGCAGCACCATCGGTGGTGAGGCGCACGACCTTGCCATTGCCCCGTGTCAGGTCCTGCGCGAAACCACGCTGCGAGGCGATTTCGCGCTCGCCCATCGTGACGAACAAATAGCCGTTGCGGTCGAACACCAAGCGCGATCCATAGTGGTTGTCGCTGCCGGTCACCTTCGGGTCTTGCCGGTAGATCACGGTGACATTGGAGAGCGCGCGATTGACAACATCGAGTTCGGCGCGCCCGACTGCCGTGCCATTGGCGGCGCCGATCTTTTCGGCAAAGCTGAAGTAGATACGGTGGTTGCTGGCATACGCCGGGTCGAGCGCGACGTCGAGCAAGCCGCCCTGCCCGTCGGTGTCGACCGCCGGCACGCCGCTCACGCTGTCGGCACCGCCATTGACGGCAGTGCCATCGGTATTGCGAATGCGTAGCTGGCCGGTACGCTGCGTGATGAGCATCTTGCCGTCCGGCAAGAACGCCAGGCTCCAAGGCGCTGTCAAACCAGTAGCAACTTCAATCACCTTCAACGGGCCGGGCTGCGGCACCGCAGCGGGCGAAGGCGCAGGCGCAGGCGCGGGTACCTGTGAAGGGGCGGACGCAGCCGGTGGCGTGGGAGGCGTTGTCGTCCCTGCACCGGCGACCGCGAATCCGTTAGCGCTCCCACCACCTCCGCCACCGCACGCGACGACACAAAACGAGAGGGCTGTACCCAGTGTCCCCAACGAATGCGCAACAGTGATCACCATGGGTTCATGGTGACATTTCCAACCCGTAGCGGGCGCAAAAAAACCGCCCTGGAGCGGTTTCATTTGTAAGCGCAATGCAGCGCTGCGAGATGTTGGCCTACTTGAGCGCCTTGTAGCGCATGCGCTTCGGCTTGGCACCCTCTTCGCCCAGACGCTTCTTCTTGTCGGCTTCGTACTCCTGGTAGTTGCCGTTGAAGAAGGTCCATTGACTGTCCCCTTCGGCCGCGAGGATGTGCGTCGCGATGCGGTCCAGGAACCAGCGGTCATGGCTGATGACCATGACAGTGCCGGCGAACTCGAGCAATGCGTCTTCAAGGGCGCGCAGGGTTTCCACGTCGAGGTCATTCGACGGTTCATCGAGCATCAGCACGTTGCCGCCGGCGATCAAGGTCTTGGCAAGGTGCAGGCGACCGCGCTCGCCACCCGACAGCGTGCCGACCTTCTTTTGCTGGTCGGCGCCGTTGAAATTGAATCGGCCTGCATACGCACGGCTCGGCATCTGGAACTTGCCGACGTTGATGATGTCCAGGCCGTTGGAGATGTCTTCCCACACGGTCTTCTGGTTCGCCAGTTCGTCGCGGTGCTGGTCGACGAAGGCCGCACGGACGGTCGAGCCGATGATGACCTGACCACTGTCGGGCTGTTCCTTGCCCGCGATCAGCTTGAACAGCGTCGACTTGCCGGCGCCGTTCGGGCCGATGATGCCGACGATGGCGCCCGGTGGAACCGTAAAGCTCAGGTCGTCGATCAGCATCCGGTCGCCGAAGGACTTGCTGACGTTGTGGAACTCGAACACCTGCTGGCCCAGCCGCTCCGCCACAGGAATAAAGATTTCCTGCGTCTCGTTGCGCTTCTGGTACTCCATGTCGCTCAGCTCTTCGAAGCGCGCGAGACGCGATTTGCTCTTGGCCTGGCGTGCCTTGGGGTTCTGGCGTGACCATTCCAGTTCCTTCTTCAGCGCCTTGGCGTGAGCTTCTTCGCCCTTTTGCTCTTGCGCCAGTCGCTCGCCCTTTTGCTCCAGCCATGTGCTGTAGTTGCCCTTCCACGGGATGCCGCGACCACGGTCCATTTCCAGAATCCATTCGGCCGCGTTGTCCAGGAAGTAGCGGTCATGGGTGATAGCCACCACGGTGCCGGTGAAGCGCTTCAAGAACACTTCCAGCCATTCGACCGATTCGGCGTCGAGGTGGTTGGTCGGCTCGTCGAGCAGCAGCATGTCGGGCTTGGACAGCAGCAGGCGGCACAGTGCTACCCGACGCTTTTCACCGCCCGAGAGCAGGCCGATCGTCGCATCCCAAGGCGGGAGGCGCAGTGCGTCGGCGGCGATTTCCAGCTGGTGTTCGGAGTCGGTGCCGGCAGTGGCGATGATGGCTTCGAGCTGGGCTTGCTCGGTCGCCAGCGCGTCGAAGTCGGCGTCGTCGGCGCCATAGGCGACGTAGACCTCTTCGAGTCGCGCCTTGGCCGCGAACACGGCGCCCATTGATTCTTCGACCGATTGACGGACCGTGTGCTCGTTGTTGAGCTTGGGTTCCTGTTCAAGGTAGCCGATCGTCAGCCCCGGCATCGGCAGCGCCTCGCCCTCGAACTCCTTGTCGACGCCGGCCATGATCTTGAGCAAGGTCGATTTGCCCGAGCCATTGAGGCCGAGCACGCCAATCTTGGCGCCGGGGAAAAACGAGAGCGAAATGTCTTTCAAGAGCTGCCGCTTGGGCGGAACGGTCTTGCTGAGACGGTTCATCGAATAGACGTATTGGGCCATCTGTGTTGACTGCTTTGGATAAACGTTGATTGCGCGAAGAGGTTGCGCGGGCGCCACGACGACGTTCTCGAAATCGGGCGCGGCAACCTCGGATTATCGACTCATGCGACAATCTAATCCGTTGCCGGGTCCAGTTGCCCGCGACACCGGCTCTCTGCCGGGGACAAGATGGCTTTAAGCATTTGCATGCGGCGAGCCTTCGGCTCCCACTCCTGACCTTCATCAGCCCCTACTGGCTTCGCGTCGCACAAGACGTTGAGCGGGCCGATACCACTGCGCCGTGTAAGGCGCTTATTGCTTCCAATGAATTTTGATGATCTGACGTTGGCTCCTGCCATCTTGAAGGCTGTGCACGAGCATGGCTACGACACCCCAACACCCATCCAGGCGCAAGCCATTCCCGCGGTGCTCGACGGGCACGACCTGCTCGGCGGTGCCCAGACCGGTACCGGCAAAACGGCGGCCTTCACGCTGCCGATGCTGCACAAGCTCACCTTGAGCGCCAGTGGCACCAACAAGTTCGGTGGCACCGCCATCCGCGCGCTGGTGCTGACCCCGACGCGTGAACTCGCGGCCCAGGTCGAAGAGTCCGTTCGCACCTACGGCAAGTACCTCGATCTCGAATCGACCGTGATCTTCGGCGGTGTCGGCATGAACCCGCAAATCAGCAAGCTGAAGAAGGGTGTCGACATTTTGGTTGCCACGCCAGGCCGGCTGCTCGACCTGCAACAGCAAGGCATGCTCGACCTGTCGCAAGTACAGATTCTGGTGCTCGACGAAGCCGACCGCATGCTCGACATGGGCTTCATCCACGACGTGAAGAAGATCCTCGCGCTGGTGCCGAAAGACAAGCAGAGCCTGCTGTTCTCGGCCACCTTCAGCGAAGAAATTCGCGACCTGGCCGCCACGCTGCTGAAGAACCCGCAAAGCATTCAGGTAACGCCGGCCAACACGACCGTGCAGCGCATCACGCAGACTATTCATCCGGTCGGCCGCGGCAAGAAAAAAGCGCTGCTCGCGCACGTGATCAACGAGCACAACTGGAGCCAGGTGCTGGTGTTCACCCGCACCAAGTTCGGCGCCAACAGCGTGGCCGAGTTCCTGACGAAAAACGGGATTCAGGCGATGGCGTTGCACGGCAACAAGAGCCAGAGCGCGCGCACGCAAGCGCTTGCCGGCTTCAAGAGCGGCGACATCCGCGCGCTGGTCGCGACCGACATCGCGGCTCGCGGCATCGACATCGACGAGCTGCCGCACGTTGTCAACTTCGAAATCCCGAACGTCAGCGAAGACTATGTGCACCGGATCGGCCGCACTGGCCGCGCCGGTTCGAGCGGCGAAGCAGTGAGCTTCGTGTGCCTGGACGAAGAAGGCTTCATGCAGGAGATCGAACGCTTCACCAAGCAGCAGATCCCGGTGAAGATCGTCGACGGCTTCGGCCCGGAAGAAGGCGAGCGCGCCGAACCGATCGCCATGGGTCGCCAAACGATCTGGGGCGGCGCCGGTCGTCCGCCGAGCCGCGACGTGATGCAAGCTGCGGCCAAGGCAGCACGCACTGAAATGCTCAGCCGCATTCGCGAGAACAAGGCCGGCCAGGGCGGTGAGCGCTCCGGTGGTGGTGGTGGAAATGGCGGCGGTGGTGGCGGTCAACGTCGCGGCGGTGGTGGTGGCCAAGGTGGCCAGAACCGCAATGCCAACGGTGGCGGCCAGGGTCCGCGTGGCCCGGGTGGTCGCGCACCGCAGGGTCAAGGTCGTGGCCCGCAAGGCCCGGCACGTGCGCCGCATCACGCGCCTTTTGCGCCGCGTGAACCTCGCGAGGCACGCGAGCCGCAGGGCTCGCTCGACGAGCGCCAGCCACGCCATCACGGTAACAGTCACAGCCCGACGCAAGCCAATCAGGTGGCTCATCAGCGCGCCGAGTCGATCACGGGCGGTGTCGAGGGTCAGCCGGATCCGTTGCGCACGAGCGTCGATCACATGGGTGCCGGTCGCGGACGCGGCGGCCGCTCTGGAGGCGGTGGCGGCGGTGGTGGTGGTGGTGGCTACGGCGGCAATCGGTCGGGCGGCGGTGGCCGTTCGGGTGGTGGCGGTGGCGGTGGCGGTGGCGGCTACGGTGGTGGTGGCGGTGGCCGTTCGTTCGGCCGCTGATCGCGGGCCGCATCACGAACAGATAAGTAGTCGACTCAACCTCGACCAACAAAAAAGGCGCCTCGGCGCCTTTTTTTCGTTTTATGCCGCACTCATCGGTGCGGCAACTTCACTGAGGCTCCAAGTTGCCAGGTCAGACCTTGATGGCCAGCTTCTGCACCAACGCCTTGAAGTACTCGTTGTCGCGCTGCATCGCTTGGGCGAACTCAGGTGCGTCCAGATACGAAAAACCGAGGTTCAGCTTGTCGAGCTGCTCACGCAGCACCGGCTCGTCGGCGGCCTTGCGCGTGGCAGTGCGCAGCACCATCGCGATGTCCGGCGATGTCGACTTGTGTACTGCCAAGCCACGCCAGGTGCCGATCGACAGATCGATCTTGCGTTCTTTCAGCGTCGGCACATTCGGGAAGCCTTTCAGCCGCTGATCCGCCATCACGGCGAGCATCTTCAACTTGCCGCCCTGCACGTATGCCGCCACCTCGCCGGGACTCACGGCCACGGCGTCTATGTGGCCTCCGAGCAGCGCCACCACGCCGGGTGCAGCGCCTTGATACGGTACGTGACTGAACTTGACGCCGGTCTTGTCTTCGAAGCCCGCCGCGGCCAGGTGCCAGATCGATCCGTTGCCGGAATTGCCGACCTTCATTTCGTCTGGTTTGGCCTTTGCGGCGGCAATGAACTCTTCGATGGTGTTCCAGGGTGCGCTGGCCTGCACCGTGATGGCGGCCGGGTCGGCGTTGAGACGAGCGATCGGCTGAAAGTCGGCATAGCTGAACTTGGCCAGACCGAGGTGGGGCAGGATCACCAGCTCGGCGATGACGACGCACACCTTGTAGCCGTCCGACTTGCCGTTGAGCACTTCGGTCATGCCGACCACACCGCTGGCTCCGGGTTTGTCGTTCACGACCACGGGTTGCGGCAGGTACTTCTTCACTGCTTCCGAGAAAGCACGCGCGAGCGCGTCGGTGCCCCCACCGGCTGAGGCAGGCACGACGAGTTCGATAGCCTTGTTCGGATAATCGTCTGCCCATGCGGACAGCGACGACAGCGGGAGCGCAACTGCGGCGAGTGCCTGCAGAGCGTGCCTGCGACGGATGCCTTGAAAATGCGACATGAAACGAGTCTCCGGGTAATTAGGGCGGCGACTAGCGTATGGGCAATGAAACCGGTTTTCCGGCAGGACAAACCCTGAACACCAACTGATGACAGAGAGAATCCGAATATGAATCTGGTCGCAATCGACTGGGGCACGAGCTCTCTACGAGGGGCGCTGCTCGATGCCGAAGGACGTGTGCTCGAGGAGCAGAGCCATCCGCGCGGTATCCTGACCGTGCCGGCCGGCGAATTCGCTAGCGTGTTCGACTCGCTCTTCGGCGAATGGATGCGGCCTCGCGGCTCGCGCTGCCTCATCTCCGGCATGGCCGGTAGCAAGCAGGGCTGGATCGAAGCGCCCTACTGCGCTTGCCCGGCTGGACGAGTCGAAGTCGGGAGCAGCATCGTCGACATCGAAAGCAATGCAGAGCGAACGATTTCGATGGTGCCGGGACTCAGCGACGAACACGACGGCGTGCCGGACGTGATGCGCGGCGAAGAGGTGCAGATTTTCGGCGCGATGGCGCTGACCGGGCGCGACGAAGGCATCTTCGTGCTGCCGGGCACGCACAACAAATGGGTCATCGTGCGCAAGGGCCGCGTTGCCGGTTTCCGCACCTTCATGACCGGCGAGTTCTATGCGTTGTTGAGCCGGCATTCGATCCTCGCGCGCATGCTCGACGTCACTGCACCGCTCGACGAAGCCGCTTTCCTGCAGGGCGTGACGCAGACCGACAACGGCCAGGGTCTGTTGCACAACGCGTTCGGTGCGCGCTCGCTTCCCCTGTTCGACCGCATGCCTAAAGCCGAAGTAGCGAGCTATCTTTCAGGCTTGCTCATCGGCGAAGAGTTGCGTACGCAGTCGCTGCACGGTGTCGGCGAAGTGGTGCTGATCGGTATGCCCGCGTTGACCGACCGCTACGCGCTGGCGCTGCGGACCATCGGCGTCGCAACCCACACGCTGGGTGCAGAGGCGACGTGGGCCGGGCTGCATGCGTTGTCGGCCTATCAAAAAACGACCGACTGACGACTACGACTTGATCCGCGACGCCATAACGACATCGACGCCTTATTGCCACAAGCGACACGCTCACCCCGACACCAAATGATCAACATGACCCCGCTCCAAAAATTCAGCGCCGCAGTGCGCGAGCTCCCGCTTGTCGCCATCTTGCGGGGACTCTCGCCCGCGGAAGCGCACTCCATCGGCGATGCCATCGTCGAACCCGGCTTCAAGCTGCTCGAAGTACCGCTCAATTCACCGCAGCCTTACGAAAGCATCGCGCTATTGCGGGCGCGCTTTCCGCAGGCGCTGGTAGGTGCTGGTACGGTGCTCTCGGTGGTCCAGGTGCATCGGGTGCACGAAGCCGGCGGCGAGTTGATCGTCTCGCCCAACTTCAATCCAGAAGTAGTCGCCGAAGCGGCCCGGCTCGGCATGGTGTGCCTGCCCGGCGTGATGACACCGACAGAAGCTTTCGGCGCGTTGGCCGCGGGCGCCACCGGGCTCAAATTGTTCCCGGCCGAGATGGCGTCGCCCAGCGTCGTGAAGGCGTTGCTGGCGGTGCTGCCAGCAGGCACGCCCTTGATGCCGGTCGGCGGTATCACGCCGAACAACATGGCGGATTGGCGTGCAGCGGGCGCCACCGGTTTCGGCATCGGCTCGTCGCTCTACAGGCCCGGCAAAGAAGCGGCGGCGGTGCGCGATACCGCCATGGCTTTCGTCGCTGCGTACAACGGCGTAATGCGCGCGTGATGAGTGCATTTTCGACAACCTCCGCTGCGCCTGTCATGTCCGCCGAAGCCAGCTACGCCAGCCCGACCGTGCGCCAGCTGCGCGACGATCTGGCGCTGGCCTTGCGCGCCGCCGCCCACCACGGCTTGTCGGAAGGCGTCTGCAACCACTTCAGCGTGCTGCTACCCGGCGCGCAAGACCGCTACCTCATCAACCCACGCGGGCTGCACTGGAGCGAGATCGATCACGACGACATCGTGCTGATCGATATACGGGGCAACGTTCTGGCCGGACGCCATCGCGTAGAGCCGACCGCCCTCTTCATCCACGGCGCGGTGCACCGCATCACCGGCAATGCAGTGGTCCTGCATTGCCACATGCCCTACGCAACGGCTCTCACGCTCACGACAGATCGCGCGCTCGATCCGACGCTGAGCCAGAACGCGATGCGCTTCATGCACCGCATCGCGATCGACGGCCACTACAACGGCCTCGCGCTGGACGATGCCGAAGGTGAACGCATCGCGCATGCGATGGCGGGCAAGGACGTCGCCTTTCTGGCGAACCACGGCGTGATCGTGGCCGGCGCCACCATCGCGCACGCGTACGACGATTTGTACTACCTGGAGCGTGCGTGCCTGCATCAGGTCATCGCGCAATCGACCGGTCGACCGCTGGCGCCGGTCGATGCGCAGTTGGCGGCGAAGGTCGCGGTGCAAGTGCAAAGCGAACGTGAGCAGTCCGATCTCTTTTTCGACGCGCTGCGACGGATGCTGCCGACGCCTGCGTCGCTGAACGGCCGCTGACGGCTTACAGTTGTTCATGACACTTCGCGTGCGGCTTACAAAGACTTCACATCGGCCGGTGACGATAGTGGCTCCTATCACTCCATCGGAGTTGCCATGAAAAAGCTCTCTTTCGCCATCGCCGCAGCCGCACTGCTTTCGCTCGGTGCCATCGGCACCGCAGCGCAGGCGCAGCCATTCGGTGGTCACACGATTCAAGCGCAGGTCTATGTCGTGCCGGCTCCGCCACCACCCGGCTACTACCATCGCCCGCCGCCGCGCTATTACAACGCGCCGAACCATTACCGCCATAACGATCGTCGCTGGGAAGATCGCCGCCGCTGGGATCATCGCCGTGGACGTTGGGACAACGACCGTGACGGCGTGCCGAATCGTTACGACCGGGCGCCGAACAATCCCTACCGTCGTTAGAGCGCGGATCGGGCCCACGCTGGCCTGCGCGATCATCATCACCACCACCGTGGGAGGCTGGGCGCAGCACCGTCCGGATGACCGGCGCTTCGAGCAGGTGGAGAGTGCGAGCGTCGATGGCAGGCACGCTCATCCGATTCTTTTCAAGCGCGCGCCTCACCGGTCGGGCCGGCTGGCTGCCTGACCGGCGTCACCATGGCCGGAGCCGCAGGGCGCCGGATCAGCAGCACCAGCACCGCGGCCAGCAGGCACGCAGCGCCAGCCGCATACAGCGCCGGGCTGTAAGTCAGCAGCAAAGTGCGTGCGAATCCTGCGCCATAAGCAGCAGTTGCGGCACCCAACTGATGCGCAGCGAAGATCCAACCGAACACCAGGCCGACTTTCTGCGGGCCGAATGTGGCACCTGCCAGCTTGACCGTCGGCGGCACGGTGGCGATCCAGTCGAGGCCATAGAACATCGCGAACAGGCCCAGGCCATAGATCGTGAACTCCGAATGCGGCAGCCAGAAGAGCGACAGGCCGCGTAGGCCGTAGTACCAGAAGAGCAGCTTGCGATTGTCATAGCGGTCGGACAGCCAGCCCGACATGATGGTGCCGACGAAGTCGAACGCGCCCATCATCGCCAGCACCGATGCAGCAGGCACGGCGCCCATGCCGTTGTCGCCGCAGAGCGAAATAAAGTGGGTCTGCACCAGCCCGTTGGTGCTGAGCCCGCAAATGAAGAAGGTGCCGGCCAGGATCCAGAACGTCTTGTTGGACGAGGCTTCACGCAGCGTGATGAAAGGCGTGCGCCAGTTCATGACCATCGCGGGCGGCGGCGGTGCTGCGCCTGCAGCAGCCGGTGCCTGGCCGTAGGGCAGCAGACCGATATCGGACGGCCGATTGCGCACGAAGAGCAAACACAGCAACGCGATCACGACCGCCCCGACGAACACCGGCACGGTGGCGGAACGCCAGCCCCAATGTTCGATCATCCATGCTGCCACCGGCAAGAAAGCCAGTTGCCCCGTCGCCGAACTGGCCGTCAACATGCCGATGACCAGCCCGCGTCGCCCGACGAACCAGCGGTTGGCCACCACCGCGCCGAGCACCAGCGCCGTCATGCCGGTACCGATGCCGAGCATCAGGCTCCAGACGATGAAGAGTTGCCAGAGCTGCGACGCCAGCGTGACCAGCGCCATGCCGGAGCCGACCAGCGCCAGCCCGACGCACATTACCGCGCGCAGACCGTAGCGCTCCATCAACACCGCCGCGAACGGACCCATGAGCCCAAACAATGCAAAGCGCAATGCCAGTGCTGACGACACCTGCTCGGTGCTCCAGCCGAACTCTTTGCCGAGTGGCTGCATCATCGCGCCGGGTAAGCCGAGCGCGGCCGACATCATCAGCATGGTCATGAAGGTGACGGCGGCAATGATCCAGCCGTAGTGAATGCCACGGCGCTGCAGCCATGCGGAGAACTGGGGAGCGAACATGCGACCTCTGCGACTAAAAAATGGGATCTAAAAGACGAGACGAAAACGTGAGGAGGAGCGAAAGCTGTACGAACGTCAGCTCTATTGCGCAGCCCCTGCCATCGCATCGGCACCGAGCAACTCGAGTGAGTCGTCGACCAGCTGATGCAATGCCAGCACGCGATCTGTACCCAGGATTCGGTTGAGGTCGAGCTGTGCGCTGCGCCACAGGCGTTGCGCTTCGACGCGCTTGACACGGCCTGCATCGGTGATGGTGATGAGCCGACTCCGCGCATCCACGCCCTCGCATTGCGTGAGATAGCCGGCCACCAGCAGCGGCTTGAGATTGCGGGTGAGCGTCGAAGCCTCGACGTTCATAGCGCGCGCCAGATCGATGGGCCGCAACGGGCCCAACTTGATGACATGCGACAACAGTGAATACTGCGAAGTCTTGAGCCCGCACTCAGTCAGCGCGCCGTCGTAGTGCCGAGACACCACCCGGCCCAGGCTGCGCAGCTTGAAGTTGGTACAGCCCTGGGGCTCGATTCGTGTCGCGGTGGCAGCTTTCATGAAAAACTATTGTATCTACAATAGTTGCATCTACAACTGTCGAAAGAATTCCCGTGTCAGATAACAACCAGCTCGAAGCCTGAATCGCGAGAGAAACCGAAGTGAACGCGCTGCTGCACGCCGGCCCCGGACCTGGCGTTGCGCGACCGGAAGACATCGAAGGCCTGACCGGTCTTCAAGTAATGCAAGCAATGATCAACGGCAAGATTCCTTATGCCGCGATCGCCAAGACGCTGAACTTCACAATTGTCGAAGTCAGCCCCGGCTTAGCGATCTTTCAGGGTCAGCCGCTGGCCGAGCACCTGAATCCGCTCGGCACGATCCATGGAGGCTGGGCCGCCGCGATGCTCGATTCGGCATTGGGTTGCTCGGTCCACACGATGATGCCGCCTGGCCGTGGCTACACGACGGCCGAACTCGGCGTCAACTACGTCAAGGCCCTCACGCCCAAGGTGCAACGCGTGCGCGCCATCGGCAAGGTAATCCACTGCGGTCGCCAACTGGCCACGGCCGAAGCGCGGCTCGTCGGCCCCGACGGCACGCTGTACGCGCATGCCACCACGACCTGCCTGGTGTTCGAACTGCCCAAGCGCTGAGCGGCGCGTCAAAATCGGGGTTTCCACAACGACAAGAATTCCCAAAATGAGATTGCTTCACACGATGCTGCGCGTCGGCAACCTGCAGCGTTCGATCGACTTCTACACAAAGGTGCTCGGCATGAACCTGCTGCGCACGTCTGAGAACCCGGAGTACAAGTACAGCCTGGCGTTCATCGGCTACGGTGAGGGCAATCCGGCTCAGGCCGAGATCGAACTCACCTACAACTGGGGCACCGAAAGCTATGACCTCGGCAGTGCATACGGCCACATTGCACTCGGCGTGCCTGATGCATACGCCGCCTGCGACAAGATCAAGGCAGCCGGTGGCAATGTCACGCGCGAGGCCGGTCCGGTCAAGGGCGGCAGCACGGTGATCGCCTTCGTGACGGATCCCGACGGCTACAAGATCGAATTAATACAACAAAAATCAACAGCTTACGAAGACAGACGCCACTCAGACGCCACAAGGGCAGATCCCCTGCGCGGCGCGTAACAGATTGGCAAAAACCCGTACAAGCGAACTTTGCCACTTGCTTGAATTAGTGATAAAAAACGTAGCATGGCTACGACAGAGCGAACAAAACTAAAGACTCTCCACGCCCACTGGCCACCAGGAACGCCGTTGACATCGCAGGATCTGGCCGCGCGGGGCATCTCCGCCGACCTGGCTGTCCACTATGCACGCGCCGGCTGGCTCACTCGCCTGGCGCGCGGGGTGTACTGCCGCCCGAACGACGTGCTGGACCTGCAACCCTGCCTGCTCTTGCTGGAGCGAGTCGTCGATGGGCTGCACGTCGGCGGCAAGTCGTCGCTCGACTGGTACGGGGTACGGCATTACGTGTCGCAGCAACCCGTCCTGCAAGTCTACGGCTGGACTGCGGCCAAGCTGCCCGACTGGTTCACCGAACGCTTCCCGGCCGAATACCACCGCAAGCGCCTGTTCGACGAGTCACCAAGCGCCCCGTTGCATGCTGGCCCGTTCGAGAAGCTCAGCGGCGCGCCGCGGGTTTCGGCTCCCGAACGCGGATTGCTGGAAGTGCTCAGCGAGGTCGGCGTGCGACAGCCGCTGCAAGAAGCGCGTGAGCTGGCAGAGAGTGCGTACAGCCTGCGGGCCGAGGTGCTGCGCGAACTGCTGCAACGCTGCACCAGCGTCAAGACCGTGCGCTTGTGCCTGCAGATCGGACGCGAACTCTCCCTGCCCTGGACTGCGAAGCTGGACCCCGCGCAACTGCCCACCGGCAGCGCGAGGGCCTGGGTGTCCCGGTCGGTGAATGGGCTCCTGGTGCTCAAACCATGAACCAGACCTACCTCGACACCGCCCGCCTGCTGACACAGATCGCGCCCTTCGTCTTCGCGGACGGCACCTTCGCACTCAAGGGCGGCACGGCAATCAATCTGTTCATTCGAGACATGCCACGGCTGTCTGTCGATCTGGATCTGGTCTTCCCCGACCACAGCCTGCCCCGCGACGCAGCACTCATCCGCATCAACGACGCCATCCGGCAATCCGCAGAGCGCCTGAACGCCCAAGGTTTTCAGACGCACACGCTGGCAACGCCCGATGCCGGCGAAACCAAACTGCTGGTACGACGTGGGAAGATCGAGGTCAAGGTCGAAGTGAACTTCGTGATGCGGGGCACCGTCGAGCCTGTGCGCACTGCGGCCTTGACGCCTGCGGCCCGCGACACCTTGCTGGCTGAGTTAGAGATCCCGGTGGTGTCGCTGGAGGATGTGTACGGCGGCAAGCTCGTCGCAGCCATGGATCGCCAGCATCCCCGCGACCTGTTCGACGTGATGCAGTTGTTCTCGCATGAAGGCATCACCCCAGGCATCCGGCGCGCCTTCGTGGTCTACCTCGCCAGTCACAACCGACCGGTCCACGAAGTCTTGTTCCCGGCCATGCGCGATATCGGCCAGGAGTATGAGCGCAACTTCAGGGGCATGACCACCGAGCCAGTGGAACTGGATGCGCTCCTCGCCGCGCGCGAGCGCTTGGTTCAGGAGCTGCACCGCGGCCTCGATGCGGATGAGCGCCGCTTTTTGGTGTCACTCGTCAACGGTCAGCCCGAGTGGCGGTTGCTGGGCGTCGCGCATGCTGAGCATCTGCCGAGCATTCGATGGAAGCTGCAGAACCTGGCCCAACTGAAACACAAGAGCCCGGCAAAATTTGCCGAACAAGCCGACTTGTTGGCACAGCGTCTGGGATAAACCCACGAGACGGCCGCGTGAACGCCTGTGCATCGACAGCTTCTCCCCGTAGCAGTCCGTCCGCGTAGCGTCCCGAAAGATTGCCGCGGTACAACGCGGCCGGCCAGCTGCTGGCGATCACCGATCCGGGCACCGGCACGCTGACCACGTATGCCTACGACCTGGCCCGCCGTCACATCCGCGAGAAGACGGTGGAGAACGGTGTGGGCTAACAGGACAACCTGCACAGGACGCGGCCGGCACCCTCGGAGCCAACGGCCACGCACTCGCCTACGACCTGGCGGGCAACCGCGTGAGCGATGTCAGCGCCGCGGGCAGCGAGAGCTACAGCTACGACGCCATGGAGCGGCTGGACACCACCTGGCGCAATGGCGTGGCCGTGGACCGGCGGCTGTACGACGGCGCCAATCGCGTCATCGCCAGCGGCGCAGTCGGTGGCCTGACCGTCGACAGCGCCAATCCCGCGGTGGACGGGCGCACCAGCCAGTACGACGCCAACGGGCGTCTGGTGCACCAGAACATCTATGCGGGCGGGGTGTGGAAGACGGCCGTCGACTACAACCAGTACGACACCGCCGGCAACCTGCTGGGCTACCTGAGTGCAGACGTGGGCTCGGTGACCATGTCGACGACAGCCAACACGCTGGAGCGGGCCGAGGGCTACCGCCAGAAGACCAGCATGACGGCCTCGCACGTGGTGGCCGGACCGGGTGCCGGCGGTGCCGGGCAGATCGGCGGCGTGGCCTATGGCTACGACGTCAACGGGGCGCTGAACTTTGTGGGGGACGCCGGGCAGATCAGCCAGCCGACCTTGCGCACGCACCGCTTCGTGAACGATGCCAACGGCAATGCGCTGTATGCCTACTACGCCGACGAGAACACCCCCGGCGAGCAGGCTTTCGTGCAGCGCCAGCTGATCGTCAACGGCGAGGTGCTGGGGCGCTACGGGGCCACGGCGGACCACAGCTACGACGGCACGGTGTTCGCCCAGATGGGGACATTTTTCAAGTCAGACAGCGAGTTCAGTTTCGGGTATCAGCCGATCGATGGCAACTACCCGGCCGGCAGTCCGGGCACCTATGCGGTGGCCGCGGGCGACACGCTGCAGACGATCGCCAAGGGAGCCTATGGGGATGCCAATCTCTGGTACCTGATTGCGGACGCCAACGGGTTGTCGAGCAACGGGGACTTGAGGGCCGGGCAGGTGCTGACGATTCCCACTGCGGTGGGCAGTGCGAACAGCGCCAACACCTTCAGGCCTTACGACCCGTCGAAGATCACGGGGAATACGAGTCCGACGCTGATGGCGCAGCCGGGGGGCAGGACAAGGGGTGCGGGACGCTGGGGACGATCATCGTGGTGATCGTGGCCGTGGTGGTGGCCGTCTACACCGGCGGCGCTGCTTTGGCGGCCATGGGAACAACCTTAGGGACCGCCAGCACGGGCGCGCTGGTGGCGGCCGGTGCTGTCGGCGGCGCGGTCGGATCAATTGCGAGTCAGGCCGTTGGCGTGGCTATCGGCGCACAAGACTCGTTCAGTTGGAAAGGCGTGGCGCTGGCCGCCGTCGGCGGCGGCGTGGGGGCCGGCTTGGGCGGCTTGGTGAGTTCGTCCGGCAACGCCTTTGTGGATGGTGCCATTCGGGGCGCAGTGGGCAGCTCGCTCACGCAGGGGATTGCGGTGGCGACGGGGTTGCAGCAGAGCTTCAGCTGGAGAAGCGTGGCTGCCAGTGCAGTGGGCGCCGGGGTTGGGGCAGCGGTGGGAGACGCACTGGGCGGGGATTACCTTCCTGCGGACCAGGCCGGACCGGTGCGCCCAGAAGCCTTCAGCGGGCTCGGAGGGTTCGGCAGTGCAGTGGCGCGTGGCACGGTGTCCGGGTTTGCTGCAGGCCTCGCTACCTCCGCACTCCGCGGCGGGAAAATCAGCGTCACCCAGGTCGCGACGGACGCCTTTGGCAATGCACTGGGGGACTCGGTTGCTGCGGCCAATGCGTCGATCGGCGTGCCGAAGACGGTGGGTGCCGATGAGCGGGCGCGCGTCTTTAGCGGGTTCGATGGCTCCGGTCTTGCTGGCAGTTCTGCTGGCACCAGCCCGTACGTCTCGAACGCTGATGCGAATTGGATACTGGGTAACAACACGTCTGCCAATCCGTACGCCAATCTCTCGATGAACGGTGGTGGTCAGGTTCGCGTTTGAAGGCGATTCGAAGCGCATCCGTTTCCAACCGGCGCTACACGCCAGAGGCACTTAGCGTAGAGTGATGAAGCGTCAAACCGCGTCACGGCGGGCCGACCCGCCATCACCCAGCGCGCGTCGGCAGCTAACGTCGCAGTACAGAGGCGACGCCCAAGCCGCGTCTGACTTGGGTGCCGTGCCGAGGACCACCGCGGCACGCGCCCAGTTGCCCCAACGCAGACAAGCGAAATAACTTTTTTTACTTACGGTGAATGCGGGCCGGCGTCGGCAACACCGTGCTGACGGTCTGCAACATGTGATCGCCAAAGATCAACTGTCCGTGCATCGACAGATGAGTGTCGTTGGGGAAATACAAGCCCAGAGCTTTGCCTCTCTCAGCGGCAGCAAGGCCAAACAAATCGGGCCCGAGTCCAGCGGCCTTGAATGCGGCTACGAACGACGCCGCGTGCTGTGGATCGAGATAGACCGTGGTCTTGTCGGGAATCACCATCCAAAGGAAACTCAACTCAGGTTGCGCTTGGGCAAATGCGCGCATCTGTTGCACGGCCTTTGTATCGAGCGGCGCATTCACGGTGTCTGTGAGGAGAAAAAGGGCCTTCTCGCAAAGCGTGTGACTGAAATAGCGGCAACCATCGTGAACTGAGCGCACCCGGGTCCCGCCTCCGAAAACGGTTTCATCCGAATCATCACGTGCCCTTCTCATGTTCGCGTAAGTGATGAGTCCGCTCGTGAGCTTGACATCCCAATTCAATGCGAAGCCAGGGACCGCTTCCAACGCTTTGGCGGAGGGCTCCAAAGTGACAACTGGATCAGAAGACATGCTTGCGCACACAGCGCCGTCCTTGAGTCGATCGCCCAGCAATCGCTCGACGCTTTCTACAATGACGAACCGGCCTTTGAAACCCGCACGCCGGATCCACGGGGTGAAGTCGCTGCACAACGGTCCCATGTGTCCCCAGTAGACCGTCGCCACTTTGTAGCCGCTCTCCACCAGCCGCGATTGCCAGCCCAGCGTCGCAGAAAAGCTGTCGCCGACCACTAGAACGTCGGCTTGGTCGAGCATGGCCCCTTTCATGTAGGCCTTTGTGGCGAGAGTCGGCGCGGCCCGCCAGCCGAATGCAGCGTCTGAAAGGCGACCGATGCGGGTGAGATCACCATAGGGCACCGGCGTGAAGAGTCCCAACACCAGCATTGAAGCAATGATCACGTAGCCTGGCGTGAAGCACCACAGCCACAAACGTTTTGAGATTTTTAAACTGAACACACCCGGCTTCATGACTAGAACTGGAAATACAAAAATGGGCTGTAAGTGCCTAGCCGCGATACACAGAGGCCCAGCAAGACAACGGTGCCGAGCGCGGTCAGTGCGGGCGCGATGCGCGCCAACGCAGCTCGATGTGCGACAGCACGTGGCATCGGA
>JANXTS010000053.1 GCA_025352265.1 Variovorax sp. | reverse complement strand
CGGGCGGCCCTGCAGGTCAATGAAGTCGTAGCCGAGCACATCGCCGACGGTGCCGGTGCGTTTGGCCTCCGCAATTTCTTCGGCGGTGAACCAGCCCATGCGCACCATGTTGCTGGACTCGCTCAAGTCGCCGATGCCGATGCCGATCAGCGCGGGCGCGTGCCGGCTTCCGCTTTCGCCGTCAACGCGGGCGGCCAGCCGATGGCGACGATGGCGCCTTCGGGGAGGTTGAGTTCCAGGTCATTGGCGACCAGTGCGGCGAACAGGCCGCGTTGCCGATCGGGGTTGGCATGGTCGACCGACAGCAGTGCGCGCGTGATGCCAAAGCGCTTGATCAGCTCGCGCTCGACATCGACCGTATGGCTCGGGTGATGCCGTACGCGGATCTCGACGATGCCCAGCGCTTGTGCCTGGCGCAGACATCAAGGTGGCCGCCGTCAAACGCGTGGTGTGGCGATTCAAGCGCCCGCCCGAAGCGGCCTTCGCACCGCCTTCTGACGATATCGACATCGATATCGAAGCCTGACGCCAGTCAACAGCCTCCGGCAGGCTGATGCCGCCATGCCAATGCCGTTTGAATGCGGCCGCCAAGTCCGACCACCGTCTGCTGCAGGCATTTCATTCGCGTCGAAGCAGGTAGATGTCCATGATCCAGCCGTGTTGCTCTCGCGCCTCCGCACGGGCCGCGAGGATGCGCGGACCGGTGCTGACCAGCGAGCCAGCCAGCAGCAACTCGTGCGGCATGCCGACATAGGCTGCCCAGTAGATGTGCAGCCGCTCTGGCGCCAAGGTCTGGAAGGCACAGGCGCCGTCGAGCATCACCACGACCGTGTCCAGACCGACCGGCCAGCCGCCTTCCCTCAGTTGACGCCCGGTCGTGATCAGCACCGGAGCACCCAAGGTATTGAGCGGGATGGCGTGGGCAGCGGTGAGCAGTTGCAGGCTGGTCAGGCCGGGAACCACTTCGATGCGCAGCGTCATGCCGGCGGCTTGCAGTTGCCCGGCGATGCGCAGGCTGGAGTCGTACAACGACGGGTCGCCCCACACCAGCAAGGCGACGCGGCCACCCTGCGGGCAGTGGCTGGCGATCTCGCGCGCCCACGTCGCAGCGATGGCCGCGTGCCAGTCCTGCACGCCGTCCAGATAGCGGGGCGTTGCGCTGTCGCGCACCGGCAAATCGAACTCGACCAGCCGCGCTGGCCGATCGAGGTGCGTTGCACAAACCGTGCGGCGCAGCTCGGCCAAGTCGGCCTTGTCGGTCCCCTTGCGCGGGATCAGGACCAGGTCGGCCCGGTTCAATGCGCCGATGGCTTGCAGCGTCAGATGCTCGGGATTGCCGGTGCCGATGCCGATCAGGATCAGCTCGATCAGGGGCGCGGGATGCATCGGTAGTTTGCGTGGTTTGCGTGGTTTATGCGGCTCAAGCCGCGTGGTGCAAACGATGCGTGAGCAGCAGCGACCCACGCGCGCCCGAGCGAGCGCGCAGCCACTTGGCGGCTGCCAACAGGCCCAGGTCGATCAGCGGCTCCAGCAGCACAACGCTCATGTACGCGGCACCGAAGCTGCCGACGCTCTGCAATGTCTCTGCGCCCACGCCACGGCCATAGATCGTCCAGAAGGCTACCCAGGCAACGATGCCGCCCTGGAACACCACCGACATCTTGAGCACGTCCGCGTAGCCCAAATCGACATAGGCCTGCTTGGCCGGCAGCACCCGCTTGGCCACGGCTTGCATGGCAAAGAGCGCGGCCAGCAATGTGGTCACGTTCATGCCGTATTGCGCCAGATCCTGCGGCTCGAAGAACAGACTTTGCAGTGCCAGCCCGGCCGCCAGTCCGATGGCCGTGGGCGCTGCACCCAGGATCAGGAACAGCGACGAGCCCAGGATCAGGTGCACCTCGGACACGCCCACGGGCGCATGCGGAAACACCTCGAAGAAAACGAACACCAGCAACGCGGCGAGCGCACTGCGCAGCAGCAACGAGAGCGCTCCTTCCTGGCGCGCGTGGTCGAACGACAGCTTGGCGGCGTAGAGCGCGCAGGCGCTCGCAGTGGCATAGGACAGCACGATCTTGGTACTGTCGACAATTCCGGGTTCCATGTGCATGGCGGGGCTCCGTGAGGTGAATGCGGCATCTGGCGCCGCTGGGGTTGACGAAAAAACACGCGAAAAGAAAGAGCAGCGTTGGCCTTGCGATGCTACTCAGCCTGCCTTTGAATCAGTCCGATCCGGCCAGTGACGGACGGAATCGCCGGTCGTAATCCTTAGCGTACAGGCGGCTGTCGCTGAAGCCTTCGGCCCCGAGTGCAGGGCCGACGAGGATCAGCGCGGTGCGTTCCACACCCTCGCCCATCGCGGCCTCGATGGTGGCCAACGTCGCGCGAAAGATTTTTTCATCGGGCCAACTGACGCGGTAAACCACGGCGACCGGACAGTCAGCGCCGTAGAACGGTGTCAATTCGGCGACCACCTCGGCCAGCTTGTGGATCGACAAGTGCAAGGCCAGCGTGGCGCCGGTGGCGGCAAAGTTGGCCAAGCTTTCGCCCGCCGGCATCTGCGAGGCCCGCCCCGAGGTACGCGTCAACACCACCGATTGCGCCAAGCCCGGCAGCGTGAGTTCAGCACCCAGCGCGGCGGCAGCGGCGGCAAACGACGGCACGCCGGGCGTCACGGTGAACGGGATGCCGGCTGCGCGCAGCCGGCGAAGCTGCTCGCCCATGGCCGACCAGACCGACAGGTCGCCTGAATGCAGCCGCGCCACATCGTGCCCTGCGGCATGGGCCGCAGCGCACTCGGCGACGATCGCGTCCAGGTCGAGCGGCGCGGTATTGACGATGCGCGCACCGGGCGGACAGTGCGCGAGGATTTCCTCGGGCACCAGCGAGCCAGCGTAGAGACAGACCGGGCAACTGGCGATCAGGTCGCGTCCGCGCAGGGTCAGCAGGTCGGGCGCACCGGGACCAGCGCCTATGAAGTGGATGGTCATGATTCAAGTGTCGGTTGAGGGGCTGGTGTGGTAACGGCGCAAGTGGCAATGGCGCAGGTAGCGAGGCGGTCGGTCGACACGGCGCGCGGATGCAGCAGCCTGGCGCCGGGTCCGCCGTGCAGCAAGGCTGCTGCCAGGGCCGCTGCCTCGGCGCTGCTGCCGCTGCCGCGCAGCGCGCGTACCCGGGCGCTGTCTGTGAGGGTCGGGGTGGCGTTGAGCACGGTCGCCTCGACGGCGTGCACTGGCAAGCCCAATTCATCGGCCAGCGCCCGCAGGCACGCGGCATCGGCCTTGTCTTGCGGTGCAGCGAACAGCACGATCGGCCGCAGGGTCGCCGTGGCCATTGGGGGCGTCGTCGCCGTTGTCGGGTCCGTCGGGCCTGTCGGCTCGGTCGCCGTTGTCAGCGCAGTCGCCGCTGCAGCCGCTAAGGCCTGCGCCAGCGCATCGCGCAGCGACGCCAGCGTGGCGCCGTGTCGAAAGCCGAAGCCGGCCACCGACGTCATCGCGTGGCACTCCACTGCACGATCGGGTAGGCAGACCGCCAGGCGCGCCGCGTGCCCAAGGGCGCGGCCTCGGCCAGTTCGATGCGCAACAGGCTGCCACCGGCACGGGCGTGCCAGTCGGTTAGCAGCGCTTCGGATTCGAGCGTTACGGCATGAGCGACGACACGGCAGCCGGCAGGCAGGATGTGCCACAGCTGCGTCAGCAACACGTCGCCGAGCCCGCCACCGATGAAGACCGCATCGGGCAGCGCCAGTTCGGTCAGTTCGGCCAGGGCTTCGGGCGCCCTTCCCGTGACCAGCACCAGCCGGTCGACACCGAGGCGGTCGGCGTTACCACGCAATCGCAGCGCCCGCCCGGGGTCGGCCTCGACGGCCACGGCCTCGCAACGGGGATGCGCCAGCAGCCATTCGATAGCGATGGAACCCGAACCCGCGCCGATGTCCCACAGCCGCTCGCCGGGGCGCGGGGCCAAGGCGCACAAGGCCAGTGCCCGCACTTTTTGTTTGGTGATCTGGCCGTCGTTTTCAAACAGGCTGTCGGGCAAGCCCGCGCTGCGCGGCAGCGCCGTGCCAGCGCCTGCGACCTCAAAGGCGACGGCGACTGGATGGCGCACGTCAGTCAGGCTGAAGTCGGACGCCACCACGTCGCGGCGACGCTCGCGCGGGCCGCCCACGGCTTCGAGCACGCTCATCACACTCGCACCGAAACCGGTGTCGACCAGGTAGCGCGCCAGTTCCGCAACCGACGCGCCGTCGCGCAACAGCACGACCACGCGCGTGCCCCGACAAAGGTGTGGTCGCAGCCGCGTCAGCGGCGCCGCATGCAGGCCCAGGCACGTGACATGTTCAATTGCCCAGCCCAGGCGCGCAGCGGCGAGACTGAAGGTCGATACGCCCGGCAAGGCCGTCCACTCGTGCG
>JANXTS010000051.1 GCA_025352265.1 Variovorax sp. | reverse complement strand
TCGGCCTGCGCGCGTCGACCAGCAGCGCCTGCTTGATCGCCTCGACGAACGGCGCCAACTTGAGGGGCGCCTCCTCGCGCAGACTTCGCCGCGGCTCCTCGACTCTGTCGGTGCGCAAATACTTCCGCACCGTATTGCGCGCCAGGCTCGTCGCCTTCGCGATCTCTCGCACTGACTTCTTGTCGCGGCGGTGCATCCGCAGCACTTTGCCAATCATGGCCATGGTGATCACTCCTGATACCCCGCTGCTCAAAAAAACAGCAGGGTAGGCTGAACACCCGGGTCACTTTGAGATCGGCACAACCCTCATAAGTGGGTCAATTCGCGGTCGGCGCCAACAGGCTTGGGCCTTCTGGCCAACAGTTCGGACTTCCACTGCGCGACTGACGCCCGATACTCGAGCTTGCCCCCACGAGTTGCAGCGTTGCGAGTCAGCTCCCTTGAGACCGTCGAGGGACTTCGTCCGATAAGGCGGCCTATCTCCCGCACTCCAACGTCTTGGGCCCGCAAAAGAGCGATCTCTTCTCGCTCTGAGAATGACAGATACCTTCCCGATATGGGATTGGACATGAACAATGGCATGCCGCCACGATGACGGAACCAACGCCCGCCTGCTGGCTGCGACACGCCGACGGCTTCGGCTGCCTTCTCGCTCGTGACTCCAGTGGCAATCTGCTTCCAGAATTGCCGCTCCACCTCACGCCGAAGCGAAGTAGCACCAGGTGAGCGCATCGCCACGCGTCCCGTTAACTTCTGCATCCACCCCGCAGGTCTTCCCATAACACCTCCTTGATTGAAGGTGTTGCGACGACCGGTTGAATCCGCCTTGACTTCCACGATCGGTGTGTACCAGCAGTCCCGCGCTGGGCTTGCGCTGCCAGTATGCCGATCTCAGAGCTTCACACACCAGCTTCGCATCGATCGTCTCGGACATCGACCAGCCCACGATCCGGCGGCTCGCCAGATCCATCACCGCGGCCAGGTACAGCCAGCCCTTGTCGGTTGCAACATACGTGATGTCGGCCACCCAGGCCCGGTTCGGCTGCCAGCCATTGAAGCGACGATCCAGGAGGTTGGGTGCCACCGGCAAGCGATGCCTCGAATCGGTGGTGACCACCCAGGCCCGCCGATACACCGGACGCAGCCCTTGGCGACTGAGGCTTTGGCGCACCCGCTCGGCACTGACATGCTCGCCTTGCTGGCGAAGCTGCTGGGTGATGCGAGGGCGACCATAACTGCCCCGGCTGTCGCGGTGCACGCGCTGGACCTTGGCATCCAGAACGTTGTTTGCTAGGGCTCGAGCGCTGGGCGCTCGCACGCGCCACTGGCAGTACCCCGTGCGGGACACCGATAGCACTCTGCATAGCCGGCTGACCGTGTACTCGTCGCGATGATTCTCGATCCAGGCACACTTCATCGCGACCCTTTTGCAAAGCACGCCGTCGCTTTTCGAAGGATTTCCACATCCAACTTCGCGTCAGCAAGTTCCCGGCGCAGCCGGCTGTTCTCCGCCTCCAACTCACTCACCGGTCGACGCAGGGGCAGCGCTGCGGACCCTCCATGGGCTTCAGGCGCTACAGCAACTGACTGCGCTCGCCTGCGCTTCCAGTTACCCACTGTGGCCACAGGCACGCCCAGACGGCGTGCCGCTTCGTGGATGCCGACCGCCTCTGCCAGCCTGACCGCTTCAACCTTGAATTCGTCCGTGTACTGCCGCTTCGGCAGCTTGCTATCTCGCATTTCGATTCTCCATACAGCTCAAGTTTCCAACTTTCTTGCTGTACGTGAAATCGAGGCAGGGTCATGTGCCTTCACGTCGCCATCGCCCTTGTCCAGCTCGGCTCAGGCCCCCTTTTCGCTCGTGCGAATCAATCGGGAAAGATGGAAGCTGGCCAGCTTGATGTCCTCTGCGGTCAGTCGACGCTCCTCGTTCTGAAGAAAGGACGGCAGCGCCTTGGGCTCGAGGACCCACATGTCCTTGAAGGCGCCCTTGGCGTTGTCGACATACCAGCCAGGGAACACGACCACCGAGCGCACAACAAACGGTTTCCCCGTGCTCTCGCGCAGCATGGCTTTGATCCAGCTGGCCTGTGCCTTCGCCTGAACCACAGGATCGCGGTCTGGCCCATGCGTGCCCACTTTGATGGTTTCACCGTCAAAGACCACCCGGGCGTTGCCGTGGGCTGGTTTGCTCCAGGTCTTGATTTCAACGGTGAAGACACCGGCCGGGCCGATGAGCACGTGGTCGACGTTTAAGCCCGTGCCGATGACATCATGCCAGTTTCAAAGGTCAGCCCCGCAGCAACGACACCCATGAATCCAACACCGACCCCGACGCACGGCTGTACCGCAAGGGCAAGACTGCCAGCCAGATGCGCTACATGGGTCACACCCTCTCGGACAACCGCCATGGCCTGATCGCCAACGCCATGGTCAGCACCGCCGATGGCCATGCCGAGCGGGAAGCGGCCAAGGTGATGATCCATGCGGCTTGCGAGGCAGCAGACAACGAGACGATCAGCATCACGTTGGGTGCAGACAAGGGCTATGACGCCAAGGAGTTCATCGATGCGTGCCGCGACATGGGCGTGATACCGCATGTGGCTCAGAACAACTCAGGGCGCCGCTCGGCCGTGCCCGATGTCATCGCTGCCAGCGAGGGCTACGCGCTGTCGCAGCGAAAGCGCAAGCTCATCGAGCAAGGCTTCGGCTGGGCCAAGACGGTGGGAGGCATTCGTCAGGTGATGCTGCGTGGGCTCGAGCGCGTGGACCACCTGTTCGTGCTGACGATGACGGCGTACAACTTGACGCGCATGCGTTCGTTGGGACAAATCCGTCTGCAGGCGAGCTGAAGGGCAAAAAGGCCTCGAAGCACATCTCAAATCAGCGAAAAGGGCTTCAGAAATCGCTGCCAAACGCACCATGTGAAAAGCGACCTCTCGCCAATGGGGATGGCTCGGTTTGGAGGGAAGTATTTCAGCAGCCTGCTAAGGGGCCTTAGGCGTCTTTTCTGGGGCGCATTGGTGCACAGGTGCGCCGCAGGATCAGCGCCGCTGCGGCTACTTGGCGGGGATGTTGGCCACGTAGTAGGCCAGCAAGGCCATGTCGTCTGCGGGGACCTGGCTGAGCGCCTCGGCCATTGCGCGCGTGTAGCCCTGACGTTCACCGGACTTGAAGCCCAGCAGCGTCGTGCGCACGTACTCCTCTTTCTGGCCGCCGATGCGCGGCACGCCCTGTCCACCGGCCAGGTCAGCGCCGTGGCAGTAAACGCATTTGTACTCTTTGGCAAGTACCTGCGCCTTGTCCATTCGCGCAGCATCGGGCGCTGCGCCAGCAGCCGGCGCCGGCACGGCAGGCAGCGTGCCGATGTAGTCGGAGAAGCCGCGCAGGTCAGCGTCTGTCATCTGCTTGGCCAGCGCAATCATCGCTTCGTTTTTTCGCCGACCTTCGCGAAACAAATACAGCTGCGTGATGACGTACAACGGATACTGGCCCGCCAGCACCGGTGTTCCGACCATCTCGCTGCGCCCGTTGGCGCCGTGGCAGGCCGCGCAAACCGCACCGAAGCGCTCAGCGTAGACCGCAGCGCCGGCAGCACTCGCAGTGCTGGCGGCGGCTGCAGCGCTCACGCCAGCGCCGGCCTTCTGGGCCTTTTCGGCCTTCCCGGTCTGCGCGCAGAGCGCCGCGGTCCCCCCCAGCGCGACCGAGAAAGCGGCAGCGGCCGCAAAATACCGCCACCGCTTCATCTCACTTGCCCACGTAGCTGATGCGATAGATGGCACCGGCATGGTCGTCGCTGACCAGCAGCGAGCCGTCCTTCATTTGCAGGAAGTCCACCGGGCGCCCCAGATAGCTGTTGTTCTCGACAAAGCCGGTCATGAACGGCTCCATCTTCACACGGCCCTTGCCGTCCTCGAACGCAACGGTCACGTCAGCATACTTGCGCGTGCGATTCCAGGGGCCGTGGCGTGCGATGAACATCGCGCCTCGGTACTTGGCCGGGAACATCTTGCCGGTGTAGAACTTCATGCCCAGCGTGCCGGCGTGAGGCCCGGTGAAAGCGACCGGTTTGGTGAACTCGTCACACGACTTGCCCCAGCCAAACTCAGGGTCGGGGATGTTGCCCTGGTGGCAGTACGGGAAGCCGTAGTTCTCCTTGCCGGGCTGCTTGACGTGGTTGAGCGTGTCGTTGGGGATCTCTTCGCTCATCCAGTCGCGCCCGTTGTTGGTGAACCACAGATCGCCGCCCTTCGGATCGAAGTCGTAGCCCACCGTGTTGCGCACGCCCGCAGCAATGGTCTCGACGTTCGAGCCGTCAAGGTTCATGCGATAGATCTTGGCGTAGTCACCGGGGTCGCAGATGTTGCAAGGCGCGCCGATGTTGTAGTAGAGCTTGTTGTCGTGAACGCGCAGATACTTCCAGCTGTGGTCGTCGCCGCCGGGCAGTTTGTCGGTCAACACCGCGCTAGGCTCGCCCAGGTTGTCCAGCTTGTCTTCGACGTTGTCGTAGCGCACGATCTTCTTGTTGGTGGCAAAGAACAGCGAGCCGTTGTAGAACTCGATGCCTGTCGCATACGGGGTCTTGTCGATGATGACTTTGGGCTCGCGCTTGCCGTCGACTGCGTTCATGGGCAGCACATAGACTTTTTGGCCAACACCCAGCGTGCTCACGAAGAGGTTGCCCTTGGCGCCCTCGCGCAAGTCGCGCGCATCGAGCACGCCAGAGGCCCAGGTCTCGACCTTGAAGCCCGGTGGCAGCTTGAACTTCTTGGTCGGCAGATCGGCCGCAGCCGTCGGGATCGGAAACGCGGGCACCGGCGCGAGCTTGGCTGCCTCGTCCGTCTTGGGCCGGTCTTTGGCCCAGCCGGGTACGGGTTCGTCAGCCGCCGAAGAAGCGGAGGCCGCGCAGACGAGCGCGAGCGCAGCAAAAGCGCTAAGCCAAGGTTTGTTATGCATTTGTCTCCTCGAGTTGGTTAAGAGCCACAACGATTTTGAGCGCTTAAGGCCTGCACTCACACAGTGTTTGCCCGTAGTTTGCGCAGGCTCGGGTATACCCGTCGTCGAAGCGCCTTCGCGTGCGCTTACGCTAAGTGCCGACACGCCGGACCGCAGCCGCTGGGATGGAGGCGTCTTGTACTTTTGCGTTCCGTCTGCCAAGGACGGTTGACCACGCGCTTGTATTGCATTTCTCGGTTCCGTTCGACTTCCACTTCGCTGCCTTTCTTATGCATCACTCGGTACCTGTTCTTCGTCATTCGAGCCTCGAATCATTCCATTTGCCCCGATCGCGATTCGCCCTGAAACTGCTTGCCGTCGCGGCGCTCCAGACCGCGACCCTTCTGGCGGCGCAGGCCCAGGACGCAGCCCCCACGAATGGCGCCAAACCCGAACGGACCTTGCCCGAGATCACGATCTCGACGCCGGGTGGCAACGTGCGGCCGTTCGAGATCGCAGGCTCGGCCGATCGGGTCGACGCTGACCAGCTGCGGGACGACAAACTGCAGGTCAACCTTTCCGAGAGTCTTGCGGCAGTGCCGGGCATCCAGGTTCAAAACCGCAACAACTACGCGCAGGATCTGCAGCTTTCGATTCGCGGTTTTGGCGCTCGCTCGACTTTCGGAGTGCGCGGCGTTCGCATCTATGTCGACGGTATCCCGGCGACACTGCCGGACGGACAAGGGCAAACTTCCAACATCGATATCAGCTCGGCTGAGCGCATTGACGTGCTGCGCGGTCCGTTCTCCGCGCTGTATGGCAATTCGTCCGGCGGCGTGGTGCAAGTGTTCACCGAGCGCGGTGAAGCCCCGCCGAAGGTCGAGGCCTCGTTCGCGGCCGGCAGTTTCGGCACGCGCCGCGAGGGCATAAAAACCAGCGGCGCCAAAGACAACATCGACTGGGTGCTGGACGCCAGCCACTTTCACACCGACGGCTGGCGCGCGCACAGTGCCGCAGACCGCGACATCGGCAACGGCAAGCTCGGCGTGCAGATCAATGACGACACACGGGCGACCATCATTTTCAACAGCGTGCGCCTGAACGCACAGGACCCGCTCGGTCTCACGCAGTCACAGCTGGCTCTCGATCCGCGCAGTGCGCCGCTCGCTGTGCAGTACAACACGCGCAAGACCGTCGATCAGCGGCAGCTCGGGGCGTTGCTGGAGCACCGTGTCAATGCCGACAACGACCTGCGCCTGATGGTCTATGGCGGGACGCGCGACACCACGCAGTTCCAGTCCATTCCGCCGTCCGCGCAGATCGGCGCGCTGCAGTCAGGAGGCGTCATCGGCCTGAATCGCTCGTACGAGGGCGTGGACCTGCGCTGGACCTCGCGAACGCAGCTGGCGGCGCGGCCATTCGAGTGGACCGCAGGCGTGTCGTACGACCTGCTCAATGAGCACCGCACGGGTTATGAGGACTACTTCGGCACGATCGCAAGGCCAGTGCTGGGCGTGCAGGGGCGGTTGAGGCGCGACGAGAACAACCAGGCGTCCAACGGCGATCCCTATCTGCAGGCCAAGTGGCAGGTCGCCGATCGCTGGACGGTCGAAGCGGGCCTGCGTTACAGCTCCGTGAATTTCCGTTCGACCGATCATTACATCGTCGGTGCCAACGGCAACGACAGCGGAAGCGCGCGATACCGCCAGGCGCTCCCGGTAGCGGCCGTGCGTTATGCCGCGACGCCCAATCTCAACTTGTATGCAACTGCGGGCCGCGGCTTCGAAACGCCGACTTTGAATGAAATTGCGTATCGTCCCGGCGGGCTGGCCGGTCTGAACTTCGGCCTGAAGCCGTCGGTCAACGACAGCTTCGAGGTCGGTGCCAAGGCGCGCATGGCGGACGGTTTGTTGACTGCAGCGCTGTTCCAGACGCGCACCAGCGACGAGATCGTCACCGACACGAACGACGGGGGCCGGTCCACATTCCAGAACGCCGGGCGTACCCGTCGCCAAGGGGCTGAACTGGCCTGGTTCCGTGAGACCGAAAGCCACTGGCGCACGCAGGTTGCCGCTACCTTTCTGACCGCGCGCTACGTCGACGCCTTTTGCTCGCCTGCTCCCTGCAACGCTGCCAACACGGTGCCTTCGGGCAATCGCATCCCGGGAATCGCGCAGCGTTCGTTGTTCGTGTCTTACGGGTATGCGCCGCCCGAAGGCTGGCACGCTGGCGCTGAAGCCCGAGCCATCAGCCGCATTCAGGCCAACGATGCCAACACCGCCAGCGCGCCTGGTTATGTGGTGGCCGCGCTGCATGCGGGCTACACCCAGCGCTTCGGGCCCTGGAATCTGAATGTGTTTGCACGCATCGACAACCTGTTCGACCGTAGAACCGTCGGCTCGGTCATCGTCAACGAAGGCAACCAGCGTTACTTCGAACCGGCACCCGGCCGCACCTGGGTGGCCGGAGTCAGCGCAGCCTACAGTTTCTAACTATGGCCCAGCGGCCGTGCGCAACGCCTGGGCCCGGTCGGTTTGACCTGTGGTTCAACCCCCCTGGAAAAAATTGGATGACTGACGACCCACGCTGTTGCGGAACCGGCACGTGCATCCTCGACGCAGGGGGGCGTTGCTGGTGCGGCCAGCAGTGGGACGGAGAAAAGATGTGCCGGCCCGGCAGGGTCGACGCGACCTCGTTCACGCCGGTCCCCGACGCGCCTGGTTCTGCGCGTGATGACTCGCCGGTGCCGCACCGCGCTGCGATCAGGACGATGCAATGAAGGCGCCGCCATCGTTCTCAGGCGGGCTGCGTGCAGCGGGGGGGTGCGTGAGCGCTGGCATGGATGCCGCCCGCTCGCAGTGCAGCGACGCCGAGATCTCCCGCATCATCGAGATGGCTTGGGAGGACCGCACTGCATTCGAAGCGATCGCGCGGCAGTTCGGGTTGAACGACTCGGCGATGGTTGCCCTGATGCGGCGCCACTTGAAACCGGCTTCGTTCAGGGCGTGGCGCAAGCGCATGGCAGGCCGCGTGACCAAGCACGAAGCATTGCGAAGTGTCGAAGTGCAGCGCCATCGCGCCACTCACACGCGTTCGTAGCGGCCCATCCGGGGCACCGCGCTACAGGCCTGCCGCCGCGCGCAGCTTGGGCGCGATGCTGGTGTTTTCCCAGGTGAACTCGGGCTCTTCGCGGCCGAAGTGGCCATAGGCGGCGGTCTTTTGGTAGATCGGGCGCAGCAGGTCGAGCATCTGGACGATGCCCTTGGGACGCAGGTCGAAATGCTCGCGCACCAGGGCGGCGATCTTCTCGTCGGAGATCACGCCGGTGCCTTCGGTGTAGACCGTGATGTTCATCGGCTCGGCCACACCGATCGCATAGGCCACCTGGATCTGGCACTGCCGCGCGATGCCCGCGGCCACAATGTTCTTGGCGACGTATCGCGCAGCATAAGCGGCCGAGCGGTCGACCTTGCTTGGATCTTTGCCCGAGAACGCGCCGCCACCGTGCGGGCAGGCGCCGCCGTAGGTGTCGACGATGATCTTTCGCCCTGTCAAGCCGCAATCGCCTTGCGGACCGCCGATGACGAAGCGGCCGGTCGGGTTGATCAAGTAGCGCGTGTCCTTGAGCCACTCCTTCGGCAGCACCGGCTTGATGATTTCTTCGATGATGGCTTCGATAAACGAGGCCTTCATCTTGGTTTGCGTCTCGCTTTGGTCAGGGTGGTGCTGCGTGGAGAGCACCACGGTGTCGATACTGTGCGGCTTGCCGTCGAGGTAGCGCATCGTCACCTGGCTCTTTGCGTCGGGGCGCAGGAAAGGCAGGCGGCCGTCTTTGCGCAACTGGGCCTGGCGCTCTACCAGGCGGTGTGCGTAGTAGATGGGCGCGGGCATCAGCTCGGGTGTCTCGTCGCAGGCGTAGCCGAACATCAGGCCCTGGTCGCCAGCGCCGGTGTTCAAGTGGTCGTCGGATGCGTGGTCGACACCTTGTGCAATATCGTTGGACTGCTTGTCGTAGCAAACCATCACGGCGCAACCCTTGTAGTCGATGCCGTACTCGGTGTTGTCGTAGCCGATGCGCTTGATGGTGTCCCGCGCGACCTGGATGTAGTCGACGTGCGCGTTGGTGGTGATCTCGCCCGCCAGCACCACGAGGCCTGTGTTGGTCAGTGTTTCAGCCGCAACGCGCGAGCGCGGGTCTTGCTCGAAGATCGCATCGAGTATGGCATCGGAGATCTGGTCGGCGACCTTGTCAGGATGGCCTTCGGAGACGGATTCAGAAGTGAAGAGAAAGTCGTTCGCCATTTTTTGAAAACTCCATCAAAGTTGAAAAGGCGCGTTGCCGATTCCTGTGGGAGCTCTGGCGAACGCTTTAGCAGAATGCCAATATGGCAATGCACAATCGCCCGGCGCTTGTGCGTGTCGCCCTGCAAGTAGTTCCATAACTCAACGACAATTTTGATTCTATTCGAGCCGCGCCGGCTGTGTGTACCAGCAAGTTTTAAGTGCCGATGCGCGCACGTGGTTATGTGTTTGCACTCGTCGTATCTCCAAAAACCCCCTTGTTTTCGATGATCTCTCTGTTCCGCCTGCTCGCCCGCGTGCCGCTGCCATGGATGCATCGAATCGGCGCGTGGCTGGGTTGGCTGGTGTACGCGTGTTCGCCGACATACCGTGGTCGCATCAAGGCCAACGCCGAGGCCGCGGGCTTTACGCGTACGCAGTATCGGCCGGCCATCGGCGCGGCTGGAAAGATGGTCGCCGAGCTGCCCTGGCTTTGGTTGCGGCAGCCCGGCATCAGCGTGTTGACGCGCGTGCGCTGGCAAGACGAAGCGGTGTTCGAGCAGGCGCTCGCCACGGGCCGAGGCGTCATCCTCGCGACTCCGCACGTCGGCAGCTGGGAGATGATCGGCCAGGCCATCGCGGAGCGTTTCGCGCCGGTGCACGGACCGCTCACGGTGCTTTACCGCCCGGCGCGCAAGGCCTGGCTCGCCGAGCTGACGGCAGGATCGCGCGACCGGCCTGGCCTGAAGGCGCTGCCCACCACGCTGGCTGGCGTGCGTGGCCTGATGCGCGTGATGCGCGGCGGCGGCTACACCGGCCTGTTGCCTGACCAGGTCCCACCGCAAGGGCAGGGCGTATGGGCGCCGTTCTTCGGTCGGCCGGCCTACACCATGACCTTGTTGGCGCGCCTTGCGCAACAGACCGGCGCGCAGGTCCTCATGACCTGGTGCGAGCGGCTGCCCGATGCGCATTTTGTGATCCACTTCGAGGCCGTGGACGCGCCCGCGCTGTACGACGCCAGCGCGACACCCGAAGCCGCCGCCACTGCCATGAATGAGACCTTGATGCGATTGATCGAACGACTGCCCGGGCAGTACCTTTGGGGCTACGGCCGCTACAAGCGACCTAGGGACGAAGCGTGAGCCTCGGTGCCAAGCTCGGCATCGGCTTCATGCGCATGCTGTCGCATGTGCCGCTGCCCTTGATTCGCGGTTTCGGTGCCGCCATGGGCGTCTTGCTGCATACCGTCGCGCGGCCGCGGCGGCATGTGGTCGACATCAACCTGAAGCTTTGCTTTCCGGACTGGACGCCGCAACGCCGCCGCCAGGTGGCGCGGGAAATTTTCGTTCATGTGGCACAGGCCTGGCTCGACCGCAGCTGGCTGTGGCATGCGCCACTCGCTGTCGTCGAGGCGCGGTTGAATCTGCATGGCGCGCTGAACGAGTTCGAAGGCAAGGCGCCGACGATCGTGTTTGCGCCGCACTTCTGCGGGCTCGATGCCGGCGGCACCGCGCTGTCGATCGGCGTACCACGTCCATGGACCTCGATCTTCACGCCGCAGCGCAATCCGCTCATCAACGACTGGCTGGAAGAGGGCCGCACTCGGTTTCATCGCGAGGTGCGGGTGTTCGACCGCACCTCGGGCGTCAAGCCGATCGTGAGCGGCTTGCGCAAAGGCGGCTTGCTGTACCTGTTGCCCGACATGAATTTCGGGCCGCAAGAATCGATCTTCGTCCCGTTCTACGGGGTGCAGGCTGCTACCGTGCCGTCTCTTTCGCGCTTCGCCCGGCTGGGTCGCGCGAAGATCGTGCCGGTGCTTTCGCGGCTTACGAAGACGGGCTACGACGTCGAGGTGCTGCCGTCGTGGCAGAACTTTCCTACCGACGATGTACAGGCCGATACCGCCTTGATGAACAAGCGGCTCGAGGGCTACATAGACACCATGCCGTCTCAGTATTACTGGGTGCACCGGCGCTTCAAGACGCGGCCCGATGGCGAGCCGGCGGTCTATTGAAGACTTGTGGTCGCTGGCTAGCGATTCAGGAAAGCTTCGATCTCGCGCGCCACCAGTTCGGGTTGCTCATGAACGATCCAGTGTGTCGCGTTCGGCACCTTCTTGACCGTCAGGTTGGGCACGTAGTCCTCGAGCCCGTCGAGCAGGCCGGGCAGTAGCGCCGCATCGTCGAGCGCCCAGAAGACAAAAGTCGGCACATCGACCGTGAAGCGATCGCGCGGCAACACCGGAATGCTGTCGATCGATCCCCCAGTTGGGCTCGGCAGAGGCGGCTTCATCGGCGTCACGCGATACAGGTTGCAGGCGCCGGTCAGGCCCGCGCTCCACACCTCGCGGTACTGGTCCTTCACTGCCTCGGTGAGCCAGCCGAAGCCCTCGGGTCCAGCTTTCATCAAAGTGAAGAACGGCCACATGCGCTTGAAGTCGTCGGCCGCCAGCAGAACCTCGGCATCGGGGCGTGAGAGGAAGTGCATGTACGCACTGGCCTTTTGCTGTTCCGGGTTGTTGCGCAACTCCCGCGTGAAGGTGCCGGGGTGCGGCGAATTGATGATGACCAGTTTGCCGACTTGCGCCGGAAAGGCGTTGCCGTAACCCCAGGCGAAGGCACCGCCCCAGTCGTGCGCGACGAGCGCGGCCATGGTGCCGTCAGCGCTTTCGGTGGCGACGAGTTGCTGGATATCCTGGATCAGCAAATGCGCCTTGTAGCTGGCCACGTCGGTCGGCGCGCTGGACTTTTCGAAGCCTCTGAGATTGGGCGCAACGCAGCGATAGCCGCCATGCGCATCGCTCGAAAAATAGGCGAGCAGGTCGTCCCAGATGAAGGCGGCTTCGGGGAAGCCGTGCAGGAAGACCATCAGAGGTCGACCGGGTTTGCCGGCCGCCCTGCAACTGAGGGTGGTTCCGTTGGGCAAGGTGCGTTGAAAGGTCTCGATCATCAGTTTGTCTCCTGTTGTTTTGACTCGTTCGGTTCGGCCTGATACCGATGGATGCGGCTCAGTCTGGATCGACAGTCGCTTCTTGCTGCGCCGACTCGGGGACTGCAGGGTGTGCCCAGCGCCAGATCAACTCGGCCGCTTCACCGACGCCCTGTTTCTTCAGTGCGGAGAACAGTTTGACCTCGCCACCGCCGCTCTGGAGTCGCGCAATCGACAGTGCCTTGGCGCCTTCGGAGCGGGTCAGCTTGTCGGATTTGGTGAGTAGCACAAGAAATTTCAGACCCTCGGCGACGCGGGGCCGAATCACGTCGAGCAGGATTTCATCGAGTTCGGTCAGGCCGTGCCTCGGATCGCACATCAGCACGACGCCACGCAGCGTTTCGCGCGTCATGAGGTAGTTGCCCATCACGCGCTGCCATCGCAGCTTGGCTTCTTTCGGAACGGCTGCGTAGCCGTAACCGGGCAGGTCGGCCAACACGGCATCGTCGACTTTTTGCTTGCCGAGACCGAACAGGTTGATGTGTTGCGTGCGCCCCGGCGTTTTCGATGCGAAGGCCAGCCGCGTTTGCTGCGTGAGTGTGTTGATGGCGGTCGATTTCCCCGCGTTGGAGCGCCCGACAAAGGCGAATTCCGGAAGATCGAGCGGGGGCAAGTGTTCTAGCTGCGGCGCACTGGTCAAGAAATGGGCGGTGTGCATCCAACCGAGCGCGACGCGTTCGCGTTCGGCGGTAGCGGGGTCCGGGCCGGTCCGGGTGTGGGCCGGCTTCGGCGAAGGGGTGGTCATCTGTAGGCTTTCGGAACGGGGCGCCATTGTAGAATCGCGGGGTTTTGCGCCATAAATTCGAGCCCTTGATATGAAGTTTGTTGCCCATTTTCTGCTTGCCGCCCTCATGGGCATTGCCGTTAGTACGAGCTTTGCTGCAGATGAGCCCGCAGCCGCGCCGGTCAAGCCAGCCAAGCCTGATCTGGTCAAAGGTGAGGCGGCTTTCGCTGCCAAGGCCTGCGCTTCTTGCCACAACGCAGATGGCAATTCGGCGGTGCCAGCCAACCCAAAACTGGCGCAACAGCATCCGGAATATTTGTACAAGCAGTTGGTCGAGTTCAAGGCCGGCAAGCGCAAGAACGCGGTCATGCAGGGAATGGCCGCCACGTTGAGCGAAGATGAAATGCGCGATGTCGCGTGGTTCATGGGCTCCAAGAAAATCAAGCCGGGTTTCGCGAAAGACAAGGCCACGGTCGCGCTGGGTGAAAAGATCTATCGCGGCGGTATCGCCGATCGTCAGATACCAGCGTGCGCCGGTTGCCACAGTCCCGATGGCGCGGGTATTCCCGCGCAGTACCCGCGACTCGGAGGGCAGCATGCCGACTACATCGCGACCCAACTCACCGCCTTCCGCGAGAACGTCCGGATGAACAGCATCCAGATGACGGGTGTGGCAGCCAAGCTGAACGACCGGGAGATCAAGGCCGTCTCCGATTACATCGCTGGATTGCGCTGATTTCGCCCTCGGGTTGGCTCACTGCGTCTAGCCACTCGCCCTCTGTCGGGGGCAACACCGGCGGCCCGGTCGGGTCGATCCCGCGGTGTTCTGCGAACAGAGGCAAGCAAAGTGCAGTCGTTGTCGTTGTGTTGAACTAACCGCCACTAAATCAGACCAATAGGTGGGCCGATCCAGAAGGATGGCCCGCTTTTTTGTTTTTATGTCCATCTCCACCCACGGTCTTCGCGTTCGTCGCGGTCCGAGAGCGCTCCGCGCCGCTGTCGAACTGTTTTCTTCGATGCGGTTCGCGATCTCGCTGCTGACGATCATTTGCATCGCATCGATCATCGGCACCGTGCTGAAGCAACATGAACCGCTCGGCAACTACATCAACCAGTTCGGGCCGTTCTGGTCCGAACTTTTTCGTACCGCCAAGCTCGATTCGATCTACAGCGCGTGGTGGTTCCTGCTGATTCTGCTTTTTCTGGTGATCAGCACCTCGCTGTGCATCGGGCGCAACACACCGCGCATCGTCGCTGACTTGAAGACTTTCAAGGAAGACATCCGCGAACAGAGCCTGAAGGCTTTCGGCCAGCGCGCCGAAACGGTGCTGGCTGAGACGCCAGAAGCCGCGGCGAATCGCATCGGTCAATTGCTGGCTGGCGGCGGCTGGAAGGTGAAGCTACAGCGGCGCGATCTGCATTCGGAAAATTCGTCGCCGGATGCGTCGGGCTGGATGGTCGCGGCACGCGCCGGTGGCGCCCACAAGCTCGGCTACATCGCGGCGCACAGCGCGATCGTGTTGATCTGCCTCGGCGGTCTGCTCGACGGCGACCTCGTGGTGCGTGCGCAGACCTGGTTCAACGGCAAGAGTGTGTTCACTGGCGGCGGCATGATCGCCGACGTCGCGCCGGAGCATCGCCTTTCGGCAAACAATCCGACCTTTCGCGGCAATATCCTGGTGCCGGAGGGTGGCCGGTCGAGCGTTGCCATCTTGAATCAGTCCGACGGCGTGCTGCTGCAGGAGCTGCCGTTTTCGATCGAACTCAAGAAGTTCATCGTCGACTATTACTCGACAGGCATGCCCAAGCTCTTTGCCAGCGAGGTGGTGCTGCACGATCGCGAGACCGGCAAGGAGACCCCGGCGCGCATCGAGGTGAACCATCCGGCAAGCTACAAGGGCGTCGAGATCTACCAGTCGAGCTTTGACGACGGTGGCTCGCGCGTCAAGCTCAAAGCAGTGCCGATGGCGGCCGCTGCCAAGCCTTTCGAAGTCGATGGCGTGGTCGGCGGGCCTTCGGTCGACATCACCAACGGGGCCGACAAGCTCACGCTCGAGTTCGCTGCGCTGCGGGTCATCAACGTCGAGAACTTTGCCGACCCGAAAGCGAACGGCGCGGTTGACGTGCGCAAGGTTGATCTCCGGCACGACTTGGAATCTCGCCTCGGCGCCGCGAACAAAACCGACAAACCCAAGACGTTGCGCAACATCGGTCCGAGCATCGGCTACAAACTGCGCGATGCGGCGGGGCAGGCGCGTGAATACCAGAATTACATGGTGCCGGTCGACACCGGCGACGGGCAGCCAGTGTTCTTGCTTGGCATGCGCGAGCGGCCCGAAGACCAGTTCCGTTATCTGCGCGTGCCGGCTGACGATCAAGGCTCGATGGACGGCTTTGTGCGCATGCGAACCGCGCTGGCCGACCCGGCGCTGCGTGCCCGTGCCATCGATCGCTACATCGCGCGCGCGGCCGATCCGAACCGGCCGGAGCTGGGTGAGCAGCTGCGAACCTCGGCGACACGCGCGTTGGCCTTGTTCTCGGGCGCCGAGCGTGCGCGCTCCGGCGCGGTGAGCGTCGGCGGCTGGCAAGCCATCGCAGAGTTCATGGAGGTGAACGTACCGGAAGCCGAGCGCGAGCGGGCCGGCGCGGTGCTGGTGCGCATCCTGAACGACGTGCTTTTCGAGGTGCTCAACCTAAGCCGCGAATCGGCAGGCATCGCTGTCTTGCAGCCCAATGACAAATCGCAGGCTTTCTTGACGCAATCGGTGCTGGCGATCAGCGACGCGCACTTTTATCCGGCGCCGGTCGCGATGATGATGACTGACTTCACGCAGGTGCAGGCCAGCGTGTTCCAGGTGGCACGTGCACCGGGCAAAAACGTGGTCTATCTCGGCTGCCTGTTGCTCATCACCGGAATTTTTGCGATGCTGTACGTGCGCGAGCGTCGGGTCTGGATCTGGCTTTCACCAAAACGCGGCGATGGCGACGCGGTGACCGACACCAACGCCTCGATGGCCTTCTCGGTCAACCGGAAGACGCTCGATAGCGATCGCGAGTTCGAGCATTTAAAGCACAAGTTACTGGCCTTCTCGAAGCAGAATTTGGATTCGCCAGTTTCCCCAGACTCCCCCCAGACTTCCTGACAACGCGGGTATCCAGTACAAGCGACATGAACACCACGACTCTCACTCTCAACGACAGCTGGATATCGCGCCGCGACACCTTCGACTGGGTGTTTGCGGTGCTTGTGCTGGCCGGTGGGCTGTTTGCGTTCTCGCGCTACGGTGCATCGATGGACTACTACGAGAAGCCCATCCTGGTGGCTGTAATGGCCGCGGGCGTGTCGCTCGGTTGGTTCTGGCGGCCGCTGAGGGTGCTGGCTGTCGTCGTCGCCTGTGCCTCGCTGCTGGCTATCAGCTCGTACCAGGGCGACCTCGGGCGTGCCGATTCCGTGTTCTGGCTCAAGTACTTCTTGTCGAGCCAGTCGGCCATTCTCTGGATGAGCGTGCTGTTCTTCATGAGCACGACCTTCTACTGGCTCGGCTTGTTAGGTGGCCGGCAAGGCAACGCCCTCGAACTGATCGGCTCGCGCATTGCCTGGGCCGGCGTGACCATGGCGCTGATCGGCACGATGGTGCGCTGGTACGAGAGCCATCTGCTCGGCCCGGACATCGGCCATATCCCTGTCAGCAATCTCTACGAAGTTTTCGTGCTTTTCAGCTGGCTGACGACCAGTTTCTATCTGTACTTCGAAGCGACCTACAAGACGCGCGCTATGGGCGCTTTCGTGATGCTGGTGGTCAGTGCGGCGGTCGGCTTCCTGCTCTGGTACACGCTGGTCAAGGGTGCGCATGAGATCCAGCCGCTGGTCCCGGCTCTTCAGAGCTGGTGGATGAAGCTGCACGTGCCCGCTAATTTCATCGGATACGGCACCTTCTCGCTGGCCGCGATGGTCGCTTTTGCGTACCTCATCAAGGAGCAGGCGCAAGAAAATCGCTGGTACAAGCTCACTCCCATCTGGTTGTTGGGTGTGGCGCTCTGCTTCGTACCGGTGGCGTTTCGCCAGCGTGTGCAAGAAGCCGGTGGTAGTTACTGGGTCGTATATGCGGGAATCTCGGCGCTGATCGCTGCCGGCATCCTGTTGGGTCGCAAGCGCATCGCCGCACGTTTACCGTCGAATGAGGTGCTGGACGACGTGATGTACAAGTCCATTACCGTGGGTTTCGCCTTCTTCACGATAGCGACAGTGCTCGGCGCGTTATGGGCTGCGGACGCCTGGGGTGGCTACTGGAGCTGGGACCCGAAGGAGACTTGGGCTTTGATAGTTTGGCTCAACTACGCGGCCTGGCTGCACATGCGCCTCGTCAAGGGCTTGCGTGGCACGGTGGCGGCTTGGTGGGCGTTGGGTGGCTTGGCAGTGACCACCTTCGCGTTCTTGGGGGTCAACATGTTTTTGAGCGGGTTGCACAGCTACGGGACGTTGTAGGGCCGATTCAAAGCCCATCGAATCCGGGCAAGCAAATTGCGCGTAACCAAAGTAGCGTTGTGTACGACTAATTTGTGCAACAACGTACCCAGCGAAAGGTTTCCATGTCGATCGGTTCACGCAACGATGGCTTCATTCACTCGTCTTCCAGCGAGATCACGCCGCGCGCCGTCTACGAGGGTCGGCGCGACTTGTTGAAGCTGATGGCCAGCGGTGCCGCGGGTGCCGCAATGGCCGGTTGGGCTTCGCGCGAAGCGATGGCGCAAACAGCGGGTCCCGGCAAGCTTCCCAAACTGCCGGGCGGGAGGTCGGCCGTGGCGGGCGCAACGTCGACAGAAAAGGTGAGTGACTACAAAGACGCCACTACGTACAACAACTACTACGAGTTCGGTACAGACAAGGCTGACCCGGCCAAGAACGCCGCCACGCTGAAGTCCAATCCGTGGACGGTGGAGGTTGAAGGCTTGGTCAAGAAGCCCGGCAAATACGGCATCGAAGATCTTGTCAAGATGAGCGCCCAGGAAGAGCGCATCTACCGCCTGCGCTGCGTCGAAGGCTGGTCGATGGTGATCCCTTGGGTCGGCTACTCGCTCGCTGAACTCATCAAGAAGGTCGAGCCGCAGAGCAATGCGAAGTATGTCGAGTTCGTAACTCTGGCCGACCCGAAGACGATGCCATTCGTCGGTTCGCGCATTCTTGACTGGCCGTACGCGGAAGGGCTGCGCATGGACGAGGCAATGCACCCTCTTACGCTGCTGGCTTTCGGCATGTATGGCGAAGTGTTGCCGAACCAGAACGGCGCGCCGGTCCGCATAGTCGTGCCATGGAAGTACGGCTTCAAGTCGGCCAAATCGATCGTAAAAATCAGGTTTGTCGAGAAAGAGCCGAGCACTGCCTGGAACAAGTCGGCGGCGAACGAATACGGCTTTTATTCGAACGTGAATCCGAATGTCGACCATCCGCGCTGGAGCCAAGCGACCGAGCGCCGCATCGGTGACGGAGGCGGTCTTTTCGCGAAGCGGCACAAGACGGAAATGTTCAATGGCTACGAAGCACAGGTTGGCCAGCTTTACGCAGGCATGGATTTGAAGAAGTTTTTCTAGCCATGGCAACGTCCGGCCGCGTGTTAGCGCTCAACAAGCTCTTGCTGCACAAGGCTGCAAAACCGATCATCTTCGCGATCTGCCTGTTGCCGTTCATCAGACTGGGTTACGGCGCTTTCACCAACGGGCTCGGCGCCAACCCAGCGGAATTCTTGATCCGTTCGGCGGGTGACTGGACGTTGCGCTTTATTTGTATTGTCTTGGCGGTCACGCCTCTGCGTGTGATGACCAAGCTCAACGGTTTGGCACGTTTCCGCCGGATGCTCGGACTCTTTGCGTACTTCTACGTCGTGGTGCATCTGTTGAGTTACAGCTGGTTCGACATGGGCTTCGACATTACGGACATCGCCAAAGACATCGCCAAGCGGCCGTTCATCCTGGTGGGTTTTGCCGCTTTCGTGCTGCTCACGCCACTCGCTGCGACGTCGTTCAATCGTGCGATCAAGGCGATGGGCGCCAAGCGCTGGCAGATGCTGCACAAGCTGGTCTATCTGATCGCCGGGCTCGGGTTGCTGCACTTTTTCTGGATGCGCGCCGGCAAGAACAACTTCAACGAAGTGTTCGTCTACGTCGCGATCGTCGCAGCATTGCTGGGCTGGCGCGTCTGGCGCTTTTTCAGCAAGAAAAAGAAGATGCCGTTGTCAGCGGTAGGACGCGCTCAAGCCGCGAGGTAAATTTCAGGGGAGACTTCGAGTTAGGCCTCGAACTGTTGCTCGCTGCGGAGCTGATCTTTGAGCGTTTCGCGGCGTCGGATCAACGTGGCATGGTCACCGCTGACCAACACTTCAGCTGCGCGGCCGCGCGTGTTGTAGTTGCTGGCCATGCTCATGCAATAGGCGCCTGAGGAAAGCACTGCGAGCAGATCGCCAGCTTGCACATTCAGCGCCCGATCGCGGCCTATCCAGTCGCCGCTTTCGCATATCGGGCCGACGACGTCATAACTGGTTGTCGCATCCGATGCGTCAGGCTGTGCCTGCAGCGGCACGATGGCCTGAAACGCCTGGTACATCGCGGGACGCGGCAAGTCGTTCATCGCCGCATCGATGATGCAGAAGTTCTTGTCTTCGCCGGGCTTTGTGTAGAGCACTTCGGTCACACATACCCCTGCGTTGCCGACGAGCGAGCGACCGGGCTCGATGATCAGCTTGCGCCGGCCGAAACCGCGCGCATCCAGCCGAGCCAGAAGTTGCTTCCACAGCGCATCGGCCGAAGGGGGCATCTCACCGTTGTAGTCGATGCCCAGGCCGCCGCCGAAGTCCAGGTGATGAATCGGCACGCCGTCGGCCTCGATGGCCTCAACCAAGTCGAGGATGCGCTCGCAAGCATCCAGATAGGGCGACATTTCGGTGATCTGCGATCCGATGTGGCAATCGATGCCGATGACATTGAGTCCCGGCAACTTCGCGGCATGGCGGTACGCATCCACGGCACGGTTGTGCGCGATGCCGAATTTGTTTCCCTTGAGGCCGGTCGAGATATACGGATGCGTCTTGGGATCGACGTTGGGATTGATGCGAATGCTGATGCGGGCACGCTGACTCGCTGCCGACGCCACCTCGTTCAACACATCGAGCTCAGCTTCACTCTCGACGTTGAAGCAGCCGATGCCGGCGTCAAGCGCCTGCTTCATCTCTGCGCGAGTCTTGCCGACGCCCGAAAAAATGATGCGTGATGGATCGGCACCCACCGCAAGCGCACGCGAAAGCTCGCCGCCCGACACGATGTCGAAGCCGCAGCCGGCTTCAGAGAATACCCGCAAGACGCCGAGCGATGAGTTGGCCTTCATCGCGTAGCAAATAAGCGCGTCTCTTCCTTCGAAGCCGCGCTGGTAGGCGGCGAGTGCATCGAGCATCCACTGCTTTGAATAAACGAACAGAGGGGTGCCGTGTTCGTGCGCCAGTGCAGCGAGCGACATCGCCTCGACGTGCAGTGCGTTATCTCGTCGTGCGATGTGAGGATGACCCGGAAGCCTCGCGGTTTCTTTGATATCCGTCGTCACTTGGTCGTCTCGCTGGTACCGGGCGTTGCAGTCGTGGCTGGGATGCCAATGCTGGCCGGCGTCCCTTGCGTTGCCGCTTTTGCTGGCGGCGCATCGGGCGAGCCGGGCAACCGCGGCGTCAGAAGGTCGGGCAGGGTCGCACGGTCTTTGGCTGCCGCATCTTTGGGCAGGTAAAGCGGCCCACGCTGACCGCAGCCGCCTAGCGCAACGACAAACATGCTAGCAAGCATTGCAGCGCGAACCGTGTGGTGGCCTTTACAGACCCCGTGGACGGCGCGGCCGCGATCGCTCACTAGAATTTGGAAAACTTTCAACATGGCGAAATTGTAATGACCGACCCAGAATACTTCGACCGCGCGGAAGCTGCACTCGCTGCCATCGAGCAAGCCTGCGATCGGATCAACGACGCCACAGATGCCGACATCGACAACCAGCGCGTCGGGGGAATGATCACCATCACCTTTCGCAACGCTAGCCAGTTGATCGTGAACCTTCAACCGCCGTTAAAAGAGATCTGGCTCGCGGCGCGGTCGGGCGGTTACCACTACCGACACGACGGATCGGCATGGGTCGACACCAAAACTGGCCGCGAGTTGTTCGGGCAGTTTTCTGAAGAGGCCAGCACGCAAGCGGGTCTGCCACTCGAATTCACCGCCGACTAGCCTGCCGGGCTACCCGGCCTAGTTCCGGAACAGATCCAGGATTCGATTGCGCTCTTCGGGCGGCGGCGTTGGGGCGACAGGCACCCCGGTGAGCGCTTCCGCCGGCAGCACCGGCGCCGTGTCGAGGCCTAGACTGGCCACGCCACGACCTGGCGCGTAGTCGTCGAAATACCACTCGCCACCAACGTTGACCACGCCTGCAGGTGGTGGTAACTCGGCAACCGGCACGCCCTTCAACGCGGTTTCCATGTATGAGATCCAGATCGGCAGGCTCAGGCCGCCACCCGTTTCTCGATCGCCGAGCTTGCGGGGGGTGTCGTAGCCCATCCATGCAATCGCGGCCATGGTCGGCTGAAAACCTGCGAACCAGGCATCCAGCGAATCATTCGTGGTGCCGGTCTTGCCGTAGATGTCAGTCCGCTTGAGCGTCGCTTGCGCTTTGGCCGCAGTGCCGCCGCTAGCAACCGATTGCAGCAGGCTGTCGATCATCCAGGCATTGCGCTGAGGGATTGCGCGGATGGTTTCGTTCAACAGTGGGGGCTGCTTTTCGACGAGCACCTTGTCTTTGTGATCGGTTACCCGAGTTACGAGGTACGGGTTGACGCGATAACCGCCGTTGGCGAACACGGAATACGCTGTTGCCATCTGCATCGGCGTGACCGAGCCGGCGCCAAGTGCCATCGGCAAGTAAGCAGGGTGCTTCTCGCGATCGAAACCGAAGTTGGTGATCCAGTCTTGTGCGTAGTGCGTGCCAATCGACTGCAGGATGCGAATAGAAACCAGATTTTTCGACTTCATCAGCGCCCGCCGCATCGACATTGGACCTTCGAAGCCACCGTCGTAGTTTTTGGGTTCCCAGGGCTGTCCGCCAGTAGTGCCAGCATCGAAGAAGAGGGGCGCGTCATTGATGACGGTTGCTGGCGAGAAGCCTTTTTCCAACGCTGCCGAATAGATGAAAGGCTTGAAACTGGAGCCGGGCTGACGCCATGCCTGCGTCACGTGGTTGAACTTGTTCTTGTTGAAGTCGAAGCCACCCACCATCGCCTTGATCGCGCCGTCGCGTGGATCAAGCGCCACGAACGCACCTTCGACCTCGGGCAGTTGGGTGATTTCCCACGTGTTCTTCGGTGTCTTGGCGACACGGATCACCGCACCGCGACGGATCTTGATGTTTGGAGGCGCCTTGTCTGACAGACCCGATTGCGGCAGCTTCAGCCCTTCGCCGGTGATCTGAACCGCCTCGCCATCGGCTCGCACCGCATTGACTTCTTTCGGCGAAGCTTTGAGCACGACCACCGACAATAAATCGCCGTTGTCCGGGTGGTCGCTGAGCGCGTCGTCGATGGCTTCGTCAAACTCTTTGGGATCGACGGGCAAGTCGACGAATTTCTCGGGGCCACGATAGATCTGGCGGCGCTCGAAATCCATGATGCCCTTGCGCAGCGCTTTGTATGCGGCTGCTTGATCGGCGGCCACAAGCGAGGTGTAGACCTTCAGGCCGCGCGTGTAGGTGCTGTCTCCATACTGCGCATACATGAGCTGGCGCACGGTCTCGGCTACATATTCGGCGTGCAATCGGGTCGTGTCTTGACCATCGCGAAGCTGGAGGTCTTCTTTCTTTGCCACTGCCGCCTGATCGGCTGAAATGAAGCCTGCTTCCAGCATGCGGTCGATCACATACAGCTGGCGGCCTCGTGCGCGCGATGGATTGTTGACGGGGTTGTTGGCGCCCGGCGCCTTGGGCAAGCCCGCCAGCATGGCCGCTTGCGCGATCGAAATATCTTGCAGCGGCTTGCCGAAGTAAGCCTCCGAGGCGGCCGCGAAGCCATAGGCGCGGTTGCCCAGATAGATCTGGTTCAAATAGATCTCGAAGATCTGGTCCTTGCTCAGCATGTGCTCCAGCTTGAACGTAAGCAGGATTTCGTAGATCTTGCGGGTGAGCGTCTTCTCGGAGCTCAAATAGACGTTGCGTGCCACCTGCATGGTTATGGTGGAAGCACCCTGGCTCTTCACGCGGTTGACGTTGGCTAATCCAGCGCGAACCACGCCCTTGTAGTCGACGCCACCATGCTCGTAGAAACGAGCATCTTCTGCCGCGAGTACGGCATCTTTCATGACCTTCGGGATGGTGGCGATCGGCGTGAGATTCCGGCGTTCTTCGCCGAATTCCCCGATCAGCGTTCCTTCGGCGGAGAAGACCCGCAGCGGTAGCTTTGGTCGATAGTCAGAAAGTTCCGAGATGTCAGGAAGGTTGGGGTAAGCCACCGCCAATGCGACGGCTATCACGCAGAGTATTGATACGACGGCGGCCGCTGCGAGTCCGAACGTCCAGAAAAAAATCCGCATGAGCCAAGTAAGCCATGCAGATCTTTTGACGCGCGGAGAAGTTTTGCGGGGGCCGGAAGGGCGTGTTGAATCGGGCATTGAGCGAGGTGGAGTCACCACGCATTATAAAAAGTGAAATGCGCCGTATTGAATGCGCCACTCTGCAGAAATTGGGGCACGGGGATTCATGACCTATGTTGCGGGCCTCGTCACCTTTTGACAACGGATGAGCGCT
>JANXTS010000013.1 GCA_025352265.1 Variovorax sp. | reverse complement strand
GGCAGGCATCGCGACCGGCGCTGCAGTTGCCGGTGCGGCCGCCAGCAGGACCAACTGCTGCTGCATCAATTGCATCTGTTGTGCGATGACCTGCTGGACCAGCGTGCCGGTGGCGGAGTCCATGGCGATCGGAGCTACAGGTGCATAGGTAGTGAATGCTTGCGCAACCGGCGCGGTATACGTCATCGCGACGGGAGCAGGCTGCATCACTACCGCAACGGCTGCAACGGGAGCAGGGGCCGCAACCGGTGTCGCGATTGGATCGGGCGGAAGCGTCGCATCGAGGTATTCGGTCAATGAATCGAATGTGCGGTAGCTCTCCATCAACTGCCTGAAGCTCAGATTGGTCTTGAACTGCTTCTTGACCTGGAGCGCGGCCTGCGTGAGCGTCAACGAATCGAACCCCATCTCGACGAAAGGCGTCGTGCCGTCGGCGCCGGCCATGTCGATGCCGGAGATGTCCTCGAACAGGGCTTGCAATGCACTGGTCAGGGAGCTGCGCCGCGGAGGCGCCGTGCTGGATGCGGTAGCGGCGGTGGTCATGGATAACTCTGGTAAGACAATTGAAGAAAGTGGAATCGAGGAAATGGCCGAAGCAGTGGGCTCGATGTCGACCCAGAAGCGCTTGCGCTCGAAGGGGTAGGTCGGCAAGCGCAGGCGTTGCTTGCGATTGCGCGTGTCGAGCGCGTCTAGCGCGATGTCGGCACCTAGCGTCCAGAGTCGGCCTGCGGCCATCCGCCATGCGTCGCGTTCGCTTTCGGGGCGGTCGCCCAGCAACGACAGCGCAAAGGCGGGTAGCGCTTTGCTTGCGTGCTGACGTACCAACGTCGCCAGCGGATTGCGGGGACCGACCTCGACGAACACGGCGTGCGGCATTTGTGCCAGCACTGCTTGCACTGCCGGTGAAAAGCGCACGGTCTCGCGAAGATGACGCGCCCAGTAGGCCGGATCAACGGCTTCTTCGGGCTTCAGCAAGTCGCCCGTCAAGGTCGAATAGATCGGTATGGCGGGCACCGACAGGACGATGCCGTGCACGAGGGCTTCGAATGGCGCCACAGCCCGGTCCATCATGGCGGAGTGGAACGCGTGCGAGGTCTGCAGAAGCTTGGCGGCGACGCCATCCGCTTCGAGTTGTGTACGCAGGCGCTCGATTTCGTCTGCGGGCCCGGCCACCACGCTGGCGGTCGGGCCGTTGTCGGCGGCCAGCGAGAGACCGGCGGGCAAGCGCACTTGCACTTGGACGGCTGATAGGCGAACCGAGAGCATCGACCCCGGCGGCAAGGCTTGCATCAAGGCACCGCGCTCCGCGACGAGGCGGGCAGCGTCTTGCAGTCGCATGACGCCGGCCAGCACCGCGGCCACGAATTCGCCGACGCTGTGGCCTACCAATGCGACAGGAGTGACCTGTAGCGCCATGAGTTGCCGAGCGAGCGCGTATTCCAGAACGAATGTGGCCGGCTGCGTGACCGACGTCGGCGCCAGTGCCGTGATGTCCACCGAGAACATGCGTTCGCGCAGATCGAAGGGGAGCACGTCACCAAAGGCGGCAAGGCATTCATCGAACGCGGCGCGGAACACCGGCTCTGCCGCATACAGAGCGCTGCCCATTCCGGCGTACTGCGCGCCCTGGCCCGGAAACATGAACACAGGTTGCGGCACGCGCGCGCTTGTGGCGCCGGTGGCGCGCGTCGGTGCATCGGCCGCGCGCAATGCTGTGACCGCTTGCGTCGAAGACGATGCCACGACGCAGCCACGCTGAGCGAACGCCTTGCGACCGACTCGCAGGGTGTGCGCCACGTCGGCAAGCGACAGGCCCGGATGGGCCTCGAGATGGTCGGCCAATCGCGCACTGGCGGCGGCAAGCGCTGCCGGCGAGCGCGCCGAGAAAACCAGCAACTGCGGCGCATCCGTGACGTCAGACGGCGCCTGGATGGGCGCTTCTTCCACGATCACGTGGGCGTTGGTGCCGCCGACGCCGAATGAACTGACGCCCGCCCGGCGTGGCTCGTCGCCGCGGGGCCAGGCCAGCAGGCGATCGGCCACGCGAAACGGTGTTCTGCCGAAGTCGATCGCGGGATTCGGCGCATCGAAATGAATCGAAGGCGGAATGCACTCGCCTTGAAGCGCCAGTGCGGTCTTGATCAGGCCCGCCGCGCCAGAAGCCGCGACGATGTGACCGATATTGCTTTTGAGAGAGCCAACGGCGCAAAAACCGGTGTCCGTGGTCTGGGCGCCATAAGCCTTCGCCAGCGCTGCGATCTCGATCGGGTCGCCCATCGGCGTCGCGGTGCCATGTGCCTCGACATATGAAATGCTTCGCGCGCCGACGCCCGCCGAGGCCAGCGCAGCGGTGATCACGCGGGCTTGCCCGTCGACGCTCGGCGCCGTGAAGCTGGCTTTGACGCCGCCATCGTTGTTAACGGCCGTGCCGCGCAGCACGGCGTGCACGGTGTCGCCATCGGCCAGTGCGGCCGACAGGCGCTTGAGCAGCACCACGGCCGCGCCGTCGCTGAACACGGTGCCCTGAGCTCCGGCAGAAAAGCTTCGCGTGTGGCCGTCGGGCGATAGCATCGCGCCGTCTTCATGCAGATAGCCGCTGCGTGGCGGCGAGGTGACTGAAGCAGCACCGGCCAGGGCCATATCGCAGTCGCCGTTGCGGATCGCAGAAAACGCCTGCGCTATCGCTACCAGGGAGGTCGAGCAAGCCGAGTGGACGCTGATGGCGGGGCCGGTCAGGTTGAGCCGGTGCGCCACGCGGGTGGCGATGAAGTCCTTGTCGTTGCCCAGCATCACCTGGAAGTCACCGACCTGCTCGATCAGGTCGGGGCGCGGCATCACATGGCGGTGCAAATAGGTGCTGCCGTACATGCCGGCGAACACACCCACGGTGCCTGGCGCGCTGTCGGGCGCATAGCCGGCTCGTTCGACGCACTCCCAGCACAGCTCCAGAAAGATGCGTTGCTGCGGGTCCATCAGCGCAGCTTCTTTCGGATTGATACCAAAAAAGGCAGCGTCGAACATCTCGGTATCGGCAATCACGCCACGTGCCTTGACGTAGGCCGGGTCGGCGCGCAGTTCGGCGCTCACGCTCGGGTCCAGCGTGGTGTCGTCGAAAAATGTAATGGTCTCGCGGCCAGCGCAGAGGTTGTCCCAGAACTGTTCGATGTCGGTCGCGCCGGGAAAGCGTCCAGCCATGCCGATGATGGCGACAGGTTCCAATCCGCTGCCAGTGCGCTCGACACGGGCGCCGACCACGGTAGGCGACGCGGCTGCAGGTGTCGTCGGTGCGAGCAACAGTCGAACTAGGGCGCGCGGCGTCGGGTCGGCAAAGAAATCGGTAACGCCCAGCGTGCGTTGACCCGCGCCCTGCAGCATGACCAGTGCACGAGTCACCAAAAGCGAGGTGCCGCCAAGTTCGAAGAAGTTGTCGGCAAGGCCGGTCTGGTCGATCTCCAGCACTTCGGTGAACACCTGGCACACCCGTTCTTCGAGGGCAGTCGATGGCGCTAGATATTGAGTCGCGAGCTCGGGGCGTTCACGCGGCGGCGCAGGGAGGGCGCGGCGATCCAGCTTGCCGTTCTCGGTGATGGGCAGCATGGGCAGCTCGACGAAGGCGGCCGGCAGCATGAACTGCGGCAGATCCTTGGCAAGGTGGCTCCGGAGTTCGGACGCCGGAACATGCCCGGCGGTCATCACGACATAAGCCACGAGCCGCGGATCGCCATGGGCATGATCGGTGCGAGCAAGCACCGCGCACTCCCTGACTCCGGAATGCCCCAGCAACAGATTTTCAATCTCGCCGGTCTCGATGCGAAAACCACGGATCTTGACCTGGTGGTCCATGCGACCCAGGCATTCGATGTCGCCGTCGGGATGGCGTTTTCCGAGGTCGCCGGACCGGTAGGCGCGCAAGGTTTCGCCAGTGGCTGGGTCGGTCCAGTCGATGAAGCGCTGCGCCGTCAGGTCGGGGCGTCCCAGGTAGCCCTTTGTCACGCCGGGGCCGCTGACGACGATCTCACCTGTTTCGCCATCAATCACCGGTTGCAACTGTTCGTTCAACAGGTCTATGCGCAGATCGGGAATAGGGCAGCCGATCATGCTGCCGCGACGCAATTCCAAGTCTTGCCAACTCACCGGCCGATACGTGACGTGAACGGTGGTCTCTGTGATGCCGTACATGTTGACCATGAGCGGCGTGGCGTCGCCATGGCGCTCGTACCACGGGCGCAGCATCTCGAACGAGAGTGGCTCGCCCGCAAAAATCACATAGCGCAAACGGAGCGCTTCCGGTGCCAGTGCGGCGCGCCGGTCGGCTTCGATCAACGGCCTGAAGGCCGATGGCGTTTGGTTCAGGACCGTGATCTGTTCGTGCACCAGCAATGCCAAAAATTCGTCGGGCGAACGCGTTGTCAGGTAAGGCACCACGACCAGTCGGCCGCCGTAGCTGAGCGATCCCCAGATTTCCCAAACGGACACATCGAAGGCGTGCGAGTGAAAAAGCGGCCACACGTCGTCGGACCCAAAGCCGTACCAGGCATCTGTGGCGTCGAAAAGCCGGGTGACGTTCAAGTGCGTGACCAGGCAGCCCTTGGGTCGGCCGGTCGAGCCCGAGGTGTAGATCACATAGGCCAGCGCATCGGGATCGGCCGTGCCGACGTCACCGATATCTTCGTGCGCCGAATTGCCGTCGTCCACCAGGAACACCGGTGCTGAAGACGGCGGCATGGCTGCCGCACTGGCCGCGGTGGTCAACATCGCCACCGGTTGCGCGTCGCCGATCGTGAATTCGAGCCGCTCCATCGGATATTCAAGATCGATCGGCAGGTAGGCACTGCCCGATTTCAATATGGCGAGCAGTCCGACCACCATATCGATGGAACGCTCCATGCCGATGGCTATCAGTTTGTTACGCCCCGCTCCCGCATTTTGAAGGCGCCGCGCCAGTTGGTTGGAGCGATTGTTGAGCTCTTCGTAAGTGATCGATACGCCGTTACAAGATACAGCCACCTTCTTTGGGTTCGCCGCTGCGCGCAACGCGATGCGCTGGTGTACCGGTATAAAAGCTGTCATCGAAGATCCTTTTCCCCTGGCCTGATCAGTGCAGAAACGAGATCAAAACCACTGTCACTTAATTACAAAGCACTCACTGTTACCAGTTGGCATCATCCTGCCGAGAGACTGCGTTGGTTGCCACCGGCCAAACGACATGTTCAACGGCCTATTTCCTGACAACGAACGCGGCAACACTTGACGCATTTCGTTTCGATTGGCGTGTTGACAAGGTCTATCGCTTGATGCGATTGTGCGCGCGTTTTTACTTTTTGAATACAAACGACTGACATCGAAACATCAATTTTTGGGGAATTTTCGATAGCAGCGATCTATTGCCGCGCCGGCTGCAACAGCGCTTTTTGATCGCCTAGGCCGTTGCGTCGTCGTCGGGGGCACCGTTCAGATGCGTTGTGTCACTCCAGCCCACGAGAGTGAAACCCTCGGGCGTCCAGAGGAGCCGGTTAATGGCTGCGTTGCCCAGCAGCCAGGTGCGTGGTGCCTGCAAATCCTGGCGGGTCGCAGCGCGGTACAGAACGTCCATCACGCCGCCGTGAGCGACCAGCACCACCAATTCGCCGGGATGGCGCGCCGCAAGTTCGGCCGCAACTGCAGTGACGCGATGGCTAAACACCAGCAGGCTTTCGCCGCCCTCAGGCGCGAACGCGGGGTCGCGCTCTCGCCACAAACGCGCCTGATCGGGCAAGCTTTGCTCGATTTCCGCAAAGCTCATACCTTCGAAACGTCCGAAAGCTCGCTCCCGCAACCGGGGCTCCGGCCGAACCTTGAGTCCGAATGGCCGCGCAATCTCGAGTGCCGTAGCCCAAGCGCGCGACAGGTCGCTGGCATAGACGACGTCGATTGCTTCGTCGGCCAGCGCCTGCCCGACGCGACGAGCCTGCCATTCACCTGTGGCGTTGAGACCGATATCGAGTTGCCCCTGGATGCGGGTGCCGACGTTCCAGGCGGTTTCGCCATGGCGCACGGCAATGAGTCGCGTGGGCTCTTCCATCCGGAGCGATCTAGGGCCGGGCCGGGGCGTTGAGGCCGGGCAGCGCGATGTCTACGCGCCGCTCGCCAGCGGGCGGGTTCGGAAAGCCCTGCAGGGCGGCTTCGAACATGACTGGAAATATGCTTGCGCTTCGGTTGTAGGGACCGTCGTTGTTTGCATGTGTCTCGTACACCACTTGGCCCGAAGCGAGTTCGCGCAACACGATGTTGACCTCACGGAAATACCAGGGGTTCGACATGTCCGGGAACTGCGGACCGTGAAACCCGCCGTAACCGTATCCGAAACCTGCGCCGAACCCTCGCCCTCGGTGGACGCCGTAACCGAGCCCCGGGCCCCAGTGCGACCACGGGCCGGCGCCGTAGACCAGCGGGTCGGCCAGCGGCGAGACCGACTCGTTCACGCGCGCGTCGATCTGCACGCTGTAGCGCGGCTTCGCATCGTCGCGCCGGAGGCCAACCTTAGCGAGCGCGGCGCTTGCCATTGATTCGAGCGATTGCTGCGCCGCCTCATTTGCCTGCTGCGAGGGAAGCCGCTCGAAACGGTAGGTGGCATCGGCTGGGACCGGTGCAGCTACCAGCCTTGAAAAACTGCGGACATCGTTGTCGACCACCCAATTGGTCGCGCAGCCAGAAAGCGTGATCAGCACGGACAGCGCTGAGACGGCCGAAAGAGCGCGCCTGAGCTGTGTCGCTTGGCTCATGGGTAAATCGCTGCGCGTCAAACTTGCACGATTCGCAACGCCGATTGCGCCGACGACCCCGATAGCGCCGATAGCGCCGACAGTGCGGACAAAGCCGGCAAGGTCTTCGCCAGTGCGTCAAAGTTCGGCGCGTCGAAAGCCTTGTCGCCTTCGTCATCGGCAATGCCCGTCGCCTTCAGTCCTTTGAAATCGTGCTGTTTACCGTCGAGCAGATGCGAAGGCACTACGTTTTGCAAGGCGACGAACATGTTTTCGATGCGTCCCGGATGCTTCTTATCCCAGTCGCGCAGCATTTCGCCGACCTGCTTGCGCTGCAGGTTCTCCTGGCTGCCGCACAGCGTGCACGGAATGATCGGAAATTCGCGGTACTGCGCCCAGCGCACCAGATCTTTTTCGGCCACATAGGCCAGTGGCCGAATCACGATATGACGTCCATCGTCGCTCACTAGCTTGGGTGGCATGCTCTTCAGCTTGCCGGCAAAGAACATGTTGAGAAGAAAGGTTTGCAGCATGTCGTCACGGTGATGACCGAGGGCGACTTTAGTAGCGCCGAGTTCGTCGGCCACGCGGTAAAGAATGCCACGGCGCAAGCGGCTGCACAGGCCGCACGTGGTCTTGCCTTCAGGAATCACTTGCTTGACGATGCTGTACGTATCCTGGTTCTCGATATGAAAGGCAACACCGAGTTCGCTCAGGTACTTGGGCAGCACTTCTTCGGGGAAGCATGGTTGCTTCTGGTCGAGGTTGACAGCAATCAGGTCGAAGTGAATCGGTGCGCGAGCCTTCAGCTTCAACAGGATATCGAGCATCGCGTAGCTGTCCTTGCTACCCGATACGCACACCATGATCTTGTCGCCTTCTTCGATCATGTTGTAGTCGACGATGGCACGGCCGACGTCGCGGCATAGGCGCTTTTCGAGCTTGTGCGTTTCGCGCTCGGCCTTGAGGTTTGCCGACGGCATTTCCTTCTCCGCCCGAAGCACACTCATTATTTGCTCCGGAAAACCTCGACACCCACCGCTTCGCAGTCCGGATAGACATCGGGTTTGGCAGTCGACACGCGCGCCGCATGCACCTTCGAATGCGCCAATATCGCCACCAGGAGGTCATCGCACAAGGTCTCCTGCAGATGGATATGCCCCTGCGACACGCGCGCTGCCACGGTGCGGCGGATGAAGTCGTAATCGACCACTTCGTCCAACTCGTCGGCTGTGGGCGTCGAAATTTCCAGTGGCACGTACAGGTCGACATTGATGATCACCCGTTGCTCGGCCTTCTTCTCGAACTCGTGCACGCCGATGTTTATCCAGACCTCGTAGTTCTTCAGGAAGACGCGTCGGCAGGAGAGCAGCAGGGGATCGAGAGCGGCAGTGGTCATGGCGGGGAAGCTTTCAGCAAATCGTCGACGACGAACATGATGTCGCGTTCGAGCGGCACCAGATGCTGGCCGTTGTCGACGCACAGGGTGGTGCCGGTCACGCTCGGCGTGACGGCCAGAAAAACGCAGGTGCGCGCCACGTCGGCGGGGTCGATCGGCCGGCGCATCAGGTTGGCTCGCGCAGCCCGTGCGAAGTTGGCTTCGTCTTGCGGGCCGCTGGTGAACAGGATGCCGGGCGCCACGCCACACACGCGCACTGCGGGTGCCAGCGCTTGCGCCTGCAGTGACACCGCGCGCTCGAGCGCCAGCTTCGACACGGTGTAGGAGAAGTAGTCGGGGTTCAGGTTGAACACTTTCTGATCGAGGATGTGGATCGTCGAGCGGTCGGTGCCATCGGCTGGTTGCTGCGCGAGAAGCCGCGCGAAGGACATCGGAGCGATCAGGTTCACGCCGAGTTGCCGCAGCGCGGCGTCGGGTTTGAAATCCAGGGCGGTGTCCGGCTCGAAAGCAGAAGCGTTGTTGACGATGCATGCCAGCGGCGTATCTGCCGAAATGTGTTCGACCAGCGCCTGCCGCGCACCTTCGTCGTCGATGTCCGCTTCGATGGCGGTGGCGGCGAAGCCTTCATCACGCAGACCTGCACACAGGGTTTCGGCGGCGTCGCGCGAGGCGCGATACTGGCACCACACCTGCCATCCGGCCCGCGCGAATGCTTCGCAGATGACCGCGCCGAGCCGCCGTCCGCCGCCCGTGACGAGCACGCCGAGTGGTCTTGCTGAGGGGGTCGAAGCGACCATGTCGGCCATCCTGATAAATTTCCTGAATGAATTTTGAGCCTGGCGCCATGCGCGCCGACCCGCTGACCCGGATTATCGATGCCGCGCTGGTGCGCGGCGGCGGCTGGCTGCCCTTCGACCGCTTCATGGCCATGGCCTTGTACGCGCCGCGTCTGGGCTATTACGCGAACAGCTCCGCCAAGTTCGGACAGATGCCTTCCTCGGGCAGCGATTTCGTCACTGCACCCGAACTGACGCCGATGTTTGGCTGTACCTTGGCCGCACAGGTGGCCGAAGCCCTAGACAAGACGGGCACCGACACTGTCTGGGAGTTCGGCGCTGGCTCCGGCGCGCTGGCGGGACAATTGCTGAAGGCGCTCGCGGCGCTTGGCACCAAGGTCGCGCGCTACCGCATCGTCGACCTGTCGGGCACGTTACGGGCGCGGCAGCAACTGGCACTGGCGGCGTACGGCGATCAGGTTGAATGGCTTTCCGAGCTCCCCGACACGATGCAGGGCGTCGTCGTCGGAAACGAGGTGCTCGACGCGATGCCGGTGCAGTTGCTGGCGCGCGTTGACGGCGCCTGGCGCGAGCGCGGTGTCGTCAAAGCAGCTGACGGCGACGGATGGTCATGGCAAGACCGCCCGACAGATCTGCGCCCGCCGGTCGAGGTGCCGGGGGAGCACCACTACCTCACCGAGGTTCACCCTCAGGCCGAGGCCTTCATGGCCACGCTGGCGGATCGGCTGACGCAGGGCGCGGCGTTCTTCATCGACTACGGTTTCCCCGAGGCCGAGTACTACCATCCGCAACGCCACATGGGCACCGTGATGTGCCACCGCGCGCACATGGCCGATGGCGATCCGTTGTCGGACGTGGGCCTCAAGGACATCACGGCCCACGTCAACTTCACCGGGGTCGCACTCGCTGGACAGGACGCTGGGCTCGAGGTGCTGGGCTATTGCAGCCAGGCGAGGTTTCTTCTGAATTGCGGGCTGGTAGCGCACATGGAGCAGGGCACTGCGGCACAACGTGCCATGGCTGCGCACCTGGTCCACGAGCATGAAATGGGTGAGCTCTTCAAGGTCATCGGCTTCGCGGTGGGTGCACCATGGGATGCCATGGGTTTCGCAGAGGGCGACCGCACCCACACTCTTTAGCCGGGTCAGTGCTGCCGCAGCTTGCGCAGTTCGTCCCGCAAGAAGTCGCCCGACTCGCGCAACGCGGTGGTGCCGGCCAGCTTCACCTTGTAGGCGACCTTGGTCATTTCAGAACGGGTCGCGCAGCGCTCGATGAAGTCTTCGGCCGTCACGATTTCTGCTTTGAAGTGGTCGTATTTGCTGCGCATGTGCGAGGCAGCGTCGGTCGCGTTGTACTCGTTGCCGTTGCGCACGAAAACCATGTCGTTTTTATTTTCGACGCGCTGGATGAGGGTCTGGATGACCTTGTCTTCGCTCGGCGACGGCGTAGCGGCCGCCAGGCCAACCAGGCACATCCATAACGCCAACGCACAACAGACGCTTCGAACAAAGATTCTCAACATCAGCTTTTCTTTCGCGAGCCGATGCGGCTCTTGGTTGATGACCGAATCGTAGGCGTCGCTCGTTGCAACAGTCAATGGGCGGCCGGTCGGGTTTAATCTGGCAACAGCTTTCGACCAAGCACTTTTCAGACCACCTACGGACTTCCGAATTGAGCCTTGCCCCTAACGATCCCCGCGATTCTCACGACCCGCTCGACATCGCCAACGCGCTGGCCGATGCGGCCGCCTCGCACTCGATGCGCTGGTTCCGCACCTCGCTCGACATCATCACCAAGGCCGACGACAGCCCGGTGACGCTCGCTGACCGCGCTGCCGAAACCGCCATGCGCGAGATCCTTGAAGTGCGATGTCCTGCCGACGGTATCTACGGCGAGGAGCATGGTGGCGATCGATTGGAAGCCGACCGCATCTGGGTGCTCGACCCGATCGACGGCACGCGCAGCTTCATCACCGGCTCACCGCTCTGGGGCACGCTCGTCGGAGTGCTGCAAGGCGGCCGCGTCGTTTTTGGAATGGTCGACATGCCGGTGCTCGGTGAGCGCTGGACAGGCCAGGTCGGAAAGGGCGCACAGCGCAATGGCGAAGCCGTCCATGTCAGTGCTTGCACCATGATCGACAGAGCACGCATCGTGACGACGTCGCCCGACATCTTCAGCCCCGCCGACTGGCAGGCGTTCGATCGACTCAGCCGGCAATGCGCCATGCGCCGTTTCGGCGGCGATTGCTACGGCTATGCGCAGTTGGCTGGTGGCACCATCGATCTCGTGGTGGAAACCGGCTTGCAGCCATACGACTATCTCGGCCCGGCGGGCTTGATCGAAGCGGCTGGCGGCGTTATTACCGACTGGCTCGGCCAACCGCTTGGACTGGAGTCCGATGGCCGCGTGATCGCCGCCGCCACGCCCGAACTGCATCGCGCCGCGCTCGGCATGTTGCACGCACGGGGTGCGCCATGATCCGCTGGCTGATCGTCGTTTTGCTGGCGCTGATACTGATGAGCGGGCTCACGCAGTGGCTGCGTAAGTTCGGCTTTGGGCGTTTGCCCGGTGACTTTGAATTTCGTGCGCTCGGCCGTGACTGGCAATTGCCGATCGCCAGCACTGTGCTGCTCAGCATGATCGCGGCGCTCGTCGCACGCTGGGTTTGAACTCGGCCGTTAAACATACTCAAAAGACAAGCAAGGATCAAAACCCGATGAGAGCCTGCGTCGACATCGGCGGCACCAAGGTGGCCGTCAGTCTTTCCCCTTCCGCCGATGTGCCGCTGCTCGGCCGACGCAGCGAGCCCACTGCCCGTACCGGCAACAACGACGCACTCGCGCTGCAGGTGATGAGTCTCATCGATTCAATTTGCGCCGAGCAAGGTGTCGACCCGGCTTCGGTCGACCGCGTCGGCGTGTCGACGACAGGCCCTTTCGAACTGCGCGACGGCAAGGTCGAAGTCGCCTCGCCCAACATTTGCGGTGGTATCGCCGGGCCGTCGGGCGGTCTGCCTAACCATTGGATGACGGCATTGCTCGAAGCGCCTTTGGCCAAGCGCTTCGTTCATGTTCGCGTCGAGAACGATGCGGTGTCTGCTCTTGAGGCCGAGCGCCAGTGGGGCGCGCTCAAGGGCATCGACGATTGCGCCTACGTCACGTGGAGTACCGGCATCGGCGTCGGCCTGTGCGTTGGTGGGCGGGCACTGCGGGGCAAAAACGGCAATGCCGGGCACGCCGGCCACAGCTTCGTGGTCGACGACACCAGCGGTGCGCTCTGCGGCTGCGGCAATGTCGGCGACGTCGAGGCGTTGATCGGCGGTAACTCGATGGTTCGGCGCTTCCAGCAATCGCCGGCCGACCTGTTCGCCGCTGCCGCCGCAGGCGAATCGCATGCGCTACACATCGTCGACGCGCAGTGCCGTGTGATGGGCCGCATGCTCTACAACCTGGTCGCGACGCTCGATCTGCAACGCATCAGCTTGGGCGGCAGCGTGTTCTGGAACCACCGCGACTTCCTGCTGCCGCGGCTACAGGCGGAGATCGCAGGCAAGCTGGTGCCGCTGACGCGCGGGGTCGAACTCGTGGCGGCAGGGCTGGGCGACAAGGTCGGTGATTACGCTGCACTTGCGCTGCTTGACTTCAGCCCTTGCCGGTCGCTTCGTTAAGTGCCGCCAGAAAGCTGCGGCGCCACCAATGGATGTCCTGCTCTCGCACGCGTGCGAGCAATTTCTGATGGCGTTGCCGACGCTCGTCCAGCGGCATGTGCAGCGCCTGCTGCACCGTCTCCGCGGTGCCGTGCGTGTCGTACGGGTTGACCAGCAGCGCTTCCTTCAGCTGCTCTGCCGCCCCCGCAAAACGTGACAGCACCAGCACGCCCGGATCCGCCGGGTCTTGCGCCGCAACGTACTCCTTGGCGACCAGGTTCATGCCGTCGCGCAGCGGCGTCACGAGCCCGACTGCGGCAGCGCGGCAAAGGCCCGGTACGCGTTTGCGCGCGACCATGCGATGGATATACCGCACCGGCATCCAGTCGAGCTCGCCATAGTCGCCATTGATGGCGCCGCACAGTGACTCGAGCTCGCGCCGGATATCGGCATAGGCATCGACGCTCTCGCGCGTGGGCGAGGCGATCTGGATCAGCGTCGCGCTGCGACGGTTCTCCGGATAGTTGGCGAGCAACTCCCGAAAGCTTCGCACTCGCTGCGGAATGCCCTTCGAATAATCGAGCCGGTCGATGCCGAGCAGCAAGCGACGGCTCGAGTACTCGCGCTTCATCGTCTCGTACATCTCGCGGCCTTCCTTCGCATGCGTCAGGGCCGCGAACTCGTCCACGTCGATTCCTATGGGGAAGGCGCTGCAGCGCACCGTCTGCCCGAACGCGCGGAACATGTCGTCGCCCAATGCCTCGCCATGCGCCTCGCCGATGACGTAGCGCTCGAAATGCTGAACATCCTGATTGGTTTGCAGCCCGATCAGATCAAAGGCGAAGAGCGACCGCATAAGCCACTCGTGTTGCGGAATGGCCGCCATGATTTCTTGCGGCGGCAACGGAATGTGCAGGAAGAAACCCATGCGCTGCTTGCAGCCCATGGCGCGCAGTTCAGCCGCCAGCGGAATCAGGTGGTAGTCGTGAATCCAGATGATGTCGTCCGGCTTAAGCATCGGCATCAACTTGCGCGCGAACAGCTGGTTGACGCGCCGGTATCCGCCGATGAAGCCGGCATCGAAGTGCGCCAGATCGAGCCGGTAATGGAACACCGGCCACAGCACATCGTTGCTGTAACCAAGGTAGTAACTGTCGTGGTCTTCGCGGCTGAGGTCGATCATCGCGAGCGTGACCGGGCCGGCCTGCTGCTTGTGGAGTTCTCCTTCGCCGGCCGTACCGCCTTCGACGATGTGTCCGCTCCAACCGAACCAGAGGCCGCCGGTTTGTTGCAACGATTCGCCGAGTGCTACCGCGAGCCCGCCTGCAGCGGGTTTGCGCGGGTCGGCCACACGGTTGGAAATGACGACGAGGCGACCCATCAGCTGGCGCTCTTTTGGGGCTCGGCCAGCAAATCGCGCGCCTGCAGCAGCCATTCGTACACGGCGCGCGGAGAGTCCAGCCTATGCAGCGCCTGGCTCGGCCCCGAGCCCACCTTGATTGCGACGCCGCCGAGCGGCTGCACGATGGCAAACCCGCTTTCGTCCGTCGTGTCGTCGCCGGCAAAGACCGGAACCCGACCCGCGAAGGGCGCCTCGCGCATGAAGGCGTCGATGGCGGTGCCTTTGTTGACGCCCGCCGGCTTGACCTCGAAAACGAACTTGCCATGCAGCAACTCGAACTGCGGCTGCCCGTCGATAGCGCGCGCCATCGCATCGCGACACACGGCTTCGAGTTGCGGTGCCATGCGGTAGTGCAAGGCGACCGCCGCATGCTTGCGTTCGACCAGCAGGCCCTCGTGCACCCGCGCCAGTTCGTTCGCGATTTCGAGGATCAGCGTGTGATCCGGTGCGCGCTGCTCGTCGATGTGGCCTTCGGCGCTGCGGCGCTGCACGCCATGCTCGCCGGCCGCTGGCAATCGCAATGGCGCCAGGAAGCGGTCGAGCGCATCGATCTGCCGACCCGACACCACCGCCAGCGCGCCGCCGAGCAAGCCGTGCAGGTCGTGCAACAACGGCACTAGCGCAGGCGGCACTTCGACAGCTTCAGGCGTTTCGGCAATGGCCACGAGCGTGCCGTCAAAATCGAGAAAAAGGGCGTCGTCTGGGGTAAGGCGGGGAGGTAACTGCATGATCTTTTACCTTAGCAGTAGCCAAGCGGCGGGCGCGTCGGTCAATGCCGCAAATACCGCCGCAGAAACACCACGACAAACCGCGACCGGGCTCAGTCGGCCGCTGCGAGCGCTTTGCCGACAGCTGCGATTCGCGCCCTGGCGATCGCCTCGCCGATCTTCGGGCCGGTGGCGCCGGCCGCCTGCGCTTCTCGGGCGAAGACATCGGTGGGTACGCCGAGCGCCGCGGCGAGCGCATGGTTCAACCGGTTGCGTTGGGGATAAGGTTGTTGCTCCAGTCCCGATCGGCCGCGTGCGTCGCACTCGCACGCCAGCAACACCTGATCGAAGCGGCCTGGTTTGCGAAAGGCATCGCAACGCTCCAACAACCGCACCACCGCCGCCTCGTTCAGCTCACCGCTTCGGTGGATGTTGCCGTGCTCGCGTGCCACCACATCGGCCAACTCGCGCAGCTCGACCGGCACGCGCCAGCGGTCACACACGGCGCGCAAAAGTTTGGCGCTGCGCTGTTCGTGGCCGATGTGGCGCGGCAGCACGTCGATCGCCGTCGTGCCCTTGCCCAAGTCGTGGGCCAGGCAGGCGAAGCGCACGGGCAGCGGTGCGCCGAGCTGCGCGCTCATGTCGAGCACCATCATCAGGTGCACGCCGGTGTCGATCTCAGGGTGATGCGCGGCAGGTTGCGGTATGCCCCAGAGACGCTCGACCTCGGGCAGCAGGACGGCGAGCGCGCCGCACTCGCGCAGTACCGTGAACATGCGCGAGGGCATGCGCTCCATCAGTCCGCGCGCCAGCTCCTGCCAGACGCGTTCGGGCACCAGCGCGTCGACTTCACCGGCGGATACCATTTCACGCATCAACGCCATCGTCTCGGGTGCGATCGTGAAGTCGGAGAAGCGGGCTGCGAAGCGCGCGACGCGGAGGATGCGCACCGGGTCTTCGCGGAAAGCATCTGTGACGTGCCGCAGCACTTTGTCTTGCAGATCGCGCTGGCCGTGAAACGGGTCGACGAGCGTCTCAGGGCGAAGGGCGGCAAAGGTGGCGAGCGATGCGGCATCAGCTTGCGCGGCTGCCAGCGCGATGGCGTTGATGGTCAGGTCGCGCCGCGCCAGATCCTGTTCCAGCGTGACGTCAGGCGAGGCGTGAATGACGAAGCCGCGATAGCCCGGTGCGCTCTTGCGCTCGGTGCGGGCCAAGGCGTATTCCTCGTGCGTGTCGGGGTGCAGGAACACCGGGAAGTCGCGGCCGACCGGGATGTAGTGGAGCGCCACCATTTCTTCCGGCGTGCTGCCGACCACCAGCCAGTCGCGGTCGCCTCCGGGCCGAGCGAGCAAAGCATCGCGGATTGCACCGCCGACGAGAAAGGTTTGCATTCTGCGAGTTTAGGCAGGCGCGAGCGCCGTGCGCGCGGCTTCTGCTGCCGTCAATAAAGCATCAACGCGCCGTGCGGTAAGGCTCGTCGAATGCGCGGAAATCTTCCTCGACCAGCGCGTCGTCGATCCATGCTTTGACGCCCGGCAGCGCCTGCACGCGCTCGATATACGTTGTTACCGATTCCGGCACGGGCAAACCGTAGGTTTTGATGCGGGTGCCGATCGGCGCGAAGTAGGCGTCGGCAATGGTGAAGTGGCCGAAGAGCATCGGGCCACCGTGGCGTTCGAGCAGGCCGGTCCACATCTGCACGATGCGGTCGAAGTCGCTCTTGACGGTCGGCTCGTCGCGCATGAGCCGTGCGCCGACTTCAGGCAGCGAAGCCTCGATATTCATACCGCAATGGCCGCGCAGTCCGCCGAAGCCCGAGTGCATCTCGGCACAGATGCTACGGGCCCGGGCCCGGTCGTTGGCCAGCCGTGGCCACAGCGCCTTCTCAGGAAAGGTCTCGGCCAGGTATTCGGCGATGGCCAGCGTGTCCCACACCACGAGTTCGCCGTCGACCAACACCGGCACGCGCGCCGCCGGGTTGAGTGCGCCGATGGCGTTCTTGAAATGCGAGCCGGGGTCGAACGAGTCGAAGCGCACCATGACCTCGTCGAATGGAATGCCGGCCTGCTTCATCAGTACCCAGGGCCGCATCGACCAGGATGAGTAGTTCTTGTTTCCCACGTACAGCTTGCGCATAAATTCTCCAGTAGTCATCGATTCAGGGCAGGTCCTTGACGGGCTCGGGCACGCGCTCGTCGCGCGGGCCGATGGTGCCCAGGCGGGCCTTCAGCGACTGTGGCTGCCCGGTCAAGAGCGCGGCGTAGTTCGTGGTGTTGGCCAGCACCTTTTTCACGTAGTCGCGCGTCTCGGTGAAAGGCACGTTTTCGGCCCAGATAGCCGCATCCATGGTCGGTCCGTTACGCCAGCTGCGCGGCCGGCCCGGTCCGGCGTTGTACGCCGCCGCGGCCAACGCCATCGATCCGCTGAAGTCGTCGAGCGCCAGCTTCAGGTAGTTGGTGCCGATGGTGATGTTGGTTTCGCGGTCGTTAAGTTGCCCGGGCGTGAAGCCGGCCAGTCCGATCTTGTTGGCGGTCCATTTGGCTGTTGCCGGCATCACCTGCATCAGGCCCGAGGCGCCGACGCCTGATCGTGCGTCCATGATGAAGCGGCTCTCTTGCCGGATCAGACCGTAAACGTATGCCGGGTCGAGGCCGATCTCCTGGCTCTTGCGTATCACGGTGTCATGAAACGGCATCGGAAAACGTTGGTCCACATCGATCACGCCCTTGGTGCGCTCGCTGGTGTTGATGCAGCGGTCCCACACCTCGCGTTGGCAGGCCAGGTCTGCGGCTGCCAGCAGGGCGCGATCGTCCATGCCGCCCTTGTCGTGCAGGTTGGTCGCGTAATTCCACTCGCGGGTGCCTTCGGGGCGAAGGCCCATTGCGATGGCATAGAGCGCGCGGTTCAACGCGGGGTTGGCGCGGGCCGCGGCTTTTTCTTCGGGCGTGAGCGGCGACGGACGGGTCGGCACTGCGGCGCGTTGACCGAGCTCTTCGAGTGCCAGCAGTTCGTAAAAGCCACGCGTGCCTGCGATGGTGTTGTAGAGCATGCTGGCTTGCGCCTTGCGCTCCTCGCCGCCCAAAGCGGTGAGTGCGCGGGCCTTCCAATAGACCCAGGTCGGATCGAGCTGTGCTTCTTCACTCATTGCGTTGACTGCGGCCTGCACATCTTTCCATTGCGCGTTTCGCAGGGCCGCGCGCACCTTCCAGCCGAGCATGTCGTCGGAGAGGTCGCTGTTTTTCGTCACGTTCGCAAAGTAACCGTTCGCCTGTGGCGACAACTTGGTCGCAGCTTGCCTGCCGATGGCACCCCAAAGCCAGTTGCGCTCTTCGGGCGACAGCATGGGCCCCCACTTGCTGTCGAGTTGCGCAGCGGCCATTTCCGGATCGGCGATAGCAGTTTTGATGAGCGCCAGGACCACGAGTTCCTTGCGCGATTTGGCTGCGACGAAGGCGCGTCCGATGAGGAACTTGGGAGCGCTTGCATTCAACTCGTCGAACAGCGGTACCGCGTCGGGCGCCACCAGATTGACGGCATTGCGCGCCGCCTGTGGACGATTGGCTTCGATGGAAAGCCGCGCCTTTTTCCAGGCTTCGTTGGGCGACATCAGGCGGGCTGAGATCATGCGGTCGGCGGCAGTAAGGCAACCATCGTCAGCCTCACGCTGGGCCAGCCAGCTCTTGCGCACGACGTCGGCCTGCTCTTGCGTTGGCGCACCGGCGCGTGCCAGGCTCGACAAGATGGCGTAGCAGCGCACCTGCGCGTCGTCGCCCATGCGGTAGGAGGGATGCATGGCGGCCACTCCGTCCCAGTCGCGACGCTGGCCGAGCACCAGCAGCCAGTCGTTGCGCAGCCGGTCTTCCTGATAAGTGCCGGCGTAGCGGGTCAAAAAGTCCTGCACTTCGAGCGGGCTGGCCTCTTGCAGGCGCGCTTTCAGCTCCCAGTAGGAAGCCCATGGTTCGAGCATGCTGCCCCGGGTCTGCGGTAGCAAGGCGGCAAGGCGGCCCTTGTCGCCGCGCTGAAACGCCTGCTTCATTTGCAGCATCACGTCGTCGTTGCCGGTTTGGGCGCAAGCCGGCTGCAGCACTGCGGCGAGTGCGAGCACCACGGCCGAACCGGCTACGGAAAATGAAGAACGCGGGCGCAAGCGTAGGGATGCCAAAATGCTTCGAAACTGCATAGCGGGATTATGGACAAAGCACACGACGGAAGCGCCGGAGAAAACCGGTCGGAAACGGCTGCATTCCTCAAGACGCAGTTGCGCGCAGCCTTGATCGAACAGCGCCTGGCCTTGCCCGATAGGCTACAGCGTGCCGATCTTCTGCAGCGCGTGATGCGCATTTGGCTGGTTGGCCGTCCCGACACGGTCATTGGCGCCTACTGGCCGATCAAGGGGGAGTTCGATCCCTTGCCCGCCCTTCATCGCTGGAAAGAAGATGGCGAGTTGCTCGATGAACCGCACCGGCGCCGCATCGGGCTGCCGGTTGTCGACCGCGTGCACAAGACACTGACCTTTCACTCGTGGTATCCCGGATGTCCGATGGAAAACGATGCCTATGACATCCCCAAGCCCAAAGACACAGAGATGATCGTGCCGACGCTGCTTTTCGTGCCGTGCCTCGGCTATAGCGCCGGCGGCTACAGGTTGGGCTATGGCGGTGGTTTCTACGACCGCACGTTGGCCACGCTGCAGCCGCGGCCGTTCACGGTCGGACTTGGATTTACGCAGGGCTTTCTGGATGACCTGGAGCCCGAGGCGCACGACGTGCCGCTCGATGCCATCCTTAACGACAACGGCGTGGTCTGGCCGGTTGGCTGAGGTCTGGATCGAAAACCCTCATCAAAGCCTTAGTCGATGTGGTCGACAGTATCTGGGTCTGGCGCTTCACCGATGACATCGCGCGTCGTGGCGGCCTGCAATTCCAGCCACTCGCAAAACGCCTTGATTTCCGGTCGCAGCGCATTGCGCGGCCCGACGATGAGCCAGTAGGCCATCGGTGAATCCATGCGGTGCTGCGGCAGCACCTCGATGAGGTCGCCGTTCGCCAGACTTTCGGAAATAAGCGAGCTGCGCGCCAGTACCAGGCCCTGGCCTGTCAGCGCGGCCTGCACCATCTGATAGGCGTAGTTGAAGTAGAGCCAGCGCTTGGGTTGCGCGCGGTCGAGCCCATGGACTTCAAACCAGCGGCGCCACGTCAGCCACTCGAGGTGCGTACGGTGCGCATCGCCGGCTTCAATCAATGCAAAGCGCGCGATGTCTGCCGGCGTCTTTATGGGCGCGCCGCTCTTGATAAGCCACGGGCTTGCGACCGGGGTCAGCGTTTCGCCGAAGAGCCGGATCGAACCCGGTGGCATGTGGGCGCCGGTGCCATAGCGCAGCGCCATGTCGACGTCTGCCACTTCGAGGTCGACCGCCGTGTCGCTGGCGTCTATGCGAATGTCGATATCTGGATGATCGCGCTGAAAGGCTTCGAGTCGGGGGATCAGCCACATCGAAGCGAACGAGGCAAAGGTCGTGAGCGAAACGCTTTTGCGTCCGGCGCTTTGCCGGATTTGCCGCACCGCGCCGTCGATACGCGGCAACGATTGCTGCACCGACAGCAGCAGTTGCGCGCCGGCGCTCGTCAACTCGACGGCCCGTGTGTGACGCAGGAAAAGACTCACGCCGACTTCTTCTTCAAGCGCCTGAATTTGCCGGCTTACAGCCGATTGCGTCAGTGCCATCTCTTCGGCGGCAGCACGAAAATTGAGATGCCGCGCCACGGCCTCGAAGGCGCGCAGATTGCCTGCGGAAATAGGCCGGGAGCGCAGATGGGTCTGGGAGTGCTGCATGTCGATTGATGCGAAAACGGAATCAATAGGCTACCGCGATTTCATTGGACCGCCAACGGGGCAAAGGAGATCATTCATTCCCGAATCGCGCTATTGATGTCAAGGCGCTTCGGCAACACCGTTCAGGAGAACACCATGTCTGCCGCTTACACCACGTCTTCGCTTTCGCCCCTGTCGCTGCCGGCTCGTACCGCCGCAGTTCCGCCAGCGGTGCGCCGCGGTGCATGGCAGCTTCCGGTCGGTCAGGCGGCCAGTCTTAGAGCAGCGAGCACCAGCGTGCTGAGCGTGCGACAGGGCCGGGTCTGGGTCACACGTGACGCCACCGACAAGTGGGGCAGCGAGGACGTTGTCCTGGCACCCGGCGAATCGATGACCGTCGCAGCGGGACAGCGCATCGTGATGGAGCCGTGGGACGGTTACGGGGCGACGTACACGTGGGACGCCGCCGCGACGCTGGCGGGTTGAGCCACCCGCTCATCCTGATCCGCTGGTAGCGCCGCGTTCGGGGCCAGGCCCATACCGTCCATCAATCGGAAGCGTTTGCGCTGTGGCCCCCCCTAATGTGCTGGAAAAAGCGTTGATCGCCGAATACGAGCAGGCCGCTGATCTGGCACGACGCATTGCGGGCTTCGGATTTCCCCAGAGTTCGGTCATTTCGCGAGCGCTACTTGGCGGCCAGGTCGCGCAGGTCGGTTTGATAATCGCGCAGCCGCTGCACGGCCTTCTGGCGCTGCTCCGGTCGCGTAGCGTTGTGCAGCGTGGCGACGTACCGACAGCCTTCTTCCAGCATGCCTTGCTGATAGTCTCGCCACGCACCCGGCCGAGGTTCGGCGATGCGATGCACATAGGCGTGGATTGCCGCGTGCGCATCTGCGGCGGATGTACCTTCAGCACTGAACTTTCTGAGCAGCACGATCGCCTCCTGCTGGCGTTTGCGGCGCTCGGCATCGACCCTTTTCGCATCGAACATCGACTGCGCAGTGAGTCGGTTCAAAAGGTCGCGCTGGTCGTTGTCGAGTCGGCCGTAAAAGTCCTCGTTTTGCTCCAGAAACTTGTCGTAGCGCTTGTCTCGCTGCTGCGTCGGAGTGCGCTCGACCCAATCCTTCACGTAATCGGCGTCGTTCTTCGCGTACTTGCGCGCCAAGGTTTGCACCTGCGTCTCGCTCAGCGTGACGGCGAGCGCCGCAGCGGGAGCGTCTAAGCGCTCGGCCACTGCCACGAGGCGGGTGCGAACATCGGCTGCAAGCTCGCACACCTGCGCTGGCGTGATGTCGTTAGGCGCCAGCGCCTCCGCTTTTTGCAGTGCGGCGACTATTTTCGGCAACTCCGTTTCGCGGTGCCAGGCAAGCAATGCGATGAGGTCGTCCTTGGCCCTCGCCGTCTGCGCGCCGCTGAAGTCCACGTAGCCATCCAGCCACCAATAGGCGACCTCGGGCAAGTTGTTATAGGCAAGCTTGATGGCGCTGCAACCGGCAAGTGCGGCTCCGAGCGCCAGCGCCGCGATAATTCTGGCCATCCTGGCGCAAAGCATTCGGGAATAAAGACGCATGAATCAGATTCCGCAACAAGAGATAGACGAGCCGGTCGACGTCGTCGTGATGGCGGCCGGTCGCGGCACGCGCATGAAGAGTAGTTTGCCCAAAGTGTTGCACCGTTTGGGTGGGCGCGCGCTGCTCTCGCATGTCATCCAGACGGCCGCGCGCATTGGCGCACGCAACGTGGTGGTGGTCACCGGCCACGGCGCGGCCGAAGTGGAGCAGGCAATCGGTAACAGCGATGCGGCGGTGCCGCTGCAGTTTGTGCGTCAGGTGCCGCAACTCGGCACTGGACATGCCGTGCAACAGGCGATGCCTGTGCTGCCCGACGACGGGACGGTGCTGGTGCTCTCCGGAGATGTTCCGCTGATCGGCGCCGATACGTTGCATGCGCTGCTGGAAACCAGCGCCGGCCGGCGGCTCGCGCTGCTGACGATCGAGTTCGACGACCCGACCGGCTATGGCCGCATCGTGCGCGACATCGACGGCGAGTCGGTGCAGGCGATCATCGAACACAAGGATGCAGACGAAGAGCAGCTCACCATTCGTGAGGTGTACAGCGGCGTCATGGCCGTGCCGGCCCGGCTGTTGAAAGACTGGCTCGCAAGGCTCGACAACCGCAACGCGCAGGGTGAGTTCTACCTGACCGACATCGTCAAGCTGGCCGCCATCGACGGTGTGCCGGTGCTGGCACAACTGACGACCGATGCCTTGCAGGTGGCCGGCGTCAACAGCCCCACGCAGCTGGCGGCGCTGGAGCGTGCTTGGCAATTGCGCCAGGCGTCGACCTTGATGGAAGCCGGCGTGCGGTTGGCCGACCCGGCGCGTTTCGACTTGCGCGGCACTCTATTTTGCGAGGCCGACGTGGAGATCGACGTCAACTGCGTGTTTGAGGGCGCGGTGTCGCTGGGCGCTGGCGTGCGCGTCGGCGCCAATTGCGTGATCGCCAATGCCCGCATCGACACGGGCGCGGTGATTCATCCCTTCACGCATATCGACGGCGAAAAGATGGGCGTGACGGTGGGCGCGGGCGCTTTGGTCGGTCCGTTCGCGCGCTTGCGGCCGGGAGCGCGGCTGGGCGCCGATGTGCATATCGGTAACTTTGTGGAGGTCAAGAACTCGACGCTCGCGACCGGCGCCAAGGCCAACCACCTGGCTTACCTCGGCGACGCGACCGTCGGCGAGCGCGTCAATTACGGCGCGGGCAGCATCACTGCCAACTACGACGGCGCCAACAAGCACCGAACCATCATCGGCGACGACGTGCACATCGGCAGCAATTGCGTGCTGGTCGCGCCCATCACTATTGGTGCCGGCGGCACGGTGGGCGGTGGTTCGACGATCACCAAATCGACAGAGCCGAACGTGCTGACGGTGTCGCGCGGCAGGCAGGTGATCTTCGGCGACTGGACGCGGCCGAAGAAGGCACCCAAGTTCTGAGAGGGACGAGCGGCACGCGACGGGCATCGGTGCGTGCCGGCGCGTAGGCCTCGTGCTTCGATCAGTTCAGCTGGACTCGCGGCTCGAACTTCGCCCGCTTCAGGCTGAAGAACGCCTTTACGTTGCGCACGTTGGCGTCCGCGGAAAAGAGACGCTGCGCAAGGGCCAAGTAGCCGGGCATGTCGCGTGCAGCGACGATCAACACGAAGTCTGGCCCCGGCGAAACGCGATAGCACTGTTGCACAGCGTCATCCGCGATGACACGCGCTTCGAACGCATCGAGCGCCTCGCTGCTCTGCCGATCGAGAGAAATCTCGACCAGCGCCTGCAGGCCGTGGCCCACTAACGGGGCCAGCCGGTCGGGCGACAGCACTGCGATCTGTCGCTCGATCAGGCCAGCCGCGCGAAGGCGTTGCACGCGCCTGAAACAAGTGGGTGGCGAGATGTGAGCGTCAGCAGCGAGCCGCTGGTTGGTTTGGGAGGCATCGCGCTGCAGCGCGTCCAATAGCCGGAGATCGATTGCGTCGAGTTCAATATGTTCCATATTCAAGCGAATTATGGAATAAAAGTTCAATCATCTTGTCATATGAATTTGGATTTCATTTTTTATGTCGAATTGAAAACATCATTCAAGAACAGAGCCGTACGATAAGGCCTCTTCACAAGTCTCCAAGGCCTTCCCATGTGCGGCATCGTCGGCGCGGCATCTCACAGAAACATCGTTCCGATCCTGGTTCAAGGCCTGCAACGGCTGGAATACCGGGGCTACGACTCTTGCGGCGTCGCGGTGCACGCGAACGGCCTGGCACGTACGCGGACCACATCACGCGTGGCTGACTTGATTGCTCAGGTGCATGACGATCACGTCGAAGGCCGAACCGGCATCGCCCACACGCGTTGGGCGACGCACGGCGCGCCCGTCGTGCACAACGCGCACCCGCATTTCAGCCACGGTGCAAGCGAGGGCGTCGACAGCCCCAAGCCGGCACGCGTGGCGCTCGTGCACAACGGCATCATCGAAAACCACGATGCCTCGCGCGCTGCGCTACAGGCCCGCGGCTATGTCTTTTCAAGCCAGACCGACACCGAGGTCATCGCGCACCTCATCGACAGCCTGTACGACGGCGACCTGTTTGAAGCGGTCAAGGCCGCGGTGTTGCAACTGCAAGGCGCCTACGCTATCGCAGTGATCTCCCGCGACGAGCCACACCGCGTGGTTGGTGCGCGTGCCGGGTCGCCGCTGATCCTGGGCGTCGGCAAGGACGGTACTGAAAATTTTCTGGCCAGCGATGCAATGGCGCTGGCCGGCGTCACCGATCAGATCGTCTATCTTGAAGAAGGCGACGTGGTCGATCTGCAGCCGGGCAAGTACTGGATCGTCGATCGCGCGCACAAAAGCGTTGGTGTGAGCCGGCGGCCGGTGCGCACGGTGCTGGCGCACAGCGGCGCGGTCGAACTCGGGCCGTACCGCCACTACATGCAGAAGGAAATCTTCGAGCAGCCGCGCGCCATCGCCGAGACGCTCGAAGGTGTCGAAGGCATCGTGCCGGAACTGTTCGACGGCATAGCGCACGACGGCAAAACGGGCGCTAGCGCGCAGCGCGTTTTCCACGACATCGACAAGGTGTTGATACTGGCGTGCGGAACCAGCTACTACAGCGGCTGTACCGCCAAGTACTGGCTCGAAGGCATCGCGAAGATTCCGACCCAGGTCGAAATCGCCAGCGAATACCGCTATCGCGACTCAGTGCCTGACCCGAAAACGCTGGTCGTCACCATCACGCAGTCGGGTGAAACAGCCGACACGCTGGCTGCGCTCAAGCATGCCCGCAGCCTTGGCATGGAACACACGCTGACGATTTGCAATGTCGCGACCAGTGCCATGGTGCGCGAATGCAAGCTGGCGTACATCACGCGCGCCGGCATCGAGATCGGTGTGGCGTCGACCAAGGCGTTTACAACCCAACTTGCCGGCCTGTTCTTGTTGACGCTCGCACTGGCACAGGCCAAGGGGCGCTTAACGTCCGACGACGAAGCGCGCTACTTAAAAGAGATGCGGCATCTACCCGTGGCGCTGCAGTCGGTGCTGGCGCTCGAACCGCAGGTCATTGCGTGGTCCGAAGACTTTGCACGCAAGGAGAACGCCTTGTTTCTAGGCCGCGGCCTGCACTACCCGATTGCTCTCGAAGGCGCGTTGAAGTTGAAGGAAGTAACTTACATCCACGCTGAGGCTTATGCCGCCGGCGAGCTCAAGCACGGACCGCTCGCGCTCGTGACGAGTGAGATGCCGGTCGTGACGGTGGCACCCAACGACGCACTGCTCGAAAAGTTGAAAAGCAACCTGCAGGAAGTGCGCGCGCGGGGCGGCGTGCTTTACGTGCTCGCCGATGCCGACACGCGCATAGAGAACAGCGAAGGCCTGCACGTGATCCGCATGCCGGAGCACTACGGTGCGCTGTCGCCCCTGCTGCACGTCGTACCGCTCCAGCTGCTGGCTTATCACACCGCCTGCGCACGCGGCACCGACGTCGACAAGCCGCGCAACTTGGCCAAGAGCGTTACCGTGGAGTGACGAAGAGTTGGAGGCGCGACTGTCTGTCCGTGCTCCTAAAGTTTGAGACATGCCAATAAAGCCTGAGACAACGCAATAGAACCTGAGACAACGTACTCGATCGGGGAAGGGTCAAGTTGAACGTCTGAAAAGCTCCCTCGCCGGTGATCGCAAAGCATTTGAGCGAGCTTGCGATGAGGCGCACGGCGCTCGGCGCTCGGCGCACAGTGCTCGAGGCGATGACCGCGCGCATGACAGACAGGAACAGTGCGCCTGCAAGTAAGGCGAACGCGCATCAGGCTACAAAGGCGCTGATGGAGCGTGCGATCACAGCGGTGGAGCAGCGGCTGCAGACGGGGGCTGCTCCGGACCCTGCCACTAAGGCAGCGAAGCCGCGACGTCCGGCAGCCGGATCCCCATTTGGCCGCAAGCGCTGACCTTATGCGGTGACACGACGTCAAAATCGGCTGCGGTGAACATGCAAGTGACTGGGCTCTCCACCGAGTCAAACGTTGGCGGCGAGCACCCCGGCCAACAATTGTTCAAGGGCTTCGATCGATACGGGTTTGACGAGGTGCGCGTCGAAACCGGCGGCCAGTGAACGCCGTCGGTCCTCTTCCTGTCCCCACCCGGTCAAGGCGAACAACGACATGCCTTTGCCCCAAGTCTGCTGCCGTATGCGGCGGCAGACTTCATAGCCGTCCAGCCGAGGCATTCCAATGTCCAGCAGCACCACATCTGGCCTGAAAGTAGCTGCCACCTCCAACGCCTCTAAGCCGTCGTGAACGGTCACCGCCTCGTTGCCCATGAGGCTCAACAGCATCGCCAAGCTATCGGCCGCGTCCTGGTTGTCGTCAACCACCAGAACGCGGAGGCGGGGTTGGGAGGGGACCGATTCAAGCTCGCCGTCTTCATGAGGAACCCCGGCGAGGGAAAGCACCACTGGCAGGCGCACGACGAAGGCACTGCCCCGGCCTATGCCTTCGCTATGGGCCTCAACCGAGCCGCCGTGCAGTTCGACCAAGCGCTGCACCAGCGACAAACCGATTCCTAAGCCGCTCTTTGCCTGTTCCGACGAACGGTCGACCTGCGTAAATATTTCGAAAATCTTACCGATCATGTGGGCCGGTATGCCCACGCCGTTATCTTTCACCGTCACCACGATCTCGTTTCCCAGCTGCTCGGCGCTGAGCCGGATGCGACCGCCCCGCGCAGTGTATTTCGCTGAGTTATTCAGCAAATTGGAGATGATCTGCGCTGGGCGGGTCATGTCGCCGCGAAGGTAGATCGGAGCCGTCGGCACAACGAGGTCGAGCGCATGGCCCATTTGTTCGATCAACGGTTGGCTGGTTTCGACCGCGTTGCGTATGACCATCGCAAGTTCGACCCGCTCCGGCTTGAGTTCGAGATTGCCCTGGGTAATGCGGCTGAGGTCGAGCTAGTCGTCGATGAGCCGCACCATGTGCCCGACCTGCCGTTCCATCATGGAACGGGCCTTTTCGACCGCCTCGGGGTTGTTGCTGGCTAGCTTCATTAACTTTAGACCGTTGCGAATAGGGGCCAAAGGATTGCGAAGCTCGTGGGCTAGAACGGCGATAAATTCGTCCTTCTTCTGGTCGGCCTCCGACAACTTTCGCTCGGCCTCGCGCAACAGGGTCGAGTCGAAGTAGTAGCACACAGCCCCAAATTGCCCGTTTGGCAAATCGATGCGGTGCAGTTCCCACTCGTAGGCTTCGGTCTGGCCGACGTCAAAACGGGCGTGAAAAAAATTTTGTGAGTGGTAGGACTCCGCGGTGGCCAGCGTATGTCGGAAGTTCTCGATGACATCTGCGGCGACCGGCTCCGTCCACAAGACACGCATGGCCTCGTCAAGTGGACGCCCGATGATCGGCTGCACATTGGCGAACGCCCCCTGTCGCGAGCCTTGATTCATGCTCGCAATTCGGAACTCGTCGTCCACGATGAAAATGCCAAAGGGACACCGCTCGACAATGGCAACGAGGGTCTGCTGCGTGCTTTCTTCGTGCCGTTTGCGTTCGGTAAGGTCCCGCGTCACGGTTGCGTATCCGCTGACGTTCCCACTCGCGTCCCGGAGCCTCAGGAAGGACCATGAGACCGGGATTAACTGGCCGGTTTGAAGGTGCTGGAACCAGGTGTCCACGACCAAATGTTCCTTGCGATCGGCTTCGGCGATAAAACCGACAATGAGGTTGCGCTCGCTTTCGGGAAAGAAGTCGAGGACGTGGATGTTCGCCAACTGGTCAGATTCCAGCCCGGTTAACTTCATCCCCGCCCGATTGACGTAGACGCACCGCAGGTCAAGTCCGGCCACGCCAATAAAGTCAGAGCTGGCTTCCACCAGGGAGGCGAACTGCTGCCGCTCCTGCTCCAGCCGTTTGCGGTCGGTGACATCCCGAAAGTACACGGACAGTCCGTTCAGAGCGGGGTAGGCGGTGACCTCGTACCAGCGATTGAGGTTCGGATAGTGGGCTGTGAAAGACTCACTGACCCCCCTGCTTGCAACCCGGCGGTACACGCGCTCAAACTCGCTCCCTAAGGTGTCGGGATACTCGGCCCACAGGCTCTTACCGACGAGATCGCGGGGAGAGCGATCCAGGAATCGCTCGCCTGCCGCATTCATGTATGTAAATCGCCAGTCGGCGTCGAGGGCGAAGAAGCCATCGGTTACTGACTCCAGGATCGTGCGGGACCTCCCCTCTTCTTCCCGAATTGCGGCTTCTGCCTGCTTACGCATGGTGACGTCACTGGCAGCGCCGAACCATTCTTTGATCTCACCGTCGCCGTCAAGCATCGGGATGGCTCGGGAGCACACCCATCCGAGCGTGCCATCGACACGCATGACTCGGTGCTCCAATTCGAAAACGCTCTTGGACTGGATGGCCGCTTGAATGACCTCCAAAACGTGCGGTCGGTCGTCCGGGGCGATGTACTCGAGCATCCAACTGCGGTTGGGCTCATGGGTGTCCGCGATGCACTCTCGGCCCTGCAGGTGGCGCATCTCGGTCCAGTCCGCATTCATCCAATAGATCACATCCGAAGTGGCACTCAAAAACGCGCGGAACTGCTGCTCACTGGCCCGGATCGACTCCTCAGCCTCTTGCCGCATCCGTGTGATTTGCAACAGTGCCCCGACATGCGCCAGTAACTCCCTGGCACTGAAAGGCTTCACCAGGTAAGCGTCGGCTCCAGCTTCCATGCCCTCGACCCGGTTTTCCTCGCCCGCACGCGCCGATAGCAGGACGACCGGCACACGGGCCATGCTGGGATCGCAGCGCAACGCCTTTAGCAGACCGAACCCGTCGAACCTAGGCATCATCACATCCGTGAGAATGAGGTCGGGAAGCCGCTGCCGCACCGCTGCCAGCGCAGCCTCGCCGTCCGAAACAGTTTCGACTCGGTATTGCCCACTCAGCAGACGCTCGATGTAGCGCCGCATATCGGCATTGTCGTCGGCCACCAGCACGCGGGGCCGGTCGGCGTCGCTTTGCTGCGTCGCAACACCTGATCTGAACAGGTCGTTCAATACAGACGGCGTCTCTGCACTGCGATTTTCGTGATCGGCGTCGGGCAGCCAACGCAACGCCTCTTGCTCGAATTCACTGGCCTCCGCCGAGGGCGATGCGGAGGTGCGGCTGCCCCTGACTTGTTCAGTGGCAAGGTGTCCGGTTCCGAGCGGGATCGAGATGCGGAAGGTGGTTCCGCGTTCAGCCGCGTCGACGACGTTGCCGGCAGCCTCGCCGCCGTCCTTACTTTCGGCGCTGATAGTGCCGCCGTGCAGCTTGACCAGTTCTTGTACTAGAGCCAGCCCGATACCACTTCCCTCGTGCGTTCGCCCCCGTGCGTTGTCGATCCGGTGGAAGCGCTCGAACAGCCGGGACATCTCGAACGCGGGAATGCCTGTGCCGGAATCACGGACAACAAATTCGGCGGTGGTGCCGGCCTGCCTCAGCGTGACGCAGATTTCACCATCGAACGTGAACTTGAAAGCGTTGGAAAGCAGATTGAGAACTATCTTTTCCCACATGGAGCGGTCCACGAACACCGGCTGGTTTAGTGGCGGGCAATCGACGCTCAGTTTCAACCCGGCCTTCTCGCATGCTGAGCGGAAGTTGCTCGCAAGATTGGCGGTGAACTCGGCAAGGTCGGTTGATTCAAACGCCGCGTTGACTCGACCGGCCTCGATGCGTGAAAACTCCAGCAAACCGTTCACAAGCCGCCGGAGTCTCAGGCCGTTGCGATGAACCACCTCTAACTGCTCCCGGTGAAAAGGCGGCAGAGTTTCGGGGCCGGTCAAAGCCTCTTGGATCGGCCCGAGCATCAAAGTCAGTGGCGTGCGGAACTCATGGCTTATGTTTGAAAAGAAAGCTGTCTTGGCCTGGTCAAGTTCAGCCAGTGCCTTGGCCCGTCGCCGCTCGTCTTCATATGCACCGACGTTGGCAACAGATGTGGTTACGCCAGAAGCCAACAAATCATAGAAGCCGCGGTAGGCCTCGTTCATAGGCAAGCGAGGGCTGATTCCAGCGATCAAGATGGCGACCGGGCGGTCGGTGCCCGGCGGGATGATCGGATGCGCCAATGCAGCATTGGCTAACTCGTAATTGGAGCCGGGGGAAGCTCCGGTGATGCGCTGCCTGACGTCGTCCACTCGTAGTGCTGATCCCAATCGGACAACTTCGTCCAGTGGCCAGACAGCTTGTCCATCGCGCGAACAAGCCGAGCGCAAGTCGGCGACCGTTTGTGTGCTCAGCCCGGTCGCACTAACCAGCCGTGCTCGATCGCTATGGGGTTCCAGCGCGTAGATCAACACGAACGGCAAGTCAAGGTCGTACTCGGCAAGGATCTGAGCAGACAAAGCGAGAACTTCGGGGACCGACTTCGCTTTGCTTGTCTGGGCGGCGAGGTCACGTAGCGCCCGTGTCCGCCGCTGGCTCAGCATCTGTGCCGTCATTTCAATGACTGGGTGAAAGAGACCACCGACCCGCCCAAGCTCATCCCGGATGGGACTGAACGAAAACGTGAAGAAGCATTCCTCCAAATACCCATGCCGTTCGAGAAAAATATGCTGCGTTTCCAGGAAGGCCTTGTCGCCGCTCAAGGCCAAGTCGTGCGCCCTGCCGATGACCGGCCACGCCTCCCGCCAGCACTCGGAGAAGTTTTGCCCCATCGAGTGAGGATGCTTGTCACCGCAAATGACTCGATAGGCATCGTTGTAGAGCTGGACGAGGCCCGGCCCCCAGATAACGCATATGGGTAGGTCAGATGCTAGGCAGATGCTAACGGTGGTGCGCAGGCTCTGCGGCCATCCGGCTACTGACCCGAGCGAGGTCTTGGACCAGTCCATCGACTGAATCAAGCTGCCCATTTCGCCGCCCCCCATTAGAAAGGCAAGGGGATTCACTTCGGAAGCAGCCTTATCAATCTGATACTTGAACGCCTTGAAAGTACGAAGGGCGCCGCAGAGTGGCGGAGATTCTTCCGCGGGAGGTTATTACAAAACCCATGCTTGCGTCGCCCAACCGCGGCAAGTTGCAAAGCGAAGCACTCAACTAGCCCGCGGGCCCGTCAGCTTTGACCGCGCATCCTTCGTACGAACAGCTGTCTAAAGTCGCTCGTTCGCCGACAGATGAACGTCAGAATTACACGTGGGCCGACCCATCCGACCATCTTCCAAACCCGGTGCTGGAAACGGTTTCGAATGCCCGCTCATGGGTCAGTGAAGTTCCGGTATCCCGGTCGATTCTCGACCGGTCGCAACATCTCGGACTTCTGCGCCAACGCCCTGACCTTGGGTGACGGAGAGTGCCACGGTGTCTCAGACTTTATTGGCACTGAATACGACCGAGCGCTGAAAACGGTCGACCGATTTTTTTGAGTCAGGCCGAAACCGAAACCGAAACCGGAACCGGAGTGAGGCGATAACCCGCTCCATAGATCGTCTGCAAGTGCAACCCATGAGCATCGAGTGCGAGTCGGCGGCGCATTTTGAAGATCTGGTTGTCGAGAATGCGCGTGTTCATCGTCCGCAAGTTCTGGTTGGTCGCTTCGAGCAACTCGAAACGCGTCACGACGCGCCCGAGATTTCGAAACAAGGCGAGCGCGAGGTCGAAATCGTGCTCGTTCAATCCGAAGAGCTGTTCGGGTGGCCCTGCAAAAACCACGAAAGCGCTGTCGTGGAGGAACGTCCAATCACCAAAGGTTTCTGCGGCGCTGTGCAAGTTGGTTTGCGGCGGTCGAAACCGATTGACCCGTGCCAGCATCTCGACCGGCCTGAATGGCTTGATGACGTAGTCGTTGGCCCCCACCGCCAGCGCCTCAGCCACGTCGCGCTCAGATCCGCGCGCGCTGAGCATGATCACGGGCGACATCGACCGATGGAAGGCGCGCAGCCACCGAACGATGTTCAGGCTGGTCATTCCTTCGGTCGTTGAAGTGAGGATCAGAAGGTCGAAGGTTTCGCGGCCGAGTGCACGGCAAAGATCGTCGCCGCTCGTGAAGCGGAAACAGGTGGTCTCGACGTGCGGCGACAGCGCCGAGTTTTCTAGAGTGGCGACCAGCAGTTCCATTTGAACGGGCTCATCTTCCAAAATCGCGATTCGCATGTTGGTTCCTCTGCAAACGACTTGATGCTTTCACAGTACTGGCGTCGAATGGAAGCGTCAGTTCGTTAGCGCATAGAGCGAGGTCGAAGGTGGCCTGCGGGTATTTCAGTGAGGCACCAGATGGTCTTGACGTTGCGCTGTGCAACCTCGCGTGGCCTGTGGAGATTTCCGACGTACGCCATTGGTGTATCGGTCGCTTGGCCCAGTTTTGTTTTGTGCAGTTACGCACGGTTTGCCGTGCGCGGCGCCACATGTCCCGACCGCGCTCGGCAAAGTGCCAAGAACGTCACGTGCAGGCGATAGCGTTTGCAATCCTCAGCGCCGATCATGGGTCTCCACATACAGGAGCCTTTCATGAACAGCCGCACCCATCGAGTCCGCTACGCACGCTTCGCAACGCGCCAGCCGTCGCGTACGGCCCAGGTGCTCGCACGCTGTTTTTCTGCGCTCACCGGCGCGCCGGCCAGACTTGAAAAGCGGGCGCAGGAACGCTTTGCTGCGCTGGCTCCCGATCAGCGCGTGCACGAAATGGGTGAGTGGTAGACCAAGTCGTGGTTTTTCGAGGAGATTTGGAGAGATTCCCGCGTAAGTTTCGTCAACAATCGTCAATTGATGAGAGGGGAACATGCGTACAGCGTTGTTGGAGGACGAGCTGCTCCAGACGCAGCTGTTAGTCGCGACGCTGGAATCCATGACGGGTGCGGGCCACGAAACAATGCAGTTTTTTTACGAGAGCGGCATCGTGGTCCACTTCGGCTCGACCAATGACGCCGACGCCGACGCCACCGATTGAGCATAGGGCGACGACCCACTTCGGTCTACGGTGGAACGTGGTCCAGCGGTTTCTGCTGGCCACGCTATTGCCTCTGACGATTGTTTGGTACGTTGACCCGACTGCGCCGACTATGGCGGACGCGCGTCTGTACGACCGGGTGCTCGCGACCTTCCCGTCTGCTGCGGAGTCGAACGTCGTCATCGTCGCGATCGACAACGAGAGCATCCAGAAGATCGGCCCATGGCCCTGGCCGGAAGCCGTCCACACAAAATTTTTGCAGCAACTCGATCTGCAGTCGCCAAAGGCCGTGGTTCTCAACTTCATGCTGGGTGCTCCTGCACATTCGGGAGATGACGATGCGGCCCTGGCGGCGGCGCTGAGGGTTTTGCCGGTCTACCTGTCGGTGCGCAACGATCCCTCGGCCGCGTTTGCTGAGGAGATCGCCAGCGGCCTTGTTCAAACACGACGATTTGCGCCGGCGGTTCAGGGCAGCGGCCACTCGACATTGGCCTCGGAGGGCGCAAGCGAGCAGGTCCGGTTTGTTCGGCTTTTTGCCGGCGGCCCGAACGCGTTACTGCCGTATCTGGGTGCATTGGTCGACCCGTCGTCCGCTATGCGGCGGGCGGTCGAGAAGGGCAAACTGCTGCGCTTGGGCATTCCCTTCGCCCGCAGTGCGGTTCATCGCACCGTGTCTTTCGATCAAGTGCTCCAGGGAGAGCTTCGAGTCGACGAGCTCAAGGGACGCACGATCCTCGTCGGCCCTTCGCTCGATTCGACGCTCAGCATGCCGGTGTACGTTGCCGGCCCGCACGGTGCGACGCTGGTGTCGTCGACCGATGTCCACGCAAGCGCCATCGATGCATTGCAGCAGGGCACCGAGGTGTCCGTGGCGACGCCGTTCGCGATCTACGCCTGCATTGCCTTTTTGATCTGGGCCACCCTGTTCATGTTCGACAGGATCTCGAAGATTGCTCCTTTGGTGGGCATGGCGATGATCGTTTTCGCAGTCGCATGCACCGTGGTGGCGTTGCGCTGCTTTCAGATATGGATTCCGTCTTCTTTCTTCGTCGTCGGGGTGTTAGCGGCGTACGTGCTGTGGACCTGGCAGTATCTTCACAAGGTGCTCAGTTTTATGAAGGCGCGCATCCTTTCCTTGAGCCACGTGCCCGCCGGAACCTTCGATCCCGCCGCACCGCTTGCATTGCGCGGTGCCGACACGACGGATCGCTACATCGGTGCGCTCGACCACGCCATCGCACGGCTCCTGCGACTGCAGAAACTTACGCGTCTCGGCCTGGAACAGATTCCTATTGCCATCCTGATGTGTCGCGCCAACGGCACCATCGCGCAATTGAACGCCGCAGCCGTGGGGCTGCTTCCTCCAATGTTGGACGATGTGCCTTCCCTGCTTAACCAGAACTTTCCGTCGGTCGTTGCGCGACTTGAAACGCGGCCGAGCCTGCGACGGCCTGAAGCGGACGAGCATTGGTCGCAGGCACTCGACGGCGAATACAACACGCCACAAGGCAGGGTCTTCCGTATCGAGGCGACGCGCCTGGGAAATGTGCTCGACTCGGCGCCAACGGCATGGATCGTCGTGCTGCGCGAACTGACGCAGGTCCGCAAAGCCGAACGCGAGCGCGCCGATTGGCTCAGCTTCCTGTGGCACGACCTTCGCAGCCCGCAGATCAATCTCTTGAGCCTGCTGGAACTGTTCGAGATGACGCCTTCTCGCGTGGGCGTGGCCCAACTGGTGGCGGGTGTCCGGCACGAGGCCGAGCGAACGATGACGCTGGCGCAAAATTTCATCAACAGCAGCACTTCTGAGGCAAGCGACTACCGGTTTGCCGTTGCTAGCCTTTCATCGTTGCTGGCCAACAGCATCGAGGCGCTCGCTTCATCCGCGACGGCGCGCAACGTGCGCGTGCTGCTAAGACCCGCACCGGTCCATCACGACTTGATACGTGCGGATGGCGGGATGCTGACGCGGGCCTTGGTCAACCTGCTGGAAAATTCGATTCGACACAGCCCACGCGGCACCACTATTCGTGTTTGCTGCAGCGCCGAGGAGTCTTTGGAGGCAGTCGTGATCATTCAGGATGAAGGCATGGGAATGGCACCCGCCGAGCTCGACGCGTTGCTGGAGGGCGCGCCGGAAGATGGGGATGTCGCCGTCGACGCCCCACCTCGCGACCGCAATCACGGGTTCGGATTCCCCATGGTCAGGCAAGTGGTGGCCGCGCACGACGGCTGGATCTTGGGATGGAGCATGGCTGGGGTCGGCACGACCTTCGCGATCGGTTTCCCACTGATCCACGCTTGACGGATCGCGGCATTCCGCAGCGACGGGCATCACATCCGTCATTGGTTGCTGCTGCACCCACCGCTGCTTCCGTACGGTAGCGCACAGAGCGACGCGACACGCCGAAAGATACTTGCGAGAATTGCCGCCTGTTTTTAAAGATCTGAGATTCCCTGATGAAAGTTGCCTTGCCAGAGCTTGATCAGAATCTATTGCTTGCGGCGCTTCCCGTTCAAGAACGACAGCGGTGGCTGCCAGAGCTGGAGTTTGTCGAGTTGCCGCTCGGCCATGTCTTGTATGAGTCGAACGGCACGATGACGCATGTCTACTTTCCGACGACGGCGATCGTTTCGCTGCTGTACGTTCTGGAGGACGGCGCTTCGGCCGAAATCGCCGTGGTCGGTAATGAGGGTGTTGTGGGCGTGTCGCTTTTCATGGGCGGCGGTTCGACCCCCAACCGCGCGGTGGTTCAAAGCGCTGGGTTCGGGTTCAAGCTCAATGCCCATGCTATGCGGGAAGAGTTCGAAAGGGCCGGGCCGGTCTTGCACTTGCTGCTGCGCTACACGATGGCGTTGATCGTTCAGATGTCTCAAACGGCAGTGTGCAATCGCCATCATTCACTGGACCAGCAACTTTGCCGCTGGCTGTTGCTCAGTCTGGATCGGCTCTCTGGCAACGAGTTGTCCATGACGCAGGAACTCATCGCGAACATGTTGGGCGTTCGCCGTGAAGGCGTCAGCGAAAGCGCATTGAAACTGCAGAAAGACGGGCTCATACGCTATTCGCGCGGGCGCATCACTGTGCTTGACCGCCCCGGGCTCGAGCACCGCACTTGCGAGTGCTACGCGGTGGTGAAAGCCGAGTACGACAGGCTGCTACCGCTCCTAAAGAACGGATCTTTCGGTGCCGACTCGACTGTCAAAAACTGACGCTCGATCACCCGAACAGATTTGCTGGCCTGCCCTCGGCATCGACTTCGACAGCGAACAATCCTCCCGCCAGCGGCTCGGCGTCCTGTTGCGATGGGGTGAGCCCTGTAGCGGCGCTCGTGATGTAGAGCGTCCGCATGTCGGCTCCGCCAAAAGCGCAGTCGGTGATGTGCCGCGTCGGCAGCTTGACGCGGCACAGCTCGGTTCCGCTCACGGGCTCGTGGCAGCTGACGCAGGCGCCGCCCCAATGCGCGATCCACAATCGGCCCGCCGCATCGGTCGTCATGCCATCGGGCAGGCCGTCGCCTTTGGAAAAGCGCAACCATTGGCGCTTGTTCGACACGCTGCCGGTGGTCGCATCGAAGTCGTATGCGTAGATGCGCCCGGTGACGGTGTCGTTGAAATACATCGTCGCGCCGTCGGCGGACCAGGTCGGACCGTTGGTGACGGCAAAGCCCCGATCGTGACGAGAGCAGTCTCCGCCCGTGGCTTTTCCGTCGTGCTGATAACAGTACAACGAACCGGTGGGCGCCTCGCAGGCCGCGTCCATGGTGCCGCCCCAGAAGCGGCCCCGCGCATCGCATTTGCCGTCGTTGAAGCGGTTACCGGGCAGTTCGGGTTCGGGCTGGTGGAGGTACGTTGGGGCCTGTCCTGGTTGTGCCGGATCGAAAAGCGCAAAGCCGCGGCGCAGCGTGATCAGCAAGCCGGGCGCGTTGACTCGCTCGGCCAAGGCGGAGATCTCCTCATCGAAGGTCCAGGTGCTTTGCGCCGCGTCGGCGGGTCGCCAACGGTGCAGTCGAAAACCGAGAATATCGACCCAATACAGCGCCTGTTCACGCGGCGACCACACCGCTCCTTCACCCAGCGCCGCGGCAGCGGGCCAGACGCATTCGGGTTCGCCAAGCAGCGTTGGCGCCTCATTCGATGAAAGTCCGTTGGTCATAGTCGATGTCTCCGTTTGCTTGACGCGGCAAATCCTAACAAGGCATATTGATACGCGGAAGCCGGCATGCGGCGAGCCACTCATACATAAATTGCAATGACACAACCAACAAAGACGATGACAGAGACAACCTACCTTAGTCTGCGCGACCGCGCGGTCTTCGTAACCGGAGGCGGAAGCGGCATCGGTGCCGCCATCGTGCAGGCATTCGCCGAGCAGGGTGCGCGAGTCGCCTTCGTCGACGTGGCTGAAGAGGCAAGCCGCGCCTTGGCCGATCGGCTCGTCGACGCCGGTCATGCGAAGCCCTGGTGGCGCGTGTGCGATGTGCGCGACATCGGCGCGCTGCAGTCGGCCGTAGCGGATGCGAGCGCCGAACTCGGTGACTTTGCCGCGCTGGTCAACAACGTGGCGAGCGACGACCGGCACACGCTGGAGTCGGTCACGCCGGCCTACTACGACGATCGCATGGCAATCAACGAGCGGCCTGCGTTCTTCGCGATCCAGTCGGTGGTGCCGGGCATGAAGCGGCTGGGTTTCGGATCGGTCATTAACCTGGGCTCGACCGGATGGCAGGGCAAGGGAGCGGGATACCCTTGCTATGCGATCGCCAAGTCGTCGGTCAACGGACTCACTCGGGGGCTTGCCAAGACACTTGGGCAAGACCGCATCCGCATCAACACGGTGTCGCCCGGCTGGGTGATGACCGAGCGCCAGATCACGTTGTGGCTGGACGACGAAGGCGAGCGTGAGATCGCGCGCAACCAGTGCCTGCCGGACAAGCTAAAGCCGCACGACATCGCGCGCATGGTGCTGTTCCTCGCTGCGGACGATGGCGCCATGTGCACCGCGCAGGAATTCAAAGTCGATGCCGGCTGGGTTTGAGGGGAACGGTGGGCATGGGCTGGGTCGAGGTTCGTTAATCCGGATCGAGCCTCTTTCCATAGACGGTAAGGCTCGCCGCCTTCAGCGCGTTCATCATGATCTTCGCGGCTGGTGATAGCAGCCGGTCGGTGCGCGTGATGATCCCGAACGCGTCCATGTGGCAGGGCATCGACAGTGGCAGCACCGCGACGATGCCGTGCGATGCGTAGTAGCGCGCCACGTCGGTCGCGAGCACCGCGATCATGTCGCTCTGCTGCAGCATTCGCGTGATGAACAAGAGCGCTGCAGTTTCGATCACGTTGATCGGAGGCGGCAATCCTTCTTCCTGGTACATCAGCTCGAAGCGGTGGCGCAGCACGCTGCCCGCCGGTGGCACGATCCAGCCGGCGGACACCACGTCGCGCAAGGTAAGACCAGCCATGCCGAGCAGCGGATGGCCGGGCCGCACCATGGCGCACACGGGTTCTTCGGTCAGCGCCTCGTAGCGCAGCTTGGATTTGTCGTGCTCGGCAAAAAGGCGTGCCACCAGGATGTCGAGCTTGCCTTGCTCTAGTCGGTCGAGCAGCACCGGACTGGTCTCGATCTCGAGCGCGACCCGCAGGTTGGGCTGATCGCGCTTGACCGTTGCCACTGCTGTCGGCAACAGAGCCAGGCCAGGAGCCGTGATGGCACCGACGTTGACTTGCCCGAAGCGTCCGGCCTTGAGCGCCATGACCTCGTCGTGCGCCTGGTTCAGGCTGGCAAGCGCAACCCGCGCATGGCGGATCATGGTCTCCCCGTACCAGGTCGGCCGCATGCCGCGTGGCAGACGATTGAACAGCGAAACCTCGAGTACGTCCTCCAGGTCTTTCAGCAACTTGGACGCTGCCGGCTGCGTCATGTTGAGTACCTGCGCCGCGCGATGGATGTTGCCTTCTTCTGCGAGGGCGACAAGCAGCAGAAGCTGCCGCGTCTTGAGTCGCGCACGGATGAACCAGTGCGTGTAGTTAGTCATGTTTCGTCGTTCTTGTTTTTGTGGATAGGGTTTACCTGAATGCGGTTTCCGGTATCAATTGCACCCAATTTTTGATTGGAAAGATATTGGTGAGATTCCCATACTCGCCTCACTTTGAAGCGCACCGACCTTTCGCACACGACCCACATCGCACGGCAGTACATCAATGGCCGCTGGCAGACCGGCGTGACCACGGGGTCGAGCGCGAACCCGTCGGACACCAGCGAGGTGGTGGCGGAGTACGCGCGCGCCGATCGCAGCCAGACCGAGTCGGCCATTCGCGCAGCTGCCGATGCGTTCCCGCACTGGCGCCGCACCACGCCGCAGCGACGTGCCGACGTGCTCGATCAGATCGGCAGCGAGATCCTGGCGCGCAAAGATCAGCTGGGGCTCTTACTGGCGCGCGAAGAAGGCAAGACGCTGCCCGAGGCCATCGCAGAGGCCGCGCGTGCCGGCCACATTTTCAAGTTCTTCGCTGGCGAAGCATTGCGTGTCGGCGGAGAAACGATGGACTCGGTGCGACCGGGCGTGCAGGTCGACGTGACGCGCGAGCCGGTCGGCGTCGTCGGCCTTATCGCGCCCTGGAACTTTCCCCTGGCGATCCCCGCGTGGAAGATCGCTCCGGCGCTGGCATACGGCAACACCGTGGTCTTCAAGCCTTCCGAACTCGTGCCGGCCTGCGGCTGGGCACTGGCAGAAATCATCGCGCGGGCCACGTTGCCGGCCGGCACCTTCAATCTGGTGATGGGCAGCGGGCGGGAAGTGGGGCAGACGATGGTCGAAAGCCCGCTGGTCGATGCGCTCAGCTTCACCGGCTCGGTGGACACCGGTGAGCGCGTGTTGCAGGCGGCTTCCGCACGACGCGCGAAGGTGCAGCTCGAAATGGGCGGCAAGAACCCGCTGGTCGTGCTGGCCGACGCCGATCTCGATCGTGCGGTCGACTGTGCCGTTCAGGGCGCTTATTTTTCGACTGGCCAACGCTGCACTGCATCCAGTCGATTGATCGTCGAGGCTTCCGTGCACGATGCCTTTGTGGTGCGGCTGCGTCATCGGATGGCGGCCTTGCGTATTGGCCATGCGCTCGAGCGCGGTGTCGACATCGGCCCCGTGGTGGATCGCGATCAGCTGGCGCGAAATTTCGAATGGATGACCGTCGCGAGAGAGGAAGGCGCCGAGCATGTCTATGGCGGCGAGGCGCTGCAGCGCGCTACCGCCGGCCACTTCATGAGCCCAGCGTTATTCCTCGCGAAACCACAACACCGCGTGGCACGTGAAGAAATCTTCGGCCCCATTGCCTGCGTGCTGCAGGCCGACGATTACGAGCACGCATTGCATCTTGCCAACGACACGCCCTTTGGCTTGTGTGCCGGAATTTGCACGACTTCCCTGAAGTACGCGATGCACTTCAGGCGTCATGCCGAGGTCGGCATGACGATGGTCAATCTGCCCACGGCGGGGATCGACTTTCATGTTCCTTTCGGCGGACGTAAGGGTTCCAGCTATGGACCGCGCGAGCAGGGCCGCTACGCTGCCGAGTTCTACACGTCGATCAAGACGGGTTACATGATGGCGTGAATAGGAAAGGCCGCAAGCAGCCCGCAGCGGACCGCAAAGGCCGGCTGGAACTGAGTTCAAAAGAGTTTTCGCAGAGTATTTTTCACCAAAACCACAGGAGACAAATCATGGCAATTAATCGTCGCACTCTCACTTCCGCGCTCGGTGCCGCATCGCTCATCGGCATGCTGCCGGTCGCCGCGCTGGCGCAGAAAAAACTCGTTCTCGGCTTCGCCCAGGTCGGCGCCGAGAGCGAGTGGCGCACCGCCAACACCGAGTCGATCAAGTCGGCTGCCAAGGAGGCCGGCATCGAGCTGAAGTTCTCCGACGCCCAGCAAAAGCAGGAAAACCAGATCAAGGCCATTCGCTCGTACATCGCACAGAAGGTCGACGTCATCGCTTTCTCGCCAGTGGTCGAAACAGGCTGGGACACCGTGCTGCTGGAAGCCAAGGCTGCCAAGATTCCGGTGGTGCTGACCGACCGCTCGGTCAACTCGAAGGACAACTCGCTGTATGTCACCTTCATGGGCTCCGACTTCGTCGAAGAGGGTCGCAAGGCAGGCCGTTGGCTCACCGAAAAAATGAAAGACCAGAAGGGCGACGTGAATATCGTCGAGCTGCAGGGCACTGTGGGCTCGGCACCGGCCATCGACCGCAAGAAGGGCTTCGAAGAAATCATCAAGGCCGATCCCAAGTTCAAGATCATTCGCTCCCAGACCGGCGACTTCACCCGCGCCAAGGGCAAGGAAGTCATGGAGGCATTTCTCAAGGCCGACGGAAAGAAGATCAACGTGCTCTACGCGCACAACGACGACATGGCGATCGGCGCAATCCAGGCCATCGAAGAGGCTGGCATGAAGCCGGCCACGGACATCACGATCATTTCGATAGACGGCGTCAAGGGTGCCTTCGAAGCCATGATCGCCGGCAAGCTGAACGTGTCGGTAGAGTGCAGCCCGCTGCTTGGCCCACAGCTGATGAGCGCGGTAAAAGACATCAAGGCCGGCAAGACACTGCCCAAGCGCATCGTGACGGTCGAGAGCATCTTCCCGATGGAAGTGGCCGCCAAAGAATTCCCTTCGCGAAAGTACTGATCCATGAAACGCATCTTCCTCAAAACGCTGGTTGCCGGCGCCGCCGTGTGCCTTTCCGGCGTTGCGTCGCTCGCCTACGCACAAGACAAAGGCCCCATTGCCATCTCGATGCCGACCAAGTCGTCGGCGCGTTGGATCGCCGATGGCGCCAACATGGCCAAGTACTTCAAGGAGAAGGGCTACAAGACAGATCTGCAGTACGCCGACGACGACATCCCCAATCAGCTCGCGCAGATCGAGAACATGATGACCAAGGGCGCCAAGGTGCTGGTGATCGCGGCCATCGACGGCACCACGCTGTCCGACGTGCTGCAAAAGGCGGCCGACAAGGGCGTCAAGGTCATCGCGTACGACCGGCTGATCAAGGGCTCGAAAAACGTCGACTACTACGCTACCTTCGACAACTTCCAGGTCGGTGTGCTGCAGGCGCAATCGATCGAGAAGTCGCTTGATCTGAAGGGCGGCAAAGGGCCCTTCAATGTCGAGCTGTTCGGCGGATCGCCCGACGACAACAACGCCTTCTTCTTCTACAACGGCGCAATGTCGGTGTTGAAGCCCTACATCGACAGCGGCAAGCTGGTGGTGCGCAGCAAGCAGATGGGTATGGACAAGGTCGGTACCCTTCGTTGGGACGGCGCGGTGGCGCAAGCGCGCATGGACAACCTGCTGTCGGCCTACTACACGAAGGACCGTGTCGATGCGGTGCTGTCGCCTTACGACGGCTTGTCGATCGGTATTTTGTCGTCGTTGAAGGGCGTTGGCTACGGTTCGCCCAAGCAGCCGATGCCGGTCGTCACGGGTCAAGACGCGGAGGTGCCGTCGGTCAAGTCGATGATTCGCAAGGAACAGACTTCGACCGTGTTCAAGGACACCCGCGAACTCGCCAAGGTCACTGTCGCCATGGCCGATGCCATGCTCTCAGGCAAGACGCCGGAGGTGAACGACACCAAGACCTACAACAACGGCGTGAAGGTCGTGCCCTCGTACTTGCTGAAACCGGTGAGCGTCGACATCTCTAACTGGAAGCCGGTGCTGATCGACAGCGGTTATTACACCGAGAGCCAGATCAAGTGAGGGCGCCGACAAGAACGAGGACGGACCTGGTTTGACCAACGCCATCCTGGAGATGCGTGGCATCACGAAAACGTTTCCGGGCGTTAACGCGCTCGACAACGTCAACCTCGCGGTGCGCGCAGGAGAGATCCATGCGGTGGTCGGCGAGAACGGCGCCGGCAAGTCGACGCTCATGAAGGTCCTGAGCGGCGTCTACCCTGCGGACTCGTACACCGGAGAGATTTGGTTCGAGGGCGAACTGCGTCGGTTCAAGGGCATCGCCGACAGCGAGAAGCTCGGCATCATCATCATTCATCAGGAGCTGGCGCTGGTGCCGCTGTTGTCGATTGCAGAGAATGTCTTTCTTGGCAATGAAACCGCGCACGGCGGCGTCATCGACTGGTTCGAGGCCTATGCGCGGACTCAGGCGCTGCTCGCCAAGGTCGGGCTCAAGGAGCAACCGACGGCGCTGATCACCAACCTGGGTGTCGGCAAACAGCAGCTGGTCGAGATCGCCAAGGCGCTGTCGAAGCAAGTCAAGCTACTGATCCTCGACGAGCCGACCGCCAGCCTGAACGAAAGCGACAGCGACGCCTTGTTGACGTTGCTGCTCGAGCTCAAGGCGCAAGGCATAGCGTCGATCCTGATATCGCACAAGCTCAACGAGATCGCCAAGGTGGCCGACTCGATTACTGTGCTGCGCGATGGCGCCACGGTCGAGACGATGGACTGCCGCACCGAGCCGATCAGTGAAGACCGCATCATTCGCGGCATGGTCGGTCGCGACATGGCGCACCGCTATCCGCAGCGTAGCCCTCGCATCGGCGAGACGATCTTCGAGGTCCGCGACTGGCATGTGAACCATGCGCAGCACGCTGACCGCGAAGTCATCAAGGGCGTCGACCTGCACGTGAAGCGAGGCGAGATCGTCGGCATCGCCGGACTCATGGGCGCAGGCCGCACCGAGTTCGCGATGAGCGTATTTGGTCGCTCCTACGGGCAGCGCATTCGCGGTACAGCTTTCATGCATGGCAAACCGGTCGATCTCGGCACGATCCGCAAGGCAATCGACTGCGGTATCGCTTATGTCACCGAAGACCGCAAAGCACTCGGCCTGGTGTTGGACGAAGACATCCAGAAGAACGTAAGCCTCGCCAACCTCGCGGCAGTGTCGAGGGCGATGGTGATCGACGACGGACTGGAGTTCGAAGTCGCGAACAACTACCGCAAGGCGCTCAACATCCGCTGCTCGGGCGTCGACCAGCAGGTGGTCAACCTGTCGGGCGGCAACCAGCAAAAAGTAGTGCTGAGCAAGTGGCTCTTTGCCAAGCCCGAACTGCTCATCCTCGATGAGCCGACGCGCGGCATCGACGTGGGCGCCAAGTACGAGATTTACACCATCGTCGATCAGCTCGCGAGCGAAGGAAAAGGCATCCTGATGATCTCCTCGGAAATGCCAGAACTGCTCGGCATGTGCGACCGCATCTACGTCATGAACGAAGGGCGCTTCGTGGCCGAGTACACAGCCGCCGAAGCTTCGCAAGAGCGGATCATGCGGGCCATCGTCAATACCGGGAGTTCTGTTCATGCCGAGTGAAGTGAATACCGTGGAGTCCGCGGCGCCTGCCGTGAGCGGCCCGCGACTGCACGTGGGCTTCATCAAGAACAACCTGCGCGAATACGGCATGCTGATCTCGCTGGTCGCGATCATGGTGTTGTTCCAGGTGCTCACCGATGGCACGCTGATGCGTCCGCTCAACATCACCAACCTGCTGCTGCAGAACAGCTACATCGTCATCATGGCGTTGGGGATGTTGCTGGTGATCGTGGCGGGGCACATCGATTTGTCGGTCGGCTCGGTGTGCGGCTTTATCGGTGCGCTGGCGGCCGTGCTGATGGTCGAGTACCACTGGCACTTCGTGCCCACGATCGCTGTGTGCCTGGTCGCCGGTGGCGCGATCGGCGCGGCGCAGGGTTGGTTCGTGGCGTTCTTTCGCATTCCTTCGTTCATCGTCACGCTGGCGGGCATGCTGGTCTTCAAGGGGCTTTCGCTGGCGCTGCTCGAAGGCCAATCGGTCGGGCCGTTTCCGGTCGAGTTCCAGCGGCTGAGTTCAGGCTTTATTCCCGATGTGTTCGGCGGTGAGGAGCTGCGCACGACATCTGTCGTGCTCGGCGCCATCGCCGCGGCAGCGTTACTGTCATTTAAGCTGCGTGGCCGCTCCAAGCTGGCGAAATACGGCATGGATCAGGAGCCTTACGCCTTCTTCCTCGTCAAGAACGTTTTCTTTGCCGGCGTCATCCTGTTTTTGAGTTACCTGCTGGCGTCGTACAGGGGCTTGCCCAACGTGCTGATCGTGATGACGGTGCTGATAGTCGCCTACGATTTCGTCACCAATCGCACAACCATCGGGCGCCGCATCTACGCGCTCGGCGGCAACGAAAAGGCGGCGCGGCTGTCCGGTATCAAGACCCAGCGGCTGGCTTTTTTGACCTTCGTCAACATGGGGGTGCTGGCCGCGCTGGCCGGTCTTGTGTTCGCTGCGCGACTCAACACTGCGACGCCGAAGGCAGGGCTGGGCTTCGAGCTCGACGTGATTGCTGCCTGTTTCATTGGTGGTGCATCGGCTTCGGGTGGCGTTGGCAAGGTCATGGGGGCGGTCATCGGTGCCTTCGTCATGGGCGTGATGAACAACGGCATGTCGATCCTCGGTGTCGGCATCGATTACCAGCAGGTGATCAAGGGCCTGGTGCTGCTGGCGGCCGTGTTCATCGACGTCTACAACAAGAACAAGTGAAGCAACCGATTCGTCGCGAGCAAGCATGACCGCATCTGTTGCCACCCCCGCCGTGCCCGTCACGCCGGTCCTGGAGCTGTCCGGTATCCACAAGGAGTTCGCCGGCATCAGCGTGTTGCGCGATGTGCAGCTGAAGCTTTATCCCGGGGAGATCCACGCGCTGATGGGGCAGAACGGCGCCGGTAAATCGACGCTCATCAAGGTGCTGACCGGCGTACTTGCTTCCAGCGGCGGCGTGATGCGGCTGGCGGACGAAGTCATCCGGCCGGGCTCACCGCTGGAGGCGCAGCAGCTAGGCATCAGCACCGTCTACCAGGAGGTGAACCTTTGCCCGAATCTCTCGGTGGCCGAGAACGTGTTCGCCGGGCGCTATCCGCGTTGCGGCATGGCGCAAGGGTGGCGCATCGACTGGGCGGTGGTGAACCGCGAGGCGCAGCAACTGCTGGCGCGTATCGGACTCGACATCGACGTGACGCGGCTGCTGTCGAGCTACCCGGTGGCGGTGCAACAACTCGTCGCGATCGCCCGCGCGCTCGGCGTATCGGCCAAGGTGCTGATCCTCGACGAGCCGACATCCAGCCTAGACGACGATGAAGTGAACAAGCTCTTCGACGTGTTGCGGCGTTTGCGCGACGAGGGGCTGGCGATCCTTTTCGTGACCCACTTTCTGAACCAGGTGTATGCGGTGTCTGACCGTATCACCGTGCTGCGCAACGGCGGTTGGGTCGGCGAGTGGCGCGCGACCGATCTCGGTCCGCAGGCGCTCATAGCCGCCATGCTCGGCCGCGAACTGGCAGCGCAATCGGCGCGGCCGACGGTGCTGCCGGCCTTCGATGACTCGGCGACGGCGCTGCTGCAGGCCGACGGCTTGGGGCAAGCCGGTCAGTTGCAGGCGACCGATTTGCGCGTGCGGGCCGGTGAGGTTGTGGGCGTGGCCGGGTTGCTCGGCGCCGGCCGGACCGAGCTCGCGCGCCTGCTGTTCGGGCTGGAGACTCCCGACCGCGGCGTACTGAAGATCGACGGGCGCACCGTCACGTTTTCGAACCCGGCCGACGCGATTCGCGAAGGACTGGCGCTATGTCCCGAAGAGCGCAAGACCGATGGCATTGTTGCCGAGCTTTCGCTGCGCGAGAACATTGCGCTGGCGTTGCAGGCTCGACTCGGTGTGCGCCGCTTTCTCTCTCTCGCCGAGCAGACCGCGTTGGCCGAGCGCTTCGTGACCTCGCTGGGCATCAAGGCCCCGAGCGTCGAAACCCCCATTGGCTTGCTGTCGGGCGGTAACCAGCAGAAGGCGATGATCGCGCGTTGGCTGGCGACCGAGCCACGTCTCCTAATCCTCGACGAACCGACGCGGGGCATCGACGTCGCCGCCAAGCAGGAGATCATGGAACAGATGCTGCAACTCGCCAAAGCCGGAATGGCAGTGATCTTCATTTCCTCCGAAATGAGCGAGGTGGTGCGAGTGGCACATCGCATCGTGGTGCTGCGCGACCGGCGCAAGGTCGGCGAATTGCCGGGCGGCAGCACCGAAGACGAGGTCTACGAAATGATCGCGGCCGAGCATGTCTGAAGTGTCCGACGCACAACCTTCGGCCAGCAAGTTCGCCGACGCCATGCGGCATCGGCTCGCCTGGCCTGTGATCACGCTGCTGCTGCTGCTCGCGCTCAACACCGCGTTCAACGCCAGCTTCTTGCACATCGAGGTGCGCGGCGGCCATCTCTACGGCAGCCTGATCGACATCCTCAACCGCGCGGCGCCGCTGATGCTGGTGTCGCTCGGCATGACCCTGGTGATCGCCACGCGCGGCATCGACATTTCGGTGGGTGCCGTGGTGGCTATCGCCGCGGCAGTGGCGGGCTGGATGATCGGTGGATCGGTCGTGGGCAACGTGGCGCGTTTTCCAATGTCGCTTGCCATCGTCGCGGCCATTGCGCTCGCGCTGGTATGCGGGGTGTGGAACGGCCTGCTGGTTGCCAAGGTCGGCATGCAGCCGATCATTGCGACCCTGATCCTGATGGTGGCGGGGCGTGGCATCGCACAGCTCATCACCGGTGGGCAGATCATCACGATTTACTACACGCCGTATTTCTTTCTCGGCAGTGGCTATTTGCTGGGGTTGCCCTTTTCGCTTTTCATCGCGGCGGCGGTGTTCGTCGTGCTTTATCTGGCGATCACGCGGACGGCCCTCGGGCTCTTCATTCAGGCGGTCGGCATCAACCCGACTGCTGCGCGCGTGGCGGGTATCCAGTCGCGACGGCTCATCGTCGGTGCTTATGCGTTCTGCGGCATGTGCGCGGGCATCGCCGGTCTGTTGATCAGCTCCAACGTCAAGAGCGCAGACGGCAACAACGCCGGTCAGTTGCTGGAACTGGATGCCATCCTGGCGGTCACGCTCGGAGGCACCGCGCTCACGGGCGGACGCTTCAGCTTGGTGGGCAGCGTGATCGGCGCGTTGATCATCCAGACCCTGACCTACGCCATCTATTCGCTCGGCGTACCTCCTGAAATCAACCTGGTGGTGAAAGCAGTCGTTGTCTTTCTGGTGATGCTGATGCAATCGCCGGAGTTCCGTGCGCAGCTGCGAGCGCTGGCGGTGCGCGCGCCGCGCGGCGAGGTACGGACATGAGCACGCCGATGAATGACTCCCTCTTTCGCATGGGGGAGGGGACGGGAGGTGTGAAAAGTAAAGGGATCAACCCAAAGTACTGGCCGCTGGCTGCGACGATCTCGCTGTTCGTGCTGATGGCGACGCTCGGATCGGTGCTGTACGACGGTTTTTTCTCGGCGCAGGTCTTTTTCAACCTGCTGATCGACAACGCGTTTCTCGTCATCGTCGCGGTCGGCATGACGTTCGTGATCTTGTCGGGTGGCATCGATCTGTCGGTTGGCTCGGTGATCGCGCTCACCACCATGGTGTCGGCCACTCTGGTCGAAAAGCACGGCTGGAATCCAGGCCTCGTCATTCCGCTGGTGCTGCTCATGGGCACCGCGTTCGGCGCTTTCATGGGTGTCCTGATCGAGCGCTTCAGGCTGCAGCCTTTCATCGTCACGCTGGCCGGGATGTTTCTCGCGCGCGGCTTGTGCTACCTCATCAGCATCGACTCGATCAGCATCACCAACCCGTTCTACGAAACCGTGTCGCAGACGCGGATTCCTGTCTGGGGCGATGCGTCGTTGTCGATCAGCGCTGTGATCGCCATCGTCGTGGTGCTGGTCGCGGTGTTCGTCGCCCATTGCACGCCGTTTGGTCGCGCTGTGTACGCCATTGGCGGCAGCGAGCACTCGGCGATGTTGATGGGCCTGCCCGTGCGTTCGACGCTGATAGGCGTCTACACGCTTTCGGGCTTTTGCTCAGCGCTGGCGGGCGTGGTGTTTACCTTCTACATGCTGTCGGGCTACGGCCTGCACGCGGTCGGACTCGAGCTCGATGCCATTGCCGCGGTCGTCATCGGCGGCACGCTGCTGACCGGCGGTGTCGGCTATGTCGCGGGCACGCTTTTCGGTGTGCTGATGCTTGGAATCATCCAGACGCTGATCTCGTTCGACGGCACGTTGAGTTCGTGGTGGACGCGCATCGTCGTGGGCGCGCTGCTCTTCGTCTTCTGCCTGTTGCAACGTTTTTTTACCTCACGCGCGCCTCGGCGCTGAACATCGCATGACTTCATCGAACCATCCTGGCGAGCCACGCGGCGCCGCCCGTTACCGCGGCATCTTTCCGGTCGTGCCGACCACTTTCACCGAGTCGGGTGAGCTCGATCTTGAAAGCCAGAAGCGCTGCATTGACTTCATGATCGATGCAGGTTCTGACGGACTCTGCATTCTGGCTAACTTCTCCGAGCAGTTTTTGCTGTCCGACGAAGAGCGCGAAGAGTTGACGCGCGTCGTGCTGGAACACGTTAAGGGCCGTGTGCCCGTCATCGTGACGACGAGCCATTTCAGCAGCAAGGTGTGTGCCGCGCGTAGTCGCCGCGCGCAGGACATGGGCGCGGCCATGGTGATGGTGATGCCGCCGTACCACGGCGCAACCTTCCGTGTGCCTGAATCGATGATCCGTGCGTTCTACACACAACTGTCGGACGCAATCGACATACCGATCATGGTGCAGGACGCACCGGCGGCGGGTACGGTGTTGTCGGCGCCGTTCCTCGCGCAGATGGCGCAGGAGATCGAGCACCTCTCCTATTTCAAGATAGAGACTGCCGGAGCAGCTTCGAAGTTGCGGGAACTGATTCGCCTGGGTGGCGATTCCATCCAAGGGCCTTGGGACGGCGAAGAAGCCATCACCCTTATGGCCGATCTGGACGCCGGCGCGACCGGCTCGATGACCGGGGGTGGCTACCCCGACGGCGTTCGTCCGATCATCGAGGCGCATCGACTCGGCGACCGTGCGCTCGCGTCCGCGCTATACGAAAAATGGCTCCCCCTTATCAACTACGAGAACCGGCAAGCCGGGCTTCTGGCAGCCAAGGCTTTGATGAAGGAGGGCGGCATCATCGACTGCGAAGCGCCAAGGCACCCCTGGCCTTCGATGTCGGCTGAGACACGTGCCGGTTTGATCGAGGTCGCAAAGCGGCTCGATCCTCTCGTGCTGCGTTGGGGCCGTTGAGCCTGCGCTCTCGCACCGACTGGCGAGCTGCCTAGCGCCCTCTGGCCGTTTCGATCAATAAATCGGCGTCACCGTTTCGCGGATCACGCCACCGCCGAGCACGCTGCCCTCGATGTTCGTCTGGCCGGTGCCCCGCACGCGTGCTTCGCATGCGCTTCGTTCCATTTGCGGTTGTCGGCCGCATCGTGCCAGCGCATTTTGCAGATAGTCGGGCGCGCCGGTGAGTTGACCCTGCGCGGCAGCTTGGCGTGCCGCACCGGCTTCGCGAACGCACGCCGCACGGTCTTGCTGGATGTGTCCGCACACCGCAACTTCGTCGCGGTAAGTGTCGGCGGCGGTGCCACGGGATGGGTGGCGTGGCCCGGCTGCCGAGTCTGCGCCGGCGATTGCGATGCCCGTGGCTGCCAACAGCACGGCAAGGCTCCATTGAAGAGCTGATTTTTTCATCATTTGGCCGGTGTGGTCGTTACGGTTTCGCGAATGACGCCGCCGCCCATGACGCTGCCACTGGTGGATGTCGACGTGTTGCCCACGCCGCCCTGGATACGCGCCATGCAGTCCGCTTGATCCGACGCAGGCTGAAGGCGGCAACGTTCCATCGTGTTGGCGCTGCTGCCGGACGAGTCGGGCGTGGCTAGCCCGCCTCGCCCTGCTTCCTGTCGCGCTGCACCTGCTTCGCGCACGCATGCGGCTTTGTCCTGCTGAACGCCATCGCAAGTGGCCATCTCGCTTTGCATGCGGGCCGCCGTGCCGGGAGCTGCGGCCTGTGCCCATACGGCAGGCGTTGTGCCAAGCGTGACCGCTAGAAACAGTGCGCTTGTGGCCACACGGCTAACGAATGGATACGCGGAAAATTTTCGGTTCATGAGAGTCCTTTAAGGCTTCATGAACCATCTGACGAAAGGCAACGTTCCTCTGTGGGACGGCGCAGCCTTTACAGGCGCTCCGCTGCCCCGGAGCCTGACGGACTGTTCCTACGAACCTCCCGAACTCTGCCCGCAGAGATTCAGCCGGCAGCGATCCGCATCGCCAGATGCGCCAGCGCCTCTTCGACTTGGTCGACCAGAATCAATGACAAATCGCCCGGCTGCAAACGCGCCAGCGCCGTGTCGATGGCGATGAACTCGCCGCGGATCTCATCGATGTGTTGCGTCCGCGATGCGCCCTGTAGGCCTTGCCGCAGCAGCGCCATGACCTCGCCATCGGCCCGTCCACGCTGCGCCGCATCTTGATACAGGATCACTTCATCGAACGCCTGGCCCAGGATGGCGGTCTGGTCGCGGATGTCGCTGTCGCGCCGGTCGCCGGCACCGCTGATCACCACCGACCGCTTGTTCGCCGGCATGGTGTCGACGGCCGACACCAGTGCGCGCATGGCGTCGGTGTTGTGGCCGTAGTCGGCGATGACGGTGGCACCGCGATAGTCCATGACGTTGAAGCGTCCGGGGACACCGGCTGCGTCGTTCATGAAGCTCGCGACGCCGCTGCGGATGGTGCCCCAGTCGAGCCCCACGGCCCATCCCGCAGCCACTGCCGCCATTACGTTGTCGACCTGAAAATTGATCGTGCCGCCACGGGTGATCGGCACGTCGCGCAATGGAATGCGCTCCCGCCACGAGCCTTCGGCCGCAATCAGCGTGTCTTGGTCGACGTATACGGTGCGCTTGCCTTGCGCGCGGTGTGTCGCCATCACCGGGTGCTGCCGGTCGGCGGCAAAGAAGATCACGCTGCCGGGGCAGCCTGCGGCCATCGCGGCCACGTTCGGGTCGGCGGCATTGAGCACTGCATAGCCGTCGTACGCCACGTTGCGCACGATCACGCGCTTCAACACGGCGAGGTCTTCGACCGTGGTGATGTAGTTGAGGCCCAGGTGGTCGCCGCTGCCGATGTTGGTCACCACCGCGACCTGGCAGCGGTCGAAGCCGAGGCCTTCGCGCAGCACGCCACCGCGCGCCACTTCGAACACAGCTGCGTCGACCTCAGGGTGCATCAGCACGTTGCGCGCACTCTTCGGGCCGCTGCAGTCGCCGCTGTCGATCTGCCGGCCATCGACCCACACGCCGTCGGTGTTGGTCATGCCGGTGCGCAGTCCGCTCGACGCGAGCAGATGGTTGATAAGGCGCGCCGTGGTCGTCTTGCCGTTGGTGCCGGTGACGGCGACCACAGGAATGCGGCCGGTGTCGCCGTCGGCGTAGAGCGTGTCCATGATCGCCTCACCGACTGCGCGGCCACGGCCGAACGAGGGGGAAATGTGCATGCGCAGGCCGGGTGCGGCGTTGACTTCCACAACGCCGCCGTGTTGTTCTTCGAGCGGCCGAAGCACGCTCTCGCAAACCATGTCGACACCGCAGATATCGAGGCCGACCATTTGCGCCGCATCGACCGCACGCGCCGCGACTTCGGGATGTACGGTATCGGTCACATCGGTGGCGGTGCCACCCGTGGAGAGGTTTGCGTTGTTGCGCAGCACGACCCGTTGACCTCGTTTCGGCACGCTCTCGGGTGTCAGGCCTTGCGACTCGAGCCGTCCGATGGCGATGTCGTCGAGCTGTATCTTGGTGAGTGAAGTCGAGTGGCCTTCGCCACGTCGCGGGTCGAGATTGACGGTGTCGACCAGCTGCCGCACAGTGCATTTACCGTCACCGATCACCTGTGGCGGATCGCGTCGCGCCGCGGCGATGAGCTTGTCGCCGACGACCAGCAGACGAAAGTCGAACCCGGGCAAGAATTTTTCGACCATGACCTCGCCGTAGTAGGCCGCCGAGTCGTAGGCCGCTTTCAGTTGCTCGCGCGTCGTGATGTTGACCGTCACGCCTTTGCCCTGGTTGCCGTCTTGAGGCTTCACCACCACTGGCAGACCAATCTCCATTGCCGCAGCCCAGCCGTCGTCGGCGCTGGTCACCGGTCGACCCAGCGGCACGGGCACGCCAGCGGCGTTAAGCAATTGCTTGGTGAGCTCCTTGTCTTGCGCGATCGACTCCGCCACGCCGCTGGTACTGTCGATCTCTGCCGCCTGGATGCGTCGCTGTTTGGCGCCCCAGCCGAACTGCACGAGGCTGCCGCGTGTCAGGCGTCGATAGGGAATGCCGCGTGCGACGGCCGCATCGACGATCGAGCCGGTGCTCGGACCGAGTCGTTCGGATTCGTCTTCTTCGCGCAATTCGGCAATGGCCGCATCGGCATCGAAGGCGGTGTCTTGCAACGCCGCGTTGATGAGTTGCTCGGCGAGCTCGATGGCGCGTCGGCCGACCGACTCTTCGCTGTACTGCACCGTCACTTGATAGATGCCTGCTTCCGGTGTCGGCTGGGTGTGGCCAAAGTTGACCGCACAGCCAGCCTGCGCCTGCAATGCCAGCACTGCGTTTTCAAGCACGTGTGCCAGCGCCAGCGGCTGGCCGAGCACGATCGGATGCAACTCGCCGATGTTCGGAAAGAGCGAGCGCAGGCGCGCGTCAAACCCGGCGAGTCGCTCGACGGCGTTCTCGTCACCGGTGCACGAAACGATCGCCTCGATGGCGGTATGTCGGCTCCAGAGGTTGGGGCCGCGCAGGGCGCGAATGCGGGTGACTTCCATGCCGGCTCTTCAGGAAAATTGTTGAAATGACGACGATGAATGCGGCGTCGATGGGGACGGCGCCGTCTGCGAAAGTTGCAGCGAAGCAAGTGCTGCCTGCAGGTCGGCTTCAAAGGCTTCGACGCCGGCACCGATCAGGTTCAGTGGAATGCCCAGCGCCCAACCGGCCGCGACCGCAGCGAGCAGGCTTTCGAGGCTGACCCCCACGTGCGTCGCGCTCCAGATCGTCAGGCGCCCGAGGCCCGGCAAGAACGATTCGCTGCCGCCATTGGCCAGCACGACGCGGTCTTGTCGCACCAGCACGGCCTTGCCGCCGCCGGCTTGGTGTGCCGTGAGGACGTCTGAATGCGCGTCGGTCGAATACAGAATGACCGCGCCATCGCACAGTGGCGCCAGGCCAGCCACCCGGCCATCGCCAGCATTCAGCACCGCGGTGCCTTCCGGCAGCACCACGTCGACCTGCGTGCGCAGCACTTTCACCAGCTGGTCGCTCTCTGTGATGTCGAACTCCGAAAGTGCGGCAGCGCCTTCGAGGTCGGTCACGATGCCGACTTCGCAGCGGTCGTAGGCCAGGCCATCGCGCAGGATGGTCTCGGCACCGTTTTCGATGACGACGGCCTGCACCGCGCGGTTGACCAGCAGACGATGTCCTGCGCCCCAGTTGGCGCTGTTGCGTGCATCGACACGGCGGCGTTCCAGAAACAGGCCGTCGCCGCACGCGAGTCCGGTGTATCGGCCGCCGAGGCCGATGAGCCAGGCCACCAACCGCGCCAGCACGGCGGTGTCCTGCGAGCCGGCAATGCCAACGACCGGAATGCGACCGGAGGCTTCATCCGGAAACAGGTGATCGCAAATCGCACGGCCGACCGGTCGTGGCGAGCCGACCGCAGGCTTCAGGTGCATCAGAAGACCCGGACCGGCATTGACTTCGACGATGGCGCCACCTTGCGCTGCCAGCGGCCGCCCGATGTCTTGCGCCACCAAGTCGATGCCCGCGATGTCGAGCCCGACGACGCGCGCCGCGAGCACGGCGGCATGCGCGACTTCAGGATGGACCTGGTCCGTGCAGTCGACCCCGAGGTTGCCGTTGCGCTGGATCGTGACCACGCGGCCGGCTTCGGGCACCGAACTGCCGTCGAGCTTCTGGCGCTGCAGCTCGAGCTGCAGCTTGGCGTCGTTCGGCAGGTCGATCAAGTCGAGTGGGAATTCTTCTTCGGCACCGCGACGCGGGTCGCTGTTGAGTTGCTTTTCGATAAGGTCGGCGACAGCGGTGTTGCCGTCGCCCGTCACCGTAATGATCTCGCCGCGGGCTGCTGCCACCACCTGGCCGCCGACCACCAGCAGGCGGTGCTCGCTGCCGCGGATGAAGCGCTCGACCATCACATCGCTGCCTTCGGGCTCGGCGACGGCGTAGGCGCTCATGACTTCTTCGCGCGTGCTGAGTTCGAGCGAGACACCGCGGCCGTGGTTGGCGTCGGACGGCTTGACCACCACCGGCAGGCCCATGCCCTCTGCCACGTCCCAGGCCTCTTCGGCGCTGTCGACCACCTCTCCTTCAGGCACCGGCACGCCGCAGCTCGCGAGCAGCGACTTGGTGAGCTCCTTGTCGCTGGCGATCGATTCGCCGATGGCGCTGGTGTAGTCGGTTTCGGCGGTCCAGATACGACGCTGGCTCGCGCCGTAGCCCAGCTGCACCAGGTTGCCACTGTTCAGTCGCATGTGCGGAATGCCGCGATCAGTCGCGGCACCGACGATGCAGGCGGTGCTCGGGCCGAGGTAGCAGTCTTCGACCTGACCCTTGACCACGTCGACCGCCCGCTGCACGTCGGCCGCGCCGAAAGGCTTGTCGTTGATGGCGCTCATCAATAGATGGTGGCCTTCAGCCAGGGCGGCACGCGCGACTTGCTCGTCGCGTGCACGGAACACCATGCGGTACACGCCGTGCTCGGAAGTGCTGCGGGTCTGGCCGAACCCGGTCGGCATACCGGCCAGGTTGAGCAATTCGATGACGACGTGTTCGAGCACGTGACCCGACCATGTGCCTTCGTTCAGCCGGGAAATAAAACCCCCTCGCTCACCTACGCCGCAGTGATGCTCGATGAGCGCCGGCAGCAGGGTCGTCAGACGCCCGGTAAAGCCTTCGATGGTGTTGGACGGAAAATCTTCGAGTCGGCCGAGATCGAGCCAGACTTCCAGCACCGGCCGATAAGTCCAGATGTTAGGGCCGCGCAAATAGTTGATGCGCAGGAGGCGGATGTCGTCGAAACGGGTCATGGGAACGTTCGATGTGCTGTTCGAATTGATTTGGCTGGCCCCGGCGGCGCTCTCAGGCGCGCTCATGGCGATCGGTCAAAATCGGCGCCCATCGTGCGCCAGGGCGGGGTCCACGTGGCTCGGCTGGCCTGCAACAGGCGAGAGTCAAAGAAACACAATGCAACATCACGGTCCAGTGGGTACTCAAGAGGGAGAAGTGGAGGCAGCTGTAGAGGCGCTGAAAAGCCGACTCACAACCGCCGAAAACGTTCTGGCGACGCTTGCGGTTGACCTCGATGACGAACTTCGGTTTTCCTTGGGGCTCGTCGCGCTGACCGATCATCGTCTGCTGGCGCGAGACGCCGCTGGAGCCTGGCGCGAGTGGCCACTCGCAGAACCGGGAATCGAGCTGCATCTAATCGACCACGCAGGCATCGGCACACTGGAGTTGCGGGGCGCGCGAGGGCAGTTGGCGCGCTGGCGCTACACACTCGAGCAGCAGGCTTCGGCGCTCCGATTGTTGAAGCTTTTTGGTCAGCGGATGACTGTCGTCCTCGATTCGACGGCAGGCGTATCGACCCTTGCCGACGAAACCGACGCCGATGAACTCCCCGAAGCAGTCGAGCAGCAAGCGCCGCCGTCGACCTGGGTGTTGCTACGCCTGGGTCGATTCGCCAAGCCCTATCGCAAGCAGCTGATCACTGGCTTCCTGCTTACGCTGGCGTCGACCGCTGCCACGCTGGTCCCCCCTTATCTGACCATCCCGCTGATGGACGACATCCTGATTCCGTTCCAGAACGGGCAACAGATCGCCATCGGCAAGGTCGTGCTGTTTCTTGGCGCACTGCTGTTGTCGGCGCTGGCGGGCTGGGCGTTGGGCTGGGCGCGCACCTACTTGCTTGCGCTGGTGTCCGAGCGCATCGGCGCCGATTTGCGCACGACGACGTATGAGCATCTGCTGACGTTGCCGCTCGACTATTTCGGCGGCAAGCGCACGGGCGACCTGATGTCGCGCATCGGCTCCGAAACCGACCGCATCAATGTTTTTCTTTCGCTGCACGCGCTCGATTTTTTGACCGACGTGCTGATGATCGCGATGACCGCGGCGATTCTGTTTTCGATCAACCCGCTTTTGGCGGTCGTTACGCTGGTGCCGCTGCCCTTCATCGCCTGGATGATCCACATCGTGCGCGATCGCCTGCGCACCGGTTTCGAGAAAATCGACCGCGTGTGGAGCGAAGTCACCAACGTGCTGGCCGACACCATCCCGGGCATTCGCGTGGTCAAGGCCTTCGCGCAGGAAAAGCGCGAGGCCGATCGCTTCCATGCCGCCAACGCGTACAACCTGCAAGTGAACGACAAACTGAACAAGACGTGGTCGCTGTTTACGCCCAGCGTGTCGTTGCTCACTGAAATCGGGTTGCTCGTGGTGTGGGGCTTCGGCATCTGGCAGGTGGCGCGCGGGCGCATCACGGTCGGCGTGCTGACCGCCTTTATCGCCTACATCGGCCGTTTTTATACGCGGCTCGATTCAATGAGCCGCATTGTCTCGGTCACGCAAAAAGCGGCCGCCGGTGCCAAGCGCATCTTCGACATCCTCGACCACGTGAGCAACGTGCCAGAGCCCGCGAACCCGGTCAAGGTGCAGCGCATCACGGGTCGCATCGAGATGAAAGACGTGGGATTCCGCTACGGCTCGCGTGCGGTAATTCGCGACCTCGATCTGGTGATAGAACCCGGCGAAATGATCGGCCTGGTCGGCCACAGCGGCTCGGGCAAGAGTACGCTGGTCAATCTGATCTGCCGCTTCTACGACGTGACAGATGGCGCCATCCTGGTCGACGGCACCGACATCCGGCGCTTCGCGGTCACAGACTATCGGCGCCACGTCGGCCTGGTGCTGCAGGAGCCGTTCTTGTTCTTCGGCACCATCGCGCAGAACATCGCCTACGGCAAGCCGGAGGCGACGCGCGATGAGGTGGTGGCCGCGGCTCGCGCGGCCCACGCGCACGACTTCATCCTGCGACTCGCGCACGGCTACGACTCACTGGTCGGCGAGCGTGGGCAAGGCTTGTCGGGCGGTGAGCGGCAGCGCATCAGCATCGCCCGTGCGTTGTTGATCGACCCGCGCATCCTGATCCTCGACGAGGCCACATCGGCGGTCGATACCGAGACGGAAAAAGAGATTCAACGGGCGCTCGACAATCTCGTAAAAGGACGCACGACCATCGCCATCGCTCATCGCTTGTCGACTTTGCGCAAGGCCGACCGGCTCGTCGTGATGGACCGCGGTGCGGTCGTCGAGGTCGGTCCGCACGACGCGTTGATGGAACAGCAGGGCGCCTACTGGCGGCTCTACCAGGCTCAGTTGCGACAGGCCGATGAGGAGGCCAGCGAAGGCGCGATGAGCGAGCGCATGGCGATGCAAGTGGCGCCCGCCCCACACGCGGCGCATCCGGCGGGGCTGCAATGAACACGACCAACATCCAGATAGCCATAGAACGCGACGCTTTCGGGCGACTCGTGCTGACTGCCACCGACGGGGTACGCCACATCGGCATCGTGCCGGTGCGCGCCTTTCCGCTCAGCGCGCCGGATGCCGGCGTCTCGTTGGTCGGCAGCGATGGCAAGGAAGTCATGTGGATCGACCGGCTGGACGATGTACCGCCCACAGCTCGTGCTTTGCTGGCGCAAGACTTGGCGGTGCGCGACTTTGCACCGACGCTGCTGCAGCTGTGCACGGTGTCGAGCTTTGGCGTGCCGAGCACCTGGACCGTCAGCACCGATCGCGGCGCGACGAGCTTCGTGCTGAAAGCCGAGGAAGACATTCGTCGGCTCGAAGGCGGCGCATTGTTGATCGCCAGCGCACACGGCGTGCAATTCCGCATCCCCGATGTGAAGATGCTGGATCGCGCCTCGCGCAAGTTGCTCGAGCGCTTTCTTTAGTTCGCTGCAGCCAAAGGCCGGACCGGCCTGCGTGTTGCAAATCGCACGCAGCGGCAGATTTCAATTCAATGCTGTTTGTAAACTAAGTCTTTTGTTGTGACATTGCACTAACCTTAGGCACCCCAATGCAACTCGGACATACCGCGTCGCAACAGGCAGTTCTTTGGCGAAACATTGTTTCGCGGCGGCTTGCGTTTAACCCGGAGTTTTCGATGCCAAGCTTCAGTGCAGCGTTGCGTTCGCGCGGAATGTACAAAGGCTCAGAGGCGTGAATCTAAGCACTTTCGCCATTATTTTTGCGGGTGTGCTGCTGAATTCGGCAGCCCAACTGATGCTTAAGGCAGGCGCTCGAGCAATCGGTTCAGTGTCCATGTCAAATGTCGGATCGATAGTCGAGGCTGCGTGGAGCGCGGCCTCGCAGCCCTGGATACTGGTTGGACTCACCTGCTATTTCATCAGTGCCGCACTGTGGGTCGTTGCATTGACGCGAGTGGATGTCACCGTCGCGTATCCGATGCTGTCGATGGGATACGTTATCGCAGCGGTGCTTGCCTGGCATTTTTTCGGCGAGGCGTTGACCACTCAACGCTTGCTGGGGATCGCAATCATCCTGGTCGGCGTCGTGATCCTCGGTAGGGGCTGAGAGGGTGTCGAACCTTGCTTTCGAGGGCTCACCGGTGCCGCTCTACGTCGATCTCGACGGCACATTGATCGCCACTGATCTGCTGCACGAATCGTTGCTGCAATTGGTGCGCTCATCACCGCGCTCATTGCTCAGCATTCCTTCGTGGGTCGTGCAGGGAAAATCTGCTTTTAAGCGCAAAGTTGCACTGCACGTTGACATCGAAGTTGCCACGCTTCCGTATCGCCCCGCCGTACTTGAGTTCATTCGAAGCGCACGTACGGCCGGGCGCCGAGTGGTGCTCGCCACCGCCAGCGACGCAGAATTCGCGCGCCAGGTTGCAGACCATTTAGGTCTGTTCGATGCCGTTTTGGCGTCGGACGGCCTCATCAACATGCGCGGCGCCGCAAAGCTGAAGGCCATTCAGGATGACGCCGAAGGTGTGCCGTTTTGCTATGCGGGCGACAGCACCGTGGATTTAGCCGTATGGCGCGGCGCCGCCGCTGCGGTTGTCGTGAGCCGCTCTCGTTCGTTGGTTGAGCGCGCCGCCCGGTTGACAAAGATAGATGTAGTTATCGAGCCTCCGGCGACCTCGTTGCGGCGCTATCTCTACGGAATGCGGCTGCACCAATGGCTTAAGAACGTGCTGGTGTTCCTGCCTCTGATGCCGGTGCTGCATGCCCTCAGCAGTGCGCTGCTGCTAAACAGCGTCTTGGCCTTTTTCGCGTTTGGGCTGGCTGCATCTGCGGTTTATATCGTCAATGATTTGCTCGATCTACAGTCTGATCGACTGCACCACCGCAAGCGGTCAAGACCGTTTGCGGCAGGCGAGATCTCGGTGCCTCGCGGCCTTGCGCTGGCGACCGGGTTGGCTTTGGCGTCGCTTACGCTTTCGCTCCTATTTCTCCCGAACGTTTTTCTGTGGGTGCTGCTTTTTTATGTCGCACTGACCACCGCCTATTCCCTGTTTTTAAAGCGTCGTGCGGTAGTCGATGTTTTTTCGCTGGCAGGCCTCTACACGGTGCGGGTCGCTGCGGGAACGGCAGCGACGGGTCAGCCGCTGTCGTTCTGGATATTGTCGTTTTCGCTCTTCATCTTTCTGAGCCTTGCATTGGCCAAGCGCTACGTCGAATTGACGACAGGATCGTCGGATGCCTTGAAGCGGATGACGCGCGATCGCGGTTACCAGCCCGGCGACGTTACCTTCGTCTTGAGCGCGGGCATAGCCGCAGGCCAAATGTCGGCACTGCTGCTTAGTTTGTATCTGCAGGACTCGCAAATGTCGGAGCGATACGTCAACCCTGTTTACCTCTGGGCACTGATCCCGATCTTCTTGTTTTGGGTGATGCGCATTTGGCTGAAAGCAGTTCGGGGCGCCCTGCACGACGACCCGGTAGTTTTTGCCGCGCGCGACTGGGTCAGCCGACTCGCTGTCGGTATGGCTGCAGTTGTCCTGTACCTGGCCGGTTGAGCCGCAAACACAATTTCTTTTCGCAAAGATTCGAATAAGCAATGAGCAATATCAACACGGCGCATGGGCGCAGTTCTGCAGCTGGCGGTGCAAGCGTCCTGATCGTGCTGGCAGTCGTACTTTTGTTGACGATGCTTCATCTGCACTACCCGTTCAACGAAGACCAGGCGCTTTTCATGTACGCGGCACGCGAGATGACCGAAGGTGCACAGATGTACCGCGAGTTCTGGGATATGAAGCAACCCGGAATCTATTGGTGGTACTTGGCGGTCGGATCGCTCTTCAGCTTCGATGCGTTCGGGCTGCGCTGGATGGATCTTTTCTGGTCTCTCTGCGTTGCCGGCGTCCTATGGGCGGCCGTGCGACAGCGAGGCACACTCACAGCCGTCCTTGCGCCGTGCTTCGGTTTCGCGAGCTTTTACGGTCGGGCTTCCATCAATCAATTTTCCCAGGTTGAATGGATTGTGGGCGGTCCCATCGCGGTCGTGTTGTGGTGCGTTGGCGTGGAGCCGAAGCCAGGCAAAGAACACACGACGGCAGGGCGCTACGCGATTGCCGGCGCGATGCTCGCGATCGTCGCGTTGTTTAAAACCATGCTGGTGATTCTGCCCCTGGCTGTGATCGTGACGGCACTCGCCCACGCCAGGTGGAAATACAGGGTAAGCGGAGGTAGTTTGATCAAGTGGCGAGTGGCACCGTTGATTACAGGTTGCCTGCTCACGTTGTTGCCGGTGGTGATCTGGATGCAACTCAATGGCACCTTGAACGAAGCGCTGTGGACGGCATTCGTGTATCCAGGGATCGCGGTGCGTGAGTACGAGCACAACACCATACTCAGACTCCTGGGCTCGACGCGCTGGTTCCTCGTCGGAACAGTAGCGTTGGTTCCCTGGGCCGCATGGGCGGCCTTTAACGGGTTGCAGAAGCGGTCGCGCCTGGAACTGCTCTGTACAGCGTGGTGTGTCGGGGCGCTGATTGTCATTCCCCTGCAGGTACTTTCATTTTGGGACTATCACTTCGACCTCCTTTTTCTGCCGCTCGGCGTACTCGCAGCACTGGGGTTCGTCGATGTGCTGTCCCGACTCGGTTCTACAAAAAATCTGCGCTATCGACAGGCCGCCATCGCGGTACTGAGCATCAGCGTTCTAATTAATTTCGGCTGGCCGTTGGGCCGAAAAGTAGTGAAGGTGTTCGCTGCGATGCCCTTTACCGTCTCCAGCCAAAACGCGTTGGACGATTCGCTCGATGCTCGGTTGGCGGAGTACAAAGAGTCTGTAGAGGCGGTCAGAGGCTTGGTTGGCGAGCAGGATCGCATCGTCGTATGGGGTGACGCCAGGATGCACTTCATGCTGCAACGTCGGCCGGTCATCGAAATCAATGGCTCAACTTTTTATCTCGCCCGCCAGCTGGAACAGGTAGTCAGCGAGATTCGACAGAAAAAGCCAAAGCTCATTTATCTAAGCAAGGAGCGAGACCGGATGACGTATCACGGGGGAGGCATATTGCCGATAGCGATCAAGGAACTATACGAGCCGGCATACGACAATCGGTTTGGTACCTGGTATCGACTTCGAACCGGTGTCGTTGTCAAGACACCCTCTTAGAGCAGCGCGGCCGAAAGGCTGCCTCCGGTGCGCAGGCTCCTTGTTCGTCCACCGCAAGGTCGGAGCCCGACACGCATCGCCACCATCGCGCGATTTACTGAGAAGCGACATCCGAGACGATCGGCCACGACGTGGGCGCACAGTCGATGCGTCGTGTGCGGCGCCGATCGTCCATCACATTTTTTTCATCATGCCGCTCCACACCACCGCACTCGTCCTCTTTTCCGGCGGCCAAGACTCGACGACCTGTCTCGCCGATGCGCTATCGAAATACCAGCGCGTCGAGACACTCGGCTTCGACTACGGCCAACGCCATCGCATCGAGCTCGACATGCGCGGCAGCATTCTGGCGAAGCTGCGTGAACGCTTTCCGCGCTGGGTATCGCGCTTGGGCGAAGACCATGTGCTCACGATCGATGCACTGGCGCAACTCGGCGGCTCGTCGCTTACCGAGGAAGTCGCTTTTGCGATGCAGGCAGACGGCTTGCCGAACACTTTCGTGCCCGGTCGCAACCTGCTTTTCCTCACGCTCGCCGGCGCGCTGGCCTACCGGCGCGGACTCCAGGTGATCGTCACCGGAGTTTGCGAAACCGACTTCTCCGGCTACCCCGATTGCCGCGACGACACCATGAAGGCGATGCAACTGGCCCTGTCGCTCGGCCTGGAGCGGCGACTGGTCATCGAGACGCCGTTGATGTGGATCGACAAGGCCGAGACCTGGCAGATGGCCGAGCGGCTGGGCGGCTTGCCGCTGGTCGAACTTATCGTCGAGGAGACGCACACCTGCTACCTCGGCGACCGCACGCATCGGCATGCCTGGGGCTACGGTTGTGGCACGTGTCCGGCGTGCGTGTTGCGCAAGAACGGGTGGGAGCGCTACGTCGTCGGCAACTGAGCAGTCGACGGACTTACGCGGCAGCGCCGGCTGGACTTCCCGCATCGGTGCTCAATCGGTAGCGCGCTTTGCCATCCGATCCGGTGCCATCAGCTTGTGGCACCAGCGTCCAGCGCTGCTTGTGGTGATCGCCTACCGAAGGTCGATGAGCGATCGAGACCATGGCACCACCGGCCGCTTGCACCGTGGCCGCTAGCCGCTTGTACAAGACGGCCTCGGCCTCGGCATCGAGTGCGCTCGTGGCCTCGTCCGCGAACAACCAGGCCGGTTTCTTGAGCAACACGCGCGCGATGGCGAGGCGTTGCTGCTCGCCGCCGGAGAGCTTCTGGCTCCAGGCGTCGCTGTCGTCCAGCCGCTTCGCGAGATCGGGCAGCAACGCATCGTTCAACGCCTGGCGCAAGGCGTCGTCGTTGTAATCGGAGGCCGGGTTCGGATAGGTCAACGCGTCGCGCAAACTGCCATCCGGCACATAGGGCCGCTGCGGGATGAACATCGTATTGTTCGGCACGTCGACGGTGCCGACCGCAAAGGGCCAGATGCCGGCAAAGGCACGGAACAGCGTCGATTTGCCACTGCCCGAGGGGCCCTGCAGCAGCACGCTCTCGCCGGGCTGCACGGTCAAAGCGGCGTGGTGCAGCAGCTTGGTGCCGTCCGGCAGTGCGACATCAAGGTCGCCCGTGTGCAGTCGCGTGCCGGGCTGGCGCGCGACGGTGGACTGCGTCTCCGCGTGCGCGCGCATGGCGTCGTCGAAGGTGGAAAGCCGGTCGGCCGTAGCGCGCCAGACGGCCACCCGGTCGTAGTTGTCGACGAACCACGAGAGCGAGTCCTGCACCGTGCTGAAGGTGCGCGAGATCTGCATCAGTTCGCCGAACTGGATCGCGCCGCTGAAGAAGCGCGGTGCTGCGAGAAAGAACGGAAACACCACCGACAACTGGCCGAAGGAGGCGGTGAATGCCACCAGGTTTTTCTGCTGCTTGATGAGCGAGAGGTAGTTCCGCAGGACGCTGGAGAAGCGCGTGTCGAGTTGTCCGTGCTCGACCTTTTCGCCGCGGTCCAGCGCAATGGCTTCGCTGTTCTCGCGCACCCGGATCAGGTGATGTCGGAAGTCGGCTTCGAAGCGCTGCTGGCGGAAATTGAGCCCGATCAGCGGACGACCGATGTAGTGCGTGATCGTCGTGCCGACGGCGCAGTAGATCACCGCGACCCAGACCATGTAGCCAGGCACCGAGAAGCTTTGCCCGCCCAGCGTGAACGCCAGCGGACCTGACAGTCCCCACAGGATTCCGATGAAGGTGACCAGCGTTACGACCGAATTCAGGATGCCCATCGACAGCGTCACCGTGTAGTCGGTGAAGAGCTGCATGTCTTCCTGGATACGCTGGTCCGGGTTGTCGGGATTGGCACTTTGTGCGCCGTCGATCGTCGTGCGGGCCGTATAGCGCGCGAGTTCGAGCCGGTAGAAAGTGTGGTTAGCGAGCCAACGCGTCATGTAGCTGCGTGTCATCCATGCGCGCCACCGAACTTGCAGGAGTTGCGTCAGGTAGAACTTGAGCACGGCGACCAGGATGCCGGCCATCGCGATGTAGGTGAAGCGCAGCAACTGCGTCCAGAACACGGGTTGGTTCTTGGCCTGCAGTGCGTCGTAGAAGACGCGGCTCCAGTCGTTGATTAGCACCGTCACGTAGACCGTGCCCAGGTTCAGCGCGACGACGCCTATGAGCAGCCCCCAGGCCTTCCACTTTTCTTCGGAACGAAAGTAGGGCGCCGAGAGGCGTCCTATGCGCCGCAGCGTCCGCAGGAAAGACCGGGAGGGCTCCGCAAGCGACGCTGCGGGAAGACTGGAAGAAGCAGGGGACATCGAACCGCCATCATCGTGAAGCGCGTCGGCACGCGCGGTGCGGTGATCCTAGCGGCGCAGGCGCCGTCTTCCTTAATCGACGCTGAAATCGCGGAAGCTCAGTCGGGTTTGTCGTCCGCCTTCGGCTTGGGCAAGACCGGCGTCGAGCCCGGTGCCAGCAACCCGGTGCGGGTGTACGTCATCAGCTTGTCGCGCGTGTCGATGATGTCGAGGTTACGCATGGTCAGCTGGCCGATGCGGTCGCGCGGCGAGAAGGCGCCCTCTACCTTTTCCATGCTCAGACGCTCGGGCTTGTAGGTAAGGTTGGGCGAATCGGTGTTCAGCAGCGAGTAGTCGTTACCGCGTCGCAGCTCCAGCGTCACTTCACCGGTGATGGCGCTGGCGATCCAGCGCTGCGCGGTCTCGCGCAGCATGATCGCCTGCGGATCGAACCAGCGGCCCTGGTACAGCAGGCGGCCGAGTTTCAGCCCGTTCATGCGGTACTGCTCGATGGTGTCTTCGTTGTGAATGCCCGTCACCAGCCGCTCGTAGGCGATGAAAAGCAAGGCTAGGCCGGGCGCTTCGTAGATGCCGCGGCTCTTGGCTTCGATGATGCGGTTTTCGATCTGGTCGCTCATGCCCAGACCATGGCGACCGCCGATGCGATTCGCTTCGAGCAGCAGCGACACCGGGTCGGCGTAGCTCACGCCGTTGAGCGCTACCGGCATCCCTTCTTCAAAGCCCACCGTGACTTCTTCGGTCTTGACCTCGACGGTCTCTTTCCAGAAGGCCACGCCCATGATCGGGTTCACGATCTTCATGCCGCTCGACAGATGCTCCAGGTCTTTGGCTTCGTGCGTCGCACCCAGCATGTTGGAGTCGGTCGAGTAGGCCTTTTCAGCCGACATCTTGTAGCCGAAACCGTGCTGGGTCATGAAGGCCGACATTTCGGCACGGCCGCCCAGTTCGTCGATGAACAATTGGTCGAGCCACGGCTTGTAGATCTTGAGCGATGGGTTGGTGAGCAGGCCGTAGCGGTAGAAACGCTCGATGTCGTTGCCCTTGTAGGTGCTGCCGTCGCCCCAGATGTTGACCTCGTCTTCCTTCATGGCCGCGACCAGCATCGTGCCGGTGACCGCACGGCCGATGGGCGTCGTGTTGAAGTAGGTGACGCCCGCGGTCGAGATGTGGAAGGCACCGGCCTGCAGCGCCGCGATACCTTCGTTGACGAGTTGCGTGCGGCAGTCGATGAGCCGCGCCTGGATCGCGCCGTATTCCATCGCCTTGCGCGGGATCTCTTCGTAGTCCGGCTCGTCGGGCTGGCCCAGGTTGGCCGTGTACGCATAAGGCAATGCGCCCTTTTGCTTCATCCAGAGCAAAGCGGCGCTGGTGTCGAGGCCGCCGGAAAAGGCGATGCCGACTTTTTGGCCGGCGGGGATGTCTTGGAGGATGGTGGACATGTGCAACGTGGGGCAGAAGATGGGCTTAGGGTGCCGTGGCACGCGAAAAGTGGGGGGCTGAACGCGCTATTTTCAGCGGTTTTTCAGCGCGGGTTGCTGACGCCGCTCGACACATGACCCGATGGCACATGGCGTGCCGCCGCGTCGACGTGGCCAGTCTGGTCGTCGAAGAAGAAATCGGGCTCGAACTCGCGCAGGAATTCGCCCTTGGGCAGGCCGCCGAGGAACATCGCCTCGTCGACGCGGATGTTCCACTTCATGAGCGTGCGGATGGCGCGCTCGTGCGCTGGTGCGCTGCGCGCGGTGACCAATGCGGTGCGAATGCGCATGTCGACATTGCCAGCGTGTTGCAGTCGATGCAGCGCGGCCAGCAACGGTTTGAACGGGCCTTCCGGTAGCGGCAACTCGGCCTTGCTGGATTCGTGCGCTTGGAACGCATCGAGCCCCTGGCTCTGGAATACGCGCTCCGCCTCGTCGCTGAAGAGCACAGCGTCGCCATCGAAAGCGATGCGCACCTCGTCCGGATAGGCATCGCTTGCCTTGACCGATTCGACCAGCACGCGCGCCGCAGGAAAGCCGGCGTTGAGCGCTTCACGCACGTCTTCTGCGTTGACCGACAAGAACAGGTGCGCGCGCAGCGGACGCAGATAACCGAACGGCGGGCGGCCCTGGGTGAACACGCCGCGCTGCAGCTTGATGTCGGCGGCCACGCTCGACTTGAAAATGCGCATGCCAGAAACCGGATCGTTGCGCGACAGGATGACGACCTCGACGCGCTGCACACCGTCGTCGTTGAAGCGCAGCAGCTTGCGCACCAGTGAGTAGGCGATGCCGGGTTGCGCCGGCACATCGAGCCGCTCGAACTGCAGCTTCATGTAGCCCTCCGGATCCCCCGATTCGAACAGCCGATTTTCTTCTTCGAGATTGAACAGCGCGCGGGATGAGATGGCGACGACGAGCTTGTCGTCCAGGGTGACGGCCATGAGTTCTTGCTATTTCACGAACTGGTTGAGCTGGATGATCGGCATCAGCACCGCCAGCACGATGAGCATGACCACGCCACCCATCGCCACGATCAGCAGCGGTTCGAGGATGGTCGCCAGATGCATCGCGCGCCGTTGGACCTCGGCGCCGAGCTGGTTGGCGGCGCGCTGCAGCATCAGCGGCAGCGTGCCGGTTTGCTCGCCGAGCCGCGCGAACATCGAGACGATGCCGGGGAAGCGTTTCTTTTGCGCCAGGGCCGAAGCCAGCGGCGCGCCTTCGCGCACCAGCACCAGCGCATCGAGCGCGTCGGCGCGCATGGCGGTGTTGCTCAGCGTTTCGGACGCGGCTTGCAGCGCTTTCAGGATCGGCACGCCAGCCGTCGTGAGCATCGCCAGCGTGCTGGCGAATCGGGCCGCGTTGTATTGACGCGCGAGCTTGCCGACCAGCGGCAGGTTGAGCCAGGCAGCATCGAATTTTTCGCGAAAAGCCGCTCGCGCCAATGCGAGCCGCGCGCTGAAGGCGATGAAGGCGATGGCCACTAGCACGGCCCAGCCGTAGTTGCGGACGAAGGCGCTCAGGCCGAGCATCGCGACGGTCAAAAATGGCAGCGCACGCTTGGTACCGGCGAACACGTTGGCGACCTGCGGCACCACGTAGCTCACCAGAAAGATCACGATCGCGATCGCGACCAGCGTGACGATGGCCGGGTACAACGCGGCGCCGACCAGCTTTTGCCGCAGCGCCATGCTTTGTTCCAGGTCGTCGGCAAGCCGCTCCAGCACCATGCCCAAGTTGCCACTCTGCTCGCCAGCGCTGATCACCGCGGTGTAGATCGGCGAGAACTCGTGCGGGTGCTGCGACAGTGCCCGTCCGAACGGTGAGCCGCCATTGACTTCGGCCCGTAGCGAGGCCAGCAGATTGCGTTGGCGTTCGCTTTCAGCTTCGTCGGTCAGCGCGGTGAGGGCGCGCTCCAGCGGCAGGCCGGAAGAAACCAATCCTGCGAGTTGCCGCGTCCAGATGGCCAAGGCGGTGGAATTGAAGATGCGCCCGCCTGCCAGTGCGCGGCGCCAGGCACTCGACGAAGGCGCATCGGGCCCGCCGCTGCCCACGGAGGTAACGGTCAATGGAATGAGAGCCTGTGCGCGAAGCAGCCCGCGCGCGCTGCGGGCGGTGTCGGCTTCGAGCACGCCTTTGCGGGCTAAGCCTTGCTGGTCTATGGCTTCGAAGGAATAGGCAGGCATGGGCGGATATTTGGCTAGAGTTCGCTAGCTCGCATTGTCAGTGTTTGCAGGAGTGCAGGTCGTGCCCGGCGATACGTCCTCAGTCCCGCGTCACTCGCAACAGCTCGGCCCGCGAAGTCACCCCAGCCTGAACCAGCCGCTCCCCGTCTTCTCGCATCGACCGCAACCCGCCGCGTTCGGCTGCGACGAAGAGCTGGCTTTCGGGTGCACGGCTGTGTATCAGCGACTGCACCGTTTCGTCTGCGACCAGCAGTTCGAAGATGCCGGTGCGACCCTGGTAGCCGGTCTGCCCGCAGTTTTCGCATCCGGTGCCGCTGCCGGCGCACACCGTGCAGACTTTTCGGACCAAGCGTTGCGCTAGTACGCCGAGCAAGGACGAGCTGAGCAAGAACGGTTCGACGCCCATGTCGGTCAGGCGCGTCACGGCGCTCACCGAATCGTTGGTGTGCAAGGTCGCCAGCACCAGGTGGCCTGTAAGGGACGCTTGGATCGCGATCTGCGCGGTCTCGAAATCGCGGATCTCGCCGATCATGATCACGTCCGGGTCTTGGCGGAGGATGGCGCGCAAGGCCTTTGCAAAAGTCAGTTCGATCTTGGCGTTGACCTGTGTTTGTCCGACGCCTGCCAGCTCGTACTCGATCGGGTCTTCGACCGTCATGATGTTGCTGCGGCCGGCGTCGAGCCGACCGAGCGCGGCGTACAGCGTCGTGGTCTTGCCGGAGCCGGTGGGGCCCGTCACCAGGATGATCCCGTGCGGTTGGCCGATAAGCTGTTCGAAGCGCGCCAGCGTGCCGCCCTGCATGCCGACGGCTTCGAGCGTGAGCTTGCTTTCTGTCTTGTCCAGCAGACGCAACACAGCCCGTTCGCCATGCGCCGAGGGCAGCGTCGAAACGCGCACGTCGACCGCGCGGGTGCCGATGCGCAACGAGATGCGGCCGTCTTGCGGCAGGCGCTTCTCGGCGATGTCGAGGTCGGCCATGATTTTCAACCGCGAGATCAGCGCGGCGTGCAGCGCGCGGTTGGGCTGCACCACTTCGCGCAACGTGCCGTCGATGCGAAAGCGGACAGAAGACGTGCGTTCGTATGGTTCGATGTGGATGTCGCTGGCGCCGTCGCGCGCGGCCTGCGTCAGCAGCGCGTTCAGCATGCGGATGATGGGTGCATCGCCCGCGCTTTCCAGCAAGTCTTCGACGGCGGGAAGCTCCTGCATCATTCGCGACAGGTCAGCGTCACCCTGCACCTCGCTGACCACCGCGGCGGCGTTCGATTCGCCTTGCGCATAGGCGGCGCTGATGCGTTGCGCCAGCTGGCCGGATGGCAATGCCTCGAAAGTCTTGATGGTGTATTTGCGCATCACCTCGCCGACCGCGCTGCGCGGGGGTGCTTGCGGCATCCACAAGGTGTAGACGCCGTCGTCGGCCTCTTCGAGCAGCAGTTGCTGGCCGCGAGCGAACGCGTAGGGCAGGGGGTAGCGCATCAGGAAGGCAATTTATCTCAGGGCAATTCGCGTGTGCTCGTCGGATCGGCGGTCGGCGGCAGGGCACCGCGCAAAGGGCCGGGCGCGACCGGCTTGAAGTCTTCGCGAGCCATTGGCGGTGGTACGAGTCGGGTGCCCTCGATGCGGTCTTCGCCGGCTTTGGAGCGTGGCAGTTCGGGCAGCAATGGTGCCTCGCTCACGCCGCGAAGCGCCAGGTTGCTTTCCGGCTGGATCGCGATTTGTTGCGCACGGATCGCATCGTAGCGGTCGTAGGCAAAGGCATCGCTGGCTGCGCCGTCACGAATTACGACCGGTCGCAGGAAGATCATCAAATTGGTCTTGTTGCGCGAGCGGGTTTCGCTTTTGAACAGGTTGCCGATGATCGGAATGTCGCCAGCGATCGGAACCTTTTCGTTCGAGCGCGAATAGTCGTCTTGCAGCAGGCCGCCCAACATCACGATGCTGCCGTCTTCGACCAGCACATTCGATTCAATCGAACGCTTGTTGGTGGTCGGGCCGTTGATGTCGGTGCGTGTCGCCGGATCGACGTTCGACACTTCCTGGAAGATGGCGAGCTTGACGGTCCCGTTCTCGTTGATCTGCGGCCGCACGCGCAAGGTCAGGCCAACGTCCTTTCGCTCGACTGTCGTAAACGGATTGATCGTCGAGGTATTGCCGTTGGTGCTAGCGTATTGCCCGGTCACGAAAGGCACATTTTGGCCAATCACGATCTTGGCTTCCTCGTTGTCGAGTGTCAGCAGGTTGGGCGTCGAAAGCGTGTTGCCTTCGCCATTGTTTTCAAGAAAGCGCGCGAGGAAGCCGAGCACGTATTTCCCATTGATCTTGTGGCCGATGCCGAAGTTGAGGCCAGTCGAAGGCCGTGTGGCCGGGTTCTTCGTGGCGATCCCAATGGCCAGGTCGATGATGTTCTGACCGCCCAAGCTCGAGTTGGTGCCAATCGCGCCCACGTTTGTGCCGCTGCCGCCCAGCGCGCTTTGCCACTGCACGCCGAACTCCGCCGCCTTGGTGGCGCTCACTTCGATGATCAGGCTTTCGATCATGACCTGTGCACGACGGCTGTCGAGCTTGTCGATCACCGCGCGAATCTGCCGGTATTGCGGCTCTGCCGCCGTGATGATCAACGAATTGGTCGATGGGTCGGCCTGGATCTGGCCACCCGTCGATGGCTGGTTGGTGTTGTTGAGCGGCGTGTTGGCAGCAGAGGTGCCCGCCTGCATTGGCTGCGCCTGCGACACCGGTTGCACACCCGTCGCGTTGGGGAACGATGCGCCGGCAGCGCTGCCGCCACGCGCTTCAGTTGAAAGCGCAGCTCGCAGCGTCGCGGCGAGCTTCACCGCGTCTGAGTTCTTCAGATAGACAACATAGATGTTGCCCGCCGCGCCGTTGCCGCTGTCGATGGGCGCGCGATCGAGCTTGTCGACCAACGTGCGCACCAGCTGTGCACGCGCGGGGTTGGCGGCTCGCACGATGATGGCGTTGCTGCGCGGCTCGGCCAGCAGCGTGGTGCGAAACGATGCGTCGACAGTACCGGGCGCCGTGCCTTGCGAACCGGTGCCTTCGAGCAGCCGCGTGACCAGCGGCACGAGGTCGGTAGCGACCGAATGCTTGAGCGGAATGATGTCGACATCGCCGGCGTTGGGCACGTCGAGTGCAGCCACGATGCGCGCGAGGCGCCGCATGTTCTCGGCGTAGTCGGTGATCACCAGCGAGTTGTTGCCGGGGTTCACGTTGATGGTGTTGTTGGGCGCGATCAGCGGGCGCAACACGGGCAGCAGGTTGGCGGCCGATTCGTAGTTGAGCTTGAAGACCTGCGTCACGATCTGGTTGCCCGACAGCGTCGAGGTGGCGCTGGTCGATGTGGTCACCGCGCTGCTTTGCAGCTTGGCATCGGCTTCCGGGACGATTTTGTAGAGACCGTCGGCCTGCACGATTGCAAAGCCCTGCAGTCGCAATGCGGCCGCGAACTGGTTGAAAGCGGCGGCCGGCGAGATGGGCCGGTCGGTCTGCAGGTTGATAGTGCCCTTGACACGTGGGTCGACGACCACGTCGCGGCCGGTTACTACGGCCAGCGTGCGCGCGACCGATTCAATTTCGGCGTTGTTGAAGTTGAGCGTGATCGGCTCACCGCGGCGCGGGCCCGCGACCTCTTGCGCGAACGCGGATGGAATGCAGGCCGCCATCAAAATCTGTGCCGCGAATGCGACCAGACCGATGCGAACGCCGTGCGAAGACAAGTGCTTCATGGTCAACCCAAAGTGATGAGCGAGCGCGCGCCAGTGCGCCGTCCGATGATGTTCAAAAGATTTGAAAGGGCGTCTTCGCGACCTGCGGCCGCACTGGCCTCGCCGTCGAAGCGAAACGCCTTGCCGTTCCAGCGGCCGCTGCCGCTGAGTTGGAGGCTGCCTTCGCGGGTGGTGAGCAGCAGCGTCGGCGCCGGCCCGCCGTCGAGCAGCAACTGGTAGCTGCCCATCGGCCGCAGCGTCGAAAGGCTTGAGGAAATGTCGGTGGCGGCGAGCGTCGCGCGACCGGCCATCGCAAGTTGAGGGCCGTCCCACCGCATCGACCAGGCGCGGGTCGACAGGTCGAGCACGCCTTCGGGCTTGAGTGTGTTCCAGGGCGCGCCGAAGCCGCTCAGAAGCGCCGCCGGCCAGCGCGACTTGCCGTCTTGCCAGTCGACCTGCACGCCATTGGCATGCGGCGCGGCAATGAAGCGCAATGACTGCGCTGCGCAGCAAGGAATGTCGAGCGCGCCGGCGATGGCGTTCCATCGCGGCCGCAACGTCCAGGCCAGCGTGCCGGGTAGCGAGACCGACTCTGCCCCACCGCCACCGCTGGAGAACACGACGCCGGCCGTGCCGTTCCATACCGTGCCGCGCGGGTTGACCAGTTCGAAATGCCCGTTGCTCCACTGCGAGAGGCTGGCGGCCAGCCATCGGGCCGGTGCAAACAGCGCAACAGCCATCGCAATGCCGAGCCCGACACCCAGCAGCGCCCAGCGCCAGCCGATGACGGCGGTCTCTGGCGCGAGGGTGGAGCGGAGGCGGGTTGCCATGGTGTTGGACGATGCGATCAGGGCGTGATTAACGAGCCGGAAGGCTCATGACCAGGGTGCCGTCCCAGCGGACTCGGGATGCTTCTGCGGCCGCGACGGCAGAAGCAGCGGCGTTGGACGATCCGGCCTGGCCGAACGCTCCCGGCGTGGCGCCGCCGCCGCTTCCACTGCCACCGGGAGCGCGTGTCAGGTGCGCCTCGCGTGGCACCGCGCGTGCGTTGCTGCGAGCCTGGCTAAACCATTGCGCCAGACCTTCGGCGGGCGCAGCACGCACCTGCACGGTGACGCCTTCGTTGGCACCGGCCGTCTGCAGTTGCGCGTTGGCACCGAGGCTTTGGCGAACCGAAGTTTCAAGCGCCCGAAGCGAATCGTCTCGGCTGGAGCGCGGCTGCGATTGCAGCGCGCGAGCTTGCGTTTGCAAGTTCGTCATCTGTTGCAGTTGGGCATCCAGCTGTGCGTGCTCTGCGGGTGCACCAGCCAGAGTTCGGAGTGCTGGTGCCAGCGCCACCCACCAGAGCAGCGCCAGCGTGACGACAGTTGCCGCGACCATGACCAGCCGTTGCTCGCGCGGCGGAAGGTCCGGCCACCACGCCTGCCAGCGCTCGTTGAGCGAGTCGATCGACGTCATCGCGTCGCCTCCGCCTGCACCAGCAACAGATCGCCCTCGAGCCGTGCGCTATAGCCACGCGCCGAGAGCGTGGTCACCAGGTTGTTTTCGTCGCTCGGCTGCAGGCCCAGGCCCCGCAGTCGGAGTTGTCCTGCGCTGTAGTCGATCGCCGTGGGCACGCGCCCCGGCGGCAGACTGGCCGCCAGCGCCCCGAGCATCGGCTCTAGGTCGGCGCCGGCCACACCACCGGTCGCCTGCTGCAGTGCGGATACTTCGCGCGCCATTTGCAGCGGCGCATCGACCACCAGCTGCACCGAGGGAAAGGTTTGAGTCAACACCGTACGCACAGCGCCGCGCTTCGCGTCCAGCGCGCTGCGTTCTCTCCAGGCCCAGGCGTTGAGCCCGAAGAGCTGCGCCAGCACCAGCACCACGGCGCCCCATCGGGCGGCTCGCCAGCGCGGTGCATGCAAGAGCGCCTGCGTGATCGATGCCAATTTTTTGCTGGCGCGCGCGCGGCCAGTCGAGGCGAGGTCGAACTGCGCCAGATCCCACGGCGAGTTGCTGGCCTGCAGCCAGCGCTCGGCTGGCTTGACGATCGGCACTCGGCGGTTGAAAAGGCTGTCGGCCAGTTCGGCGACGCCGGGTTCAGCCAGCAGTGCGGCGCCCTCGGGCACGGGCCCGGTCAACGCGAGGCTGGCGCTTTCGAGTGGCAGCACCGACACGCCTGCAATATCGCAGATGGTGAGCTGCGCAGCGCCGGGTTCGCCCGTCGCGACCAGCATGGCTGCGGCGCCCACTGCCTGAGGAGTGAACTCTGGAATGATGCGGGCGATGCGTCGGTTGGCGGTTTCGAGCGCCTGTACCCAGCTGCGCAGCCAGATGCGGTTGCAGGCGGCAACCCATACTGAGGTGCCTGCTCGCGCGCCAGGCTCGAGCGCGAAGTGGAGAAGCTCGGGCTCGTCGAGCAACCTGTCTTCGAGCAAGCCGTTGAGCACCGAGCGCAGCCGCACTGCGCTGCCGAGGCTGCCCGGTGGCAGGGTGAGTTGGTGCCACGACAACATCGAGGCCGGCACGCACAGCGTTACTTCATCGCTGGACGGAAGCAACGCTGGAAGCGCGCTGCCCTGCGCACGCAGCCGCCGCCCGTCGTTCGACCACGCCGCCCACGCCAGCTCAGCGCTGGGTGCGGCAGGTAATAGAGGAGCAACAACCAGTAACTGAGGCATGAATCAATATTTGAAATAGGGCGAGTATTGTAGGAGGCGGCAGACGAAAGATGCTACAAGTTTGATAGCGCACCAAGTAACCATGACAGGCGATTCAGCTTTTTTTAACTGAGAAACATGACGGCCGCCGCAGTGTTCATGGTTTGCCGGCCACGGCCGTGGCGCCGGCGCCACGTTCGCGCCACACGAGCCGCACTTCGATGCCATCGCGTTGAAGCAGGGAGTGCTCTTCGATCCAGGTGCGATCGATCCGCAGACGGCCTTCGACCTCGAAAAATCGGGTGCCGACGTCGAATTCCGTGTCCTTGAGCTCTGCAGCAACCTGCGGCACCACAGTTCCTGCGTCCGCCACGGCTTTGAACGGAGTCCGCGTACGCTGCGCTACCAGTCGCTTGGCGCCGGCCAGGTCGAGCGTGGGGACGCTTGCGAACAGCGCCTCGGCTGCGGCGGTATTCAGGTTGAGCCGCGTGCCGACCGGAAGGATCGTCACGTAGGGCGAAATCGCGGTGACCGTCGATGGCGACAGACCGAGCCATACGAGCTGGCCCGTCCGCTGGGGCAGCAGCGGCCCGTTGGGATCGCTACTTCCGGTCGTTTCCGTGGTGCCGGCTGTGCCACCTGCTGCGGTCGTTCCAGCGCTGCCCGTACTGCCCGAGACGGTCGCCGCCGCGACCACCGCGCCCGGCGTCGCGCCAGCGCCGGCAGCCGTCGCCGAGATCGTGTTCGGCGATGCGCGTTGCAGGTTGGCAGTGAGTACACCGACCTCCTGCGCCGGCAGGCCAAGCAATTCAAACAGCTTCAAGAACGCAGCTACCGATGCCTTGACCGGCTTGCCACCGGACACCAGGTTCATGACGTTGAGCTTCGATTGCGCATCGACAATTCGGCCTGACAAAAAGGCGTCCGGCAGCCCTTCGAGCGCATCGCTTGCAATGTTCTTGTCGTCCGCCAGAAAGCTCGAAAGCCGTGCTTCCTCCAGCGGCACCGCCCACGGTTCGGCAAGCGAGTCGGGGCCACCGGCGCGGGCGTCTTCACGCAGGATGAGGCGCGACCAGTCGAGCGCGCCGATCAGTACCCAGGCAGCCTGGACACGGCTGCGTTCGGCGGCTTCGACTTCGGTCGCGCGCCATTGCTGCCACAGTGCGGCGGCAGCGAAAGTCGCTACCAGGGTCACGGTGAGCATGGCCGCCAGCAGTGCGGCTCCGCGTTGCCGAATCAGCGAAGTCGAACGGCTTCTCATGACTTGGGCACGTTCGCAGTCGGACGAACCCAGTCGCGCACCAGTTGTCCCGCGAGTGCCGGCCCGGGCGGCAAGTCGAGCACCAGCCGCACGCCGTCGGGCACGGGGTTCTCCGTACCCAGTGCTTCGCTGGTCACCGCAGCGGTCCACAGGTTGTCGCGAAAGTAGGCGATCTGCCAGTTCTGCAATGGCATCAGCGCCACATCGGCGCCGCGGGCATCGCTGCCACCGCCTTGTGCCCAACTGGCGGCACGGTCCCATGCCAACTGCCATTCGGTGCGCGTCACGAACGGGGCGGACTGCCACCGACGCCAGCGCTGGACGCCGTCGGTGTCGCTGCGAACCGTCCACGCCACAACGTACACCACCGGCTGTGCCTGGTCGGGCCCGCGCCGCGTCAGGCGCAAGGTACGGCCGTTCCAGTCGATCGGGTGCGTTTGCGACAGGGCGATGGTTGCATCGAGATCGGCACTCCATTGCGACAGCGTCGTCTGCAGTGTGAGAACGGCGTCGCCCCGTGCCCGATTTTGTTCGTGCGCACGGCTCATTCCGTCCAGGCCGCGCCAGCTCATGATCGCCAGCAAAGCCATCACCGCAATGGCGACCATCAGTTCGATGAGCGTGAAGCCCGCAGTCGTCGGCTTGCGCTGCTCGTACATCAGTACCTCCCGACCACGGTGGACACACGCAATACCGTGGCTTCGGTCACATCGCGCACCTGCACGTCGACGCGTCGGAAGTTGGGGTTGAGCGTTTGCGTCGTCGATACCATCATGCCGAAGCTGGTGTTGGCCTGGGTGCACACGGAGCCGGCCTCGCCAATGGGCGGCATCACGCGAGCTAAGCGCGCCTTGACCAGTTCGTTCTCGACACAAAGCTGAGCCAGCAGCACGTCGGATTGCCGCTGCGCGTTGCGGGTCAGCGCCATAGTGGCTTGCGTCCCGGCGGCAAGGGCGATGGCGACGATAGCTAGCGCTACCAACACCTCGATCAGCGTGAAGCCGCAAAGGCTGCGTAACGATGGACGCGCCCGGCACGACCTCATGGCGAGGCCACCGCGAAAGGCCGCAGCCCATCGGTCGCGATGCGTAGCGTGCGCGCGGGCGGTCCGTCGGACGTCAACAAAATCTGCTGCGCCGCGATGATCGGATCGGGCCCTAGCAGCAAGGCGATGGCGGCGGTCCCGTCGGCTGCGACCGGCTGCGCGTGCATGCCGCTGCTCATCCAGCCGGTCGGCAGTGCGCCGGGTGGCAGCCCGTCGAACACGAAAGCTTCCGGGCCGTTAGGCGTCGGACGGAAGCGAACAGCGGTCCCGCTGGAACGCGACTGCGCGCGGGCGGATTCGAGCAACGCGGCAAGCCGTTCGGCTTCGCGGTCGAGCGTGGCCTGGCCCGAGTCGCGCAGCGCCAAACCTACGCCAGCGGTCGCCAGCGCGATGATCGCGATGACGACGATGAGCTCGAGCAAAGTAAACCCGGTCGCGCGGAGACCGTGGCGCCGACGGCTGGTGTGTCCGCCGTAGCCACGGTGTCGGTTGCGGCCGATCCGGCTATTGCCAGCTGCCGATGTCGGCATTCTTGCCTTCGCCACCGGGCTGACCGTCGGCGCCGAGCGAGAGCACATCGATTTCGCCCTTGATGCCTGGGTTCATGTACTGGTAGGAGCGGCCCCACGGGTCGTTGGGCAGCTTCTCGACATAGGGTTTCCAGTTGGGTGCAGCGGGCCCTACCGTGGGCCTGACAAGCAGCGCCTGCAGGCCTTGCTCGACCGTCGGGTAACGCTGGTTGTCGAGGCGATACAGCTTGAGCGCCTGCATCAGATTGTTGACGTCGGTCTTGGCCGCCGTCACGCGTGCATCGTCGGCCCGTTCGATCACATTCGGTACGATCAGCGCGGCGAGCACGCCGATGATGACCAGCACCACCATCAGCTCGATCAGCGTGAATGCGCGCTGCAAAAATCGCTGCTGCCGGCGCTGCAGTTGTCGCACGAAGGAACGGGGCGAACAGGTCAAAAAGTTCATGAGCAATGATAATGCGGCCCCATGGCACTTCCCTACACTTCCGCCCGTTGGCCCGCTGCGACCGCTACCGTGTTGTTGTGGGGCGCCGCTGCCGGAAGTGTCGTCTTCTGGGGTCTGCGACTCACGGCGCCTGCCGATGCGGCCGCGCCGCCGGCAGTCGGCGGACCGGCCATCGTGGCGGTCGATCCCACGACTTTGTCGCGCTTCCTCGGAGGCGTGTCGACGGACCCCACGGTTACCGCAAAGCCTGACGCCGCGAGCCGCTTTGCACTGCTCGGCGTCGTAGCCGACACCGATGGCCAAGGCGTGGCATTGATTGCGGTCGACGGCAAGCCGCCTCGGCCTTTCCGGATCGGCAGCCGCCTCGGCGGAAGTTATGTGCTTCAGTCGGTCGGACCGCGCGCTGCGACACTGGGAGCCGGCGGAACGTCGGCGCCGACCTTCACGCTGCAGATGCCGACGCGTCCGCTGGCTGTGCTTTTGCCGCCGCAGGTGCTCTCATTGCCAGATGCGAATTGAGCACGTCCGCGTCCCCTTCAAGCCTTCAGGAACAGCTGGTAGACCGGGTTGGCAGTTTCGTCGACATACGGATAGCCGAGCGTTTCGAGAAATTCTTTGAAGGCGCCATGGTCTGCCGCGGGCACCTGGAGCCCGACCAGGATGCGACCGTAGTCAGCGCCCTGGTTGCGATAGTGGAACAGGCTGATGTTCCAGTTCGGCCGCATCATGCTCAAGAATTTCAATAGTGCCCCCGGTCGCTCCGGGAACACGAAGCGCAGCAGTCGCTCTTCATGCGCCAGACCTGTTCGCCCGCCGACCATGTGGCGGATGTGCTCCTTGGCCAACTCGTCGTGCGTGAGGTCTATCGTGCCGAAGCCGTGCGCTACGAAGGTGTCGGCAATCGTCTTCGACTCACCGCGCGTCGAGGTTGTGAGGCCGACGAACACATGCGCTTGGCTGGCGTCGCTGATGCGGTAGTTGAACTCGGTGACGTTGCGAGAGGCGCCCGGCACCTCGCCCACCAACTCGCAGAAGCGGCGAAAACTGCCGCGCTCTTCCGGAATGGTGACTGCAAAAAGTGCTTCGCGTTCTTCACCGACCTCGGCGCGTTCGGCGACGAAGCGCAGGCGGTCGAAGTTCATGTTGGCGCCGCACAGGATTACCGCGTAGGTTTCGCCACGCGTGCCGTTCGCTTCGACGTATTGCTTGACGGCAGCCACCGCCAATGCACCAGCCGGCTCGACAATGCTGCGCGTGTCGATGAATACGTCCTTGATGCCGGCACATACGGCATCGGTGTCGACGGTCATGAACTCGTCGACCAGGTCGGCGGCGATCCGAAAAGTCTCTTCGCCCACCAGCTTGACGGCCGTGCCGTCGGAGAACAAACCGACGTCGGCGAGCGTCACGCGGTTTTTTGCCACGACCGATTGAATCATCGCGTCGGAATCGTTCATCTGCACCCCGATCACCTTGATCTCGGGTCGCACCGCTTTGATGTAATTGGCGACCCCCGAGATCAGTCCACCACCACCAATGGCGACGAAAACGGCATCGAGCCGGCCTTGGTGCTGACGCAGGATTTCCATCGCGATGGTGCCTTGCCCGGCAATGACATCGGGGTCGTCGAACGGATGGACGAACGTCAGGCCCTGCGATGTCTGCAGCTCCAACGCGTGCGCATAGGCGTCGGAATAGCTGTCGCCGTGCAGATGCACCTCAGCGCCGAGCGCGCGCACCGCGTTGACCTTGAGTTCTGGCGTGGTCACAGGCATCACGACCACCGCGCGCGCGCCGAGTTTCTGAGCGCCGAGCGCGACCCCTTGCGCGTGATTGCCAGCCGAAGCGCAGATGACGCCGTGTGCCAGCTGTTCGGCGCTCAAGTGCGCCATCTTGTTGTAAGCGCCACGCAACTTGAAGCTGAACACCGGTTGCTGGTCTTCGCGTTTGAGCAGCACAGTGTTGCCGAGGCGCGCACTCAGGGCCTTGGCCGGTTCCAGAGCGGATTCGACCGCCACGTCGTAAACGCGCGCCGTCAGGATTTTCTTCAGGTAGTCGGCAGGAGTGAGCGAGGTGGGCATGGGGCCGCGATCATAGTGCGGCCAAGAAAAAAGCCCCGGGTCTTGCGACTCGGGGCTAAATCCACCAATTGGAAGGGTGGAGGAGACAACCGGTGCATCCTTGCGGACGCGATGAAATAAAGTATATCGACAGTTTGTTGCATTGCAACAAGCGACCGACGCTTTTCGCATAAACAAACCGACTTGCAGTGTGATTTTTTTGACTGCTACCCGACCTCTTGGAGCTAAGACGATGGAATGCACAGTGAGCTGGACCGGAAATGCCGGCACCCAATCGGCGATGGGTTTCGTTGCAGAAACGGGCAGCGGGCACGTTTTGACAATGGATGGCGCTGTCGATGAGGTAAAGCCTGAAAACGGCGGCAGAAATCAGGCGCCGCGCCCGATGGAAACCTTGCTGGCTGGCGCCGGCGGCTGCACGGCCTACGACGTCGTATTGATCTTGAAGCGTGGGCGTCACAAGGTCGAGCGTTGCAGCGTCAAGCTGACCAGCACGCGGGCTGAAAAAGATCCGAAGGTTTTTACGGCGATCCACATGCACTTCACGGTCGCCGGCAAAGGCGTCCCCGCATCTGTGGTCGAGCGTGCCATCGCGTTGAGCCACGACACCTATTGCTCGGGAACGATCATGCTCGGCAAAAGTGCCCTCATCACCACCAGCTTCGACCTGGTCGAGACTTGATCGGCTCAAGTATTCCTATATGCGATGTGCAACTGTCGTCATCACTTTTGATACGAGCTTCATTACTCCTTTGACTGGCGCTGGCAGCTCCTTGGCGCCGGCGCTCCATGCCTCTGCTGCATGGCGTGCCTCGTCGATCTTCATTTGCACGACCACTGCGCGTGATGCGGCGTCAGCTACCGGAAGACGGTCCAAGTGGCCGTCGAGATGCGCCTCTACTTGCTTTTCCGTCTCTGCGACGAAACCCAGACTCCAGCGATCACCAAGGCGTCCGGCCAGCAGGCCCAGGCCGAATGCGCCGGCGTACCAGATAGGATTGAGCAACGAGGAGCGGGCGCCTAAGGCTTCAAGCCTGTCATGCGTCCACGCCAGGTGATCGGTTTCTTCGCGAGCAGCATGTAAGAAGTGCGCGCGCAGCGCCTTGTCTTTCGTGACGGCGGCCTGCGCCGTATAAAGCGCCTGGGCGCATACCTCACCCACATGATTCACCCGCATCAGCGCTCCCGCTTCGCGACGCTCGGCTTCGGTCAGTTCTACCGGAGCAGCATTTGTCGCTGAAACCAATGGGAGCGGTCGTGCCGCATGCGGCGCGGCAAACAGAGTTCGAAGTGCTGCGTCGGCTGCAATAAAAAAGGGGTCTATCGATGAGCTCATGCCCTAATCTAAACCGAAGTGAATTCACCCCGCAGGCGCGTACTTTAGATTTCACATCAGGGCATTGCGGAGGCTTTCAGTCGTTTGTTGCACTCGTGCAACGAAACGGGCAAACCAGCCGGCTTTTCAGGCGAATTGTTTTGCCCTGCCGCGGCTGCTCTGGTGCAATAGCGACAACTTCCCAAAAGGAGGTTGGCCCGGGGTCCGGTGGGAGCACAAAAGTGCACAAGCACAGTGAACCCTCCGCACCGGAGCCCTATGTTTAACCTTGGAGAAACTTGCAATGAAAAAATCTCTAGTTGCCTTGGCTGCCCTGGCTGTTGCCGGTATTGCCTCGGCTCAGTCGTCCGTCACGCTGTTCGGTGTGGTCGACGCTTCGGTCAGCCACTACTCGTCCAAAGCCGAGTTGGCCAACCCATTCGCAGCGCCTTTGTTTGTTGTGCCTACCGGCATCAAGCAAAGCCAGACCGTTCTGGGCAATTCTGGCTACAACTCTAGCCGCATCGGCTTCCGTGGTACGGAAGACCTCGGCGGCGGCCTCGCTGCGAGCTTCTGGCTCGAAGCCAGCCTCGCCAATGACGACGGCTCCAAATCCCTCAGCAACTTCAACCGTCGTTCGACGGTGAGCTTGTCGGGTGGCTTCGGTGAAGTTCGTTTGGGTCGTGACTACACCGCAACGTTCTGGAACGACACCGTTTTTGATCCGTTCGGTACCAACGGCGTCGGCAGCAGCGCAATCTTCGGTTCGAACCTCCGTTTGGCAATCCTGCGTGGCCCAGGTGGAGCTTCGGGCGGTTCGGGCAGCGACACGTACGTTCGTACCAGCAACTCCATCGGCTATTTCCTGCCGCCTAACCTCGGTGGTTTCTACGGCCAACTGCAATACGCACTGCCAGAAACTATCAAGAACAGCGGTGTTGATCAGTCGGCGAAGGGTCGCTACGTCGGCGGCCGTTTCGGCTACGCCAACGGACCTCTGGACGTGGCAGTTGCCTACGGCCAAAGCACAGCCGTCGATACTCCTTCGGTTGTGACCGGCCTCATCGCCAGCGACAGCCAACAGCGCAAGATCGACACTTTGAACCTCGGCGCTTCGTATGACTTCGGTCCTGTGAAGTTGTTCGGCGAACTGTCGCAAGCCAAGGACAAGAACAAGCTCGGCACCGCCACGGTGCTCGCAGGTGTTCCTTACTTCGTGAGCACGAGCCAGACCGACAAGTACAACGGTGCCTTGGTGGGCGTGACGGTTCCAGTTGGCGCAGGCCTGATCCGCGCTTCGTACTCGCGTGTCAAGTTCAGCAACGGCGCAGCGCCTGTGTTCAACGCGCAGAACTTCTTCAGCACGTCGAACTTCGACTCTACGGCTAACCAGTTGGCGCTCGGCTACGTGCACAACCTTTCGAAGCGCACTGCCCTGTACGCTACGATCGCCAAGCTGAAGATCACGGACGGCCAGAACAGTGCAGTCCTCGGCGGCCAGTCCATTTTTCAAAGCAATGGCACGAACCCAACCGGTGGTGTCGGCAACTCGCCAGCTGGCTACACGCAGCGCAGCTCGCTGGGTTACGACTTCGGTGTTCGTCACTCGTTCTAATTTGACACTGGCCTGGCCAGTTCAAGTTTGAAAATGTTAGAAGCCACTCGACGCAAGTCGGGTGGCTTTTTTTATGTCTTCAGGCGTAGGTCGGCACAGCCCTTGCTCGTCATTCAGGACGGCACTTTGCCTTTTTCTCCGCCACCTACGCTGATGCTTTACTGATGCTTGTTTTTGTTCTGCGCCGTCTGTTCCAGGCTGTCATCGTCATGGTGGTAGTGGCCTTCGTAGCCTTCCTGCTGTTCCAGTACGTGGGTGACCCGGTTGTGTTCTTGCTCGGGCAAGATGCCAAGCCCGAGCAGATCCAGCAACTGCGAGTCGACCTGGGTTTCGATAAACCTTTCGTGGTGCAGTTCTGGCACTTTCTGCTCAACGCAGCGCAAGGTGAATTCGGACTGAGCTTGCGGCAAGGCGCCAAGGTGTCGCGGTTGATCGCAGAACGCTTGCCCGCCACGCTGGAACTCTCTTTGGTGGCTGCCGTGATGGCACTCGCAATAGGCCTGCCGATGGGCGTCTACGCAGCGCTGCGCCGTGGCTCGTGGGGCAGTCAGGCGCTGATGGCGCTGTCTTTGCTCGGCGTCTCGTTGCCTACCTTTTTGATCGGCATTTTGTTGATCCTCGTTTTCTCGGTCTGGCTCGGCTGGTTGCCGAGCTTTGGACGCGGTGAAGTGACGCAGATCGGCTGGTGGTCTACGGGTCTCTTCTCGCGCGATGGCTGGAGCCATCTCATATTGCCCGCAATCACGCTTGCCGTGTTTCAGCTCACGCTCATCATGCGGCTGGTGCGCGCCGAGATGCTCGAGGTGCTGCGCACCGACTACATCAAGTTCGCCCGTGCGCGCGGCCTCTCTGACCGAGCGATTCATTTCGGTCATGCGCTGCGCAACACGATGGTGCCGGTCATCACCATCACGGGTCTTCAATTGGGTTCGTTGATAGCCTTCGCGATCATCACCGAGACGGTGTTCCAGTGGCCCGGCATGGGACTGCTGTTTATCCAGGCCGTGACCTATGCAGACATTCCGGTGATGGCAGCTTATCTTTGCCTCATCGCTCTCATCTTCGTCACGATCAATCTGATCGTCGACCTCCTGTACTTCGCAGTCGATCCGCGGCTGCGCATCTCGACGCTCGGAGGACACTGATGTCACGCCTGCAAGTTTCCGGGCGTGCCTTTGCCCACATCGCCAATTTCTATCCCGAGATTGCTGCGTTCAGGCGCGATCTGCATGCGCATCCAGAGCTCGGTTTCGAAGAGCTCTACACCGGCGCCCGCGTCCACGAGGCTCTCAAGGCCTGCGGCGTCGACGAGGTGCACACCGGCATCGGCAAGACCGGCCTCGTTGCCGTGATTAAAGGAAGGTCGACCGCCAGCAAACGCATGATCGGCCTGCGTGCCGACATGGACGCGCTGCCGATGACAGAAGACAACGACTTCGCCTGGCGCTCCGGCAAGTCCGGGCTGATGCACGGTTGCGGTCATGACGGCCATACCGCCATGCTCGTCGGCGCTGCTCGCTATCTGGCCGAGACACGCAATTTCGACGGCACGGCCGTGCTCATTTTCCAGCCCGGCGAAGAAGGCTACGCCGGTGCACGCGTAATGATCGAAGACGGCTTGTTCGACCGCTTCCCGGTGCAGTCGGTCTACGCCATGCACAACTGGCCGGCGATGCCGGTCGGCACCATCGGCATCAACAGCGGCGCGATGATGGCCGCCGCCGATCGCATCACCATCGAGGTAACCGGCAAGGGCGGTCATGGTGCACACGCCTATCTCACCGTCGATCCGGTGCTGGTGTCGGCGCACATCATCACGGCGGTGCAGAGCATCGTCTCGCGCAACGTGCGGCCGATCGACTCTGCGGTCGTCAGTATCTGCGCGGTGCAGGCCGGCGACCTGGGCGCGATGAGCGTGGTGCCGGGCAAGGCTGTGATGGTAGGCACGGTGCGCACCTTCAGCGCCCAAGTGCAAGCCATGGTCGAGCAGCGGCTCGGCGAGCTGTGCAGCGCAGTAGCAGCCGGCTTCGGTGCCACGGCGAAGGTCACGTTCGAGCGCATCTACCCGGCGACGGTTAACACCGTGGCTGAAGCATTGTTCGCGGGCGATGTGGCGCAAAGCCTCGTCGGCGCAGCCAATGTCGAGCGACACATGGAGCCCAGCATGGGCGCCGAAGACTTCTCTTTCATGCTGCAGAAAAAGCCGGGCGCCTACCTGCGCATCGGGCAAGCCGCCAGCGGGGGCGCGTTTTTGCATAACAGCCGTTACGACTTCAACGACGAGATATTGCCGCTCGGCGCCGCGCTCCATGCCGGCCTGGTGGAGCAAGGCATGCCCCTTGCAGAGGCGGTTCGCGCCAAGGCGCCTATCAAGGAAAGCGTGAAGTCCGATATGCACCAAAACGCTGCATCATCAACAGCTCACTGACTTGATCTCTTTCATCTCGTCCATCCGTTTCTCCAAACCTGAGGAGTTTTCCCCCATGAGTTTCAAGCGAAATATGCTCGCAGCGGCTGCGCTGCTCACGTTGACTGCCACCAGTTTGCTGGCCAACGCGCAGACCATTCGCATCGCGAACCAGGGCGATGCACTGTCGCTCGATCCGCACTCGCTGAACGAATCGCTGCAGCTGAGCACCGACGCCAATGTGTACGACACCCTGGTCGGCCGCAACAAGGATCTGACGGTGGCGCCGCTGCTCGCAACGAGCTGGAAGCAGACGTCACCCACGGTCTGGCGCTTCGAACTGCGCAAGGGCGTCAAATTTCATGACGGCACACCGTTCACGGCCGACGACGTGCTGTTCAGCTTTGCTCGGGCTGCCGGCGAGGGCTCGGACATGAAGTCGAACACCACCGACATCAAGGAAGTGCGCAAGGATGGCGACTTCGCGATCGAGATCGAAACCAAGGGCCCGTTTCCGATCCTGCCGGACGTCATCACCCAGCTCATGATCATGAGCAAGAAATGGTGCGAGGACAATAAGGCAACCCTGCCTGTCGACCGCCGCAAGGGCATCGAGAACACCGCCTCGTTCAAGGCCAACGGCACCGGCCCGTACCGAGTGCGCGAACGCCAGCCGAACGTGCGCACAGTCTTCACCCGGAATCCGACCTACTGGGGAAAGATCGAAGGCAACGTGCAAGAGGTCATCTTCACACCGATCTCCAATCCCGCCACACGGGTGGCCGCATTGGTCTCGGGCGAGATCGACGTGATGGAACCCGTACCAGTGCAAGACGTGGCTCGCATCAACGCCAGCCCCAATGCCCGCGTCATCGCCGGCCCAGAGCTGCGGACGATTTTTCTCGGTATGGACCAGAAGCGCGACGAGTTGCTCTACTCCAGCGTCAAGGGCAAGAACCCTTTCAAGGACAAGCGTGTTCGCCAGGCTTTCTATCAAGCGATCGATATCAACGGCATCCAGCGCACGGTGATGCGCGGCGCCTCGCGCCCGACTGCCTTGATGGTCGGTCCAGGCATCAACGGCTGGACCGCCGAGCAAGACAAGCGCCTGCCGTATGACATCGAAGCCGCCAAGAAGCTGCTGGCCGACGCCGGTTACCCAACCGGGTTCGAAGTGACGATGAACTGCCCGAACGATCGTTACGTCAACGACGGCCAGATCTGCCAAAGCGTGGCGGCTAATCTGGCGCGCATCGGCGTTAAGGTCAACCTCGCGACCGAAACCAAGGGCACTTACTTTCCGAAGATCCTGCGCCGCGACACCAGCTTCTATCTGTTGGGCTGGACCCCGACCACCTACGACTCGCACAACGCGTTGACCGCGCTGATCGCATGTCCCGACGACAAGACCGGCGCCGGCCAGTTCAACCTGGGCGCGTATTGCAACCCCAAGGTCGACGAGTTGACCAAAAAGATCCAGTCGGAAACCGACAAGCCCAAGCGCGACGCGATGATCAAGGAAGCCTTTGCCCTGCACACCGACGACGTCGGCCATTTGCCGTTGCATCAGCAAGCGCTTGCGTGGGGCGTGAGCAAGAAGGTCGAGCTGACGCAAATGGCTGACAACTACATGCCCTTCAAGTGGATGAGCATCAAGCCGTAAGTTCACTCTGAGTTAGATCGCGCCGGCCATAGTGGCGGGCGCGATCCTTGCGGCACCGTGCATCGAAAACTCGGACTGCACGGTGCCGCTCTCCACACAATGAAAAAAACTCTCGCACGCTGGTACGACAGCGATGTCGGCTATAGCTTTCGGCATTCGCCCGTCGCCATGGCTGCGGCGCTCGTCGCCTTCATCTGCATCTTCTGCGCGACCTTCGCAGGATGGATCGCGCCGCACAATCCCTACGACCTCGCAACGCTTCGCAGCGAGGACGCTTTCTTGCCGCCGGCTTGGGTCGAGGCTGGTTCGCGCCGCTTCATTCTCGGCACTGACGACCAGGGCCGGGACATCCTGTCGACGCTCATGTACGGTGCCCGTATCTCGCTGGTGGTCGGCATCGCCTCGGTGTTGCTGTCCATGGTGGTGGGCGTTGCGCTGGGGTTGCTCGCGGGCTTTCGCGGTGGCTGGGTCGATTCGTTTCTCATGCGTCTGTGCGATGTGATGCTGTCTTTTCCTACCATCCTCGTGGCGCTGCTCATCGCCGGCGTCGGCCGCGCACTGTTCCCGAACGCGCAGAACACGGTGGCGTTCGGCGTGCTCATCCTCGCGATCTCGCTCACCAAGTGGGTCGATTACGCGCGCACGGTGCGGGGCTCGACCATGGTCGAGCGCAACAAGGAATACGTGCAGGCCGCGCGCGTCACCGGCGTCACGCCGCTGCGCATCATGCGCAAACACGTGTTGCCCAACGTGATGGGCCCGGTCTTCGTGCTGGCGACCATTCAGGTCGCAACAGCGATCATCACCGAGGCGACGCTGTCGTTTTTGGGGGTCGGTGTGCCGCCGACTTCGCCGTCGCTCGGCACGCTCATCAGTATCGGCAACCAGTTCCTGTTCTCGGGCGAGTGGTGGCTGTCGGTGTTTCCCGGCGCTGCGTTGGTCTTGATCGTGCTGAGCGTCAACCTGCTGGGCGACTGGCTGCGCGACGCGCTGAATCCGAGGCTGCAATGAGGAGTGATAACGCGAAGCTGCTCGACGTCCAGCATCTGGTCGTCGAATTCCCAGGACGGCGCGGCACGCTGCGCGCGCTGGACGACATCTCGTTCGACATCGCGCCCGGAGAAATCCTCGGGGTGGTCGGTGAATCGGGCGCGGGCAAGTCGCTCACCGGCGCATCGATCATCGGCCTGCTTGAACCGCCGGGCCGTGTGGCGGGTGGCCAGATCATGCTCGAAGGCGAGCGCATCGACCATCTCAACCACCAGCAGATGCGGCACATCCGAGGCAAGCGCATCGGTGCAATTTTTCAAGACCCGCTGACCTCGCTCAACCCGCTGTACACGGTCGGCCGACAGATCACTGAGACCATTCGCGCGCACTTGCCCGTGAATGAAAGCGAAGCGCGGCGGCGCGCCATCTCGCTGCTCGAAGACACCGGAATTCCGGCTGCGGCGCAGCGCATCGATCACTATCCGCACCAGTTTTCCGGTGGAATGCGGCAACGCGTCGTCATCGCCCTGGCGCTGGCAGCCGAGCCCACCCTGATCGTCGCCGACGAGCCGACCACCGCACTCGACGTGTCCATCCAGGCGCAGATCATTCAGCTATTGAAGCGTCTGTGCCGCGAGCGTGGGGCCGCGGTGATGCTCATCACGCACGACATGGGCGTCATTGCCGAAACCTGCGATCGCGTGGCCGTGATGTATGCCGGTCGCATTGTGGAAATTGGGCCGGTGCACGAGGTGATCCATGCGCCGGCGCATCCCTACACGGCGGGGCTGATGGCGTCGATCCCGGACATGGCGATCGAGCGCGAGCGCCTGAACCAGATCGACGGTGCGATGCCTCGGCTCAACGCGATTCCTAAGGGCTGTGCCTATCACCCGCGTTGCCCGCGCGCCTTCGACCGTTGCATGCAAGAGCGGCCCGAACTGATTTCTGCTGGGGCGACCAGCGCGGCTTGCTGGCTGCACGACGCGCACCATGGCAAGGAGGCCATCGCATGAGCGCTGTTCTTCCCTTCACCACCACGCCCGCAGTGACACCCGCTCCGCTCGTGGAGGTGGACGATCTCGCGCGCACCTTCGACGTTTCCGCGCCTTGGCTCAACCGCGTGATCGAGCGGCAACCGCGCCTGCTGTTGCACGCGGTCGACGGCGTGAGCTTCACGATTCCGCGCGGACAGACGATGGCGCTGGTCGGCGAATCGGGCTGCGGCAAAAGCACCGTGGCGCGGCTGATGGTCGGCCTCTACGGCCCGAGCCGCGGCAGCGTCCGTTTTGATGGGCAAGACGTGCACTCGACCTTCGCGTCGCCGAAGGGCCGCGCGCTGCGCCAACGGATCCAGATGATTTTTCAGGACCCGTACGCGAGCCTGAACCCGCGTTGGACGGTCGAGGCGATCGTCGGCGAGCCCTTGCTTGAGCACGGCCTCGTGACCGAGAAGGCTGCGCTGAAAGAACGCGTGGGCGAGTTGCTGCGATCGGTGGGATTGAATCCGCTCGATGGCGTCAAGTACCCGCACCAATTCTCAGGTGGCCAGCGCCAGCGTATTTCGATTGCGCGTGCGCTCGCGACCGCACCCGAGTTTCTCGTGTGCGACGAGCCGACGTCCGCACTCGACGTGAGCGTGCAGGCGCAGGTGCTCAACATCATGAAAGATCTGCAACGCGAGCGCGGTCTGACCTATCTCTTTATCTCGCACAACCTTGCGGTGGTTCAGCACGTGAGCGATCAAGTGGGCGTGATGTACCTCGGCCGCTTGGTCGAAGTTTCGCCCAAGCGCACGTTGTTCGCGATGCCGCGCCATCCGTACACGCGCATGCTGCTCGATGCGATTCCTCAGATGCACGCGACCGGGCGCGACCGTACGCCGGTGCAGGGCGAGGTTCCGAATCCGTTGGCGCCGCCACCCGGATGCGCTTTCAATCCGCGGTGTCCGTTCGCCAATGAACGTTGCCGAGTCGAGCGTCCGAAGCTCTTGACCATCGACAGTGTGCAGGTTGCCTGCCACGCGGTTGAAGAAGGTCGCCTGTAAGCAGCCGATCACCGGACTGTGGCGACTCTCAGCGGATCGTTCCGACTGCTCAACGGAGCCGGGCGCTACGCCAGGTTTCGTTCGGCAACTTGCCGAAGCGTTCGCGGTAAGAAGCCGAAAAGCGACTCAGATGCGAGAAGCCGCAGCCGAGCGCGACGTCGGTCACGCTGTCGGCGCTGCGCCTTACGAGCTGCGCGTGGGCCGCGTCGAGTCGCAGGTTGCGCAAGGCTTCCATGGGCGAAGCTTCGCGGTGGCGGCGAAACATCAGGCTCAGCGTGCGGCGGCTCACACCCGCGACGCGTGCGATGTCGTCGAGCGACTGGCTTTCCCCAAGGCGGCTCTGCATGAACTCTTCGGCGCGACGCAGCGGCAGGAGATCGGTTCGCCCGGTCTTCTCATTCGAGCGTCGGACGCCATCGTGTCGACGTCGCGCCGAGTTCGGCTGATGGCACAACAGGTAGCGAATGAGGTTGTCTTCGTAGTGCAGCAACCACTGTGGGTCGTAGGTGCCGCCGCCCTGCACCGGCGCGGACACCGGCAACAGGCCGACCAACCCCGCCACGAGGCGACTCCATTGCATGCCGATGGCATCGTCGAGCCGCAACGGTGTCTCGAATTCGATGTTGCTGTCGTCCAAGCGACCCTGACCATCGCCCGGTGCGAAAGCTTGCCGCGCAACCTCGTTCAGATGCTTGCGCTCGATCTTCAGCATGAGCTGTTCGCAGCCGGCGTGCCACTTCACCTTGACCGGCCGATGCGCCGAAATGCCTGCGCCCTGGCCCGCATGGATTTGCACCAACTCGCTGCCCATGCGCACCTCGGCGCGGCCGCGCAAAGGCATCTGCACGAGCACGAAATCGTCGAGCGAATCGGGCTCGATATCGACTGCACAGCCGTAGCGCAGGATGCACAACGACATCGGCCCCAGGCCGGCCCGGAAGAAAGCCGAGTCGACCGGGCCACGGCCCCAGTGGCTGCGATGCGACTTCAGCTCGGCGCTGACGAGCGCCTGCGTCTCGTCCGCATGACGCGATCGAAAAACCTCATGCCGATACAACGGCGACAGCTGCTGGCTGGACAAAGCTTTCATGGTCACTCCCTCGCCCGTAAGCGTAGACCTGAACTGTCGCAGCAACAAGCGTGCCCTTGGGGTCTACAGCTTGGCGGTGCAGAGCGGCGCGCCCGTGTCCACGTAATTCGTCATGACGGTGCCGATCAGCTTGTTGGTGATGCGGCCGGTGGAATCCTTGCTGATGACGCGAAGGTAGTAGTTCTGGATCGGGAAGTTGTTGGCGCCGTACTTGTAGTCGCCGCGAATCGACTTGTACTTGGCGGCCTTGATCGCCTTCAGCACAGCAGGCTTGTCGCCCACCTTGCCGCCGACGTCGCGTACGGCGGCGTCCATCGCCATCAGCACGTCGTAGGCTTGCGCGGCGTAGAGCGATGGATTGCGGCCACCGTTTTGCGCGCGGTAGTCGGTGACGAAGCGGCGGTTGGCATCGTTGTCGAGGTCGTGCGCCCAATGCGAGGTGTTGAAGATGCCCAGCATCGGTTCGCCGACGCCACCGATCATGTCTTCATCGGCGGCGAAGGCTGTCGACACGAGCGTCACGTCTTTCGACAAGCCGGCCGCGACGAACTGCTTGACGAAGGCGATGCCCATGGCGCCGGGCAAGAAGTAGTAGAGCGAATCGGCCTTGGCGGCGCGGATCTGCGCGAGCTCCGGTGCGTAGTCGATCTGGCCGAGCTTGGTGAAGATTTCATCTGCGACGGTGCCCTTGTAGGCGCGCTTGAAACCATTGGCGGCATCCTTACCGCCCGGGTAGTTGGGGGCGATGACGATAGTCTTCTTGAAGCCCTTGTCGGAGGCGAACTTGCCGGCCGACTCGTGGTACGCGTCGTTCTGGTACGAGGTGCCGAAGAAGTACGCGTTGCACTGCGCGCCGGAGTACGCGCTCGGGCCCGTATTGTTCGACATGTACGGTACCTTGGCTGCGAACAGCACCGGGCCGACCGCCAGCGCCACTTGCGAGCCGATCGGGCCGGTAAAGAGGTCGATCTTGTCGCGCTGCACCATGCGGTCGACTGCCTGCCGCGCTGTGTCGGGGTTGCCGCCGGTGTCGGCTTCGACGTACGTCACCGGCACGCCGCCGAGCTTGCCCCCGAGTTGCTTTATCGCGACCGCGAAGCCGGTCTTGGAATCGGCGCCGAGCGCAGCGAAGGGACCGGACAGGTCGAGCGCGAGGCCGACCTTGACGCCCTGTGCGCCGACGGCCGACGACAGCGTCGCCGCCAACACGAAAGTCAGGCAGGCGAGGCTGCGGGGAAGCTGTGACAGAGCAGGCATGAAGATCCTCCAAGTAACTTGATGTACTCGCGAGTCTGGTGGCGACCGGCCGCTCGGGCTATCCATTTCGGGCAATGCGGTGCATTCTCGAAGCGGACAGACGCGGCGCAAAACCATTCCCAGAATGCAGCCATGTTCGTATTCTGAAAGCGAGCCCCCGATGCAGAACCAAACCGACGTTGCGGTCGAACAAGAAGTCGCACGACAAGTCCAGCAAGAAGTGCGCTTCTATCCCACGGCGCTTACGCAGAGAAGCGCGGCGCCCCACACGCTCGTGCAGGCTGACCGCGTGCACAAAAGCGTCTACACCGACCCGGAGATTTTCGAGCTGGAGATGGACCGCATCTATGGACAGGCGTGGCTCTATGTCGGTCACGAGAGCCAGGTGCCGAACACCGGCGACTACTTCACCACGTGGCTCGGCCGCGAGCCGGTCGTCATGCTGCGGCACTCCGACGGAGCGGTGCACGTGCTCTACAACCGCTGCCCGCACAAGGGCGCGAAGATCGTGCCCGACGGCAGCGGCAGTGCCGGCAAGTTCCTGCGCTGCCTGTACCACGGCTGGACTTTCAAGTGCGACGGCAGCCTGCTGTCGGTGCCCTTGCGGAGTGGTTACGAAGACACCGCGATGGATTTGAAAGACCGCGACAACGGCGTGCGCAGGGTGGCGCGCGTGGCGACTTACCGCGGCTTCGTCTTTGCCAGCCTTGCAGCCGACGGCCCCGACCTGCCTGAATTTCTTGGTGGCGTCGCGACCTCGCTCGACAACTTCTGCGACCGTGCACCGGATGGCGAAGTCGAAGTCGCTGGCGGCGTTCAACGCGTCGTCCAGCGCAACAACTGGAAGATCTTTTTCGAGAACCTGCACGACACGATCCATGCCGTGGCTACGCACGAATCGTCGTGGCGCGCCGCAAAGGAAGAGTTCGAGTCGATGCCCGAAGGCACGCAGAAACCCTTCGAGATCGTCATCGTCGACGGCAACGGTGAGCCGCTCGAGTTTTGGGAAAAGCTTGAGCTCAAGGGCTACGACGGCGGGCATGGCTACATGGAAGGCATCTTCACGCCGCCGAAAGACCCGGTGAGCCTGGCCTATATCGCCTCGCTCGAAGCCAGCCAGGGCGCGGCGCGTGCCGACGAGATCTTGCGTGTCAATCGGCACAACACCATCGTCTACCCGAGCTGTTCGCCGCACACCTCGTTCCAGCAGATCCGCGTGATCCGGCCGCTGTCGGTCGACCGCACGCTGGTCGAGATCTTCACCTTCAGATTGAAGGGCGCGCCCGACGCGACTTTTCAACGTGCGCTCAAGTACACCAACGTCATCAACTCGCCGTCATCGACGGTAATGCCCGACGACCTCGAAGCGTACAACCGCGTGCAGGAAGGCCTGGGCTCCGATGGCGGCGACTGGGTCAGCCTGCATCGTGCGGCAGGGCGCGAGCAATCTTTGCCCGGCGGTCGTGCCTCCAACGGCAACAGCGAGATGCCGATGCGCAACATGTTCCGCGCGTGGGCCGGGTACATGGCAACCGAGCCGACGAAGCATGGTCTGGCGAAGGACAGCGCATGAACTTCACCGACTGGCAGGAGCAGCAGCACATCACGCAGTTTCTGCACCATGAAGCGCGACTTCTCGACGAACACCGCTGGGTTGAATGGATGGACCTCTTCACCCCTGACGGCCTGTACTGGATGCCGCTGGTGCGCGGCCAGACAGATCACCTCAACCACGCCTCGCTCTTTTGCGACGATGCCTTGTTGCGCTCGATGCGCGTGCGCCGGTTGTCGCAGGTGCGCGCCTATTCGCAGCAGCCCGCCACACGCACATCGCATGTCGTCGGCAACGTCACGCTCGAATCGCGCACGGATGGCGGTGACAGCGATGGCTGCACTGTCTACTCGACCTTCCATTTGCTTGAATGGCGCAAGGATGCGCAGCGCGCTTTCGGCGGCAGCGTGCTGCATACGTTGCAGCGCGATGGCGACAGCTTTCGCATCCGAATGAAGCGCGTCGACCTGCTCAATTGCGATGCGCCGCACGAAGCGCTCGAGGTGTTCATGTGAAGGCCGCCTTGCTCGCCATGCACTATCAAAACGACGTGCTGCACCCCGATGGCTTGGTGCGTGTCGGGGTCGCAGCGGACGATCCCAAACGCACGATGCTCATCGATGCGGCCACACGACTGATCGCCGGTGCGCGCGCGAACGGCGTAGCTGTCATCTCTGTGCGCATCGCGTTCGCGCCGGGCTACGCCGACTGCCTGACCAACTGCACGCTGTTCCGCAACGTGGTCAGAAGCGGCGCGGTGCAAGACGGCCAGTGGGGCGCCGACTTCTTCGCGACGCTTGCGCCGCTGCCCGGTGAAGCCATCGTCACGCACCAGCGCGACAACCCGTTCTGGGCGACGGATCTGGAAGCTGTCGTACAGCGCACCGGCGCCACGCGGCTCTACATGGCGGGCATCGCGACCAACTACGTGGTCGAGCACGGCGCGCGCCATGCGAGCGATCTGGGCTACGACGTGGCTGTTGTCGGCGATGCGTGCAGCACCGCAAAGGCGCACCTCCATGCGGCGAGCCTGGAGACGCTGTCGTTGCTGGCGGACATCGTCACGGTCGACGAAGCCGTGGCACAGATGTCGTCGCAGATGTCCGCGCAGATCGAGGCTCAACGATGACGCACGACGGCCAGCTCGAAGGCAAATTGGCGATCGTCACAGGCGCGTCGGCGGGCATCGGCGCCGCCATCGCACGCGCCTTCGTCGATGCCGGCGCATCCGTCCTGGCGATTGATATCGACGAGGCCCGTGGCCGAGCATTGCATGCGGCGCTTGGCCCGCGCTGCCGCTTCGTGCATGGCGACATCGGCTCCGATGCGGTGCTCGATGCGTTGATCCGATCGGCGCTCGACTTCGCGGGCCGCATCGACTTCGTGGTCAACAACGCGGTGTTCTACGGCGACCGCGGCGCCGAGGCGAGCCGCGCCGAGTGGCTTCATGCGCTCGACATCAACCTGGTGTCGGGTGCCTTGCTGGTGCACAAGGCCAGCGGCGAACTGGCGAAGCACGGCGGTGCGGTGATCAACATGGGCAGCGTGGGTGGCAAGTTCGGCACGGCGGGCCGTGCGCTCTATCCGGCAGCCAAGGCCGCCATCCTGCAACTCACCCGCAATCAGGCCGCGACGCTGGCGCCGCGGCGCGTGCGGGTCAATTCGGTGTCGCCGGGCTGGACTTGGTCCGATGCGTTGTCGCGGATGGCCGGCGGCGACCGTACACGGGCCGACGCCATGGCCGCGCCGCTGCATCCCCTCGGCCGTGCCGGCGATGCCGACGATGTGGCGCAGGTGGTGCTGTTCCTGTGCTCGGATGCGGCGCGCTTCGTCACCGGCGCAGATATCCCGGTGGACGGTGGCTTCTCGATGCTCGGCCCGGACCAGGGCCGCTCGGCGCGCGACTGGTTCGAGCGCGGCACTTAAATAGGCGGAGCCGGGATAAGCCTGGGCGCGCCGCGAGCTTCGAAGCCTTACTGCTCTTCACCCCAGGCGAAACCGTCGCGGGCGATCATCGCGCTCGATGCGCTTGGCCCCCATGTGCCCGCGGCGTAAGAGCGCGGCGCGCCATCTGCGCCCCAGCTGTCGATCAGCGGTTCGACCCAGCGCCATGCCTCTTCCTGTTCGTCGCTGCGCACGAAGAGATTCAGCCGGCCGGCGATCACGTCGAGTAGCAGTCGCTCGTACGCGCCCACGCGTTCTGCGCCGAATCGCTTGTCGAAATCGAGATCGAGCTGCACCGGCGCCAGCGGCACCATGTCGCTGCGCACCCCCCCGTTGATGGTGACGCGCTGGTCTTGCGCCTGCGCGAGCAGATGCAGTTCGAGCCCGTCTTTCGGCTGCAGGTTGATGACCAGCTTGTTCGCCACGCCGACAGGCGTGCGAAAGATCGCGTGCGGTGCTGGCCTGAAGTTCATCTCTATGCGCGCATCGCGCGAGCCCAGCCGTTTGCCGGTGCGAATGTAGATCGGCACGCCGGCCCAGCGCCAGTTCTCGATCTCGGTGCGCAGTGCCACGAAGGTTTCTGTACGGCTGTCGGGCGGCACGCCGGCTTCTTCCTTGTAGCCCGGCACGCGCTCACCATATGCCGTGCCCGCCGTGTACTGCCCGCGAATCGCATGCAGGCCCAGCGTTTCAGGAGTCCAGCGCTTCAGCGAGCGCAACACCTTCAGTTTCTCGTCGCGAATGGCGTCGGCGTGCGCGTTGATCGGCGGTTCCATGCCGATGGCGCACACCAGCTGTAGCGCGTGGTTCTGCACCATATCGCGCAAGGCGCCGGTCTGGTCATAGAAGGCACCGCGCTTCTCGACGCCCAGGTCTTCTGCGATGGTGATCTGGATATTGGCGATGTGCTCGCGGCGCCAGATCGGCTCGAACAGCGAGTTGCCGAAGCGCAGCGCGAACAGGTTTTGTACCGATGGCTTGCCGAGGTAGTGATCGATGCGGAACACCTGGTTCTCGTGCAGCACCTTGCGCACCGCCGCGTTGATCGCCTGGTTCGATGCGAGGTCGTGGCCCAGCGGCTTTTCGAGCACCACGCGCGTTTGCGGGCCGTTGAGGCCGGCCGCGGCGATCTGCTCGACCACCTGCGTGAAGAGCGAAGGCGCGGTGGCGACGTACATCACCACGGTTTCGGCGTTGCGCGTTTTGAGCAGGTCTGCAAGCCGCGCGTAGTCGGACGGCTTCGAGAGGTCCATGCGCTGGAACGTCAGCATCTCGGAGAACTTCTTGAACTCGTCCTCGCTCGGCCGCTTGGCACCTTCGACGGCTTTGAAGCGAGAGCGGATCAATTCGCGATAGGCGTCTTCCGTGAGGTCTTCGCGCGAGACGCCGATGATGCGGCCGTCGGCCGGAAGGCTGCCATGTCGGAACGCCTGGAACAGCGCGGGCATCAGCTTGCGCCATGCCAGGTCGCCGGTGCCGCCGAACAGAACGAGATCGAAACTCATGGAGGATGACTTGTGTGGTGGTGGTGGATAGGGTGGCCGAGGGGAGGTCCTTGCGGCCGATGCGTCACTTTAATGGTAGTTGTACCGATGCTGAAAACTCGGAGATTCCGATAGGCTGATCGTCGGCCCTGTTGGGCCATTTTTTTTTGCGACGCAAGGGGAATATCAACATGAAGAAGCTTCTTTGCGCGGTGGCGCTATTGGGTGCCACGGCTGCAGCGTCAGCGCAGCAAGTCAACGTGATTTGTTCGGTGCAGGCCGACTGGTGCAACATGATCGCGACGGTCTACGCCAGGACTACCGGCGTCAAGATCAACCTGGCGCTCAAGGGCTCCGGCGAGGCACTCGCGCAACTGGGGGCCGAGAAAGACAACCCCAAGACCGACGTCTGGTTCGGCGGCACCGGCGACCCGCACCTGCAGGCGGCCGAGTCGGGCCTCACGCTGGAATACAAATCGCCTTCGCTGCCCCAGCTCTATCCGTGGGCGCAACAGCAGGCGCAGCAGTCGGGCTACAAGACCGTCGGTATTTATTCCGGGCCGCTCGGCTTCGGCTACAACACCGAGCTGCTTAAGAAGAAAAAGCTGGCAGCACCGACCAGCTGGGCCGACTTGCTCAAGCCGGAATACAAAGGCGACATCCAGGTCGCCAACCCGGCTTCCAGCGGTACGGCGTACACGATGATCGCGACGTTGGTTCAACTCATGGGTGAAGACAAGGCGTTCGACTACCTCAAGGCGCTGCACAAGAACGTGAGCCAATACACGCGCTCGGGCACGGGACCGATCAAGGCTGTGGCCCGCGGCGAAACGGCGGTGTCGATCAGCTTCGTGCATGACGCGCCGCAAGAAAAGATGCAGGGGTTTCCGGTCGAGACCGCCACGCCGAGCGAAGGCACCGGGGCCGAGATCGGCTCCATGAGCATCGTCAAGGGCGCGCGCAATCTTGAGCAGGCCAAGAAGTTCTACGAGTGGGCGCTGACGCCGCAGGCGCAGACCTTCGGCGCGGCTGCCAAGCAGTACCAGCTACCGTCGAACAAGGCGACGCCGGTCGATGCCAACGTGCCCGACTTCAAGAAGATCAAGCTCATCAATTACGACTACAAAAAGTACGGTGAGAGCGCGGAGCGTCGCCGCTTGATCACGCGTTGGGAGAAAGACGTCAATTCGCTTGCGCGCTGAATGAAGAAGCTGCTCAGTGAAGCGTGATGTGACGGGCAAGCGCAACGGCGCCGTCTGGTTCTGTCTAGCGGCGGGATTTTTCGGCTATCTGCTGCTGCCTTGGTACGCGATTCAGGACACCAGTTGGTATGAGGCGCTGCCGCGCGTTTTCGGCGGCGACGAGGCTGCTAACGGTCTACTGCAAGCAGCAAAGCAGGGGCGGGTCTGGCTCTTCTCCGGGGTCGCAGGGCTGGTGCTGTGCGCCATAGGCGCGCTGTTGCCGGCGGGACGCGCGCAAGGGCGCTGGCTGCTGGCGGGCGGGCTCATCGGCGCCGTCGGCGTTTCGCTCGCCGGCTTCTTGGTTGGCGCACGCGGCTGGAGCGCGGGTTGGCTTAATAGCGCCTTTGGCGAACTCGCGGCCAATCAGTTCGGCATTGGTGCCGGAGGCTTCGTGGCATTGCTGGCGCTCATCCTGCTGGCCGCTTTCGGTCTGGCGCGGCTGGGCTTCTTCAAGGGCGACCTGTTCGTCGCGGGCGCGGTGATCGGCTGCGGCGTGATGATGGCGCTCTTCATCGACTACCCGGTGAGCAAGGCGTTGGCCGGGGCCTTCTTCGATGAAGACGGTCATCTGTCGCTGTCGGCCTTCGTCGGCCGTGTCTTCATGGAGCGTATCTGGGGCTTGAGTTGCCTGACCGGAGGACTGCGCTGCGGTGTCGCGTGGAACACGCTGGCGCTGGCGCTTGTCACGGCGGCCGGCACCACCTTTCTCGGCACGTTGATGGCGTTGATGGCCGAACGCGGCCACAGGCGCTGGCAGACGCCGTTGCGCGTGCTGGCGGTGCTGCCGATCATCACGCCGCCCTTTGTCGTCGGGCTTGGGCTTATCCTGCTGTTCGGGCGGTCGGGCGTGGTCAACCAGCTGTTGGAAACATGGTTCGGCATCGAGCCCTCACGCTGGTTCTACGGGCTCAAGGGCCTGATCATCGCGCAGCTGTTCGCCTTCACGCCGATCGCCTTCATGATCATGCGCGGCGTGGTGCAGGGCATAGCGCCGAGCCTCGAGGAAGCCGCACAAATGCTTCGGGCCGACAGGCGCCGCACCTTCTTCACCATCACGCTGCCCTTGCTCAAGCCGGGGCTGGCGAATGCGTTCCTTGTCGGCTTCATCGAGAGCATTGCGGACTTTGGCAATCCGGTGGTGGTGGGTGGTGATTTCTCGGTGCTGGCGACCGATGTGTTCTTCGCCATCGTCGGTGCGCAGAACGATCCGGGTCGGGCGGCATCGTTGGCGTGGATTCTTACTTTCTTCGCTCTCGGCGTATTCGCGTTGCAACGCTGGGTGCTCGGCAAGCAGAACTTCACCACGGTCAGCGGCAAGGGCGATGCCGGGATCGCGATGCCGCTGCCCGACGGCGTACGGCGCACGATCTACGCCATCGCCTTTCCGTGGATCGTGTTCACGCTGGTGGTCTACCTCTTCGCTTTCGCCGGCGGCTTCGTGCAGACCTGGGGTCGCGACTACACCCTGACGCTCGCTCACTTCAAAACGGCGTTCTCGCTCGAATGGGGACAGTTCGGCCTGGTGTGGGCCGGCACCGCATGGAACTCGCTCTTCACGACGCTCAAGCTAGCGGGCATCTCGGCGCCGATCACCGCCACGCTCGGCATGCTCATCGCCTGGCTGCTGGCGCGCAACGAGTTCAAGGGGCAGGGGCTCTTCGAGTTTGCGGCGCTGCTGGCGTTTGCGATACCGGGCACGGTGCTCGGCGTGAGCTACATCCTGGCTTTCAACGTGCCGCCGCTGGAGCTAACCGGCACCGGACTCATCATCGTGCTGTGCTTCATGTTCCGCAATTTGCCGGTGGGGGTGCGGGCGGGCACGGCGGCGTTCAAACAGCTTGACAAGTCGCTGGACGAAGCCTCGTTGATGCTGCGTGCGTCCACTGCCCAAACGCTGTTCAGGGTGGTGCTGCCGCTGCTCAAGCCCGCGCTGGTAGCCGCGCTGGTCTACAGCTTCGTGCGTGCCATGACGACGGTGAGCGCGGTGATCTTTTTAGTGACGGCCGAGAACGAGCTGGCCACCACCTACATCATCGGCCGTGTGGGCAATGGCGACTATGGCGTGGCGCTGGCCTATTGCACCGTGCTGATCATCTTGATGTCACTGGCGATTGCGCTGATCCAGTTTTTGGTGGGTGAGCGCAAGCTGGGGCGGCGCAAGGCGGGTGCACCGGCGCTTGCTGTGCCCGCGCATTGAGGTTGCCCATTTGCGTAGCCCGTGCCCCACCTGGAAAAAATAGCATGAACAACGGCGTTGAATTCAAAAATATCAGTAAGCGCTATGGGCCGGACGCATCGTCGCCACTGGCCGTCAAGTGCATCAGCTTTGAGATAAAGAAGGGCTCGCTCACCACCATCCTCGGCCCCTCAGGCTGCGGCAAGACGACCACGCTGCGCATGATTGCCGGGCTGGAGTCGCCCACCTCGGGCCAGATCATCATGGGCGGCAAAGACGTCACTACCCTGGGGCCGGCCGACCGCAACGTAAGCATGATGTTCCAGAGCTACGCGCTTTTTCCGCACATGAACGTGGTGGAAAACGTGATGTACGGCCTGAAGATGTCGGGCATTGCCAAAGACGCGGCGCGCAGCCGGGCCGCAGACGCTCTCAAAAACGTTGGCCTGGTGGGGTTCGACACCCGCCTGCCCAGCGAGCTGTCAGGCGGGCAGCAGCAGCGCGTGGCCTTGGCGCGGGCGCTGGTGCTGGAGCCCGAAGTGTTGCTGTTCGACGATCCTCTGAGCAACCTGGATGCGAGCCT
>JANXTS010000005.1 GCA_025352265.1 Variovorax sp. | reverse complement strand
TGCGGATAGAGCTGCGCCCGCGCCGACTCGATGGCGGCACGCAGGTGTACTGGGTTCGGGTTGTAGGTCGGCATCACTATCGAGATCAGCGGTGGCGCTTGCATTGCCGCGACACGCTGCGTGATGGCCGTGCGAGTCTCGGCTGTCAGGGTGTCGTAGGTCACCACCCAGTTCGCGTAGTCGTTGGTCTTGCGCAGCCGGCGCCGCAGTTCCCACACCATGCCCTGCCAGCCCGCCTTGCAGTAGACGCGCCAAGCCTGCGGCAGCTTGCTCGCCATGCGCGGGCCGTGCTGCACCCCGAGTCGAACCAGGTGGGTCAGTCGAGCAATCAAATTCATGGCTTACTTCGACTGGGTGATCGCTTGATCGATAAAAGAGGCAAAGCGCTTGACATACGCAGCGCGCAAATGTGTGGCGTCTTTGTAGATGGGAATGCCATCCGCATCGGTGCGAAGACACTGCCCATCGGCATTGCACAACGTTGCCATTGGATCGATGACGACCGCACCGCTCGCGACCGCGATTTGCTGCAGCCGGTCATGAATGCGCTTCTGCGAAGCCGTCAGCATGACCCGTGGGTCGACCCTAGGCGCGGTCAGCGTGCCGAGGCGGCTGCCGCTGATCATCGACTTGGGTTCGAAGCCATCGCCTACCGGAATGTTCAACACCAGGTAGACCTTTTTGCCTGCGGACTTCAGCGATTTCAGGAAGAGCTCGAGCGACTCGAACGAACGCTCGACGCCATCGCCGCCGCGCAGCATGTGCCGCGTCGTGCCTTCGCGAAAGTAGTAGTGGTCGGGCGCTGGTGCGTTCGCCGATGGCGGCGCTTCGCCCACATCGAAGTAGCATGCCCAGCAACCGCCGATGACGACCGAGTCGACGTCGGCACTGCGGGCAAACGTCTCCATGTGCTCGCGGCGTTCGGAACAGCCAGGGTCTCGGTCTTCGGACAGGTGCGGGATGGCTGGGCAGGCACCGCGGGTCGCAAAGTACAGCGTGCCGAGTTGCTCCGGCGCTGTGCGCGCCAACTCAAGGGCGCGCGGGCCGTATTGCTCGATATGGCTGTCGCCCAGCAGCAGCACGCGCTTGCTGCCGGCTCCGATCTTGTAGATCTCTTCCCCGCCGCGCTTGACCAGTTGCATGGTGTCGGGATAGCCCCAATCGGTGCTCGCAGAAGCGATCGCCTGCAACGTCGGATCGCTGTTCCGGGCGGGGATGAGCCGCGCAAAAATGGCCGTGCCGACGACGGCCAACGTGACCATGCCGATCAGCAACCAGCGAACGGTTGCCGGGTCGTTGCTCTTGCGGATCGGCCGTTCAAGAAAGCGATACGTCAGCCATGCCAGCACGATCGCGACCACCACTGCGCCGCCGCGGATCGCCGCTGTCGGCACGCCGTTCTCGACGATGCGCGCATACGCCAGCAATGGCCAGTGCCACAGATACAGCGGGTAGCTGATCAGCCCAAACCAGACGAAGACACGCGAGCCGAGCAGGTTGCGACCGAGCCAGGTAAGCGGCCCCGCCGAAATGCAGAGGCACGCGCCCAGCACCGGCAAGATGGCCCACCAGCCCGGGAAGGTCTTTTCTTTCTGGATGAAGTACAGGCCAAGGCCAATAAGTACCAAGCCCGCGAGCACACGCACTTCGGAATTGATCGCGCCGTGCGGCGTGGTACGACGCAGTGCCGAATGGGCGAGCAAGGCGCCAGCGGCCAGCTCCCAGATGCGCGAGAGCGGCGAATAGAAGACCGCCTCGGGGTGACGATGAATGGTCGCGACATTCAGCACGAAAGACAGCCCGGCCGCGATGCCGATCCACCACGTCAGCTTGTTCCGACCCAGGCTGGCGCGTGCGCGCCAGACCAACCCGAGAAACAGCGGCCAGCAAATATAGAACTGCTCTTCGACCGCGAGTGACCACAAATGCAGCAGCGGCTTGCTTTCCGCCGCGGTATCGAAGTAGCCCGCCTCGTTCCACAAAGCCAGGTTCGACACGAAGCCGGCACTGGCCAGCAAATGCTTGCCCAACTCCCGAAATTCGTCCGACAGCAGCACATACCAGCCGACCACGCAGGTTGCCGCCATGACAGGCAGCAAGGCAGGCAAGATGCGCCGGATGCGCCGCGCGTAGAACTCGCCGTAGCTGAATCCGCTGCCGGCGAGGCTTCCGAAAATGATCGTCGAAATCAGGTAGCCTGAAATAACGAAGAAGATGTCGACGCCGATAAAGCCACCGCGCACCGCCTTCGGAAAGGCGTGATACACGACCACCGCCAACACCGCCACCGCACGCAAGCCGTCGATGTCGGGGCGGTACTTGGGATGGGCGAGGTGAGGGAGCTCTTGTTGTTGTGGCGGCATGCTGAACGCGTCGACTGGCGCATGATTATCTTCGCAACGTTGGATCTGGTTCAGCGGCTCTGCGGCGCCGCTGGAGGCGGCCGTACCTCGAGCGCCCGGTAAACTTCAACCTAACAAATCAGAGGAACAACATGCGACTGCTTTCAGTGGTGCTCTCTGGCGGCGCCGGATCCAGGCTTTGGCCGCTGTCCCGCCAGGCCTTTCCCAAGCCTTTCATGAGGCTCGGCGGCTCGACTTTGCTGCAGCAAGCCATCGAACGCGGTCAGGCCTGCGGCACGGGCGATTTGCTCATCGTGACCAACAAAGACCATTTGTTCCT